>DASPIZ010000164.1:0-44472 GCA_035628875.1 Ohtaekwangia sp. | reverse complement strand
TGAGTTCCAGAATTGCCGATCCACTTGATTGCCAATAGATGGTTTGCAGTGTCTGGATGTGTGGCCCCAAATTTTTCGATTCGTTCGTGCAGGGAATAGCTTGAACGTCTTTTTTTCTTTTTGTTCAAATACGTTCTCTTGACTTTTTGATCAGTCAATAGCTCCTCAATAGCTGTCCGAATTTTATTACCACATGCTCCATTATCAATCCAGAAAGTTGAAAAAGCCGCATTCAACTCGCTAGCAACTGAAAGTGGTATGTTTTCTGTAATTGTAAAAATACTTAAGTGAGGCTCAAAGTATTTTGGGTAAAACACTGAGTACCGATCGCCTTTAAACCCTGCGCGAGTGACATTGCCTTGCGAGTCTTGAACATTGCCCTTGCCAGCGATGACTACTCGCTCCAAACAATTGGAGCATTTTAAATATCCATGAAATCGGAACTCAGCAATTGCATCAGAGCTATACATCAAATTCCTGTCACCCTTTTCCGTTTCCTTAGAGTACAACTGCTTAGTTGATTCGCCATCTTTTTGGATAATTCCATTGTGACAAATTGGGCATGGCCAATTTGGTGTTTTACTTTTAGCTGTAAAACTTTCTTTTAGCCAGAGTTCGCGATTGATCGTCATTTTATAAAATCTTGTAGAATCCTTTTAAATTTTTCTTCAGCTTCTAAGCTCTTCCTCCAAGCCTCTTTAAGTTCAACCAGCGCCTCATCAACCGTTAGAAGGTTGTCCTCGATCACTTTCTCGACATATAAAGGAATGTTAAGATTGAAGTCATTTTCTTGGATCACTTCAAAGTTCGCTACTCTAACAAAGCCTGTTACATCTTTGTAATCTTTAGACCAGTTGAAAATCTTCTCCACATGATCTTTTTCCAGAAAGTTCTGCGCTCGTCCAACACGGATTTCATTTGACGCATCTATGAATATCACTTTCTTCTTATGTGCCTTTGGTTTTTGTTGCCGGAACACCAGAATACATGCTGCCAACTGCGTTCCGTAAAAAATGCTTGGCCCAAGCCCAATGACGGCTTCGAGAAGATCATTCTCTATTAGCACTTGTCTAATTCTGCCCTCAGCACCTTTTCGAAACAACGCACCATGCGGTAGCACGACTGCCATCCTTCCGGATTTAGGCTTCATGGATTTTATCATGTGTTGTACCCATGCCATGTCTCCGTTTCCGCTCGGCGGAACACCTGCAATATTTCTTCCGTAAGGATCATTCACCCAATTCTCTGCACCCCACTCTTTTAAGGAGAATGGAGGATTTGCAATGACACAATCAAAAGTCTTCAGTTCATCACCTTCAAAGAATGCAGGATTTCGCAAGGTGTCTTGCCGCGCTATTTGAAAATCTTCCACACCATGCAGAAACATATTCATTCGGGCAATAGAAGACGAGGTTAGATTTTTTTCCTGTCCATACAATTTCAACGTCCGGAAATCTTCTTTGCCATGTCGAAGATGCTCAATGCACTCGATGAGCATACCACCTGTTCCACAAGCCGGATCGTAAACACTTTCTCCTTCGTGGGGGTCAATGATCAATCCCATTAAATGGACAACTGAACGTGGAGTGTAAAATTCTCCTGCTTTGTTATTGGTAAGGTCAGCAAAGTGCTTGATCAAGTACTCATATGCTTGCCCCAGAATGTCAGGATTGACTTTTGAATTAGCCAGGTTATACTGTGAAAAATGTTCGATTAGATCGACAAGCAGTCTGTCAGATAGTTTGTTTTTGTTACTCCATTGTGCGTCACCAAATATTCCGTATAGGAACTGCTGATTTGCTTTTTCAATTCCTCGAAAAGCTTTTTCCAATGCTTGCCCAACATTCAATGTCTTTTCACGAACATCATTCCAATGACATTTTTTTGGAATTACAAATCGATGAAACTCCGGTAAAGATGCGTACTCCTCATCCCCTTCCGACTCCTCATAAGCCAGCTTATATTCTTCATCGTAGACATCTGAAATTCTTTTGAAAAATAAAAGTGGAAATATATAAGCTTTAAAATCAGAAGCATCAACAGGGCCTTTCAGAATCCAGGCTGCTTTCGATAGGTATTGTTCTAGTTGTGATAGTGTAAGTTTATCCGCTGCCATCTGTGAACTATAAATTCCGTAAAATACCTAAATTATGTTGTTTGGTCATCGTCGTTTCACAATAGGTTACTTTCCCTCAAGCTAATTGCCGTTGCATCTATTAAATTTTCTATGGCAGTGAAATTAAAGCATATCATTTAAGTGCGGTGCGTAAGCTTCACAAGGACCGTAGGAGCGCTTGGCTATTTTACTCGTGCTTTAAATAGATTCCATGTGGGCTAAGATCGAATTGGATCAGGTGGGTCAAGGAACCGTGCTACAATTTAAAAAAGATGTTTAAACAAAACAAACGGCTATAAGCGATTTGGATAAATATGTTGTTTGAAAATCGTCTCAATTCTGAGGCGGACTGTTTGTTTACCATGTACAGCCGTTGAAATATGACATAACACACCCATTCAGTTTTAAATATCAACTTCATTTAAAGACTACAATCAAGCACAACAGATTGGATTTTCACAATCTCATTGGAAAGGTCTGCTGCCTGTAATTCAAATTTCTTTTTGAAAGACGCCTTAGAATTTATTTTCCTGGGCGCTGGAAAATCGGGTCCGTAATACCACCCAATGACATACAGGCCACGATTTGACTTGTGTTTATTCAAGTATCGGGTTTTCAATTGTGTTTCCATTGACGTCTCAAGGTCCGGGTGCCAACAGCCCTTAACTTCGATTACCAGACTGACCTTCTCATTGGTGACGTCTTGGAAAGCTTCAACGAGAAGATCTGTTCGCTCCCCTTCTCCTTTTACTACTGCTTTTTTTATTTCCACTTCTCTATTAACAATCATCCTGCGTTGCACTAAGTCATAGTCCAGATGCATTTTGATCAAGTCAGATAGAAAATTCTCGTCTTTATGATAGTGCCTCTTTTTGCCGACGCTATCAGTAGCCCTTTGGTCCCACAGAAAAGGACTTAAAGGATTATTCCCTTTCAGCTTCTTTTGAAATCTTTCAAGTGACTCGAGCACAGTCTGCATTAAATCGTCTTCGTTACGAACGAATCGCTTTTGTGCGTCCTTGAGGACTTGACGAAGTTGAAGCACCGGAACAGCGTGCCACGAATTCCTGTGCACTGCTTCTTTTGCTTTCACCAGCCACCATTTCATATCAGACGATTCGGGAAACATTTCCTGAGCATCCTTCATTGCCTGGACGCCCTCAGGCGTTCCACTTTCAATAAGACTCCTTAAGACCTGTGACCTGAATTCAACTAGGTTGTCAGTTGTGGTTAAATTTGCATCATCATTATCCTCTTCCGCTAATGGAAAATTCTTGAAAAGCCACACGAGTAATTGGGCTCGTTGTGCGGGAGTGATCAATTCAAGTTTGTTCGAACGATGAAAGCCAAGCTTATCGGTGGCCGCACGAAACACTGCCTTCCCTGCTTCACTATTCTTTCGAATGAGATTCCAGAACTCTGGCCACTCCTGCGAATTAAAATTTAATAATAGGCGTGAAGCACAGAATAATGCCAGTGGTGTTCTGTCATCGTCCTTAAAGACGCCCAACATTTTGTTTCTAATAAAGTCGTGGCCTGCGAGTACGTTTTCCTCCAAAAGTACTTCGATGATGTATTGCTGATTCTCAAGGGAACACTCTTTGGTTCCAAGTAACGTTATTAGCATCCCCGCCAAGTTTTCAATTACAGGTTTTAATTTGTGAAGGTCGTATAATTCTTTGTCAGCTTTAAGTTGATGCGTGATATATTTCTCCATGAACCGAATGAATTCGTCAGAACTTTTGGCGTGGCATAATACCAGCAATCGACCCTGATCTTCAGGCAATTCATTTAAAGTATTAAAAGTACACCACACAATCACTGGCACCCAATTCTCCCAGAATTCGACAGTGAAATCATTTAACCGCTCCTGATCAATACTCATCCACAAAACCAACGCCTTATACCCCGCAAGTTCCGGTCTGTAGAATTGGTTGGTGAAAATCCAATCGACATTCGGAACATGAGTATTCAAAAACTCAGCAGACGCATTTATCACTTCTCTCCTGTTTTCATCAGTTAGAAGTACCCAACCAGGTAGTTTACGAATATCAAAAACAAAATCGCCATTGCTTTGGCTTATTCCTTCCTGATTAAAGTTTAGATCGAAAATAAGCTTCCACCATTCGTCCTTTGCCCCTTCGCGTATTCTAGTAAGGCGTGCAACAACCCTTGTATTTACAATTTCAATTCCATCAATTTTTTCGGTTGAAGTGACGTTCTCCGCGGATTTACTCACTACGCCTTTTCGATATTTCTTTTGTTTCATTGCTTCCTCCGAGTCAAGATCGACAGGCTGCAACCAATGAGGCAGGCGTTGCCAAAGTGGTTCGTATGGATAGGCTAACTCCAAGAATTCAAGAACATGTGTTGAATCATCCAATGTAAAAAGGTAAAATATCATTTCACCTAAATACACTTTAATATTTGGGGTAGCTTCTCTCTTGAACAATTCTACTAACCAATCCCAGTCCTGCAATGAGAGCAATGAGTTGTTAGCGGGGGATCCTCGCCTCGTGAATTGATAAGGCTCAAGCGCGGCTCTATATTTTCGGAAGATGGTTTCAACCACAGCTCTTCTCTCGGCCTCTAACTCCGGTATTTGAAACGGAATGTATTCAACCATAAATTTGACGATCAACCGGGAAAACGAATCCAGTAGCGTAGGGTCTGCAATCTTTTTCCAGCTTCTAAAAACAATTGAATTAACCAAGTTTTCGAAGTCTCCAAGATGCCCAGAGACGATCTCGTCGTCACGAGCCAACAAATAATTTATTACAACGGTTAAATCCTCGTCAGGAATGGTATCGCCAACCTGATCCCGAAATCCCTTATAAGCGCCATAAAGATTCCGTCTTTTTACCGGCGTCAGTGCATTCAACATCTGACTAGTGGTTATCAGCTTTAGGTATAAATCACTCAATACCGAACCCTTTATTTCATCATCATAGTCCAATGGCTGTGGTTCAAGCGCATACGGTATCAGCTGTTTCATTGAGATCCCCTCACCTATTTCCGTGATTGCGTTAACAACTTCCCTTCTTATGAAGGTCGGCTCGACGCCATCGGCCAATATTTGCAGAAGGTCATTCGTTAGGTCATTAAGTCGACATGCCCCAGTGATATTTACAGCAATCCGCTTTACGACATTGTTCACCTTTCGGGAGCGAATTAACGGGCCTATAAATCTTGACAATCCCGAATGAGACAGCTTCCTATAGAACTTACGCGAGTCTGTACCATCCATCAGCTCATATCTCTCTGCTTTTCTTATCAGCTCCTTAACAATGATTTCCCTTTCCTCCGGTGAGAACTCCTTTGGTGTAGAGATCAGATATAGCGGCTCAGCGTAAGCAATCGATGCGGAAAACTGATCATTTTCCGCTAGTATCCAGCCACTTACTTCACGCAGCTGGGGAAAGATAATTTGGTTGTGAAATGGCGAAGTCAGAATTTGGTGAAGTGTTTTGACAGGAGTAATGAGCGAATTTAAATGCCACCCTGCCAGGAATTCCGCGTAAGTTTTGTGTTTGAATTTGAATCTGGAGTCACCATCCCGTGCAAATAATGCACAGTCTAGCACCTCTTTAAAATCCTCAACCCTTGGGCACTGTTCTAAGTCTCCAAATCGAAAATTATCACCCACAAGATCATCAGCTGTGAATTCTGTTTCCTGCAAGGCAATTCGCTCATCGCTGCCGACTATCGTATTTTTGTTACTAATCATGCAATACAAGGCGATTCGGGAAGCCAGTACCATGCGTTCCTTCCTCGTTAGCTTTTTAACGCCGAAATAACTTTTGTTTGTCTCTGAACATAGGGCAAGACATCCCTGGGCGTACAATTTGTATTTGTTTGCTCCTGCGTCGGTGAGTTCGCCAGTGGTAAATGCGGAAAGTAAAAATTTTAACGTAACGGGTTCAAGAGCAAGTTTGACCAAACCTGCGCGTTTCAAGCTTTCAATAAATTTTGTTGGATCTAAATCACTCGCTTCCGCAGCTATCCTGACCTCAACCTCCGAAAGAGGCCCAAGTTCAACTTCTTGCACATGATCATCACCAAAGATTTCCTTCAGACTTTGTGTTACGTCGGAAGACCACGCCGATGATCGACAAGCAATCCTGACATTAAATATTCCTTCCTTTATCCTAAATACTCCCGAATTAATTGCGAACCATCGTGTCAGTGCGTGGTTGATCGTACGGACATGAAGCAATGCTTCATCAAATCCATCAAGGTAAAGGAAGAGTTTTTGATCACTCAGTTTCCAATCTTTGAAATTTTGAAGTGATTCGATTGCGTCTATCAATTCGCGTTCGGTAGAATGATGGCTCAGATTGTATTTCACGGTATAACCTTCAGGTCCGTTTGCCAAAGACAACTCCGTTGATTTTCCTGTCCCGGGTTCGCCTAATAAGATCAAGCATCGGCTACGCTCCAAACTCACAAGCGGTGCTCCCATCTTTGCACCGTATTTACCGTATTGTTGTGACGAATATATTGGAAAATCATCGCTATCGTAGATCACCTTAATTCCTCCCTGCGCGATCCAATACCGAGTCCACTTGTAAAGTGTAGAATTTAAAATAGGCTTGTCCATCAAGAAATATTTGACATCAAATTTAGTCGTATCCTGGAAACAAGTACTCATTTCCCGCCAACCGTAAAAACCGGTTATTTTAGAGTAGTCGATAACTGCGTTTGATTGGCGAACTTGGAACTTTACAAGGATCGCGAACAAGAGGAGGAAAATCACCGGAAAGCGAGATGATTGGAGAACTCACCACCTTCCTTTTTACAGATAAAATGTAAAAAGTTGAAAAAATTTTTCTGGACCTTTCTTGTACCTCGAACTTCCAGAAACACCGTTCCTGATACCAAAAACCCACAACTCACTTTCTGTATCGGAAAATGATGTCCCCAAACATCCCGAACAAAATCACAATAACAGATTAATAGTCAATGCGTTAAGAAATAACAAGAAGGATTGCTTTTGTGATTCTTCGGGTTATTCGGTCCTTTTTTGTTGCTTGAATTTCCGGGCACTATACGGGCAACAAAAATTAAGGGTCACCGGTAGCTTAGAGCACATGCTGACTCGTCAGACACAGGTAGACACATGAGCTCAAACATCAAAATTCTGAAGAATTGCGAGTTCTGCTGTGGCGAATTCACCTGCAAGAACAATTTACCTTAATGTCTCCAAATCCGAAGTTTCGTTCGGATGTCAAAACTTCAACCCCAATCTCCTTGCTGACTCCCTGGATGTTGACTGGAAGAATGTAATCGTTCAACAAGCGGATTTTTTTATTGAACGATTCGAAAGAGATTCACTGGCCGAAAGCCAGGGAATCCGGCATGATTGGAGGCGTGGACAATGATCGGATAGCTCCTGCTTCAACTCATATCATCTGAGGTTAGCCGTCTGGGAGTTGTAACCCTGTCAGTATCATTGAACGCAGTAAAGCCTCTTTACGCCGCCTGGAAACACTTACTTTGGTGCCATCGGTCAAACACAAAGTTCCGTCGCTGGTAAGCTTTATTATGAATGACTTATTCACGAGATGCGACTTGTGCGATCGGATAAATCCATGTGGAGTTAAAATTTCATCAAACTCTTTCAAAGTACGCGATACGATCATCGGCTTCCTATTTACCAAATAGAACCACGTATAATTTCTGTCGGCTTCGCACCTCATGATCTCGTTTGTCAACAAAAAGTACGTACCATCATTGGTAGTGAGCGCCAACTTATGTTCGCTATCCTCACCCGACTTTGCATTTTGCAAAAGATTATGAACAAGCGCATTCCGGTTTTTGCCAACGTTTTCCCGGCGCAACAGATGTCTTCTTACCGCGTGTCGGAGTTCGGTCACGTCAATAGGCTTTAACAGATAATCAAGTGCACTGAAACGTATGGCATTAATCGCATACTGATCAAAGGCAGTAGTAAAAATCACATCGAAGTCCCATTGTTGCAGATGATTTAGAAAATCAAAGCCACTAAGATGTGGCATCTTTATATCCAGAAAAAGCAACGATGGTTTGAATTGCTTCAAAGCTGGCAGGGCGGCGCTAACGGAATTACAGCTTTTTAATTCAGTTATCTCCGGAACGTATTTCCTAATAAGGATCTCAAGCATATTACATGCCCGTTCCTCGTCATCAAGAATGAATGCTCGTATCATCTAAATCTAGCGGCGTTTCAATTAAAACCTTAGTTCCACACACTTCACTGTTGTTCACCCTTACATCTGATATTGCAATTGTGACAAGGACATCAAGCGATTGCAGCAATTTCGCACGTCGATGGATGAGGCTTATCCCCCTCGGCTCATCGCTCTCGTATCTGAGCTGCTTCCTCTTTATACTTTCCGCCTCGACTCGTCCAATACCATTGTCCTCTATGGTACAGCGAAGGCGTTCATTGTCCTTGGAAAAAATTACTGTCAATGTTTTTTTGCCATCTTTGTGGAGCAGCCCATGCCAAATAGCATTCTCAATGAAAGGCTGCGTAAGCATGGTTGGAAACATTACATCATCAACATCAAGATCACCTAAAATCTCTACTGAAAAGTTAAATGAATTGTTGAAGCGCAACGACTCTAATTCAAGATACAAGTTGATCAGCGTGACCTCAACGTTCAAAGGCACAAAATTCATCTCCGAATACTTCAGTATCATCCTTAACAAACGTGAAAATTTACTAAGATAGGTGTACGCTACATCGTTGCGTTCTGTCACAATACACTCCTGAATTGCATTAAGGCTATTAAAGATAAAATGTGGATTCATTTGTGCGCGGAGTGCTTTGTTCTCCAGTTCGGCCATAAGCAACGTGATTCTCCGTTTCTCCGCCTCGCGGTTCTTAATCCGCCGTTCACGAACTCGGACAATAATCACAGAGACTCCAATGGTGGCACATGCGGCGCAGATGAGAAACCATTCCCGCAGCCAGAATGGTGATTGGATAGAAAATGAGAAAGACGAATCAGACTGTGACCAGGTCCCCGAATTATTGGCTGCGTTCAAAACGAACGTGTAGCTTCCCGGTTGCAACTTGTCGTAACTCACCTGTAAAGCCTTAGTGGTCTTCCATTCGTCGTCAAACCCCATCAATTTATATCGATAAAAGTTTTTGCCAGGATCGGTAAGGCTGACTCCCACATAGTCTATCTCTAAATTGTTTTCGTCATAAGAGAGAGCAGGAACCTCTCCACTGCGATTTATGTCATTCACTAAAACATTGTTGTCGTTGATAAAGCGGACATTCTTGATGGTGAGCAATGGTGGAGTTGCATTGGTATGAATGCTATCTGGATGAAAGGAATAAATGCCTGTCGTATTGTATACCCAAATCGTCTCGTCTGAAGCCTGAAAGAACTTTTGATCATTATACGGCTTGTTCGAAGTTCCATCCCGGCGGTCGTAGCCAACGATCTTATAGGGAGTCTCATTTATCTTCAACACTGAAATCCCGTGATATTCGCTGATCCAGATTTGATTGTTTTTATCACAGATCACATCAAGGAGAATGTCAGATCTGAGTCCCGCAGAGGTCGTCCAGGATTTAACTAGCTGAAGGCCCTTCTCAGATATTCTGCACTGTAATAAACCGAGCCCCTGGGTCGCGACCCAGTAAGATCCCTTTCGATCAGCAACAATTTTTCTGATCTCAAAATCATTTCTACCAAGACCAGTAATTGAATCCTTATAAAGCAAGTTGTCTTTGAGTTTAAAAATTCCCTTTTTCCCGTAAAACCAGATTGTTTCACTTTGTTGCATCAATCCATAAAGGTGGCAAGCCTGATTTGCGTCGGCGAAGGAGAATTGATCGGAGTGGAACGAGTCACTATTCAGGTCGAAGCGGTTCGCGCCGTTCTCTGTTCCGGCCCATAACTTTTCGTCGTTATCTGGTGCGAGGAAAAGAACCGAATTGTTCGACAAGCCATTCGTCGTCGTAATGTTATGTATAGCATTTCCGTTGATGACGGCAATTCCCTGGTAACCCGTTGCGATCCATAGTCGCTTTCGTTCGTCTTCGAATAAATCAAACAATTCGGCGCTTCGGACAATCTTTCCTTTGGGAAAGACAAGTTGAAACGAACTTTCCAACTTTCGGAAGAGCATTCCATGGTTGCTGCCTATCAACAGTTCACCGGAAGCCGTCTCAATCATGCTGTACGCGTCGACAATTTCCACATCGAGCGGTTGATGCTGAACGAATGGAGTAGATCTGCATTTTATCACACCTTCCCAGGATGAAATCCAGATGTTTTGCTCACGGTCAATGATAATGTCCGTTGCGTAGATGAGATCAAACTTTAATATTTGGCGTGCAGCGCCCTTAATTTCATATTGCTCGATACCAAGGGGAGAAAGCGCCAACACTCCGTTTTTGAATGGGATTGCTTTTGAAATGATATTAACATTTGGATATGCTTGAATCCCCTGTGGTGTTTTGAAGAGAGGAACATTGGCATGCCGCGTCCACAGAACCCCGTTCGAGCCAAATGGGAGTATGCCTGTCACCCTGTATCGGTCCTCCTGGAGCCAGACCGTCTCACGGACGTTGTCTTTCAACCGTTCCAGTCCTAGTTCGCTGCCAAAATAGAGGTAACCATCTTCAGCATACGCCGCGGTGTAGATGTTTTCAACGATATGACTATACGCCGATATAGGAAAAGGCGAGTGATTGTTGGAAAAGTCTTTTAGCTGTGTGGCCAGTACCCGAAAAAGGCCAGCTTTGCTGCATACCCAAAGGTTTCCGGTGTCATCAAGATACAAATCATTTACACCGGCGGGGTTAAAGAATGGCGACTGACGAAATTCTTTTTCATCCCAATAGAAAAGACCATTTTCGCCAGCTGCCCAAAGCGTGCCGGACCGATCTTCCAGGATGCTGACGATGGCGCCGATTGTGCTGCTTTCCGTAAACACAAAAGACTCGAAAGCATAACCATCATAACGCGAGATACCAGCCTCGCTGCCGATCCATAAGAATCCCATATGATCCTGGTACAAGCATTCAGTTTTGTCAGTTAACAAGCCGTCCTGCGAGGTTAAGCGTTCAACGAGGAATTGTTGTCCAAAAACAGCTGACACTTTTGATAACAACAGGAAAAACATGCATCTAAAACCGATCATGCAGCTTTTGAAAGAAACTTGGTAGAATTGCTGTCGCATTGCTACATGCAATTTACTCAATCCTATGATGGTATAGGAATCAGGTTAGAAACGATTATTGCCCGATGATTTTATTAAGGAGCTGTGGTCTAAAAGTAATTTTTTCGGGCGATTAACGAATCACTCTAATGCGCAAATTGTCCTTGTCGGCAACGTAAATCGAGCCATCATCTGCGACTGTCACGCCGTGAGGCGATGCAAAACGAGCGGACATCGCCTGACCATCTAAATAGCCTTCATCACCGCCTGCAAAGGTACTGACATATCGAGTAGGGCTGACGATGCGCAATTTATCCGTCGCCAAATCCATCACAAAGATATTTTCCTTTGAATCGATTCCTATCGAGATCGGAGTGTGAAATTTAGCATTGGTTCCCTGCCCGTCGGTAACTCCCTGGTCCCCGCCGGCATGGGTAGATACTGTTCCGTCTGGTGTAATTTTCCGGATACGGTAATTGTACAGATCCGCTACATATAGGTTACCTGCCTTGTCAATACACAAGCCGAACGGAACAGAAAACTTTGCGCTGGTAGCTGGGCCATCAGCAAAACCATTTGTGCTCCCGGCAAAAGTGGTCACTTCATTGTTAGCCAGGGAAACCCTTCTGATAAGGTGGTTATAGGAATCCGCTACAAACAAGTTGCCTTTCTTATCAAGGGCCAATGACAAGGGCTCATGAAATTTTGCATCAGATCCAATACCATTTTCCAACCCTGGATCAGACCCTGCAATTGTGCTAACGACTCCATCCGGTGTAATCTTGCGGATTCGGTTGTTGTCTGAATCTGCTACGTAAATGTTGCCTAGTGAGTCTACGGCCAGCCCGGTTACATTGTTGAATCTCGCCTGCATACCAAAGCCATCCACATACCCCTTCTCGCTCGATCCTGCAAGAGTTGTTACCATTCCTTCCGGTGAAATTTTTCGAACTGCATGATAGTCGCCAACATACAGATTATTTAGCCGATCAATTGCGATGCACGTGGGATTGGAAAATGCGGCACTTTCTCTCAACCCATCAACGATTTCGTCATCTCCCTTTCCGGCCCAGGTGCTTACCATCCACGTATATTGAAATTTCGGCTTATGCTCGGCGCTCATGCCATTTACAACAACCTCTATCAGTCCATTTCCAGCAGACTTCGGCACAGTAAAAACGATCGAGGTCTCCGTACTGCTTACGATCTCTGCAACTTTCCCATTGAGTCGAACTTCGATATTTTCCGGGCTTGGGCCGAAATTTTTACCAATGACCGTCACGACCGTTGTCATCGGACCCCAACTGGGAGTGATTGAATCAACTTCTGGCGGGGGAGATGGTTGGCCTTTCTCGCCGTCGTCGTCACACTGGCAGAGGATGCATATGGTTAGTGCTGCGATGAATAGCCTTAGAGTAATCCTGGAGTTTTTCATGGTGCTACGGCGCATTTCAAAAACAATACTTATTGTTCGTGCACCGTCCACAATGATAGACAGCTTCTGGGCACGCGATGCCTCAAATTTATCCTTCGGCGGTAGTGACTGATCGTAAGGCTTTGCCGAATAAATTAGACGTTGCGAAGGAACCACAGGATAAATCAATTTAGCCGAAGGAAAGGTGAAAAGTATCAAGTGCCATTTGACTTCTAGCTTTGGCGTATTATGAAATCGAGAAAAATATTCTTCATTCTTTCTGCAGTAAGCGTGTTATTCTATTCCTGTAGTGATGATAGCAACCCAGGACCAACTGGTGTCACTCCAGGTTGCCTGGTCACATCGTATGTTGATCCATTGGAGATAAGTTTTCGGAGGGTTGTCGAGTATAATTCAGAAGGCAAGCCAACTGAAATTAAATTCTTTGATGAAAACACCGAAGGTAGCGCGTTCGCTAGAGCAAAAATAACCTATAATGCTCAAGGTAGCTTAAGCCGAATGGATGTTTTAGAAGGAGATTTCCTGTATGCTTATATCGAGTACGTGTCAAACAACTCAGGACTTGTCATTTCCTCACAGGAATTCACTTTCACAGACGAGGACACGTTTGAAGCAAATCCGCTGGGCTACTTCATTTACAGATACGATAATGAAAAGAGACTTAAGGAAAAAGTGCTGCCGCCAAATCAATACAACAGCGATTCAATCCGTTTCCGGCATTCTTACAATTCCCAGGGTAATCGTAGCGCGTACACCGCTGTTGAGAGTGGCAATGAATCAGTTCATAGAACATTCTCGTCTTATGATACCAAAACAAATTTTTATACTCTTTCCCCAGTGCTTCAATTCATTCACGAGGACTACAGCTTGAACAACCCCACTGCAATGAGTATCGAGGGAGAACCACGTGTATTTGAATACGAGTACGATGCAGAAAATTCATTGCCGGTATCTGTAGCAGTTCAAATAGGCCCTGATCTTGCCTCATATGCCATCACTTATGATTGTAAATAACTGGACTTATGCGAACACGTAATCTATTGATCATGTGTACATGCCTGATCTTATCATGCCAGGATAGCGATGATGACGACGATAGTGCGGGTGCCCCGCCAATTGTAAATCCAGGCCCTCAATCCGACCTCAGCATTAGCGACGTATCACAATATACATTTTGGGGTGAAGTGATGACCATTACGGGCACGGGCTTCAGCACAAAAAAAGAAGACAATATTGTTACTTTCCAGGAAGTGTATCAGACTGCGGTGCCAGAGAGGCGATGTAATTTTTCCACGGACAATGGAATTCTAATTGTTGAGGAGGCAACAAGTACCGAGTTGAAGGTGCGCGTTCCGATTTGCAGTCGATATGGAAAATTGGAGGATGGGATCGATTATTGCAAGAGTATTAAAGTGCAAGTCAACGGCAAGGAGGCCGTTTATGACATCGTTGTAAAATTCCTTGGCGGCCCATATTATTCCAGGGCATGTGGTGCGCCGGGATCTGTTCCATTTTCACCGGGTGATACGTCTTACGTCACATTGGATCTCGAAGGAATGAATATCATTGATGGTATTACTGAGGCAGGCTATGAATTAAGCGACATACGAATATGGCTCGATGGCACACCTATTAATTACAAGTTGGTAGAACCTGAACCCGCCGGAGACCCGCATTGCGGTGGACTAACGATGTTGTATGCGATGGAAACACCGATGTCATTGGCCAAAAAACAATGTGATGACAGGCGGACTGTTTCAATGATAGTACACATCGAGGGAACTTCACAGTATGATACAACAGACGTGCAGATTCTCGTAAATCCTTATCAGGAAATTTATAGCGTAAACACCACAACGAATGATGCAAATTTCAGGTTTTCAAAGGGCGATGATTTGCAGCTTAATCGTGGATTAATTGTGAAAGGACGGTACATGCGCACATTGGAAATAGCTTATGTGCGTGGAACCGATACCGTGTCGGTGGCTGAAAGCTGTAATTATTGCAATGAGTTCGAACACACCGTTCCCGTAAGTTTACTTGAACTTGGGAATTACCAGGTGTATTTTAAAGACTGGTGTGGGGCGAAGACCTACGCTGGATTGCCGGTAATACAAGTAGTTGAATAATTTCTGTAACGCTGTCGTAGCGACTATTTATGAACAGCCGCGCTCACTTCCAGCAAACGATGTTCATCTATATTTTTTGATCACCTGGCATCTAATAGATAAAGGGTTTTTTACTTTTAAAACTTTGAAATTAAAAGTTCTTTTAAATACCTTTGCTTAAGAGTGAAAGAACATTTTAATTCCTTTCGAGGCTGCAATGTGGATCCTAAAAACCCAGGGCGCGGGAGGGTCCGATTTCTAAAATCAAGCGATGCCATGGCGAACACTTCAGAAGGATTCTACGATCGATTTTCACGCTTCTATCCTCTCGTTGAGATTTTTCTTAAACCTCAGAAGCGTAAGTTGTTTAATGAAATCAACCGTTACCCGCATGGGCAGTTGCTCGAAATCGGAATAGGCGACGGCTCAAATCTGAAATACTACAAGGCACATGAAATCACGGGCGTTGACACCTCCCGGAATATGCTTGCTGAAGCAGGCAAAAAGCGCAAGGCATGTGTCCAACTCTTCCATATGGACGGTCAAACGCTTTCATTTCGTGATGAAGCTTTTGATTACGTTGTTCTTTCGCACGTGATCGCGGTTGTCGAAAATCCTGAAAAATTACTGGAGGAAGTTTATCGTGTACTAAAACCCGATGGAAGAGTTTTTGTTCTAAATCATTTCACACCTAACAACGCATTAAAATATGTCGACAAAGTATTCGGACTCGTCTCGCGATTATTCCATTTCAGATGCGAGTTTATGCAATCCAGTTTACAAAGGCTTCAGCGATTTAAGCTCCTGCAGGAATTCAACGCAGGACTGTTCTCCTATTTCAAAATTCTGGTCTATGAGAAGAATCGTTAGCATTGCAATCGCACTATCCCTGAGTCTGTTCATATATCTTTTTTATCGTTCGGAAAAGACTGTCGTGAATGAGTTGATGATCTTCATAATCTCCTTTGATACGTACTCGGCAATGAGGAGCAATGTCATTGCTATGATTGCGCTGCCGGAGTCAATCGTATTTTCATTGCCCGGAGGTCTGTGGATCTTCTGCGTTACAATGCTCTCGCAACAATTTTACTTGAAGATTGGTGAGCAAAAAATACCGCTTGTCATTGTGCCGGTGCTGTTTGCCATCGGTCTGGAATTTTGTCAACTTCTTCATGTCACTAATGGAAGATTCGATGTGTGGGATATTGTTCTTTATCTCTTGTTTTGGCTTATCGCCTGCGATCCCTTTGATTCCGAGCGTCCACAACAAAACATGCTGTTTCCATTCACACTGCACAGCTTTATCTTTCTCGCGTGTTTTCTCTCGGTTTACCTTGCTCATGTGAGCCAATAGAACGTACTTATATAGGGATATCGAGGTCATGATCAAAAGACACCTGCTCAGCTATAAACATGCCTTTCGGGGAATCTGGCTCGCCTTTCGGTTCGAACCAAACATGCTCATTCACGCGATCGCAGGTCTTGCAGTGACTCTCATTAACTATCTTCTTGAAATTAACAAAACGGATTGGCTCATTACTCTGATCCTTATTGGCATTGTATGGGCTGCAGAAATTTTTAACACTGCAATTGAAAAGTTAGCCGACCGTGTCACCAAAGATCACGATCCCTTGATCGCTCAGGCAAAGGATCTTGCCGCAGGGGCAGTGCTTGTTGTATGTATTATCGCGGTTGTCTGTGCCGGAATTATTTGGTGGAATTACTTAGTTATCTGATCTTCTGTATTCCTGCGGAGTCATCCCTACATGTTGCTTGAACATACGCGTGAAGTGCTGACAATATTTTGAAACCAAAGCGCATAGGCAATTTCTCCACAGACTTATTTTACAATTAATAATTATTAGTGTCCGGGATAAACTCACCAAGGGCATCAATCACTTTCGGAACAATTGTGTAGGGAGTGGTATGCCTCCTTCAGTGTTGATCAATATTACAACTCGAAGGCATGTTCGACAAGCTCGACAAAGTCGTGGTACAGCAACTTAACAAATCAAGAAACGTGCCGATTACCCCGCAGTTGATTTTGACACTGTACCCTATTCAAAACGCATTGAACATTTTGATGCCTTATACGAAGCCATCATCAAACAATTACCACTTAGCATCCACTACAAAAAGTTCGACGACGATAAAGCATCAGACCACATCTTCCATCCTTATTTGTTAAAAGAATACAAGTTCAGATGGTACTTGCTGGGCTATAGTGAAAAGCGAAAGGGCAAACTCATCCTCGCCCTCGATCGGATTGAAAGTGTACAAAAACTCAGACGCCGAAAGTTTAAGTAATACAAAGGTGTTGACATGCAAAAGTATTTTTATCACACCATCGGCATCACCATCAACAAGGAAGCCATAAACACTATCCGACTTTGGTTTTCACGCAGCCAGGGTCATTACATTAAAACACAACACCTGCATGCCACCCAGCAGATCATCTCCGACGATGAGCAAGGACTTATTATCTCACTTCAGCTTGTTCCCAACTACGAGCTCATACAAACACTGCTGGCTTTCGGACCCGAAGTAAAAATTCTGGAACCCGATACACTTCGCACCCAGATGAAGGAGATGCTGCAAAGGAGTCTTGCACTATACCGTTAGCCCTTACGCCGAACCAATCATTATGCCTGCACAATATCGACACCACCACAACACGCACCATGTAGCTGCCGTGTAGCATAATCGTTTGTTTCATAGAAACCGTTTTTTATGAACGACCCATGCATGCTACATAGGACCAATCTAAAGATTCATGAAAGAACAATGGAGCAACATGGGTCTTACATGAGATATCATCTGGTGGGTATGGTAACACAATGAAAGATCATCTATACAACGATGAGAGCCCATCTATATCACATCCGTAACACATCTGGCCACCATCGACGCTACACTACAGCTACACCGATAAGTGTTTTCTGATCCCGGTTATGGCGCTTCTTCACATTCTACTTACATCAAAGTTCTGGCCATCGTTCGAAGTCTACGATACTAACGCGAAAGCGATTTCGATAACGATAGACTGCTACTGCTCTCCTTGGGGATCCTTCATTGCGCGCTTTGCCGGGGCAAGCACAATTCAGGATGACGGTAATAGGGGGAAGGGTTGAAGGTGCCTCTGACCATTCAGCAACTGGTGCCGCTACTTTATAATTCTCGGCTAAAGTATATCTTTGTAGGATGCGCACTCCCCTAACGTTAACTTTCATTTTTTGCCGCTATCTGTACATCTACCCTTCCTACAATTTAATATTTAAACGTTCGAAGTGAGAGAACCTTTATTGATATCTGACACAAGACGCAAGTATGAAATTGCGGCTGTATTTCTTACCGGAGCAGGAAAATTTATTTTTATGGACTGGCTGAATTGGAAGCTGCCTTTTATTTTGCTGGCCATAACAGGATGGGTTTTTTATGTGATTCGAAGACAAAAGCAATTGCCTCGCATCTTACATTACCGGGGATTTCGCACTGACAATTTTACAAAGGTTCTCAAAATTGTTTTACCATTCGGACTCACTGCTGTGGTAATCTGTTTTTGTTTAGGATTTTATCTCGGCACAATTAACCTCACCTGGCATGTAATCCCGATCCTTATCATCTATCCAATCTGGGGCACGATTCAGCAGTTTCTTGTTATCGCCCTGGTTGCCGGTAACCTGAAGGATTTACACGGCAACAAACTCTCTGATGCGATAATCATTGTAACAACAGCGCTACTGTTTGGATTTCTGCACTATCCGTTTTACTGGCTCGTGTTCGGCACCTTCTTGCTCGCATTATTTTATGGTTATGTCTACTTACGCGCGCGAAATGTTTATGTCATGGGCATCTTCCATGGCTGGCTTGGCGCACTGTTCTATTATACCGTAGTTGGCCGCGACCCATTCGCAGAGTTGTTTGGGAATTTATGTTGATAAGCAATGGGGTATTCTCACCAATTCTGCAATGACTTTATAATTGACAAAGGACAATAGTTGAAAGGATGGATAACAACTCCGATATATTATTTTCGATCATAAAAGTCGGCATTTGGAATGTTAAGTATCCCAATTGGACTACAGTACAGAATCAACGTGACAGCGGTAAAAGGCGGAATACTGTCTTTTGTTTAAAAAATAATCATTAAATTATCATTCGGATTTGTGGAATCGTCTCAACGCGGGCATCTTATGAAAAAAGCGAATATGCAAAAGAACTTTACACTCTCTGTTCCAAATCGGTGTTCAGAAAAATGGGACCATCTTGCTCCTACTGACAAAGGCGGATATTGCAGCACCTGCGAGAAAATGGTTATTGATTTTACAAAAATGACGGATGATGAGATTGTTAATTTCTTTAAACGTAATTCAGCTCATGTCTGCGGACGTTTTCAGCCCCAGCAATTAAAGGCGTATACCCAAATGAAGCTGAACGTGAAACCGGGTTTTCCGTTGCTAAAGGCTGCGGTGGTGTCTGCACTGTTGGTTCTCTCGGCGAAACATAGTTATGGACAGGCGCCCAACGTTAACGAGCGTGGTAAAGTCGTTAGGGAATCGAAGAAGTCTCATCGCCAGAAGGTTGTTGAACCGCAAGAACAGGTCGTACGTGGTATTGTGATCGACCCAATAGACAAATACGCTATGCCTGGGGTAAACGTTTTGCAAAAGGGTACTACCAACGGCACAGTAACCGATGCAGAAGGAAAGTTTAAATTTCCTACACGCGTGAAGGCAGGAGACGTTTTGGTTTTTAGCTTTATCGGGTATGAGACCCAGGAGTATGTAATACCTCCGTCCAGGGATACAAAGGTAGAGATGTGCCTCAGCTTAAATTTGGATGTGTCGATCATGGGGGAAGTAGCAACGAACGATATCTACCATGAAGAGGGGTCTTCATCCAGCAGGTTGTGGAGCAAGATTAAATCGATTTTTTAAACGTTTACCGGTGAGCTGCAGGGTCTTGCTTTTAGTCATTTTCGTGACCTACGTTGCGCAGGTTTCAGCACAACGTAATGACTTTGCCACAATCAACTTTCAACGTGCTGACAGTGTCGCAGCAGCATACGCCGATCACTCATTGCTTGATCGTGAACTGTTATCTGAGAAACTCACCCGCGATCTTAATACTGATGTTGAAAAGTTTCGGGTGATCTATACATGGGTAAGTCAGAATATTCGCTATGACTATGCTACCTACCAGAAGAACCAAGTACAACGTAAGAAGCTGAAAGGACAAGAAGAATTAAAGGCATGGAATCAGAAGATACGCGTTACGGTTTTCAAAAATCTCATTCATCACAAAAAGACAGTTTGCACAGGTTATGCCTATTTAGTAAAAGAGTTGTCAGACTATGCCGGCCTTGAATGTGAGATTATTGACGGCTATGGAAGAAATGTAGTGTCAAACCTTCGTGGCCCGGCCATCGCCAATCATCAATGGAATACGGTTCGCCTGAACGGCAAGTGGTATCTCGCTGATGCTACATGGTCGAGCGGATCTTATAACCTAACTGAACATGCTTTTAACAAGCACTATGATGATGGATACTTCCTCGCAGAACCGGCAGTATTTGTACGTAATCATTACCCGTTAGATACCGCCTGGTTACTCCTTCCTCGTAAGCTAACGTTAGATGATTTTATCCGCCGCCCTTTAGTTTACAGAGGCATTTACAGATACGGTGTTCAGGAAATCGTTCCTGGGACATTTGATTTTGTGACCTCGCCTGATACTTCTATATCATTTGGATTTACAGGGTCTTCAAGCGTGAAGATTGAAAAAGCTACGTTGGAAATTGAACATGGCAGCAAAAAAGAAATTGTTCCCATTTCCGTTGCGCGAAAGGAAGATGGAATGTATTACGTTGATTATAAATTCAAGTCACGTGGAAGACGGGCTGTTCACATTCTTGCAAATGATGATCATCTTATCAGTTTCAGTGTTGATGTGCGATGATGATGATCAACAAGTATTTTTACTTTTGAAATCTCCCCGATCCGCCAGTCCATAGCAACGATTCAGTTGGATATTAGTTACTCCTCGAAAATTTTTCCTTATAGCAAGCCGAGCATTCGGGAAATGCCTTACTAATGCCCATTCTGTCTTTGCCGCATTTGTGGCAGAACTGTTCCTGGTAATAATCGTTTTCCCATTCACTCCATTGTTGTAGCAGTTGTTGCAAAACGGCCTGGCTGGGTTGAAGGGTAATGAGATGTTACATCGTATGCAAGCTCCTTTTGGAATGTTCGGTTGTGTTCGTCTTGGATGGTTGAGTGGAGTCAAAATCATCGATTATGGGGCGCCCTCGCCGCGCAGCGCACCACCTTGCAACCTGCAACTCTCGAATCCCCTACAACTTCACTAACCTCACCACTTGCGATCTACTACGCGATTGCACAGTCACAAAATATACTCCCGCCGGTAACGCCTCTACGGACATGTCACCTTCAACTTCCGTTCTTTCCAGAACGCTCCTGCCACAGGAATCGAATATAGTAACGGCGATGATTTGTTCGCCTTCAATCGTAATGCGACTCTTCGCTGGATTAGGATACAGCACAAATGCGTCTTCAACATTCGGATCAACGCCGTCGATAATCCCATTAATGACAATATTCTTTGTTGCTCCCAATGATAACGATGATAGTGGCTCCGGGAGAGTTGCATCTGCTTCGACTCCATTAATCGCACTTGTGATCGAACCATCGCTCAGTGACGCAGAGGAAAAGTAGTTGAGGTCAGCGGCCACATGACCTTCCTGAACTGTATATTGAAACTTCATTGTCGAACCCGTAGACGAAAGGTATGTCGCATCCACCGTTGTTTCATCATCAAGCGCTAGCGCAAGGGTCGGACTACCGCTAACAACGACGTCTTGAGAGAACTCGACGTCTATTGTAACAACATCGTCAACACCATATGTTTTATCTTCAGATGGACTGCTTACAACGGTTACGGTTGGATTCTTTAGCAGGAATACTGCGGCTCCGGCAAGCACACCATTCGAAGCAGGCTCATTTCCAAAACCGACCACAGCATCGTCACTGTCAATAGACACACTCCAGATGTCGGATGTCAAACCCGTCAACTCATTTCTAACAAAGCTGAATTCATCACCATTACGTCTGAAGAATAGAACATCTGAATTACCTCTGGCGGTTACGGCAACATAATCACCGTCGATAGCAACATCATGGGCGAGCTCAATGCCGATATCAGAGCTAACCGAAAGGATAGCGTCCTCCGTGCGTGATGTCCATCCAGCACCTTTAAGGTACACAAAGGCTGCACCTTTGTTCGACTCATGTGTCACGTTTGGCCCGGAGACAACAACAGCCTCGTCTGTGATATCAACGTCAGATCCAAAGTATGTGAATGTGTTGTAGTCAGACTCCGGGGTGAGCACAGCGCTATTTGTCATGTCAGACCATCCCGCAGCAGGTTTTTCAAATAGCAGAACAGATCCATTCCGACCTTGCGAGAATGGTGCACCTATCACTACGGTGGTATTGTGAAAAGCGACTGAATAACCAAATCCGTCTGCAGTAGCTACGTCGCGAAGGGAAGGCTCCAATGTTGCCGAAAGATTCCAATCTTCGGAAGCTTTCTTGAAAAGATAGGCGTAACCAATATCATCAGTTCCTGAATTCCGGTATGCGGTTACTACAACTTCATCATTACTTAACGCAAGTGCGTGTCCGAAACCTCGCTTCTCGACCGGCCTGGTGATCACAGAAGTTTCCGTCATCTCTGCCCACCCTGATGCTGGTTTTTCAAATACATAGACCTTACCCGACGCCTCATACGAAATATTGTCGGCAGAAAATGCAGAGACCACAGCCCTGTTTTCATTTATGGCAACCGCATATCCGAAGTACTCGTCCGACCCAGCATCCGAAGGCGACAACCTTGCCACAAGATTCCAGCTTGCACCCTGGCGCTCATAGACGTAGGCATACCCGGAATAGGAGCCATTACCTTTACTTGCGTAGGCTCCTATGATCGCATAGTTACCCTCGATATCTACAGCGCAACCGAATCGGTCTGGCTCGGTCGATAATGCAATGTTGTTTATGTCATATACAGCCTCCCAGACGTCTCCATCGGCTTCATAAACCCCGATCACGCCGGAAGAAATCCCCGGTTTTGCCACAGATGATTTACCTAATAGTATTTGTTCGCCATTGATGGCAACTTCTCCGCGAAACGTTTCATTGGCAGGCGCAGAAATGTAGCTCCGCGTTACATCAGTAGTCCACGTGGCTGATTTAGCTTGAATGGTTTCGGCCTTGGTTGCAACCTCGCCATTGATAACAAGACGGTCTCCTGTCAAGGCTATATCAAGTCCATAGTAAGGAATTTCATTCGTGTCATCAAGAGGCACAAACTTCACATCTTCCGTCTTGGTTACCCAGCCTGAATTCTTATTGAATACGTATACTGCCCCTGAAGACCCGTTGACATTATCTTCGGAGTATGTCCCCACCGCAACGGCATCGTTACTCGCAGCCAGGCTCACACCAAAATTCACATAAACAGAAGAAGACGAAGTAAGATCGGCTACTAGCTGAAAGTCAGGCAGACTGTAGACGGCCACGAATGACTTAGGGGTCGCTGCATACTCACTACTCGGATTGCTCACGAACATGTTGGTGTTGTTGAACGCAATCTTATCGCCGAAATTTCCTCCGGCCAGGGAATTAGCGTGAGTGATCTTTTGTTTGAAAACGACGTTATCTCCTTCCACCTGATATATGTACACCGCACCGGAGGAACCGGTGGTGCCATTTGCATAGGGAGCTCCGATGGCAATAACGTCACCATGGATGGCCACTGATGTACCAAATAAAGAAAATGCTGAAAGGTCGTCGGGAGACAGAACCGCGAGTTGTTCTGGGGCAGCCCAGGTATCACCTTTTCTGTAGACGATTGCGTGTCCTTCATTGTGCGAACCCATGTAACCACCGGGTGCGCCGACCACTGCAAGTTCCCCTTCGATATCAACGGCATTTCCGAAGAAAATTCTTTCGTAATTCAGCCCGGAATAAAGCTCATGGATCGGAACCCACGTATCGCCGACCTGCTCAAGAATAACAGCTTTGCCGGCATAAAGGGCTTCAGTGTTGCTGTAAGGCGCGCCTGCAATAGCTATACCGTTGTCCACGGCTAGCGCCTCACCAAAACGCTGGCCAGTCGAAGAATACGGTGTCGGAATTTTTTTTTCCAGCAGGTTCCAGTCCTGGGCGGTGAGATGTAAAGGAAAGAGGGTGAAAAAGAGTAGAAATCGGTAACAATAGGCCATCGGTCGTAGGTTAGAGAGGCCAAAGATAATTAATATATTGGTTTCTGGATTAATTTCGGCTGACGATGGTACAATGGAAGTCAACTCCTTTTGAATTGAAAGATTGGAAAATGTCGTAGAGCTTAAGTTGAACGCCATAAAGGTACGCTCCATGCCTCGTCTATCCCCCCGGCCTCTCCCATTAGTCTGCCTTCCTTCTGCTATCAGTCTGCCATGCGATGCGCGTTCATTTTTTACTTATTCGGCGTTCATAGTTTATTCATTATTCGTTCATTCCTCAGGCTTACGCGCTCATTGTTTTTTCATTCTGCTAAGGTATTGCTACTATGAAAGGAGGCCTGTTTGTTTTATAGAAGGCATCGTTTATGAACGGAATGCCGAAGGCACACGCAAAGCACTGTCTTGGCAGACTAATAGCGCTCTGGGGACGTCGGCCCTGGTTAAGACATGGAGCAGTTGTTTCGTGGTCAGTGTCAACATTCAGCGAAGCGTCAGGTGGAAACACCATGACGTCACGGCAATGGGTGCGAATCATTTGTCGTATAGCTCAAGCGTTGCGGCAAGCATATCTTTCATCTGGTTCCGCAGCCACCGGGGCTCCAGTACTTTTACTTCAGGGCCTAAGGCAAGAAGGGTTTGTGCAAGCTCGTAGTTTGGAACGAGTTGAAAAGTTGCGACCAGACCACTGGCATCGTCGCTGATGATCTGCTGGGTGTTATGGAGATGTTGTGTCTTGAGGTAATTGCCCTGCGAGGGCGAGAACCATACTTTGATTTCCTTCACTCCTATTGGATTAAATGTAACGCCAATGGTGTGATCAAAGTAATTGCTGATCTCGCTCACTTTCTGTTCACGGAAAACTTTATTGCGCACAGAAGCGATATGCTCAATTCGATCGAGTGCAAGTACCACTTTACTCTTCCGCTTTTCACTGTAGCCGAGCACGTACCAACGGAACCGATATTCCTTTAGCAAATAAGGATGAAAAAGATATTGTGTCGGCTTCTTCTCGTCGAACTTTTTATAATCGATTAATATGGGCTGACGTTTCCTGATGGCACGATGTAACGTGTCGAAATGTTCAACTCCTTTGGAGAAGGGCATTTTCTCGAAGTCAACTACGGGATACGTTTCTTTACCATTCGCAGGCTTACGTTGTTGCATCACAAGTTTGTCGAGCTTGTCGAAAACGCCGTCGACTGGGTGTAACGCTTCAGCTCCGCGAAAGCGTTTAAAGGAATCTACAACGACGGCGAATGCTTCAAGCTCATCTGATGAAAGTGGCAATCGCTCGATCGTGTAATCCGGATCGGTGTAATAGTATCCTCGGTTACGTCGACAGAATGCTATGGGTGCATGATAACCTAAGCGGTTGTCGAAACGCATCGCTTCAATATCATTTTCGAGAGAACGGCTTCCGATACGGATGTCTTCCCTGGCAAGCGCAGCCTTCAGTTCTTCCTTCGTCGGATATGGCTTTGCCTTACTGGTGAGACACGCGTTGATGATCTTGTAGCGGATAAACGGATTCTTTGCAACTGGCATATTCAAACAGACAAATTGATACAACAACTTTTATTCATACTTAAACCGGAAAAATCCGGTATGCCGTTTTACGGCAATTTTGACCGAAGCCCAAAATGCATGGTGAACATCACGAATTTTTTCTCTTTGTCGGTCAGCAACTTATAAAAAAAAAGGTTCCTAAATACATGATTTATTTACTACGCAGATAGTCTGCGAAGTGCTCATCTACTTTTGTACCATCACACTGCAGGTGGTAAATGTTAAAATCAAATTATTCAAAATTTAAACTATTAAAGTTATGGGAAAAATCAGAAACAATGCTGCAACAAGAGGTTTCAGTGGAAAGTTGGGAGATGATATCGTCTTCCGCCAGGTCGATAACAAGACCGTGTTTTCAAAGCGCAATGAGATCGTAGCGCCTCCTACTGCACGTCAGACGCAAATACGTGCAAAGTTCACCGAAGCCGCGGTGTTTGCCAGTGGTGCCATGGGTAATCCGAATGCTTTGCTGGAGTATCAGCAGATGGCTGAGCTACAGAAGTTGAAGTCAGCCTACGTTGCTGCGATCACCGATTACCTGACGATGCCTGAGATTGCTGGTGTATACGTGGTTTACTACAAAGGCAGGATTGGTGACCAGATCAACATCACGCCAAAGCTGGCCATGAAGGTGGTCGAGATCGATGTTACGATCCTTGATGCTAACGGTGCGGTGATCGAGGCTGGCAGCGCCGTGCCTCAGGGTTTGAAGTGGAACTACATAGCCACAGCGGCTAACGCGAATTTGCCTGGCACTGTCATCCAGGTAACGGCGAAAGACCGCGTTGGTAAGGTATCATCCTTCGAAATGATTCTGTAGCCATTTGGATCAGTCTGAAATTTTAAATCATCTTTTATTTTAACCAATTACAGTATGTTGAAAACAAGTTTAAATGTCATCGATCGCGCAAAGGCGCCCACTCCAAAATTCTTCCGGGTACTGCGTACAGTAGGGCTGGTGTTAGCTGCGGCGGGAGGCGCCGTGCTCGCCGCTCCGGTCGCCCTGCCCGCGGTAGTGTTGACAGTGGCGGGATATGTTTCCGTAGCGGGAGCTGTCGTTGGCGCCGTCAGTCAGGTGTCCGTCAAGGACGAACACGAGTAGCGAGACCATTACATATTTACTTTTCATACAATGATTAAAAATCATCTACGTCCACGATTGGACAAACAACGTCACACTGTAATCGTGTGACGTTTTTTTTTGTTATAGCCATAGTCCGTATTCCATACTACGCGTCGATGTTTCTGTTCATCTGCGGTTGTTAAAATAGAAATGGCTCTAATAAAACAAGACTGACTCAAAACCTAAACATCTCTAAATGAGTAACAAATTTAAAAACCATTGAAAAATCATGTAACAGTAGGGGTAAGTAGCAATTGAGTTGTCTTAAAACAAACTCAATACTTATAACGCAATCAGGGTGGCTCACTTTGCAAACAGAACAGTGGCTAAGTTTATAGCGAATAATCATATTATTTGGATCATTGTTATCTCAACCTTAATTCGGTTGCTTTTGGCAGCACTACTCGAATTAGGGAATGATGAAGTGTATTATTGGACGTACGCCATGTATCCGGATCTAAGCCACTTCGATCACCCTCCAATGGTAGGGCTTGTGATCGAACTGTTCACTTTAAGTGCTTGTTGGAGGATGATTTCTTCATGCGCCTTGGCCCCATTGTTTTCTCAGCTCTCAATACATGGCTCATATTTGTACTCGTCAGGAAGATCAGTGACGAGCGTGCCGGTCTTTATGCATCCATTCTTTACAACTCTTCTATCTATTTTTCTATCATCAGTGGTTTTGCAATTATACCGGATGCCCCGCTGGTACTCTTCTGGCTTCTAAGCCTAATGGCATTGGTGGATGCCCTGCCTGCTGATAAAATTGATCGCGAAGTCCGTTGGAAAATGATTTTGTTTGGTGTTTTTGCTGGGTTAGCGATTTTATCAAAGTATCACGGAGCCTTTATTTGGGTGGGTGCCTTGCTATTCATTTTTATTTACAATAAGAAATGGTTGAGGGACTACGCGCTGTACATAGCAGGCCTTATTTCTCTAATTATCTTATCACCCATTGTACTTTGGAATTTTCAGAATGACTTTATCACTTTTTCGTTTCACGGAGAGCGGGTAGCTCCAGCATTCGGAATCAGACTCGATTATTTAGGAAGAGAACTGCTTGGTCAAATAGCTTACCAAAATCCCTTGAACTTTATTGTTTTTATTCCTATGGGCATCGCTCTTTTCAAAAGAGAATCATTTATGGACCCACACCTAAAATGGATACTTGTATTAATTGGATTGCCACTGTGGCTGACCTTTACTGGTTTTTCGTTCTTTAGAAGTACGCTCCCACACTGGACAGGTCCTTCATTTCTTCCAGTAATAATGATTGCCGCTATATATTGGTCTTCAAGGTATAGAGAAATAGGGATCACAAATAGAATGGTGATGCCAATTAGAATTTTATTGCCCTCGTTTTTTTTGATTGTCGTTTTAGCATTGGCTGTTTATCTGATTAACTATTCGCCGTTTCATTTTGGCAAAAACGATCCTGTTCTGATGGGTGAAAACGATTTTACCCAGGATATGTACGGTTGGCGAGAGATCGGAAACAGTTTTAGACAAATTGCTGATGAGGAAGAAAAGAGAGGAACAATGCCTCCTAATTCCGGAGTTATTTCTTTTCGATGGTTCCCAGGAGCTCATTTAGATTTCTATGCTGCCTATCCTGCCAACCGGGATTTGTTTTTAATTGGCGGCTTAACGGATATACATAAGTATGCCTGGATTAATGAATCTCGTGGCAGCCTTATCAAAGGCAAGGATTATTACTACATCGCACCAAGTAACTACTATCGCGATCCACATAAAATATTTAAGTACTACTTTAATAGCATTGAAGCGATTGATACAATTAAAATCGAACGGGGCGGAGAAATAATGCGCTATGCATTTATGTTTCGGATGAAGGGCTATTTGGGAAACTTTAAGACACCATTGAACTTACGCACTGCGACCAATGAACGAGCCCGTAATTGAGATCATTATAAAATTTTTAAAGTTTGGATTGGTTGGCGCATCTGGCCTGGCAGTTGACTTCGGACTTACGTTCTTGTTCAAAGAAATATTAAAATTAAATAAGTACATAGCAAACGCTATTGGGTTCCTTGCAGCAGCGAGTAGCAATTTTGCCGTGAATAGAATGTGGACTTTTGCTAGTGTTGATCCCGACATTACATCTCAATACATGAAGTTTATTGGCGTATCATTGGTTGGTCTAGTATTGAGTTACATTATTTTGAAACTAATGCATGAACGATTGAATTGGAATTTCTATCTGGCAAAGCTTATTGCCATTTGCATTGTAATGTCCTGGAATTTTGTAATCAATTTTATTTTCACATTTGCATAAAACTAAATCGCAGATGACGTAAATACAGTTGCAAGTAGGAATAGGGGTAAGTAGCAACTGAGTTGTCATAAAACAAACTCAATTTTACCCCTAAATCGTCATGCTTCTATTTTTCAAACCACTGTTATTGGTTCTGGCTTTAACTATGTTTGTGACAATTTCTCTAAAGGCCCAGTCAAACGCAGAGACTGTAAGAGGAGAAATTGTCGACCGGGAATCAGATACGCCATTGCGAGGGGCAAACGTTGTAGTATTTGAATCTACCCCACCTATTGATAACAAAAATGCTGTTGACGGTGCTCGGGCATTTACCGTGGAAGAAACCAAACGGTATGATGGCTTATTTAATGATCCCTTCAATGATACCACTCGTCTTTTTTCCGGCTATGCGCTAAATGAAATGACGCGCAATTCAGATCTGGAGATGAACAAAAACACATTGATAGTAGCTAATGCATGGAATCAAAAGTTCAACGCACAGTATAATTTGCAAACCGGTTATTTAAAAAGTGATCCTCCTACCTTTCAAAAGGATTTTTTTATTAAAAACACCTCAGTAAAGTCAGTTGCATTTCGACGGGCATTTATTGCACCAGCACTATTTATTGCAGCAGGAGTATCCACATTAGATGATGATAATGATGATAATTATGAAGTTCAGAAAGAAAGAAATAGACATATACCCAACTTCCGCCATCATGCTGATGACTACTTACAACATTCTCCTATTATGGTTGTGTATGGTCTAAATTGGCTTGGTGTAAAAGGTAAAAATGATTTCGCTAATCGTACCGCCATTTTAATGAAGTCTGAGATGATGGTAGGGATGCTAACATTTTCTTTGAAACGAATAACAGCAGTACCCAGACCTGATACTAAAAGGTTAACATCTTTTCCTTCGGGGCACACTGCACAGGCTTTTGCCACAGCAACTTTTATGGCCAGAGAGTATGGTCATAAAAGTATATGGTACAGTATCGGCGCCTATACGGTAGCTACCGCTGTCGGGACAATGCGTGTTATGAATAACAGGCATTGGGTTTCTGATGTATTGGTTGGTGCAGGCATTGGTATACTATCCACAAATCTGGTGTACCTCACACACCAGTACCGTTGGGGAAAGAAAAGTAAAGGTGGTCAAACCACTGTAATGCCTTCTTACGACGGACAAACCGGAATGGTTAGCATTATTCATCGAATGAATTAGCGATTTCCATGTGTTGGAAATTTCCGAATAAGCCCACATCAAATTCCGATGTAAAAAAATGGTCCAGGAAATGATTCCGCAAGCAGCAACAATCGCTTGACCTGATGGAAATCATTGAAGACAGACATGGAAAATGCTACTATCGTAGTAAGTCAACTGCCTGTATCAGAATGGTAGGACGTATTACAAGAGAGCACTATTGCAGATGCAATCCTCGACAGGGTCGTTCACACTTCACATCGAATAGAACTGAAAGGTGAAAGTCTAAGAAAATTAAGTAAAATTGTCAGGTATTAGCATCACAGTTAAAGATACTTTTAAAGGGGGGTCAACATCACCGGAATATCTATACCGTAACAAACCGGGTGAAATTGTCGTCTTCAATAACCTTTCAGTAATGACTATGCCACGAAAAAAAAACGCAAAGCTCGATCGCAAAGAGCCAGCCCCTTATGCTAGTGGCCTGTCAAAACGGTGGCTTTGTCACCCACAATGGTTATCTTGCGCAATGTGCTCCTTATAATCTTTCCGCATTTATGTAAAGAAGCAGATGATATACAAAATCTTTTATCCTTCCTTTCAAGTACAAGAATACGTTCAGTGGTACCATCTGCTTCATTTCAAGTTCGGGAATTCAACTGTAAAACCCGTAAAGCTCTATTTTCCTCACGCCGAGCAATGTTTAACATTTGACCCTAAAGGGCGCGTCGACAGCATTAACAGCAGGACTGGGCAGCAAGAGAAACGGGCCTTTAGTTATTTATCACCACAACAAACGTCTGCATATCAACTTGGGTTTGAAGAGGAATATTTGATGTTGAAGGTGGTCTTTAAGCCCGGAGGATTGTTCAGGCTATTGAGTATTCCGATGACCGAATTTGGTAATCGTTATATCGATGCCGAATTGGTTATTCCGGCAGAGGTACAGCGTGTAAACGAACAACTTGCTTATTCCAAGAGTTATACCGAGATGATAGATGTAGTGGAGCGATACCTGAAATTGAAAATTAAGAACGTTCGAAAGCCACCCGAACCTATTGATCGTGTTCTCAACCTCGTAAACATAGAAAACATCCACTCGATCGAAGCGCTTGCGTCTCATGCATGCCTTTCTGTTCGTCAGTTGGAAAGAAAATATCTGGAACGAGTTGGAGTAAGTCCCAAACTGTATAATCGAATACTCCGATTTAACAAGGCTTTCAAGATGAAAGAAAATAATGCAGGCAAGAGCTGGTTTTCTATTGCCATAGATTGTGGCTATACCGACCTGCAGCATTTGATAAAAGATTTTAAACAATTCTCCAATAGTACTCCCTCAGAATTAATCTTGAAAGAAAGTACTAGCATACACCGACAATTCAATTTAGCATAAGTTGTCGTTTTTTTACACTAACACCTTCACCTTTTAGCGCCAACTTTACCCTTATTAAAATCCTTCTTTGTACTATGCCACGTATTGAAAAAGTCACATTCCTATTTTTTCTTGTATCTATGTCCATGATTAGCCGGGCGCAGGACACGAACGTACAACGTATAATGGATCTGGAGCAAAAAGAAGTGCGAGCCATACTAACAAAAGATACGCTGCTACTCTTCAATGAGCTTTGGGCACCGGAACTTATCGTTAACAATCCGGCAAACATCGTGGTGACAAAACAACAAGTCGTAGAATTATTACAAACAGGTAAAATAGACTACGAGACGTTTGACCGAACCGTTGAAAAAATTTCTATCCTGGGCAATACTGCTATTGTGATGGGCCGGGAGGAAATGAAGCCGCAAGGAGTTACGGATAACAAAGGCAGGCACGTTGTACGGCGTTTTACAAATATCTGGTTGAAACGCAAGGGAGTGTGGAAATTGGTTGCCCGTCAAGCTACGATAGCATCGATTGACTAACCTTGTTGGAAGCTTATGGAAAACATTTTGTTTAATAACAGGTTGCGATGCTTGATATTTACTATCCTGATGTTGCCATTTGGTTGTAGCAAAGATAATGAGTCGGACCCTGCGCCCATTCCGCCATCGGCAAATGCATCTTGTGTTCTGGCCAGCGAGAACTTTGGAGGCTACTTGGGAATTACTGGTAAAATTGTTTATAAATACGATGACAAAACAAACCTTAAAGCGGTATCGAAGATTAATAACTTAGGGCAAGAATTAAAATGGATCACTGTAGAAACTGCTCGCGCAATTGTGGACTACAATGACGTGCGAACCCTTGTTAATGTTTTTGCCGGAGACGACATACTCGAATGGAGACCCACGCGGCAGGAAACTAGTTTTCAGGGAAGCGACGGGCATATTATTCCAATTTTTGATGAGTTTCTCTTTGCTTACAATACCGAAAAACAACTTGCTGCGGTTATCGCAACAGGGCCAGATATTCTTTTCTTTTATGATGAAAAGGGAAATATGAACAGTATGAGGCAGATCTCAGACGAAGGCATTGGCAACGACGTGGTTTATCGGGCAAAAGTTACTTACGATGACAAGCCTTCTCCATACACCGCATTACAGCCCATGTTTAAGTTCCTTCAGCATACTTTTCGCTGGCACAGCAACAGTAATCCCTGGCTTCTAATCGCCTCTATGAGCAAAAATAATCCGACGCGGATCGACCTCGGTAGCTGGCGGAACGATTTGCAAGAGTTCGAAAACTGGAGTTTGATCTTCGATTATACATATAATGAAAAAGGCTATCCGACGCAAACTAAGGTTACTTCTATCTTCGAATCCGGAGAACAGAATTCCAACTACGCCTGGAACACGTATACATACGATTGTCCGTGATTTTTACTCCTTGCGACTGTAGTAAGCGTTCAATACGCCTGTAGTACCATCCTGCAGAAGCCTCTTAACAAGTGTAAAACTAAACCTTTTGATACCCGGTTACGTGAGCACGAATTGTTTACGACTGCACTCGCTAGGATTTAGGAAGACTGAAATAAAAAGTAGATCCCTCGCCTTCCCGACTTTCAAACCATATCGTGCCGTTCAAAAGCTTTATAAGGTTCTTGCATATAGACAAGCCAAGGCCAATTGACTTTTCCCCATTTAAACCTGTTCTACCAGCTCCGAATTGACTTTCAAAAACCAATGGCTCCAAATTCTTCGGTATACCTATGCCGCTGTCTGTTACGCTAACTGTTACTTGGTCTTGCGCGTCAACAATCGTTATTGAAATAGGATCTTCGGAATGAGAAAACTTAATTGCATTAGAGGTCAAGTTATTTACTATCTGCAACAGTTTAACTTCATCTGTGGTAATGTGCAGCGATTCAACTGAAGGAGAAAAAAAGAACTTTCTTGTGCGGTGGCTTTGTTGAAGTTCATCGTAAATAACAGCAATTTTCCTAACGATATCAATCCTGGAATTCTTTACAAAAATTCCGGCTGATTCCTCATGTTCATTTTTTAATAGATCCTGAATGATTTCTAAACAATGGCTACTGTTATCGTTTAGCAACCTTAAGTATATTTTGAGATTTTTGTCTCTCGTATCTTCCGTATATTTTTCAGCCTCCGAAGACAAGTGGCGCATAAGATTTAGCGCGCCACTCACCTGGTGAGCTAGTGTATCGAGTATTGTGTTCTTACGCGCCCCGTAGTTTACTAAATAATTCTCATGTTCCTTGGGCTTTGTAATATCTTTGATAAACACAATAATAGCAGACTTATTATAAACAAGGTATGCATTGCAACAAAGGAACATCTCACCATCTTTTTCGTTCCGAACTTTAAATTCAACTTCTGCAGTTAAAAATTTTTCACATACCATGAAATATTGGTTCTTAAGATACTCACGGTCTTGCGGTACAACACTTCCGAGAACAGCTTGAAGCTCAAGCTCGGATGCATTTTCTGTTAACCCTACCATTTCAAAAGCATGCAGGTTTGCATAACTAACTTTTTTGTCTCGAAGGCAATAAACTACAACTCCATCCAATGACAGATCTGCAATTTCTCGTAACACGTTAAATTCAACTTGTATATTATCCATCGCGATGGTGCTACAGCAATTTTACTATTTCTTAATTACTCCCAGAGAAGATGCATAAGCGACTAATTCAGCCGTATTTTTAACTTTTCCTTTTTCGATCATGTTCTTCCTGTGGGATTCTACTGTTCGCTCAGTAATAAACAAGCTATCAGCTATCTCCTTTGATGACTTACCTTGCGATAACAGATTGAGAACTTCTCTCTCCCTTTGAGAGAATATCTCATCTTTTCCGCGCAAACTACTTTCCATCCCGGTTAAAAACTGATTCAAATTTTTCAGCTTCCCTGCAGTTTCCGGGCAGATGTATTTTTCACCGTTGGCAACGGTTTTTACTGCCCGTAGTAATTCCTCAAAACCTGATTTCTTCGATACAAAACCCAAAGCGCCACACTTGATTATGGTTGCCACCCGATCAGCATCGTCATAGACGGAATGAGCAATTATCTTAATATGAGGATACTGCTCTTGTGTTAGACGGCAGATCTGAAATCCGTTCAGTGTATTCAAATCCTCCATTGCATCCAGATAGATGTCGAGGATGAGTACATCAATTTCAGCGACTGCCAATGCTTTCAAAAAAGTCTCTCCATTATGAGCTTCACCGACAATTTCAATTTGCGCGTCCAGAGATAAAAGCTGCTTAATTCCATCCCTCATGATCTTATAATCTTCAACATGGAACACCTTAATTTTTGCCATTAGTTCTGGGGTAAGCTGCAAGTAGCAACGGATAACAACAGTAACCTATTGTTGCATGCTTTAAAACGCAAAATCCCGAAATCCACGGATAGAATTTAAGGATACAAAAATTTAGTTTTGTTATGTTATAAAAATGAAGAGAAGCGAGTGCCAAAAAACGAGGTGTTATGAGAATTTCCGTAGCAAGGGACCAAGTCAAAGATGTGTTGAGCGTAGCGAAAACGCAGTTTATTAGTATTTCTATAAGCAACCATTCAGGAAAATGGTCGGATCAGTACTTCCTAATCCAGGATATAAAAGAGGTTAAACAGGGCAGTGAAAAAGTCACCTTGCTGCTTCTTAATTCTTCGAAGGATTCTGAATGTCTTGCTATTGACATAAAGTTAATTTTCGGGATTAAATTAAATAAGTACCTGAACTTAAACGGACACCTATCAGATGAAGTCCAGATAGTTTCAAACGATTCCGTAGTCCCACAGCCACACGAAATTTTTTCTTCACCTTTTATCTCATAGTAATGCCGGAGGCGAACCAAAGAATCCTGATCATTGAGAATGATGAGGACACCCTATTTTTACTCGGGCATGCGCTCAGAAAATCTGGCTATACTGTAGAGACTTGTACCGCAGGATCGGGGCTAGTCGAATTTAAACATAAATTGCCCGATCTGTTTATTCTGGATAAAGATTTACCTACAATCGATGGCCTGGCGATTACTAAGTTCTTGAGATTACAAGAGGCTACACGAACTACTCCTATCATTATGATATCTGCCCATCGAATAAGGCAAAAAGCCAAGCGTACCGGTATCAATGAGTTCATCAAGAAGCCATTTGAAGTGACTCACTTACTTAAAGTGCTCAAAAAGTACAATTTGGCTACCTCACAAGAATAGAGGCTTCGGAGCTTTATATTCCGGGGTTATTTAATGTTACCCTTTAAATGGATCAATTAACGATTGGCAAATTAATTCTATATCGATAGTTAAATTACCTGCTAACTTTTAGGATACTTTTCTTCCCATTCCTTCATAAGCTTGCTATAATTCGCAGGATCGAGTTGTACAAACTGTTCCATTCCGTCAGACGTAATATTTGAGCCTGCATTCCAACAATTTCCCTGGTACGATTAAGTATTTTTACTTTCAGGGATACAGCTTTTTCTTGTATCCGATTACTAACTTATTTACCAACTTATGAAGATTACAAAATTTTTTTTCGTCAGCCTTTTAGTGCTGTTTTTTTCTTGTAGTGAAGATGAACCATCACCCGCGCTTCCTACCGTTGAAGGATTGACCGGTAGCTGGAATATGACAGCAATTGATTACAGCGGTACGAGTGCTACCACTTTCGAAGGAAGTACTATTAAGGCCACCTTTACAGGCAAAGGCAAGAACATGGACTACACTACTGCGTTTTCCATGGATCCAAACGCCGTCGTTAGCGAGGGTAGCTATACCATCGAATTGAAAACGACGGTAGCGGGACAAACCACTACAGAAGATCATGAGTTTAACGATGCTTTTATGGATGGTACCTGGGAGTTGGATGGTCGAACCCTGATCATTACCAACGATGGTGTGTCACAGGAAGCAATCATTACCAAACAAACAGACGACGTACTGGAAGCTAAAGTGAATATTGAGGAGTCGTTCTCTGAGTCTGAGATTACGGTCACTACAAAAGTGAAGGCAATATATAAGTTTAGAAAGGCAGATCAATAAGAGCTATCTGTTATTTTAAAACACTCCCGTGAGGGAGTGTTTTTTTGCCTGAGGTCGACGCGGTCTCGATCTTGCCTCTATAGCGCCCGACTCGTTTCTATTTAAGAAAATCGCTAAATTTTTTAGTATCAAAATAAAAAGGGGTAATGGCGGTAATTAGCCCATCCTTTAAATCGAAGTGCTCTGCAACAGCCATGGAAATTATTTTGCCGGATTTCTTTGAAGTACATTTTATGGTAAATCGAATTAACACATCATCACTTTCCAAAGAAGTGAAATACGTTGGATCCTTTTCAATCTGCAAATCAAAAAATTCACTCGCCTGAGCAAACATCTTTGCCCAGTTGTTAAACCCAACGAAGGTGCCGCCATAAGTAAACCCTCAGCTTGATTGTAAAGTGCTGCCGGCGCAATTATTTCTGAAATTGTTTTAAAGTCTTGCGTCTTAAATAACGACTCAAAGTACTTGGCGACAACTTTAATATTTTCATTCTCCGGAAAGATCGGAGGATTTCAATTATTCACTGACTACTTCACATATTGGTCGTCCCCTATTCAGCGCGGACTCGACAACCCCGAGAAAAACATCATCCGAAAAGATCAATTGTGATATACAATGAGTTCAAAAACTTATTGGAAATCTCTTTCCTTAAAAGCAATACGAAATAGGATATTTTACGCTTTACTATTTCGACACATCTGTAAAGCGTACGTCATCCTTTCATACGACTTATCCAACATTTCTTTTATAACCTTTCACCTCACCAGCTTATTGCAATAACAACCAGTCAGTAAAAAAACGCTAAATAATTTGCGCAACCAAATAATTGCACTACATTTGCAATCATATAGTTGCATTACTGAATTATCTATGGAGACGAGAAGAGATGTTTTTCAAGCTATTGCAGACCCGACACGCAGGGCAATTCTATTGTTGATTGCAGCACAAGCCATGACACCAAATGCCATTGCACAAGAATTTAACTCCAGCAGGCAGGCTGTATCCAAACATGTTCAAATCCTTACTGCCTGTGAATTGGTAAGACAAGAAAAAAAAGGAAGAGAAATTTATTATCACATCAATGCCAAAAAGGTAGATGAAATCGATAAATGGATTAAGCAATTTAGGAAAACCCTGGAAACTCAGTTTAATCAATTGGACCAAGTATTATCAACACTTAAAAAACAAAAAAAATGATGAACAATTTGCTATTTGATTTCACCGTTGACAAAGCGGCGAAAATGGTATACATCACAAGAGAATTTGATGCTGATCAGTCGTTGGTATGGGACGCATTTACCAAAGCCGAAATCCTCGATCAGTGGGTAGCACCCAAACCCTGGACGGCCAGAACAAAATTTATGGATTTCAAAGTTGGAGGGCGAAGATTTTATGCGATGGTAAGTCCTGAAGGACAAGAGCGTTGGGCAATCCAACGTTATACTTCCATTAGCCCGAAAACCAATTTCAAAATGTCGAATGCTTTTGCAGATAAAGATGAAAACCCTGAATTGCCTGGTTCTGAATGGGATTACACTTTTAGCGAACAAGACGGAAAGACAAAAGTGAGTATCACCATCTATAATGAATCCCTTGCCCGCATGGAGAAGATGATTGAAATGGGCTTCACAGAAGGATTTAAAATGACAATGGTCAATTTGGAAAATCTGCTGGCAACTTTATCCAAAAAATGATCCGAAATTCGAGCGTAAAACGGCAGCATTTGAACTAGAGATTTACTTTCTTGCCTGTTAATTTAAATTAATGTCGTACCCGCCTTTCGAGCCTACCGTAAGTTTTGACGGCAAGCTGCAAGCAAACCAATCCGGCAAACAGGTTCTGACGCCCATGCTTCCTGCAGAAGTAATTGATCAACCAGGAACGCAACTGATTGTTGTTATTGGCCGCCACAAGTACTACAGTCTCTTTACCGCGAGGTTGATGCGATGCACAGTTGGAAGCGATGGCTCAATTAAAGGGCCCTTCCTGCAGGTCAATCCTCTTCAGTATATATGGCAGGAAACGAACTTACCGCTATTGAAATTTTTCATGGCGATAGTCAAATTGCAAGCGGTCTATGAAAAGAATCAAAGCGATATAGAAAGCCTTAAAGCACTTGTTAACAATCCGGCACGATATGCGTTTTTCCATCACAACAACCACGCTGCGGACAAGATTACAACGAATGCGTTAACACGCATCAAGATCGCGAAAGTCAGGCTTGATCTTAGCGTAATTGTCACGCAGCTCGCACGAACAAATAAGGTTTACAGCGAATTATCTATCAGTGACATTGATTACCCGCTACAAAACATTTCAATACAACACGCTTATTTTGTAGTAAGTGACAATCAATGGTATCTTCCTGACGATATTAATGTCCTGAACGTTCTTACTTATTTTGTAGACAACGGCAATGCCTTCACAATCACGAATACACAGTTTGCGAATTTCAAACACGATGTGCTTCAAAAAATTGAACTGGTTGTTCCTGTAAAGTACAGTAATACTGCTATCGATACAATTCAGGTCCATCAAACGGGACTTGTCGTCGAAAAAATTATTTACCTCTCTGAGTTGCAAAATTTTGTGTGCATTAACCCGGTCATCAAATATGGGGAGACTGAAGTACCCATCCTTTCGAAACGACAACTGTACCAGGAAAATGGAAAAGGTACTAGAACGTTAATCGAACGGGACGGAGATTGTGAAGACAGCTTTATTGCGCTGTTGTTAAAGCAATATCAAGATTTTGCAGAACAGCTTACAAATCCGCTCTTATATTTCTACTTGCCAAAGTCAATCTTTCTGGATCACCACTGGTTTCTAAATATGTTTGACGAATGGACTAGTCATGGCATTCGGGTATTTGGATTTAATGCACTAAAACAAAATAAGTTCACACCACACAAAGCTAATATCAGGATTGAGGTTTCCAGTGGGATTAACTGGTTTAACACCCGGCTTGACGTTCAATTTGGTTCTACCAGAGCTACTTTGTCACAAATTCAAAAAGCATTAAAGAACAGGAGCCACTATGTGGAACTGGACAATGGGCAGCTGGGGATTTTACCGTCTGAATGGGTCGACAAATTTAAGGCGTACTTCAGAGCAAGTGAAATCGAGGACGATTATTCCTTGCGGCTTAATAAGTCCAGCTTTTCAGTGGTGGATGAATTGTATGGCTCAACCGAACTAGATGCAGATGTCAGAAGGGAAATTTCAACAATAAAAAAGAAACTTGCAACGCTGCATGAAGTCAAGACCGCGTCACCTCCAACAACACTGTTAGCTGAACTAAGGTCGTATCAACTAAAAGGACTCAGCTGGCTCAACTACCTTGACGAATTGAATTTTGGTGGATGCCTGGCAGACGATATGGGTCTCGGTAAATCGGTGCAGATTATTGCATTCATTCTTCTACTAAAAGAAAAGAAAAGGTCAAGCAGAAGAACACATCTCATCGTTGCGACTACAACACTTCTTCATTCGTGGCGGCAGGAACTAACACGCTTCGCACCAACCCTGAGTGTACACATTCACCATGGCAACAGCAAAATAGGCAATGCTGCATTCAAATCTTTTGACATTGTAATCACCTCCTACGGCACCTTGGTTTCAGATATTACCACCTTATCAGGTTTTACATTCGATTACATCTTTTTGGATGAATCTCAACATATTAAAAATCCTTCATCCCAGAGATTCAAGGCCGCGCAGTTACTACATTCCAGAAACAAAATAACCATTTCAGGAACACCATTTGAGAACAGCGTTTGGGATTTGTATGCTCAATTTGCTTTTGCCTGCCCTGGGTTGTTAGGAAACAGACAATATTTTCGAGACACCTTTGGAATTCCAATCGGGAAATTTAAAAACAATCGTGCTTCGGATTTATTGAGTAGAAAAATTCGCCCATTTGTATTGAGGCGAACCAAGGAAGAAGTAGCCAATGAGCTGCCACAAAAGACTGAGATGGTGCTCTATTGTGAGATGAACTTGGCTCAACGCGAATTGTACTTACGGGAGGAAAGTAAATTCAAAGATTCACTTCGATCGCTAACTGATGACGATGTGCCTAGGCACACGTTGCAAATTCTTAAAGGCCTCACAAGACTACGTCAGATCTGCAACTCACCTCTTTTGCTGAAAGATGAGGGTGGCGATGAGAAGTCGGGTAAGCTTGACTTGTTGATGGAGCGAATTGCCAGCCTACATGAGCACCATAAAATTTTGGTCTTTTCTCAGTTTGTGTCGATGCTTGAGTTAATTCAGAAAAGACTTGTCGGGCAAAATATTTCGCACATCATGTTAACGGGCAAAACGAAAAAGCGCGAGCACGTCATTGATGAGTTTCAAAACGACGCGTCAATACGCGTGTTTCTAATTAGTCTAAAGGCTGGAGGGACCGGCATCAATCTTATGGCCGCAGATTATGTTTTTATTGTAGACCCCTGGTGGAACCCTTCCGTTGAGGGCCAAGCTATTGATCGTGCGTACCGTATCGGCCAGGTTAAAAATGTCGTTGCCATTAGGCTGCTGTCAAAAGATACGATTGAAGAGAAGATCGCTATTATTCAGCAATCAAAAGGCGAAGTTGGAAAGCGGTTACTTGAAACGAATGGAAGCCTGTTGAGCAATTTTTCTAAACATGATGTTTTGTCATTACTGAATACCTAATGCCCAATTGTATTCCAAGATGCAAAGTCTGAATTTTGGAGATGCTACGCGTTCACCTGGCAATTCTCGTTACCATTCGTTACTCGGGATCCTATCGGTGAATTCAGCATTCTGGTTCAAGGAGATTTTTTCGTTAGATCGGTTATGGGCGAAAAAAGATTGCTCGGCTGGATGAAAAAATGTTGAAATACTGTGCTTTTTGAACGAAGAGTAAAAAAATATAACTAAAAATGCATCTTTTTGGACATGTCACGTCTGTGATTACAATTTAATGGGTATGAACGACGTGAGCTTAAACTGGAATAGCGTACAGGACGAACTGAAAGGCTTTGTTTTTAAAAGAGTAAAAGACAAAGCGTTGACGGAAGATATTGTACATGACGTTTTCCTGAAAGTGCAGGATAAGATCCATCAATTGAAGGAATCTGAAAAGGTGTTTGGATGGATTTACCAGATCACACGCAATACGATCGTTGATCATTACAGGAAGAAGAGAAAACATGTTAGTCCGCTCGACATTGATTGGGAATCCAGTCCTCCGAATTTCAATGAATGCGTTTCGGGCACTATTTCAGAATTGATTCCGGCGCTCCCTGATAAATACCGAATTCCGCTTGAGATGACGGAGATTCAAAATTTGTCACAGCGCGAAGTTGCTGATAAACTTGGGTTAAACTACACCACCACGAAAGCCAGGATTCAGCGCGCAAGGAAAATGTTAAAAGATAAGATTGACGAAGCCCTTATCGTGAAAACAGATGGGTAGGGAAACGTCATTTTATGTAAGAACCGAAAACCGTGTTGTAATTTGTAATTAACATGCATCTTTTTCTCAAGTGTCCGTCTGTAGACAAACGCTTAAGAAATGAAAAAACTTATCATTCTCATTGCCATTGTTTCGACCTGGCATCCGGGTTATTCCCAAAAATTCGTAATGGCTGAAGTTTCAGGCCATTACAAAACTCTTCAACAGAAAAGCAGCAAGCCAAACCCAGTACGATCATTCATGGATACCATCAATTATCCTGCTACGGCGTACGGTAGCTCAATTGTTTATGTACTTGTAAAGCCTTACTACCTTTCGGACATCCAAGTGAAAAACCTAACACAAAGCGTAACCTATCCGGCAAACAGTTCTGATCAGGTTAGAGCGGAACTTGACTATTTGCTTGACCTGCAGGAAAAGCGGACACCTGAGCAGGTAAAACGTGTCGAGTACCTTGCCAACATTGGATACTGGCCATCAATCAACATGATTCCATCGCACGTATCCTACGAGCAAAACCTGAGCGATCTTTTTTTTGAAGGTAGCGCATTATTTGGTGAGCAAATCAATGCAAGAAATTTTCCTAAAGTGTCAAAGTTACTTCAAGGGATTATGCAGGACATGCGTGTAATGGAGTTCACCATTAAGTACAATCTGTTTAGGCCTCGCCCCTATCACCTCGAACCAAAGCTGCAGGCCCTTGCCAAGATAAATTCTCCTTCGTTCGCAAGCGGTCACACACTTTGGGCATTTCTGCAAGCATTCACATGGAGCGAAATCATTCCGGAAAAGCAAAAAGACTTTATTGCATTGGCAGAAGAGATCAGGAGATCACGCGAAATCATGGGCATTCATTATCCAAGTGACAACGAAGCGTCGCGTCAAATTGCTTTCAGTATGCTCAAGTACTATTTCAAGAACGTGCAATTCAAAAAAGATTTTCATGCGGCAAAAAAAGAATGGAAATCCGTATCGCCAAAGTTTATTAAACATGCCAGCAAGTAGCTGGCATTTTTTCTTGTCTTACAAAAACGTTAGGTGCCGATTGAAAAAATCGGATCATCTTATTTATCGCAACAAGACGAACCATCCTCCGGCTGCGCGCAACATGCACCATTATTTTCTTCCTTTGTTTCACTCGGTGTGCAACAAACGGAAGTGTTATTTTTCGGTGTGCAACATGATGAAGCTGAGCTTTCAACTTTTTCTTTGATAATTTTTGATTTTTGAATTACAGGGATTTCTGAAGTTGTTGTTTCCATAATATTAGTGTTTTCTCTTGCCTATAGACGGACATCTATGGGAATGATGCAATAATGGATAAACAGTTTTATTCGGGTGAACCACAAGGATTACACGGGCCGTGGCAGCCAGATTTGCTTTGTGCAGATATAACATTGCCTAAGGAATCTGTTTCAATATGACAGCAGTTATAAAAAAGCTGCTTTAACCGTTCCCTGCCCCTTTGCACGCGGGAGCGCAACGATGGGTAAGCCATACCATACTTTTCTGCGAGATCTTTTTGTTTTATACCGTTTATTTCAGCGTCTACAATAATGTCGTGATATTCTTTAGGAAGCAATTTGATCATTGTATGAACACATTGATCTAAACCTTTTGTTGAATCTAAATCGCCTTCCTCGAAAACACGCTCTGCTATTCCGGGTATAACCTCAACTTTCCTTTTTGATGCATTCGTCCGGTAATAGTCTATGATGGTATTTCTGGTGATTGTGAAAATCCAGCCCTTGAGTTTTTCTTCTTCCGCAAGGTTATTTACGTTTGACGATATCTTGATAAATACATCCTGAAGAATATCTTGGGCATCCTCAGTTGACCGGATCTTGCCCTTGATGAATGCTAATAATGATTGGTGAAACTGGGTATAAATTTCGGCTACTTCCATAGCATTAACGTTTGAAGTATTTTTTGTGTTTTGCTAAGATGAATTAAAAGAAGTACTACCAGCACAAAGGTAGCGATTAGTAGCGTTGTGTTTAGATAACGCGAAGTTATAAGAAATCCACCAAGTAACGTTCCTATTGCTGCGCCAAGATCTCTCCATGTAGAATTTTCTGCAACAGCATTAAGCGAATGTAGTGCGCCTTTCGTAACTGCCCCTGGTGTAACGGCCGCATTGACGCTGTAAAAAGTGAAAATAATAATACTTCCAATTTCAATCCAGCCATTGACAAGGATTAACAACCCGATGATCACGCAGCCTATCGTAACACCAAATACAATTTCAATGCCGACTCTGTCTGCAAATAACCCTCCCAA
>DASPIZ010000163.1:0-14176 GCA_035628875.1 Ohtaekwangia sp. | reverse complement strand
AACCGACGAAGGATAGAGCAAAGCAAAGACGCCGATTACCAAAAGGGGTAAACGCGCCAGCAGGGAAGAAAATACCGTTACAGCACGCCTGTTGTTGAATCTTCTTACCAGCCATATTGAAAACAGCTGAAACATTTGGGTAGACATTGGCAATGCCGCAAGCAATCCAATCTGAAAATTAGACGCACCCATTAACAGCGCCATAGCAACAAGAAAAGCACCACCGGTAAATGTGGTCATTACTTCAGCTGCCAGCCCATCACCAATGACCAACTTCAATCCACGGTTAACCTCCTCTTCTGTTAATGCAGGTTTCGGCTTTAACGGTTCAAAGTTCATGATTCAAAGTTCATGGTTCATGGTTCATGGTTCAAAGTTCATGGTTCAAAGTTCGGGGTTGCTAATGAAGGGTTTGGGGAAGTAGTTTGAGGTTTGACGTTTGATATTTGAGGTTGGTTTCTGATAACTGATTCGATCGGTTTGCAAATTAGTTTTATGCTTTGCGTAACTCAGCGACTTTGCGCCTCCGCTATGAAAGTTTATGGTTCATAGTTTGGCTTTTTTGAAAACTGATGAATAGCGAAAACAACAATAATAAGAACTGTAAGCGTTTACATTACCAACCGAACAAACTCGCAGCTCGAAACTCGCGGCTCGCAGCTTTTCGAAAACGCCGTGCAGCTTACCGTCTGCAGCATGAAGCTTATCGTAACACAAACTACATCGACTCCACTAGGGCCACGATGTTTCCGTCATCGGAATAACCATGAGTTCAGGGATAACACTTTCCTTAGGTTGACAGAGGACATAGCGAATAGATTCCGCAACATTTTCCGGATTCTGCAGCAGGTTTACATCAATATCCGGAAAACGATCCAACAAAAAAGGTGTTTGCATGCCACCCGCCACCAATGCCGTAACCTTGATTCCTTCTTTACGTGCTTCAGAATGAATGGCATGGCTAAATCCTGTAAGTCCCCACTTGCTGGCGTGATATGCAGAAGCATTAGGCCATGCCCGCTTACATGCTGTTGACGTAATATTAATTACATGCCCTTCACCATTTTTTTTCATATATGGATAAACTGCCTTTGTTACAATAAATGGTCCGGTAAGGTTGACTTCAATAACACGGCGCCATTCATCGTAACTCAATTCTTCTATCGACTTTGTATAATCTACACCGGCATTGTTGACCAACACATCAATTCTACCATGTGATTCAATAATTTCTTGAATTGTTTGTTCAACATCGTTTTCATCACTCACATTCATGGTGTATGCAGAAGCCTTTCCTCCAGCAGCCAGAATTTCTGCAACACTTTGTTCAAGTTGTGCTGCATTGATATCCGTAGCAATTATTACGGCTTCATCACCGGCAAGTATTCTGCAAATCGCCGCACCCAAACCACGTGCCGCTCCGGTTACAAGGATTACCTTTCCTTTAATTGTGTTTAATTCTCTCATACTTTTGGTTTACATTTTAATTAATATAACTGATCATTATGTTGATAAAAATCTTGTTGACGCAACCCACTGATAAAGTAAAACTCAAAATGGATTAAAACAGATGGTAACACAGGTGAAAAACTCATGCCCAAAAAATCAAAGTTGTAAAGTTGTGGTTGTGAAAAAACTTTCCCGTAGACATATCCTACCGAAAGGCAACAGCTTTATCACCCGGAGCCCAACATTCTTATTGGAATTAAAAGGCACAGGATTTTAGCAAGCTGGCTGAAGTTGAAAAATTATTTATGCTCAGAATTATAACGCTCAACCTTAACTATTATGTTGAAAAACATGGCGCATGGGAAATGAGAAAGGAACTCATTCTCACTGAACTGGAAAAAAGTGATCCCGATATAATTGCCTTTCAGGCGGTGGCCCGACATCCAATATTATATGGAGGCAAAGATCAGGCACTCCAGATAGCAGCGTCATTAAAAGGTTATACGTTTCATACGTTTCATGAAGCGCAATCTCAACCAGATGGGTTACAGCAAGGTAATGCCGTTATTTCGAAATTGCCGGTGTCTGAAATAAATTCTCTGAGTTTATCGCTGTTTCCTGATTTATCTGATGACAATAACCGTATCGTTCAGCAGATTACTTTCGACAGATCAGGGAAGCTGCTTAATTTTTACAATGCTCACTTTTCGTGGGTCAAAGCGCAGGCCATTCAAAATGCAGAACAGGCTACTCAACTCATCGCCAACCAGCAACCGGAGCTTGCAATACTCGCTGGTGACCTTAATACACCACCGGATAGCAACGTGTTTGAATCATTTAATAAAGCAGGCTTTGTAGATGCATGGCAAATGCTTCATGGTAATAAAGCTGGCCATACTTTCGAATCAGATAATCCTTCAAGTCGTATTGACTACTTTTGGGTTTCGTCTTCACTCACCAGGCTCGTAAGAAAAGTGGAAGTAATTTCATCCCCTCCGGGAGATGCGAGACTTTCAGATCACCTGGGCGTCATGATCGAACTGGATATCTAAATTCATTTAGCGATTAACGACGCAAAATTTTCGCCGGCTGGCACTTGAATTTATGTAATCAAAGTGAAATGAAGACAAACCGAACGGGTCACGAAATAGAACGTCCTAAAACTTCGCTGGAGATTGATGAGGATATTAACCTGCATGTTAAAGGATGGATCATACAACGGGTTGGCTGGTTCATCATCTTAATACTGCTTGTCTGTGCGGCAATAGGCTTATTCGGGACCGGCGTTTTGAGTGAAAAAACGCTCATCAAAGAAGGGTCTGTTATCACCTATGAACAATTTAACCGACGCGAAAACGAGACACACGTTGAAATTGTCGCCAGGGAAGTTTCCGGCAACGTCCTCATACACCTTCCGCACGGTTACCTTCAAAGTCACGACCTAAAAAAAATAACACCTGAACCAGCTGAATACAAAAGTGTAAATGGCTCGCTTCTGCTCGTATTTCCCACTGAACAGCAAGCTTTTATCACGCTGGATATCGAACCGAAAGAAGTCGGCCAGATGAATAACATCATAACGATAAATCAGCTTGACTTTGGAATCAATGAATTTATTTTTCCCTGACGAATATGAATCCGGTTTTACGCGGCCTTGCCATTTACCTGTTTTTACTACTTCTCTTTCGCATTATGGGAAAGCGGAGTTTATCGGAGGCGACCACATTTGATTTTGTGTTACTTCTAATCATTAGCGAAGTAACACAGCAGGCGCTTCTGGGGCATGATTACTCGATAACCGGCGCATTTATCCTGATCATTACCCTGATTAGTATAGACCTGATATTCTCACTGATCAAAGAAAATTCCAGTTTCTTCGGGAAAGTGACAGAAGGGATCCCGCTGATCATTGTAGATGAAGGTAAACCACTTTTTAAACGAATGAAAAAGTGCAAGGTCGATGAAGCCGATATTCTCGAAGCCGCACGTCTGAATTTTGGTCTTCAAAAGATGAAGGATATCAAATATGCCATCCTCGAAAAAAACGGAACAATCACCATTGTTCCCTATTAACCAGCGCATAGCAAAAAATATTTACGAAGTCGAAAGACTTCATGCCAATCACAACGCTACCTCTAGCTGAAGACGGTACATCAACGCATCGCTTTGTGTTGCTTCGGTTATAAAGCTTACATCGCTTTGCACTTTTAGATTATGACCAACAAAATATTTTGATACACCTACTGTATATTGTGTATTCTCATTTCGCAAGGTAATTTTTTCCGGCGTTACAATTGTATACCTCCCAGCCAGTTCAAAATTGTTTTTAAACAAATAACCTGCTTGTGCTGAAAAACCACGCCCTGTATAAAAAGCTGCTGTTACATTATTTTCTGAATCCTTAATGAGGGGACCATCAGGAGATTTTTTGTAAACGAATTCAATCAATGATGAAAAGCCCCTGTATTTGAAATGTGCATCAGCAAAAATAGTTTCTAAATCCCGTTGCACACCAAGAAAATCACCAAGTTGTCCTCTTTCTTTCGAAGCGCGGTCATTGTAATCATAAGTTACTCCCAATGATAGTTTAGGATCCTCCTCACGTGACAGGTCCGCACCGACGTAATCACCCTTTTCTTTAAATTTCCCGAAAGGCAAATATTCGCCCCGGACGGTGTACCCATATCCGCCTGCGTTTTCAACCACGATGTTTCTTCCTTCACCCATAGACAAAGCCGTAATGAAGTTGAATTTATTTGTTTTGTAATGGAGTTGTACACCAACATCCCTGTCGAGATTAAACCTGCTGTTCAGGTTACTGCGATCTACAAACTGCAAAGCCTGGGAAGAAATAACACGCTCCCGATTCCCCGGAAGTTTAGCCTGCCCAAACCATAAGGTCCAATTTCCAGTAAAGTTGTATTTGATATAAGCATCTAAAACAATGCTGCTGGTGTTACCCGACTGAGGTACACTTCCTACATTGGTATCGGAGTTTGCCAGGGCAAGTTCAATTTTATATTGTAGCTTCGGATTGTACACAAATCCATCTAACTTTATCCTTGAACGTCGGATTTGAAGATTATCTTCGTAAGCATCAGAATCGAGATCAGTCGTAATTTGATACAAGGTTTGGAAGCGGACGCCTGCATTCACACTAAATGAAGAATCGGCTGCAACGATCGAAATTCCATTTCCAAAAGAGTTTTTTGTGATATCCTGCGCAAAAACAGGCGAGCAACCTGTAAATACAGCGATTAAAGTGAGTTGAATTCTTGTTTTAGCAGGCACCATTAATTTAATTTTACCGCAAAAAAAAAGATTTATCCTAACATTAGGATAACATTCCGGAAACTTAACGGAAAAGTAAATTTGGTAACATTAACTTAATATCAAACCAGGAAAGAAAGACGAAATGTTTATGTCTTCAAACGGTATCCCTTTAAGCACACTATTAGGAATTTTTCGAAACGTCGAAATAAAGCAGCAATTCAGGATTTGAATTTGCATCGTTAAATATTTTGAAGATCATTAAGCGATTCACCCCTTTTTTGGTATTATTATGCAAGGAATGTTGTTTACTTAACCTTTACTTTACTTTGCTTTATTACCTCATTCAGTACTCTCTGCGGAGCGTTCATGAAAGCTTAAGTAAACGCATTGAATATGCAGCTTTTTAGTGAACTGGCAATAAATGCCTGGCTTATTGTTTAACAGCAAGATTCCGATTGAAAATTTTGACCGTGTAATTGACTGGTGAAGAAATAATTTATGGCGAAAGGCAAATATGCAATGCTTGAAGGCAATACCAGTATCAGGGATCTTGTTCAGGAATTCAATTGGGAAAACACTTCGCTGGGCGAAAAAGGATCGTGGCCTTCAGCCTTGCAAATTTCCGTTAGTATTTGCCTGAATTCTCTGTTGCCTGCGATTGTGTTATGGGGTGATGATTTGATACAAATTTATAATGAGCCATACAGCAAATTGATTGGCTCCAAGCATCCCGCTGCATTCGGCAGTAAGGCCAAGGACTCATGGTTAAAAAGAAACTGGGACGAAGTTTCTCCACTGCTGAAGAAAGTTATTCAGGAGGGACAACCCATCAAACTTCAAAATCATCGTTTTACCACCATACCAGGTGATCATCCTGTCGAGCACGAATACACGATATCATATAGTCCGATTTATGTTGAGTCAGTAGTAAGTGGAATTTTCATTTCAGCTATAGACAAGACCCAGGAAAAGACAAGTGAAGCATTTGCCCAAAATAAGTATTTTCAACATTTGATGATCCAGGCGCCCATCGCACTCAGCATTCTGAGGGGGCCAGACTTCATCATCGATGTTGCCAATAAAAATTTTCTAACGCTATGGGGCAAGACTGCTGAACAGGTGGTCAATAAACCGTTACTAGAAGTTATTCCGGATGCACGTGCCCAGGACCATCAAACCTTACTTAACAAGGTATACCATACGGGTAAAAGCAGTGTCGTCAACGAAATGCCACTCTCACTTTATAGAAATGGCATACAGGACAATCTGTTCATTAAAGTGCTTTACGAACCTTTTCATGAGAATGATGGCAACATCTCTGGTATTACCATGCTTGCCTTTGACATCACAGATCAGGTTACCGCCAGGAAAGACATTGAAGAAAGCGAATCACGACTTAAACTTGCCCTTGAAGCTGGAAACATCGGAACTTTCGAATGGAAGATTCCTGAATCCCGGTTTTTGTATTCGGATCGGTTGGCCAATATATTTGGATACACCGAAACGGCCGGGCTGCTTCAAAAGGACTTAGGCGATCGTATCCATCCGGATGATCAGCCAATGCGTTTGTCGGCACATAAAAATGCTTTTGAAACAGGAAAGCTTTTTTATGAAGCACGGGTTGTGTGGCCCGATGAGTCAATTCACTGGGTACGGTTAAACGGAAAGGTTGTTTACGATTCCGATCAAAAACCGCTGCGCATGTATGGTACTGCCATTGACATTACCGAGCAAAAAAATACAGCCGAGTCGCTTGAACTCCTCGTGAGACAGCGAACATTAGAAATCAAGCAACAAAATGAAGCGCTCAAAAGTAGTGAACAGCGGTACCATAAAATGATAGAAGAGGTACAGGAATATGCCATCATCTTACTTGACCGGGATGGTATTATTCTCAATTGGAATAAAGGTGCTGAGAAGATAAAAGGGTACGAAACAAGTGAAATCATTGGTAAACACTTTAGCGTGTTCTACCGAAGGGAAGACAGGGATAACAACATGCCAGAACATTTATTAAGTCAGGCCATTCAACATGGCAAGGCGGTAGATGAAAATTGGCGTGTGCGTAAAGACCAAACCTTGTTTTGGGGAAGTATCACCATCACGGCGCTACATGACGATCGACGCAATATCATCGGGTTTTCAAAAGTTACCCGTGACCTTACAGAAAGAAAAAATGCTGAAGATAAACTCCGGAAATCCAGCGAGGAATTGCGCTTAAAAAATGAAGCGTTACGCATAAGCGAAGAACGATATTACAAAATGATTGCCGAAGTTCAGGACTATGCCATTATCCTTTTGGATACAACAGGTATGATTCTGAATTGGAATGCAGGGGCAGAAAAAATAAAAGGTTACAGCGCCAGCGAAATCGTTGGAAAAAACTTCAGTATCTTCTATACAAACAACGATTACAAGAATCGTTTACCGGAAATATTGTTACAGCGGGCACGCACTGATGGAAGAGCCACCCACGAAGGATGGCGCGTGCGAAAAGACGGTACACAATTTTGGGGAAGCATCGTTATTACTGCGCTTCACAACAACGATGGTGCAATCATCGGTTTTTCAAAAGTTACCCGTGACCTGACAGAGAAAAAGACAACAGAGGATAAACTGCACGAATACACGAGAGAACTTGAAGCCCAGAATAAGGAGCTTGAACAATTTGCATACATCGCCTCACACGATTTACAGGAGCCACTGCGAAAAATCCAGACTTTTAGTGAACTCATTCAACGTAATCTTAAGGGAGATGAATCGATTTATACTTATTTTGAAAAGATACGCTCATCAGCCAAACGCATGAGTATGCTTATAAAATCGGTCCTTAATTATAGCAACCTCTCTAAAAGCAAAGAACAATTCACTCCTTTTGATCTAAATACGCTGGTTGAAAATGTGGTAACAGATTTTGAAGTTCTAATTGCAGAAAAACACGCCATCGTTGAATGGGATCCGTTACCCGATGTTAAAGGAATCTCCAGCCAATTTAGCCAGCTGTTTGCAAATCTGCTTAGCAATTCTTTAAAGTTCGCGGATAAAAAACCTGTCATAAAAATAACAGCTCAAATTGTTACCGACAAAGAAGTTATTCATAAACCCGAATATTTCCCGCCGGGAACGTATCACGAAATCGCATTCTCAGACAACGGCATAGGTTTTGAACAACAGTATGCCAATCAGATTTTCACCATGTTTCAAAGGTTGCATGCGAGACAACAATATGCAGGAACAGGAATTGGCTTGGCGCTTTGTAAAAAAATCATGGAAAACCACCATGGCCACATCACCGCTAAAGGTGTACTCGGTGAAGGTGCTACATTCTATGTTTACCTGCCAGTCTAAGGTGGTGTTACCAAATATCGAGTTTTACACCGCCATTGATTACAAAGCCGTCAACAGGTGCGTAAATGTCAGTGAACACCGGATTTGATATTGTACCGGTATATACCTTATCAAAACGCGTCTGACGTGTATCCAGAAAGTTTTCGAAATTGATAAACAAAGAAAATTTCTCCCAAAGCTTTTCTACCATAACACCGCAGATCCAATACTCTTTTCCATAAGTATTATCAGTTAAACGCTGGCGACCAAAATAATAAGCTTCGAGCCCGATCTTCCATTTCTCCTCGACTTCATACATTAATATATTATTAAACCGGTGTTTGGCAGTTAATGGGTTTTGAACTGATTTCCCGTCGTTATGGATTCGCGTATCCGTAAAGGTATATCCGACAAACAATTTAAAATCACCAAATTCAACTTTTACATTGGTTTCTGTTCCTCTGCTATCGGTAAACCCTTTTAAATTAACAAATTGATAGGTGCTCTCCAAGGCACCGGATAACATGAGTGGATTATCCAGGTAGGTGTAAAAGAAAAGGTGGTTAATACTCAGGGCAACATCATCGCCCAACGCGGTCCGATAATTTAGATCCCAATTAGCACCGTAACTTTTTTCTAAGCTATTTTTATCGGAAGAAATCGGAAGCACATGTTGGAATTGAATTCGTTCACTGTCTTCTGTAAAAATTGTTGGTGTTTTGTAACCAAACCCTCCGCCTATACGCGATGTGAGCGCCGGGCTGATTTTGTAGAGCAATGATATTCTCGGTAAAAGCAAAAAACCATAATCGATTACATAATCACCACGTAGTCCCGTTTCCAGACTTACTGAGTTAGAGAAATCAAAATTGTGTTGGATGAATGCACCCCACGTTGTTTGACTATAATCGCGTACCGGATCCGCTGTAAGTTGCTTCTCTGAAAAATTATCTGTCCATAAATTTAGTCCGCCTGACCATTCTGACGAACCATTGGCTGTAACATAGTTTAACTCGCTAAATGTACTATTCTGAATGCCATCAAATGTATACGCCGGCACTTCGATCAACCGATCAAAATGATTTATGCTGTTCTTAAAACTTATTTTGCTATGCTCACCCACCTTGTATGAAAACGAGAATTGCGTAGAATACCGAAGCGATTTATTACGTTCAAAATAAACGTTAGTGGCATCCCCATTACCTTCAATAAATTTTATATCTCCTCCCATCCGGTCTTCCGTCATAAAATTAAATCCCACGTCAATATTTACCCTTTCATTCAATTGCAAAAACAATTTTGGATTAACTGTGTATCGTTTAGCTTCCGGTATAGCAGTGAGGCCGATGTCGGCGGGATCATATGGTTCCGTAGTGTTTCGTGATGCAAAAAACGTAACGCCTGCCTTTCCAAACTTTTGACTATAGAAACCACTTAAGTCCATTCCTTTTGCGCTGGTGCCATTAATCAAAAAACGAAGATCCCGCGCTGCGGTTGGTGTACGGCTGACCAAATTAACGAGACCGGCAATAGCACCACCCCCATACAACGTGGAAGAAGATCCTTTAATAACTTCAACTTGCTTAAGATCTAAAGGTGGCGTTTGCAGCAAGCCAAGTCCACCGGAAAATCCTGCGTATAATGGAAAGCCATCTTTTAAAATTTGTGTATAACGGCCATCAAGGCCCTGAATACGTATGGAAGCATTTCCAGAAGTAGCGGAAGTTTGTTGTACCTGTATCCCTGTGCTCTCACTCAATACCAGTCGTATGTCACCTGGCTTCATGTTTGCCTTTTCATCCAACTCTTCACCTGCAATAAATTCAACGCGTGTTGGCAGATCAGCAATTGTGCGGCTGCTTCTTGTGGACGTAATGACCACCTCTTCCAACGCTTCCTCTACGGGTTGCAGCGATATTTCAAATGTTTTATCTAAATCGTCCGGAATAATCACATCAATGATTACAGATTGAAATCCTACAAAGGAGAACTGTATCCGTTGTTGTCCCGACGGGACATTCGATATTTGAATCACGCCAGCTTCATTTGCCGTTCCACCGATAGAAGTGCCAAGTACAACCGCGGAGGTTCCCGGCAAAGTTTCTTGTGTTTCAGCATCCTTCACTACAGCCGTAAACATGTTTTGGCCAAAGCCGGTTGTAAAACATATGAAAATGATAACAATCGTAAGTATGAACCGCATACACGCTAAATTAAACCTCAAATATATAGTGTTACTAAGAAATGAAGTTATAATTTAAGATGAATGTCTGTTAACCTATGTTTTAGCTTCTTAAAGCTGCTTTCGTCGCCCAAATCTAATCATATTATAATTCTAAGGTCTAATCACATCTTAGCATAGTGCCGCAATGTTAAGGTTTTATTCGCAGATCACGGGTCGATCCTTTCCAGAATTCATCGGGCCATGGCTTTCCATGACGAATGATTTTGTTTCAAATTTAATGTATATAAATTCTTAGCACTTGGCGATTTTGTTCTCCGAAAGGATTCGTCAGGAAAACAGAACCGGAAAATACCACAATTGCTGAAAGTGGCTCAGTAGCATTTTAAACTGCAACCGAGAATTTTCTTGATTCATATTTCGTTATCTTGTGAGCCATTTCCAACTCAATTAATACTAATACGGCATTATGGAAACATCATACACACCGGTATCCTGGGATTTCAGAGAAACCATTGCAGAACAAATCAGTAAAAACGCCGAAGGAAAAGTGTTTTATTTTGGAACGGATGAATTTATTTCTTCTGTTACAGGTAAAATCACCAACCTTAAAGAAGTAGACGGAAAAGGTTTATTCATCGAATTACTTCCACAAGCGGAAATTCGTATTGACAAAATAATTACCCTCTTTGGTAAACCAGGTCCTGGCTATGACGAATATGACTCATACGCCAATGCCTGCCTGGCCTGTACCGGAGGATATGAATTGTAATCGGATCTACAACGGTCTTGATATTGGACGCAGTTTCAGAACCGATACATTAATAACTTTTGATCATATCGTTTACGATACAAATAATAAAGTCCGCTTTGTTGAACGTTGATTCTTCCAGCTTTTCAATATCAGCCTGTTCAGTGACATGAACCGTGCTAATTTTAAGTTCTGGCTTCAATTGTCTTAGATAGTTTAAAATTCCCTGATTGTCCTGGCTGTGGTAAGCACCGTTTACGTGATAAAACAAGTTTCCTTTCGTTTGATGCCTTGCAATAAATGAAGCCATGGTGGCATCTTTTAAGGCCTGAGAAGCAACCAGGTTTCTGGCTGATCCTCCGCCATGTTCACCCATCCCTTCCAACATTGATTTGTAGCCTGACAATGAATAATCGACAACAAGCGGAAGTGGCGCAATCCATTGTTTAATCGCTGGACTGAGTGAATCCAGCGATTGAATGCCCTTCCGGTATACTAAATTCGCATATCGTCGTGGAACGTTAGTGGCAATTACAGGGACCTTTAGTTTACGTGCAAATTCGATCAGTGGTTTATAATCCGTTTTATAGTTATCCCAAACCTTTGCCTCTTTAATAAAAGTTTTCTCCTCGATGATTCCCTGAAGATATTCATCGAGCACAACCTGATCGTCAGCTTCAAACATTTCTAATCCAACCGTAAGATTACCATTGCTATCATACAGGTCTTTCAATAGTTGTAATTCAAGCCAGTGTGCCAGCGTATTATTATGAAGCTCGCCAAAGAAGACAACATCCGTCTCAGATAAAGCTTTTATCATCTTTTGATACGAAATACGTTTACCATCATGATTGAAAATGGTATACGCAGATTTAACCTGGGCGGCAAGAAGAAACGGAAAACAAAAGAAAAAACAAACGAGTATTCTACGCATGATTTCGTTACAATGATTTTAAAACGCTGAAAAAAAAAACGCAAGCGGCATTCCATGGAATATCCAAAACTTCTATGCCTAATCCTAAATATCGCAAGATACATTCTGGAATTCCATGGTGGCCCCTGACAGAAACTAACCTACTCCCCTGTTTCCAATAAATCAAATTCGATCTGTGGACGTCCCCGCTCTCCATTTTGCGTCAACGCAGTAAATTTAAGCTTGTAAGTATTTCCCTCAGCATCTTCAACAAGATAGAAGCGATCTTCTTTGATAGCGGGACTGCTTCCCGGGCCACCGCCAGAACGCCACCTGGAACCTATGTTGATTTGGTTTGTACTAAAGTCTTCTACCGCAAACGCATTCAGATCATTCACATCAAAGTCTTTATAAGCGCCGGCTTCAGCAACAAGGAGTTCTTTGGTTTTTGTTTTATACCGGTTTTGCAATACGACGTCACTAAACACATAAGGTACAACAACCTCAGGCCCGACTGGCGTTGTGTTCGTGAATACGGTGAAAGCAATATCCCATTTATCTTTTTTAGGTTCGACCTCTACCGCACCATCGTCAAAATTTACATAGTTAAAATGGTATGCGTCATCACGTGTGATGGCAACCGTTTCAAACGTGGTTGCATTTATATCCGCATGCTGCAAAGTGTAATTATCACCATCACGGATAACCCTGATTTTTTTCCATCCGCGTTCTGAGCCATCCGGATTTTTTCCACGGTTCACAATGTACACCTTGTTATCACCATCGTTCTGAGCAACCTCTGTTATAGCGGTTGCCGAAATATCACCGGAAGGTGCATCGATCCAATTGATTGAAGATGGGATCCAATCCGGCATCTGATCGGCAATGATCCCTGCAAAAACACCATCTGTTGAAAGCTGTGCTCCCCACCCGATCGTATCAGTCGCCGTTACGGCATTCAGATCATTCTTGTCTAATACCCTTGCCATCATCGAAGACGACGAATTGAGCATTACCCTGAATTGATCTGTTTCGGTATAGAAGCCAAGATCCCAATCACCACGATTAACAGCAGTCTGGCGATTCGCACTCAGATCTATAAAAACTTTATTTGGCTGGAGCTGCCCTCCAACATTTGGATCCATGATGACATGGGTCGCCAAAATTTCTGAAAATGCTAACGTAATTTGGTTCTTCGTACCGACAACAAGATGCTGGCCCACCTGAGAAATGGTAAATGAAATACTTTCATCACCATCCAAAGCTACGTCCTCATTCCTTATAACATCGAAGGAAACTTGTGTTGAGCCAGCTGGAATAGCTAAGGCAATTGAATTACCAGTCATAACCGGATCAGTTGTAAACTCTGTACCGTAGGTGATACCTGTTGCCGTTACATCGATGATAACTTCAGCATCTTTTGTAGTCTCACTTGAAAAGTTTATACGCATCGTTATCGTATTTTCATCAGCATCGAATCCGATCTGATCGCTCACTTCAAAATCAACGGTATTGGCCCGTTGCGGAGGATCTTCATCATCGCAGGCGGAAAGACATGTGAATATCACCAATGCAAAAACTGCCGACCAGTGTTTTATGTTGTTATGTATAGATTTCATTTTTAGTTTATTTTTAAATTTTACTGTTATTGTTTATCGGTTAAATAGAAATTGAATGGACATAAAATAGGATCGTCCATAACCAATGGCTTTCGCATCGCCTGATCCTCCATGCGCTGATCCTGCTTCAGTGCCTGATATATTTGAACGCGTTGCATCGAAAAGATTACGAATCCCTGTAGTCACGTATAGATTTTTCATGATTGTTTTCTGTATCGTCAGATCGGCCCAGTGAAATCCCGATGTCTCGGATAATACAATTGGTTCACCTGGCTTAGGCAAAACATACTCCGGATTTTTACCAGTATACTTGTAAAACAGGGAAACAGTTAATTTCGGTTTTGTAAAAATATGTGTGAATGATCCATTGAGTTCTGGCGACCAGGTGAATTCAGGAAGCCCTTTATCCTCTTCCGAAAATTTGTTGTAACGGCCGGTGTACGCGAAACCTACCTTCACCGTAGTATTCTTTCTTCGCAGCGTGTGCGAAAAAGTAATACCTTTTGATTTGAAATGATCGATGTTGATATACGTGACACTGCCATCGAGCCTGTTTCCATACTGAATAAGATTTTCAATCGAATTATAAAATACGGATAAAGAACTGTTTAGATTCCATAAACCACTTTCTATCAACAGTGCATTCCATGAAGCATTTACAG
>DASPIZ010000162.1:0-103542 GCA_035628875.1 Ohtaekwangia sp. | reverse complement strand
CAATTCCAATCACAGCAAGCTTATCATTTCCGGTCTGTATAAAATTATTTTGGTTCATGAGAAGGTTAAACCCCATGAGCTTGTGTGCCTCCATCAGATCTTTGAAGTTCTGTATCTTCGCATTTTGCGTATTCCATGCTTTATAATCTCCGTAATCGTGGTTACCGGTTACGGAATAAACGCCAAACGGCGCCGATCGTAGTTTACTAAAGATATCCAGGTAGTCTTTCACCTCAGACGATTCATTATTAACAAGATCTCCTGTAAAAAAAATAACATCAGGTTTTTCCTTCAACAACATCTCAACACCACCCCTAACCGCTGTTTTATTAAAAAAACTTCCGGAATGAATATCTGAAAGCTGGGCGATTTTGAATCCATCAAATGATTTTGGGAGATTAGGAAGGTAAACGGTTTTTCGTCTGACGCGATAATCATGTGCCCCTGAAATAATTCCATAAGCCATGGCACCAAAGGGAACCGCTGCAGCGACGAGCGCCGTCTTGGATAAAAATTCCGATCGTGTAATTGCTTCTCCTGGCAAGTTACTTGAATCCTCACCTCGAAAAAATCTGGCGACCCACCGGACACCCCGTTGAACATCATCAATAAAAAGGAACAACACGGCAAAAATTTTAGAAAAATAAATGCCGACTAATCCGGTGATCAAATATGTTTTTGTTGTGTGTGAAAGTTTGTAAAGATCGCCTAACGCAAAATATGCGATAGCAACAATGGCTACCAGGGTAGGGAACCAATATGCATACCGAATGACTGATCTCCATACTGAGGTCCAGTCCTTCGTTATCGTAATTATCGCATGAAATACATAATAATCAACTACTAGTAAAACAGCTATAACAATTAACCACACCATAATTCTTCGTTGCATAAAAAAAATCGTCTCACGTGTAAGACGATTTTTTTTATATTTTAGTTTGTTTCCGTCAATCAGATAGCAGGAACGACATCATCAGACCCTTGCGTTTCTTCCTTAGACGATTTTGTAATACGTTGTTTTAAACGCGTTGTAACCAAATACATCACAGGAACAAGGATCAACGTAAGGAAAGTCCCAAAGAGTAGTCCGAAGATCATCGTCCATGACAAAGGTCCCCAGAACGCCACGTTATCACCGCCGAAGAAAATGTGCGGATTCAACTCTGTAAACAATTTAACGAAATCAATATTGAATCCGACGGCTAATGGAATCAGGCCGAGTGTAGCAGCCATCGCAGTAAGTATAACCGGTGTCATCCTGGTCTTGGCTGCTTCAATAATAGCTGCTCTCAATTCATATCCCTGGCTGATCAATAAATCGGTAAACTCTACGAGAAGAATACCATTGCGTACCACTATACCAGCAAGCGCCATGATACCAACGCCGGACATTACAATGGAAATTTCCATTCTGAACAACGAAAAACCGATCAACACACCAATAGCACTAAATACAATTTCAGTAAGAATAATAAGTGGTTTGCTAATAGAATTAAACTGAACAACAAGGATCATGAGAATCAACAGGAACGCAGCACCAAATGCCGTCATGAGAAAAGCACCGGTTTCCGCCTGATCTTCCTGTTCTCCTGTCATCTTAATCTCAACCTGATTGGGTTTATCAAATGACAGTAAACTTTGTTGAATTGTACTAACGACTTCATTGGCATTATAACCTGTCAACACATTTGATGAAAGTGTAACGACGCGCTTTTGATCAATTCTTCGAATACCAGCATAACTGTTTGAATATTCAATCTTCGCTATAGCGGAAAGCGGAACCTGTCGCACAGCACCACCCATGGCCATATCACGATAAGTGATCGGCAAGTTCATCAACGTATTGATGTCATTACGCTGATCCTCCCGGATACGAACCTGAATAGGATAATCATCATTTTCATCGCGAAACTTTGAAACTTCGAGACCATAAATCGCAGTACGCAATGCCATTCCAATTTGTCCTGTGGAGATACCTTCACGATTGGCTTTTTCACGATCAATATTGATCACAATCTCCGGCTTGTTACTTTGAAAATCTGATTTTAACTCTTCAACACCGGGTATCCGAAGTGAATCAAGGTAACGCTTAAGTTTTGTAGAAGTGCTCACAAGGAAGTCAAAATCATCAGCTGCCACTTCAATATTAATGGGCTTTCCTGTCGGTGGCCCGCCCTGTTCCTGGTCTACTGATATTTCGGCGCCTCTAATACCTTTAACGGCGTCTCGTATTTTTTGTAAATACACTTTTGTTGACCGTCCGTCACGATTCGCGAAGTCTACAAAAGCAACGGTAACTTTTCCTAAATGCGGACTTGCCTGACTACCGCCTTCCAACTGATTTTCGTTTGCCCCGATGGCGACGTTGGATATGATCGATTCAACAAGTGTTGAATCCTGTTTCACAAGACTAATAATCCTGTTTTCAACTTCATTTGTGATCGAATCCGTTACACGTTGATCTGTACCAATAGGCATCCTTACATAAGCAAAAATAAAATTGGGATCACCCTGCGGAAAGAATACGACAGGTGGTTGTCTGATCATTGTAAAAACAATGGAAAAAACAAACAAAACAATCACCCCAACAATGATACCCACGGGGCGCTTCCATCCTGTCAGGCACCACGCGATAACATTCTTATAAGCGTTTTGAACACGCGGCCAGGATGTCTCCTGGAAGTGTTGAATAAAATCCTTTAAGAAGAAATGATGTAACGCATATATTAAGTAAATGAACACTACAAAATTCCCTAAGCCAACATTGAGCAAATACGATATTAACGCTATTCCGGCAAAGGTTACCGACGTAATTTTAAAACCACGGCTTAGCTTATTGTTATCGTGATGCTTGTGATGCGGCTTCATAAAGTCTGCGGCAAAAACCGGGTTCATAATGTAGGCCACAAGCAGTGACGCCAGCAACGCAATGATGAGGGTGATCGGTAGAAATTTCATAAATTGACCGATTACGCCTGGCCAGAACGCCAACGGAATAAAGGGCGCAAGCACAACCAACGTTCCTGATAAGACAGGTAAGAATACTTCGCCGGCTGCGATCTTGGCTGCTCTTCGAATCGGCACTTTCCCATTATCAAACACGCGGTGTGTATTTTCAATTACCACGATAGCATCATCAACCACAATACCCAGCGCAAGTAAAAAAGAAAATAACGTCATCATATTCAGCGTATATCCCAGACTCGGGAATACCAGAAATGCAATAAAACTGGAAAGCGGAACTGATAAACCAACGAATATTGCATTGGTTGCCCCCATGAAAAACATCAGGATAATGGTTACCAAAACAAAACCGATAATGATGGTGTTAATCAGGTCGTGCAGCGTCATCCGTGTATTGTCAGACTGATCTGCTGTAATTGTCACCTTTACGCCGGGAGGAAGAATATTTTTTTCAAAGTCTTCTACAATTTCGTTGATCTGGTCAGAGGCAAGAATCAGGTTTTCGCCGCTGCGCTTAATCACATTTAGGGTAATTACATTCTTTTCATCCAGGCGTGCGAAACTTTCCTGCTCTTTATGGGAGTCAACCACTTCAGCTACATCTTTCAGGTAAACCTTACCTCCACGGATAGAACCAACGACTATATTAGAAAGTTGTTCGGCTGATTCAAACTCGCCATTCACACTGAGTGATCGTTTCATACCATCAACCGAGAGCTGCCCTGCAGACACGATGACATTTTCGTAAGCAACGGCATTCGTAATATCGTCGAGGCTCACCCCAGCGGAGGCCGCTTTAAACATATCAACGTTAACCTGAATTTCACGGTCCAGTGCACCAACAATATCAACACGACGAATTTCTTTTACACCTTCTATACGATCCTGCATTTCCTCTGCATACAATTTTAATGTCTGCAGATCATAATCACCCGACAAATTCACGTTCATGATCGGGAACTCAGAAATATCGATCTCGATAACTTGCGGGTCTTCTTCGAGGTCGGTTGGAAGGTTACGCTTAGAACGATCTACAGCATCCTTAACTTCCTGCTTGGCATCATCAATTTCAATATCAGGCTCGAACTCAATAATGATATTCGAAAAATCCTGTACGGAGTTACTGATAATCTTTTTTACGCCGGAAATAGATTTAACTTCTTTCTCAATTTCCTTTGTGATCAGGTTTTCGATATCCGTAGGTGACGCACCGGGATAAATGGTTGCAACGTACATCTGCGGAAAAACAACTTCCGGAAAGTTTTCTTTCGGTAAGTTGTTATAGGTCAAAATACCAGCCAAACAGATAATAATAGTAGCTACGTAGATGCTGACTTTATTATCGATCGACCAACTGGTCGGTTTAAATTCTTTATTTGAATCCTGCATAAAATTCTTCGGTAACTATATATTAATCAAATCGCCATCATTCAATCCCTGGTATCCAAAGGTGATCACTTTGTCACCTGCAGATAAGCCAGTCACCTGCGCCTGGTTGTCATAAACACCTTCAACCTTAACAACTCTTTTACGTGCCACGGTCTGTTTACCTTTGGTTTCGGCGACATAAACAATTTTCTCATTATTGAGTGTTTGAATTACATTGACCGGTACTACAATTGCTTCATTAACTGTTTGAAACACCACTTTGAGCGTAGCAGTCATATTAGGACGTAGGTCAGGCATTGAATTAAGTTTAACTTCAACCGTAAAGGTTCTTGATAACGGATCAATATTTCTTCCGACAAAGGTGACTTTGCTTTCTATATCCTTCTTCATTTCAGGAATAGATACGATTGCTTTATCATTCTTCTTAATGGTTGTGACATACGCTTCGGAAATATTTGCGACAAGCTTCAAATCATTTGAATTGATTACTCGTACGGCTGGCATACCGGGCGCAATATTTTCGCCCACTTTAACATGAACTTCATCCACCGTTCCGGTAATTGGAGCCTTTATTCTTGTCATGTCGTTTTGTTCCTGCAATGACGCCAATTGTTTCTCCAGGTTTTCCTTATTTGTTCTTGCCTGCAGGAACTGCACTTCAGTACCAATTTTTTGATCCCAAAGATTTTTCTGTCTTTCGTAAACTGTATTCGCCAACTGAAGTTGTGTTTTCATAGATTCAATACTGCGAAGAATAACAGAATTATCCACTTGCGCCAACACCTGTCCTTTCGAAACCTGTTGCCCTTCACTAACCATTACTTGCGTCACCACACCTGGTGACTTTGCACTAACGAGAATGTTATTTTCCGATTCGATCCTACCCTGCGTCTTAACATAATGATCAAACTTTTGAGGTGCGATCTCTTTTATAGCAACTTCTTTAGAGCGCAACGTTGTAGCTGCTTCCGGGTTTTCTTTCGCTACCTCTTTTTCCAGCGCCTGAATTTCTTTTGTTAACGCAGCCTGGTCTTGCTTCATTTTCTCTAACCGTGCCTGTTTATCGTCTTCAGGGCTTGTCGCACTACAAGCCGCAAACAAGCCGGCCAGTACAACCATTGTTAATCTTGTATAAATTGTGGAATTCATGTATATGGAATTTATTGGATTGGTCATATTATTTAGTTTCAGATGAAAGGTTATTAAGTTTTCCGTAAGCTTTGTCAAGGTCAACTTTTGCGACAAGTGCATCATACAAGGCGTTGTAGTAATTAATCTGCGTTTCTTTAAGCGCGGATTCTGCATCTATTACTTCAATGTTTGAACCTACTCCTTCTTCGTATTTAATCTTTGTTACCCGGGCTACATTCTCCGCCAACTCAAGATTCTCCCTTTGGGACACCAATGTTTTAAGACTGTTGTCATAAATGGTTTTTGATTGTTTAATCTCCAGATCGATTCCTGATTTAAGAGAATTTAAATTATTCTCCACTTTCTTCAATTCAAGCTTGGCTTGCTGAACCTTATATGAACGCTGTAATCCACTGAAAATCGGAATAGCCAGACTAACACTAAAATTCGAATATGAATACCATTTATCAGGGCCTAACATATTGTTAAAACTGGAGGACGAAGGTGTTTCCGTTCTAAACACGCCGGCAAGATCGGGTGATTGTGTAAAGTAACCGTAGTTGTATTGCGCCACAAGACTTGGCAAGCCGGCTGCATAGTTATTCTTCACGTTGAGCATCTGCATTTTCCGATTTGCCATGAGTACCTGGTAATCGGCACGGTTTGAGTAATCCCATTCAGCATCATACGCTGCCGAACTTTCCGGTATGGCAATCGAATTAATATCTCCCTCTAATTCGAGATCTTTGTCCATCGGATAGTTCATCTGAAATTTTAACAACTCAATGGACAATACCTGGAGGTTATTAAAATTTTCACGCTCTGTTTTAAGGTTATTGAGTGTAACGCGAATTCGATCTACATCAATACTTTCAGCAAATCCGTTTTCATGAAGCGCCCGTGTTGTACGCAACAAAGAATCTACCCGTCCAATGTTGTTATCAAATAATGTCATCCGCTCATTATTAATAAGGGCAGTATAATAGGCTTTGGTAACTTGTACGATAACCTCTTCGCGCGTCTGGCGTGAAGCTTTTACCGAAAGATCTTTATATGCGTTCGCTGCCCGTAAGCCTACGAGATAAGATCCATTAAAAAGGATCTGACTTACCGTAAGTGTTCCAATGCCCGTACTCTTTAACTGGAAGGGATTACTCCCGGCAACAATAGCGTCGCTAGGCAAATCCTCAATAGTGGCTCCGGTAAATTGGCCCAGGACGTCAGCGCGGTTATAAAACCGTTGTAGTTTAACATTATGCTGAACACTCAAGTTCGCATCGACTTGGGGAAGCCCGATTCCACGGGTTTCTTTTACCCGTGCCTTGGCTATATTTTCATCAATAGAAGAGTTTTTTATCGTTAATGAATTTTCCAATGCATATTGTATACATTCCTCTAATGTCAGGGGGCCCGTGCTGATAGAATCCTGTTGCTGGGCCGCAATTTCCTGAATCTGGCTCAGGAGTAATAGTAGTAAAAGATATCGCTTCATATGGGTTAATGGATTGTGTAGTGTTCGGGATTTTGTTGTTTATATTTTTGATATAATTTTCTTCCTTTATCGGTGAACAGGCCGTACATAAAGTGTTCAAGCAACTGCGCCTGCACTTCCGGAAGACTAAACTTGTCGCGGGGAAAAACAGTATGATCAAATGCCATCTGCACTTGCTCTAAACGCATGGTGGTGAGTATATCAATATGAATATCCTCCCTGAAATAACCCTCTGCTATCCCTTGACTTACGCTTCGAACGACATTCTGACGAATAAACTTCATTTTGAAAGCGAGCCACTCCGTCCATGCACGTTGATGATATTTTTGCATATCAAACAACAAAGAAGGGTTCATATTCCGCATGGTTTCTTTTATACAAACCGATATCTTCACCAACTCCTCCACTGCGTTTTTTGATTCGGCGGCTATATTTTCAAATTTTTGCCTCAGGCTGTTCGTGTGCGATTTCGTAACCGTTGCCACAACTTCATCTTTATCGGCGAAATGCTGGTAAATGGTCTTTTTTGAGATTCCCAAATGCCGTGCAATATCATCCATGGATACACTCCGAAGACCATATTTTAAAAACAGGTCTTCGGCGCCTCTGAGCAATTTTTCTCTGTTATCCAATTCTTCCATATTGGGCGGCAAAACTAAGGAAACTTTTAACTTATCAAAAGTTTCCAATGTTTCCTTAAACGCAAAGATGGGAACCGGGTTTAAAAACCTCTCCGTTTTTTTCAAAATCAAAAAAAACTATTTACGCCAACTGAAGAGTCGAAACCTGGTGGTAATTATTGCTGGAACACCTTTTTTTCTTTGGAACATCGTGGCTGGTCATGAATACCGTAAAAACGTTTTATCAGAATGAACAGCCTTCAGTTATCGGTGAGTTATAACCTTGCTTATGCTCAATGTCTTACATAAAATCATTTGATTTCCCGAAGTGAGTCACTGTCGGTGTTAGGATGGCGACATCTAAAAAAGACTAACGGCACCAACCTGTTTATGTAATCTTGTCTTTGATAATGAGATTAATCCTTCACAGTAGGATTTTCAGAGGCATCGGATTGCTGTTCCCACCGACACCATTTTTCTTTCATTTTTTGCTTGAACGCTTCTCGGTCAGCGGGATCAAGTGAAGAAAATTTATCCTGAAAACGCTTTTTCCAGTATGGCGCTTTATGGTCGTGATGATGTTTTTTTCCAAATCCCCAAAACAGGATTTTACTCAATAAAAGTAAACCCAAGGCTTGCCAGTAAGTAATGACCGGGCCATTGAATAATGTGGGGATAAGCCAGTTCCAAAGCAGCATTGTAACAAAGCCCACGGCGAGTATTGCCAATAGTCCCACAACCGCACATCTCAAAAAGAACACACCTTTGTTCATAGCATTAATTTTATATCTCGTCATACAATCGTTGAAGACGCTTTCTGAGCGTCAATATTGCATATCGTTTACGGGAGAGCAACGTGTTGATAGAGATGCCGGTACGTTCAGATATCTCCCTGAAACTTTGTTCTTCGATCTCGTTCTGAATAAATATCTGGCGCTGCTCTTCAGGTAATTCGTCAAGTGCCTCCATAATTCCTTCCCAGATTACCTCGCGGAAAAAAGAATCCTCGGGTGTATTACCCAGATCGGGCAGAATCTCCTGCAAGGTTATCGGTGCATCATCTTCAGTTCCGGTTTGCCAGCCCAGATCAGTACGTTGAGGTCGAACGGCATCACGACGATAACGATCGATTATTTTGTTCCTGGCCACAGAAAAAAGCCATGATGTTACCCGATCAAGCGACTCGATCGATTCGAAACCAGTAACAAACTGAAAGAACACATCCTGAAGAATATCTTCAGCTTCCTCCACAGTCGAAACCCGATTGCGAATAAAACTGAGCAACCGGTCCTTTTCCCTGAGGAATGTCTGTTCTTTTATCTGCATGGCTACATCCATAACACCTGTTTACGCGCTTTCTCAGTCATAAGACGCACCGCTTTCAAATTTATTTTAATGCCCGATTAATCTATTAAAGTTTCAGAATCACGAGCCTCCCCAACAAAAAGGTAAACTTGCAGCAAATCAACTTATCTTTGTGGCAAGGTATGGAAATAGCACTGGAAGGATCAACCCTTTTTTATCACAAAGCAGGTTCGGGAAGTAAGAACATGCTGCTGTTTCACGGGTTCGGCCAAGATCATACTGTCTTTTTTCCGCTAATCGAATCATTAAAAGAAGATTATACCTGCTACGCTTTTGATTTATTCTTTCATGGAAACAGCAAACGAACTGAGCGTGATATTACCATCGAAAAACACGAATGGAAAAAACTCGTGGAAGCTTTCATTTCCCGGGAAAATTTAAATTCGTTCTCCATCTTGGGCTTCAGCATTGGTGGCCGATTAGCTTTGGCAACGTTTGAGGACTTTCCTAAAAGAACTGAAAATCTTATACTCGTTGCCGCTGAAGGGCTTCGAAAAAATTTTTGGTATTCGTGGGCAACCCATCGAAAATTAGGACAACCCGTCTTTCGCGGTTTTGTCAACAAGCCTAAAGTTTTCTTCGCTGTCCTTAAAATAGCGAAGGCCCTGCATCTCCTACCTCAGCCGCTTTTTAAATTTGTATCAAAGCAAATGGATTCTGCCGAAAAGAGACACCGTGTATTTGCATCATGGATCTCCTTGAGAAAATTATCGTTATCCGTTAAACAATTTATTGATTTAAGCAGCTTTCATACCGGCCGCATCATTTTTATATTTGGAATTGACGATGACATTATGCGCAAAGCGGTTTCAGACCATTTGCAAAAACGAATATCCAATGCAGAATTCAAGTTTTTAGATGCGCGCCATCACCAGCTGTTGAAACGATTGCCGGAATGCCTGCCAGTATGGATTAAAACCTGAAGTTATAACCAACGCTGATAGCGACGGGAGCAGCTTCTGTCATCTCTACTCCAGCATTATTTAACAGTGCATCAACGTCATCCCGATATTCCTGTGACCGCAGCGGAACCCAGAGTTCAAAGACAAAAAAATTACTTTTTCGGCCAACTTTTAATTCAATTCCACCGCCAAATGAAGGTCCGTAATAAGTTTTACTTTGTTCCTTCATGCCTTCCACGATAATGACACCATTATATCCATACATGGCCGACAGGATTGGACAAACACGTTTCTTTGGAGAAAATCGAAATACGGCACCGCCATTAAATCCAGCACCATCTAAATTGTAGCCGACGCCGGCAAAAGCATATAGTTGCGTAACAATCTTTCCCGAAATCCTGACGCCAATTCCTCCGTAATCCAATCCAACTCCAAATCCGAGGCTGCCCTGAGTGTAATCTTCAGGATCAATTTCGGGCATTTGACTGAACGCAACCGTTGACGAAAACGTCATACAAAATGAGAAGTGAAAGAATTTTCATACTGAACGTGATATCCTCGAAAGATAATATTTTTTGGCAAGCGGGAATAAGAAAAAAATAGGGGCATTTTTCTTAAATATTGTACTTTTGCGGCATCTTTTAAAAACGTCATATCTCCATGATTTTATTTTTCCGTTCGAAGGTCGACACACTGTATGCTGTTGGCGTAGTCCAACCTTTAGGAACCGCTGATGTTCAAAAACTTAGCTGGCTTTTTGGTGGTGCCGAATTATGGGATGAAACGCAACTGCAGGGTAATTATATCGGGCCGAGGAAAGAAATGATCACACCCTGGAGTACCAATGCCGTGGAGATCACGCAAACCATGGGCATCGCAGGCATCCGGCGAATCGAAGAGTTTCATCAATCTTCGTCAGAACAACCAGTTTATGACAGCATGCTTCAATTTTTATATCATGGACTGGACCAGGAACTCTTTACCATTCATCACAGTCCCGATCCTATTCTTGAAGTCGAGAACATCGCAGCCTACAGTAAAGAACAAGGGTTAGCGCTAAGCAACGAGGAAGTCGATTACCTTGAAAAAGTGAGCCAGGAACTCGGACGAAAATTAACCGATAGCGAAGTGTTTGGATTCTCCCAGGTAAACTCAGAGCACTGCCGTCATAAAATTTTCAATGGTACTTTTATTATTGACGGGCAGGAGAAATCAGCGACACTTTTTCAGCTGATCAAAAAGACTGCGAAAGAAAATCCCAATTACCTGGTATCGGCGTACAAAGACAATGTAGCTTTTATTAAAGGGCCCGCCATCCAACAATTTGCGCCGGCGCGACAAGATGTGCCAGACTATTTCAAACTCACTGATATTGATTCGGTAATTTCTATTAAAGCCGAAACCCATAATTTTCCTACAACAGTAGAACCATTTAACGGTGCGGCTACTGGTTCCGGTGGAGAAATTCGCGATCGCCTGGCCGGAGGAAAAGGTGCGTTACCATTAGCGGGAACTGCCGTGTACATTACGTCATATCCGCGCCTTGACGGTGATCGCCCATGGGAAAAGAAATTTGAAGCACGCAAATGGTTGTATCAAACACCGGAAGAAATTCTGATCAAAGCTTCAGATGGGGCTTCTGATTTTGGAAATAAATTTGGTCAGCCACTCATCAATGGAAGTGTACTTACATTCGAACATTTTGAAGATGGAAAGAAATATGGCTTCGACAAAGTAATCATGCTCGCCGGTGGTGTTGGATATGGAAGAGAAAAAGACAGCCAGAAAGAACATTTGCAACCCGGCGATAAAATAGTATTGCTTGGTGGCGATAACTATCGCATTGGTATGGGTGGTGGTGCAGTCTCTTCGGTTGCTACCGGAGAATATGGAAACGCCATTGAGCTAAACGCCATTCAACGGTCAAATCCTGAAATGCAGAAGCGAGCCATGAATGCGATTCGCGCTATGGTGGAAGCTGAAACAAATCCAATCGTCTCCATTCACGATCACGGTGCTGGTGGTCACCTCAATTGTTTGTCGGAGTTATTGGAAGAAACCGGAGGAACGATTCACATCGACAAACTTCCAGTGGGAGATCCTACCCTGTCTGATAAAGAAATCATCAGCAATGAATCACAGGAACGGATGGGACTCGCGATCAAAGAAAAAGATCTTGATATTCTACGTAGGGTCTCAGAGCGGGAACGCGCGCCGTTTTATGTTGTTGGTGAAGCCACTGGTGAAAAAAATCTCACCTTTGAAAAAGCGGGACAACAAAAGAAACCCGTTGACTTTGGATTAAAACATCTTTTCGGATCTTCTCCGAAAACAATCCTGGTTGACGAACATAAAAAAAATAATTTCCAGCCGGTTCAGTACGAGGTTTCAAACCTTGAAAATTATTTACATCAGGTGCTTCAACTGGAAGCTGTTGCGTGTAAAGATTGGTTAACAAACAAAGTGGATCGTTCAGTGTCTGGACGAGTGGCTACCCAACAAACCTGTGGCGCTATTCAATTACCGTTGAATAATCTGGGTGTCATGGCGCTTGACTTCTTAAGTAAAAAGGGGGTGGCCACGGCAGTTGGACATGCTCCAGGGGTAGCGTTGGTTGATCCTGCTGCGGGAAGTAAACTTGCCATTGCAGAATCGCTAACAAACCTGGTATGGGCTCCATTAACCTATGGATTAAAAGGCATTTCATTGAGCGCAAACTGGATGTGGCCCGCGAAAAATCCTGGCGAAGATGCACGCCTTTACGATGCGGTTCAGGCAGTCAGTGATTTTGCTATTGAATTAGGAATCAATATTCCTACAGGAAAAGATTCACTTTCCATGACACAAAAATATCCGCGGGGAGAAGTGGTGTATGCGCCTGGCACTGTGATTATTTCTGCCGTAGGAGAAGTGGCTGATATTACAAAAACCGTCTCGCCGGCGCTTCAACCAAAAGAAGGAACAAAAATAATCTACATTGATTTTTCCGGTGATGAGCGTAAGCTTGGTGGAAGTAGTTTTGCGCAAGTATTGAATCAGCTCGGTCAGGAAGTCCCTACCATTAAACATGACCAATACTTTGCAACTGCCTTTAACACCATTCAATCACTGGTTAAAAATAACAGGATCCTGGCAGGGCACGATATTTCCGAGGGGGGTTTAATTACGGCTTTGCTCGAAATGTGTTTTCCTTCTCCTGATACGGGCATTACACTCAATTTGAATAGCCTGGCCAACGATCTAATCAAAATTTTGTTTGCAGAAAACCCGGGTGTAATCATCCAGGTTGAAGACGAAACTGCAATAAGCACGGAATTGCAAAACGCGGGATTATATTACCACATCATTGGTGTTGTATCGGGAGAACGAACATTAAGAATACGTCACCAGCAAGCACTGCATCAGTTTGACATTGATGCGTTGCGTGACCTGTGGTTTAAAACATCTTACCTGCTGGATCGTAAACAACGCGATGCACTACACGCGGAGCAGCGTTATAAGAATTACAAAAAACAAGTTCTTGAATTCCAGTTTCAATCGAGGTTCAACGGACAATATGAAACGTATGGAATTGATGCAGCGCGAATTTCGCCGACTGGAATCAAGGCAGCTATTATCCGCGAAAAAGGCGTGAATGGTGATCGTGAAATGGCGTTCTCACTATATCTCGCCGGATTCGACGTAAAGGATGTTCACATGACCGATCTTGTTTCCGGACGTGAAGATCTCTCTGATGTTAACCTGATTGTTTTCGTTGGCGGATTTTCGAATTCAGACGTGTTGGGATCTGCGAAAGGCTGGGCAGGCGCGTTCCTGTATAATCCAAAAGCAAAAGAGGCACTCGATAATTTTTACAAGCGTAACGATACCCTCAGCCTGGGTGTATGCAACGGATGTCAACTCATGATGGAATTAGGATTAGTGTATCCGGAGTGGAAAGATCATCCAAAAATGCATCACAACGGATCTGGAAAGTTTGAGTCTACTTTTATTAATGTTACCATTGCAGAAAACAACTCCGTTATGTTGAATACCATGGCAGGAGCACGCCTAGGGGTCTGGGTGGCCCATGGAGAAGGACGGTTCAAGCTTCCGGAGGATCAATCTTTATATCGGATCGCAGCGCAATACAGCTTCCAGGAATATCCTGGTACCCCAAGCGACTCCGATTTCAGCACGGCGGCCCTCTGTTCCAACGATGGAAGGCACCTGGCGATCATGCCGCATATCGAGCGCTCTTTATTTCCCTGGAACTGGCCATATTATCCTGAAAACAGGAAAAATGATCAAGTTTCACCCTGGATTGAAGCTTTTACAAATGCCCGGGACTGGGTAATTAAAAACACGCGTTAAGAAAAGCTTGAGCTGTTTGTTGTTCGCGAATCTGTTTCACCTTATATTCATAGCTCCGAAAAACAAATGGGAATATGATAAGATTAGGTTCGTTCCTGCTGGTATGTGTGTTATTTACATCCTGCCTTGGCTACAAAGAGTTACCCGTCGAATACGATTACAGTTACAAAGGGAATTTTAAACGATACCGAACGTTTGATATCATGAAACCGGCAGGACCGGCAGATTCCAGTATGATGAATGAGTCTATTGAGAAATCGATCGTGGCACGAATGAAATTTCTCGGATATCGCCAGGTGACAAATCGTCCCCACCTCATCATTGGTTTTAAAATGTTCAACGATAGTTTAAAATTCAATGGGTATGTACAACCTGCGATTGAAGACTGGGTAAAATCAGGAAAAGAGGACCTTGACTATAATCAACAGAAATTCAACCTGAACAGCGGTACTTTGCTGATCCAGTTTTACGATCGGCGGCAAAGTCGCTCTATCTGGCAAGGCTACGCTACCACCCAATATGGTCTGATCGATTTTCATAATAGCCGGCATCTCAGAAACGCGGTGATTTCGATCTTAGACAAATACCGATTCTGGGCAGAGGGTTTTATTGAAGGAACTACGGTTTCCAGTCAGGAAAATGACCTCTAAAATTTTCCTCAGAGGTTAGATTTCTCAAAAACTTATCCTAGATTTGCAGTCCCAAAATTAAGGGACCGGTTACGGTTCTGTACTTTGGTAAAAGGATTGTCCGATGGTGTAACTGGCAACACGCCTGATTTTGATTCAGGAAAGTCCAGGTTCGAGCCCTGGTCGGACAACAATTAAAAATCCCGCAGGGCGGGATTTTTAATTTCTAAAAGTTACCGGTTAAAACTATTGTGCTGGTTTAAATCGTAACGAATAACACAAAAAACAATGGCTGTAAAAATTTTCAGCGGAAGAGCCACTACCTATCTGGCAGACAAAATTGCCAATGCCTACGGAGAACCCTTGGGAAAGGTAAATTATCAGCAATTCAGCGATGGCGAAATGTCACCGTTCATTACTGAATCTGTTCGCGGCCATGAAGTATTTCTTATTCAATCCACCTTTCCACCTTCCGATAACCTGATGGAATTGCTGCTGATGGTGGATGCTGCGAAGCGTGCAAGTGCTTCTAGTGTAAATGTGGTTATCCCGTATTTCGGATACGCCCGGCAGGATCGAAAAGACAAACCCAGGGTAGCCATCGCTGCAAAACTTCATGCTAATTTGATTTCTGCCGCCGGAGCCACACGGATCATGACATGCGATCTTCATGCGGATCAGATTCAGGGATTCTTTGATATTCCCGTTGATCACCTCGATGGTGCATACATCTTTGTTCCATATCTTAAATCACTTGGCTCATCCAATCTGATGTTTGCATCACCAGATGTCGGCGGTATTAAACGTGCCCGGAGTTTTGCGAAATTCTTTGACGCTGAACTGGCTGTTTGTGATAAGTACCGGAAGGAAGCCAATAAAGTAGAGTCGATGCGTCTCATTGGTGAAGTAGAAGGAAAAGATGTTGTGCTGGTAGATGACTTAGTTGATACGGCTGGTACAATCTGTAAAGCAGCATCACTGTTAAAAGATAAAGGTGCAAAATCGGTTCGCGCAGTTTGTACACACGCGGTACTTTCTGGTAAGGCATATGAGACGCTTACAGAATCCGTACTTGAAGAGATTGCCGTAACAGATACTATTCCCGTAAAAAAAGATAGCCCGAAAATAAAAGTACTTTCCGTTTCTGATCTTTTTGCAAAGGCGATCCGGAAAATCCATGACAATGAATCAATCAGTTCATTGTTCATTCGACTTTAAATTGAATGTCATAACTAAACAATTATATCTATGAAAACTGTTGAGATTATAGGGTATAAAAGAGCAAGTCTCGGCAAGGTAAACGCACAAAAACTTCGTGACGAAGGCCTTGTACCCTGTGTATTGTATGGCGGAAATGAGCAAGTTCATTTTTGCGCGCCAATGATTCTTTTCCGCGACCTGGTGTATACCAATGAAGCGCATTTTGTTCACATCAACATTGAAGGTGAAGAGTGTCAGGCGATTCTGCAGGAAGTTCAGTTTCACCCGGTAAGTGAAGTGATCCTTCATGCTGATTTTCTTCGCGTCGCGGAAGATCGTAAGATCAAAATGAATATTCCGATCCGACTCGTTGGTCTCGCTCCTGGTGTTTCCAAAGGTGGAACCCTCGTACGCAAGAGAGCTGCGTTGAAAGTTTTCTCTTTCCCGAAAGACATGCCTGACCATATTGATATTGATATCTCAGGTCTTGATTTCCATCATGCCATCAAAGTAAGTGATGTTAAAGTAGAAGGTCTTGAGTTTATGGATCCTAAGCAAGCTTCGATTGCTGTGGTAGAAGTTCCGCGTGCCGCTAAAATGGCTGCCGAAGATGCTGCCGCTGCTGCAACCGCTGCTCCTGCTGCCGGCGCTGATGCTAAAAAAGCTGAAGCTGCTCCTGTGAAAAAGGACGAAGGCAAGAAATAAGCATTTCAATTTCGATTTGATAAAAATCCTGCTCCAAAGGCAGGATTTTTTTATTTGTTGTTTATCAAAAGGTTAAACGTAGCCTTTTAAACTTTACGCATACACGTTACCTTTAACACCTGAACACTTCAACTTAAATTTCATGAAGTACCTCATCGCCGGTCTCGGTAACATAGGCGCAGAATACGAACTCACACGACACAACATCGGATTTCTCGTTCTCGATCAACTTGCCGATGAATACAAAACCAATTTCACGACAGGCAGGCTCGCAGCAAAAGCTGAATTTCGTTATAAGGGAAAATCGATTCATCTGATCAAGCCCACTACTTTTATGAATCTCAGTGGAAAGGCAGTTGCCTACTGGCTTCAGGAATTAAAAATCCCAAAAGAAAATTTACTGGTGATCGTGGATGACCTTGCATTACCATTCGGAAGTCTACGCCTTCGAACACAAGGCAGTGCCGCTGGACACAACGGACTGAAGAACATTGAACTGGTTCTCGACGGACAAGACTACTCCCGCCTTCGTTTCGGCATCGGAAGCGAATTCGGTAAGGGCCAGCAAGTCGATTATGTACTCAGTAATTTTTCCAAAGAACAATTCGATGAGCTTCCCCCCATTATGAAAAAAGCCAACGAAATGGTTTTGTCATTCTGTACAATAGGTGCAGCCAAAACGATGAGTCAGTTTAATTCGTAAAGACGATTTGCATTCTTTGTGATTTCGTGCCTTCGTGGCCTTACAAAAGAAACGCTGATGTTTTCAAACTAAGTGTCGAACTATAATTCTATGTCGTCTAGTTAAGCTTGTTTTTTATGGCCTCACCCTACCCTCTCCGAAGGAGAAGATTTATGGAAGCTTAACTAAACGACATAGAATTATTATAGGATTAATAAATAGATTCGGCAAAAAGCATAAATCAAGTCCCGATTGCTATCCAAATCTTTCCTATTTTGTACAATGAATACTGTATAAAACGATGAGTCAGTTTAATTCGTAAGATCGTTGCCTTCTTTGTGTCTTCGTGCCTTCGTGGCCTTACAAAGAAAACGCTGATGTGTTGAACTATAATTCTATGTTGTTAGTTAAGCTTTTTTTTTATGGCCTCACCCTACCCTCTCCCAAGGAGAAGATTTATGGAAGCTTAACTAAACGACATAGAATTATTATGGGATTAATAAATAGATTCCGGCAAAAAGCATAAATCAAGTCGCGATTGCTATCCAAATCTTTCCTATTTTGTACAATGAATACTGTATAAAACGATGAGTCAGTTTAATTCATAAGATCGTTGCCTTCGTTGTGTCTTCGTGCCTTCGTGGCCCTAAATTGCCTTTGGGATTTATTTTTCACCATCAACAAAAACTAATAATATGAAACACCAAGTCCATATTGCCATACAAATTGTTCCCATCGCGAAAGGTCACCCCTATCCCATCATCGACAAAGCCATCGAAGTAATTGCCCACTCCGGAGTCGAGTATCGTGTGGGCGCCATGGAAACCGTGATGCAAGGGCCCTATGATAAACTCATGCAAATCGCAAAAGAAGCACAGGAAGCCTGCCTGAATGCAGGCGCCGACGAAGTAGTAGTAACGATGAAGGTACACGCCAAACAAAATGGCGATGTAACGTGGGAAGAAAAATTGGGGAAGTTTTAGCTTAAACGAATCAATCGGAAACGGTCAATTAACGTCATTCCAATCCGGTGTGGTTGCAATCATATTTTAAAAGGACACGATGTGAGCTAGCGCCCTCGCCCCAGGTATCAATTGCCAGGCGCTCCAGTGCATTGTCTTTGCCTGCATTCTAAAACGGAACAAAAAAATCAAAATATCTTACTATATCCTTCACCATCAGAATCAATTGCCATGCGCTTCAGCGCCTGGTATTTGATATCTTTTCAAAAGGGACTTTAGTCCCAAAGCTGCTCACAACGAAAGCAGCATCTCAAATCAATTGATCACAATCTAATTAACTTGAGAACCCGGTGCGACAACATCCGAGGGCCCCACCAGTTTTAATTTACCATCCATATCCTCTGCCATAAGAATCATACCTTGTGATTCAATGCCCATCATCTTGCGTGGTGCCAGGTTGGCGATGAGCGTGACTTGTTTTCCAACCATCTCCTCGGGAGTATAGTGCAACGCAATACCACTAAGAATGGTGCGTTTATCAATACCGGTGTCCACGACGAGTTTCAAAAGTTTGTTCGACTTCTCCATTTTCTCTGCCGACAACACAGTGCCTACACGCAGATCCAGTTTGGCGAAGTCATCATAAACAATTTCAGATTTCAGTGGCTTCAATGCATTCTCTACTGCAGCTGATGGCGTTGTTTCAACTGGTGCTGTTTTCTTCAGCCGTGTTATCTGTTTTTCGATGTCCTCATCCTCTACGTTTCTGTACAGCAATTCCGCCTTATTTAATTGATGATGTACCGGAAGCGGTTCAATCATGGTTTCCTTTTTCCAGAGTTCATTCCAGTATCCTTCAAGTGCGGCACTATTCAATTGCTTTTTAATGTTTGCCGATGCATCCGGAAGAAAAGGTTCACAGGCAATGGCGATATTACCGACTACGGTCAACGCATAATTCAGTATACTCGCCACCGCTTCCATATCTTCTTTCGCCAGCTTCCACGGTTCAGTTTCCGCCAGAAATTTGTTTCCGATCCGCGCCAGCTGCATCATCTGGAACTGCGCTTCGCGGAATCGAAAATCCTTTAACGCATTCGACATCTCTTTTACAGCTACATTCAGGTCTGTATGCGCCTGATCGTAGACCTGAACAATTTTCTTCCGCCGCTCATCAGTCGCCGGCAGTTTATGCGCTGAAGGCACCTTACCATCAAAGTATTTCCAGGTGAGCACCATCACACGGTTTACAAAATTACCGAGGATCGCAACCAGTTCACTGTTCACCTTCTGTTGGTAATCCTTCCAGGTGAAATCAGCATCCTTTGTTTCCGGTGAAATGGAAGTTAGTACATACCGCAGTTCATCCCTCCTACCCGGTAGATCTTCCAGGTATTCATGAAGCCATACCGCGTGATTCCGCGATGTTGAAATCTTATCGCCTTCAAGGTTTAGAAATTCATTGGCTGGAACATTATCGGGAAGGATAAAATCTCCGGCGGCTTTTAACATGGCCGGAAAGATGATACAATGAAATACGATGTTGTCCTTACCAATAAAGTGGATCAACCTTGTCTCGGGATCCTTCCAGTATTTTTGCCAGTCGTTCGGGCGCAGCTCTTTTGTCGCAGAGATGTAACCGATGGGTGCATCGAACCACACATACAATACTTTTCCTTTCGCGTCTGGCAGCGGAACAGGAATACCCCAATCCAGATCGCGTGTTATGGAACGCGGCTGAAGTCCCTGGTCGAGCCACGACTTACACTGACCGTATACATTTATTTTCCAATCGTCACGATGTCCTTCCACCACCCATTCCTTCAGCCATGTTTCGAATTTATCTAAGGGAAAATACCAGTGTTTGGTTGGCTTCAACACGGGTGTATTACCGGACACCGTAGAACGGGGATTGATCAGTTGTTTCGGACTCAAACTACTTCCGCACTTCTCACACTGATCACCGTAAGCGTTGGTGTTGCCACAATTCGGACACGTACCAATGATATAACGATCTGCCAGGAAAACATTTTCCTGTTCATCATAATACTGATCCGACGTCTCTTCAATAAAGAGATCTTTTTTATAGATGGTGGTAAAAAATTCCTGGGCAGTCTCGTAATGTCCGGGATTGGAAGTCCGTGAATAGATACTGAAAGATATTCCGAAATCCTCAAAAGCCTTTTTCATTTTGTTGTGGTACTTGTCCACAAACTCGCGCGGCGACACACCTTCCTTCTTCGCACCCAACGTAATGGCTACACCATGCTCATCAGACCCACAGATAAAGAGCACATCCTCTCCTTTCAGGCGCAGGTACCTGACGTAGGTATCTGCAGGCAAATAGGCCCCGGCGATGTGACCGATGTGTAAGGGGCCATTGGCATAAGGTAAGGCGGCGGTGATGGTGTGGCGTTTATACTCTTTCATACAATTTTAGGCATTGGGAATTTGGCATTAGGTATTGGGTTGGGCCCAATCAGGGGGCAAAGATGCTCATAGAAAAGCAGGAAAAAAATGTTAGATGACGGCTTTTTCCGGCCAGTCATTGCTCTGTGGCGGGTGAATGGGCAGGAGTACAAAAAATTCGGTGTAGCCTTCTGGTGTGGTGAGCAGCCCTACTTTCCCGCCGATTTTTGCAGTGGCGGTTTTAACGATATACAATCCGATACCGCCGATCTCCGATCGTTCGGAAGCACGGAAAAACATCTGGAACAACTTTCCGGGATTAGATTCGCTGATGCCAATACCATTGTCGACCACGCGCACTTTCACAAAACCGTCTTGCTCCAGGGTGATGTGGATTTCAACGAAGGAATTAATTTGCTCCGCGTCGTTGAAGAATTTGATGGCATTATCGATAAGGTTCTCCAGTACGATACGAACAAGTTCCTTATCGGATTGGATTGAAATATTAGGATCGATGTTCTTGCGTATCTCTAATTTCGGGGGCAAGCCACGTTTCTTTTCGAGGAGCAGCACATCATCAATGATCCTCGCAAAATCCACGCGCGACACGGAAAGTTTGGAGTTATTGATCTGGTTGATGATCAGCAGTCGCGTCAGGATAGAGTTGAGTCGTTCAGCGGTGGCATCCAGTTTCTTGAGGTAGTCGAGTGCGATAGGATCGGTAACGTCCATGAGGGCCACATTACACATGCCTTTGAGACTGGCCAGTGGTCCGCGGATATCATGGGATGTTTTATAGATGAAGTTATCCAGTTCATCGTTTACCTGTTTCAGTGAAAGGTTAACACGCTCCAGGTCAATCGTTTTTTTCTCCACCTCGCGGTCAAGGTCTTTGTTTTTGATCTCCAGCAACTTGTTCTGTTCCTGGATCGTAGTTTTCGCCTCCGACAACTGCGCATTCACCTGTTTCGAAACCCGGTTACTCCGCTGCAACACCAGGATCAATAACCCAGCAAGTATCGCGATGACGGCGATGGCAACGTTGAGGTCACGCTGTTGTTTGATTACTACGTCTTTGGATGCGATGGTTTTGATGTTTTCCCGTTCGGCGTATTGGGTTTGGATTTTGGCAATATTGCTTATAAGCTGCTCACTGTAAATGCTATCCTTTAAATGAATATACTTGGCTTGGTAATAAGAAGCGTTTTGAAAATCTAATTGAAGGTTGTAAACATTAGAAAATTCGTGAAGACAATTAATTAGCACATCATTATACTGTTCTTCTCTTGAAATTCTTTCACATTCGTTTAAGGCATTGATTGTTTCCTCCCACTGTTGGTATTTGATAAAAGTCCGCCCTAAATGTAATAAGTTTTCAGCTTGGAATCGTCTATTTTTAATCTCCCTAGATGTTGCCAAAGATTGCTTAAAAAGTATCTCCGCTTTCTCATATTGCTCTAATCCAAAATAAGCCAGGCCAAGACCAAATTTTCCTTCTATCTCAAATTGCTTACCGCATTGTCCTTTACATTTTTCGAAAGCCTCATCAAAATATTTTTCAGCCTCTTTAAACTGGTTTAGTTGGTTATAACATAACGCAATATTTATTAAAATTCTTTCTTCGTCTTCATAATGTGGACTTTCCTTCGCAAGCGCTATAGCCTTAGCGTAGTAAGCAATTGCTTCATTGTAGTTTTTTAGTTTAAAATAAACAAGACCTATGTTATTTAATGAATTGATTATCTCAACGTTATCTTTATCCTTTTCTCTCAGCACTAAAGTTTCAAAATGAATTTTTAAAGCCTGATCATATTTGGCTTGAAAAGTGTACGCAATCCCAAGGTTGTTTAAAATTGATTTATAGTCATTCAAAAACCCATTTCTTTTCGCGATCGGAAGAACAGATAACAATGTTTCAGAGGCTTCCTTTGCCCTTTCCAATCGGTTTAATATCTGACCTTGGTTTCGACCACACCTAACGATTTTTGCGGAATCGCCAATCTCAAATGCTAAGGCTCTGGCTGCATTACAAACTTCTAACGATTTATTGATTTCATTCTGTCTATAATACTCCTGCATTAGGGCAATCAGTACATCATATTTGGAAACCTCATGGCTTGCTTCAAGTTGATTTTTAAGAGAGTCTATTTTTGAGGACTGTGGGAATGAATTAAGACAACAAAACACGAAGAGTGTGATGAATATGAAAGTTTTAGTCAGACAAGGAAATATTTCGTACACGTGTAGTTTAGAGAAATTTATCCTGAAAAAAATAGTGTTCAAGGGATCCAACTTTGGTTTACAATTAAACATAAAAACAGTTTAAATCCTAAAATCTCGATTGTAAACCACTAAACCTATATGTATGAAAAAGATCATTTACATCCTACTTATTGCATTTTCAACCTCTTTGGCATTAACATCATGCACTGAAGAAGAAGTTAAACCAAAACCACAGTTAACTAATCCAGCAGGAGGAGCGAGTACCCCGGGACAACTGTAAACTCTCAATCCAAAACAAAATATTAATTAATCTAGCTCAAACATTTGACTTATGAAAACAAAAAATATAGTTCTACTTGCCATATCCGCTTTAATGACATTGTCTTTTACGTTTGTTTCAGTTAACAGTTCAAAAACTGAAAAGTCATCACCCAAATCAGAGGTGGCTCAATCAGAACCGCTTGGCGGCTTTGCCCTAGAGGATAAATTATAGTATTATCTAGTCGAGTCGCAAATAGAAATGCTGCACCTAATTTAGGCGCAGCATTTCTATTTGTAGTTGTGCATGAATGGAAAACGCTTGGCCAGGCGGTCTTCACATGGCTATTAATCCAATTGAATTAATGGATTAACGAAGTTTCAAAGTTGCTCTGCGAGTCAAACACCCTTTGAGAGTTTATCCAACTAACAAGGTCTGTCAAATATTTTGGGTATCGAAAGCGTCTTTGAAGATGGTACATTCAAAATTTAGGTAAGACATCCACTTAAAGTGTTACTTTAAGTGTTATTTTTGACAGATTGCTTGTTAAACCTTACATCAAAAACATACCGGATTTCTAAGGTATCCGGTTACCTTTATAGCTGTCCGATCAAAATGAAAATTCCGTTATTCTTGACTCGCCGTGTTGAAAAAGAAGCCTCAAAACAGGCTATGGAGGCCTGTGAGCACATTATTTCCGAAATGGGAGCCGAACTCCACGACGATCTGATTCAGCGCCTATCGGTTCTAAGGCTTCATTTTGATAAACTGGAGCGATCTTATACCAATCCTAAAGAAACACAGGCCACAATTCAGCATATGCAACATGATTTTCAGGGAATTACTGATGCTGTGCGCAGAATATCACGTCGCCTGCATCATGCCAGGATGGATGATGATTCGCTGGAAAAGAGCCTTGAATTGCTTTGCCAAAACATGGACACGCCGGGATCCTTTAGGATTCACCCGTCCATTACCGGCAATCCACAGCAATTACCAAGGCCAACGGAGACGTATTTGATCAGGATGGTTCAGGAACTAATTCACAATGCGCTGCGGCATTCCTCCGCATGGCATGTGTGGGTGAGAATTAACTGGCAGCCCAAACAACTGGTCATCGAAGTAGAAGATGATGGCTCCGGGTTCGCCCGGGTGAACGAATTTGTAGCGCGGCTTAAAAAGAAACACAATACGCTTCGCATGCGGGCCCAGGCCATTGGCGCAAAAATCCAATATAAGCAAGGTGAAAAAGGACTCCTCGCCGTAATTGAATATGGTATTCCATCTTAGAGCATGCCGTTTCGGTAGGCAAAGGCCAGCAACGCAGCGGTGTTGGGAACGTTTACTTTTTTGATCAGCCTCAGCCGGTATGTCTCTGCCGTGGCTTCAGACATTTTAAGTTTAACAGCGATTTCCTTTGTGGTCAACCCACTGGCTATGGCTTTTAACAGGTCGCGTTCCGGCAGGGTAAGCATCACCGAAGGCATTTTGTCCCAACGATGAGCATTGGTCTGAATAATTTGTATAATTCCGGGAGGGTAATAGGTATCCCCTTCCATAACATGGAGGATTGCATTCCTTATTTCCTTGTATCCATCCAGTTTATGGACTATCCCATGAACCCCAGCCCTCAGCAGGTTAATGATCAACTCGGCACCTTCTAATCCGGTGATGACAATAATTTTTATTCCATCATCCTTTTTGTTGATCACTGGGATAAGGTCTATCCCATTCACTTCACCTAATCGGAAATCAAGTAAAACAATGTCGATTTGATTTTCAAGCTGTTCTTCCACTCCAGATTTAGAAGCTGCTTCGTAGATATTTTTTACAAAAGATTCTGTTTGTAACAACGACTTCAATCCTTCACGGATTAAAGCTTCATCGTCCACCAGTAAAAAGGATCGCTTTCGATTCATGATCAATCTATTTCGTCATAAAAATCATCTTTAAATGGATGATATCACAATCGATAAGGAATTCCTGACCGGGGCACTGTCTGGTTTTCCTGGTAATCGATCCATGCTGCACCCAAATTGATTGGCTTTCCCTTAATTTCAAATCATTAAATACAAGACAAAACATCGTTGTGAAAAATAAACGTTAGCCTCCCGGGGAACAACAAACCTTTCGCTTTGTGGGTAATATTAGAAAGGTTTGCCCCTTTTTTTTGGCTAACAAAAAAAAGGGTCTCAATTTCTGACTAACTCTTCCTTCGTTTTAACTGTATTATTGGAAAGCTGATTCAATTCCAAAAGTGAAAGTTGAATCATCCTAACGAAACCATTATTCCTGTTTACCTTAAACATTGATAATTGTACACAGGATTTATCAGAAAGTGAACCGCATACCTCCATCGCTAAACTTGCCATTTGCTGAATTATCCTTCGGTCACTTTTTAACCCGTCAACCGCCGTAGCCAATTCCGCTTTCCGTTGCGTTACGCGTGTGGCTAAAAGTGTATTGATTTTTCTTTTTTGCAAAACGCGTTTATACAGCAAAAACAAAATTATCCCAACGATTAAGGTAAGAGAACCTATTGCCAGTTGAATCCTACGTTCCAGTTTGAGTGCCTCGACCTGGGCTTCCACTAAGTCTTTCTGATATGCAATTGTTCTTTTATTTTCTTCGTGTTCCAGTTCAGCCTCCTGAACAACTATCTGCTGAAGCATCTCCTGTCCGTGTAATCTTTCCCGCAATTCATTATACTTCGGATAATAAAAATCCATCCGCCTAAAATCTTTCCGTTGTTCAAAAAACAAAATATAGGCGTCATAAATATTTATCAATAGCTCATTAAAATTATGAATCTGAGCTATTCGCTGCGCTTCCCCTAAAGACGAATAGGCCTGATCGTAGTGTTTGGACTCAATATCTATTTTCGCTAGGTAAATCAGGTTCTCAACCTCGAACCGTTGATCATTGATCTTACGTGAAATCTCAAGAGACTTATTAAAATGACCTTCAGCTTCTATTGAATTTCCTTGCACGAAGTCAATTAATCCAAGCGCAAACTCCCCGTCAACAAAAGTATCATCACAACCACGCTTGCATAGACTAAGGCCATGATTAATATATTCTAATGCCTCACAGAATTTCTTATTTTGAGCGCTCGCAAGTCCCTTATTAATAGACAAAATCGCATCACCCTGAAAGTCCTCGAGTTCTATCGTTGAGCTGAGCTCATAGTAAGCAAGTGCCTTTTTAAAATTGCGAAGCTTATAATAGACAAGCCCTAAATTAGAATATAAAACACCTAAGTTAAGGCCGTCATTGGTTTCTCTTAATTCAATCGCTTCTAAAAGGCACCTCAGCGCCTCTCCGTATTCACCGTTATATGTGTACGTAATTCCAAAAAGATTCAAAATATACGTTAGCTCAGAAAAATTGTTAACACTCCGACAGACCCGGTGGGCTATGTGTAACCATGGCAAAGCTTCTGATACTCTACCATCCAGAAAGAGTAAATGTCCCTTTACACGATATGCCTTTCCAATTCGCATGCTATCTGATAATTGTGGAACAATTCCGATTGCTTCATCTGCATAACAAAGTGCCAGTTCCATATCGTCTGCCCAAACTTCCCGTACCAATTGATACAAAACATCAAATCGTTCGTTACTTTTTGTTGTGGGCAACAAAGCATTGAGCGAATCGAACCGGATTGTTTGTGCATTAACCCAAGGCGACAGGCAATAAAAGAACACCGCAAACGCAAAATAGAAACGTTTCATCTGATCGTATCATTTAAAAGCATAAACAATCAATCTGCATTCCTACTCTCAATCATAAGTTTGCAACGACTCAATTCCATCTAAAAAGTGAACGTCATGATATGAATTTAAAATCACCATCTGCTCTACTACGGATTCGAATTGAACCCCATAAATTTTATTCGTCACCGATTTTCTAAGTGAAGAGCCCAGGATTTGTATAAGTATATTAACCGACTCTATTCGGTTCCGGAGCCCTTCAGTTAACTGCTTATTTCGAGCAACAGAAATTTTTGCTTTTGAATTGAGACGATTAATCCGGTGAATAACAAGCCGCTCAAGTAGTGCGTTAACTTTGGCCTTTTGTACGTTTTTACGCCAGACTAAAAAGAAAATAATGCCGATTAAACCAAACAACGCCGTAATACCAAAATAGATCCTGCGTTGAGAAACAAGTAAATTGGTCTGAAGCGCCACAACATTAGATTGATAAGCAAGCGTTTTTAAGTTTTCTTCATGCTCCATCTCGACCTCGAAAGCTGATACCCGCTGTAACAAACCCCTGCCTTGCATTTCCTCTCTTAGAGCATTGTATTTAAGGTAATAATCCGCTAGTTGCGCAACATCACCCTTCCTCTCATAGAATGAGATAAAAACTCTGTAGGTATCTAATCGCAACTCATTAAACCCATGCTTAGCAGCAATGTGCCTCGCTTCAGTAAGATAGTTGTAAGTCTTTTGAAGATCTCCATTATCAAGAAAAACCCTGGCCAGGTAGATGAGGTTTTCTGCAATAAACCTATTGTCTTGTGTGATACGGGAAGTACTTAAAGATTCGAGCAAAAATCTTTCGGCCATTACACAATCCTGCATGTAGTAGTAAATCATTCCAAGCGCGAATTTAGCCTCTGTATAAATATCATGACTACATCGATCCTGACAAAGCTTTAGCCCACGTTTCACATATCGTAATCCCTCTTCATAATCTCGTTGCCCTGAATAACAAAGCCCGATATTTATCAGACTCTTCATCGAACCTGGTGTTATGATTCCTTTAACACCCAATGATTTCTTATAATACTCAATAGCCTTATTAAAGTTATTTAGTTTGTAATAAATTAAGCCCAAGTTATGTAAGCAAGTTCCTATTTCATCTTTATTGCCTCCCCTTTCCCGTAAAGGCAATGACTTAAGAAACTGGCCCAAAGCCTTATCATACTCTGCTGTTAGCACATACAAAGCTCCATGGCTATTTAATAATATTTTAGCTTCATCGATGTATCCTTTGGTTTGTGCCACTTCAATAGTTGCCTTATAAATAGGATCTGCACTCTGCAAATTACCAGACCTTCGCAATGCAGATGCTTTTAGTCTGTTTGCTTGCACTAATTGTAATGTATCACAATTTTTTACCGCCAATTCTATACAATGATTTGCCACAAAGACGGCATCTTCATACTGTCGGCTACGTATGTAAATATTCATTCTTTCTAAAGAAACATCAAAATCATCAGATAAATCGAAAACGCATTGTGACCTCATAGTATTTTCCTGAGTAACTAAAATACTCCATAAACCTTTCTTTTCTTCTGGCGATTTAATCAACCGAGATACAAGAGGAAAATCTTGTGAAAAAAGGGGAACAGTCATCATCCACAAGGGTATAGAAAACAAAATTATACTACCTCTCATCTTTCGCAACGAATAACTTCAAACGGATATTTACATCGCGCAATACAAAACTATTTTCATCAATTAACCGTGAGTATAATATTTTTCTCTCACCAAAGTGTCCTTCCGTCAACACGAGCCTTGATAACGCTAGGTCTAAGGATGCAACTGCGTCTTCTAATATTTGTCGGGATTCCTTTTTGACCTTGGATTGTAGTTGAAGATTGACCCCTAAAAATTTAGAGCGTTCGAACACGCGCTTCTTCAAACTAACATACATCGATTTCTTCTTCTTGAGGAGATAGATAATTTGAAAAACAATAATTAAAAACAACAACGCAGATAAGCAGATTGCCAGAAAAATCTGATTATAGAATTTTATCGCGTCACTTTGTAATTTCAGAATCTTGCTTTGATTATCAAGCTTTGAACTATTTTCATGTTGTGCCAGGTCTACTTCAAAGGCTATTATTTTTTGAATAGCATCCCTTCCATAAATTGTTTCACGTAGTGGTATAAATTTCTGATAGTATCCGGCTAATTCGTCGAAATTCCCATTAGCTTGAAATAACTCGATAAATACCCTATATGTATCTAATAGCACCTCATCATATTTATTACTAAACAAAATGGCCTCTGCATGATCAAGGGCGTTTTTTGCCAGATCATATTTGCATAGCTCAATAAAAGTCCTGGCCAGATAAACCTGGTTCTCACAAATGAATCTCGCATCACAACTTTCCAATGCTCTTACTAAAGAACGATCAAAATGAACCTTACTTAATACCGGCTTACCTTGTCGATAATTTAGTAAGCCCAATGCAAATTGCCCTCCTATCTCATTTTCAATAGGGGATTTCGCTAACCCTAAGTTAATATAGTGCAAAGCTGAATCATATACCTTAAGTTCACCAAAGCATAGTCCGATATTTATCAATACCAGCCCCGGATCAATCCACTCATTATAATCCTCATGAAGGTGAATGGACTTCTTAAAATAGGTAAGTGCCTTTTTATTCTCACGTAATTTATAATACGAAAATCCAATATTGTTATAAACTGTACATGTTTCCATTCCAATGGATTGACGTATTAGCAAAGTTTCATAAAAATACTGTAACGCCTCTCCATATCTACCGGAATAAGTATATGCAATTCCAAGCGAATTTAACATTCGATTTACTTCTTCATCTACCTTATTCCTTCTCGCAATCGCAAGCGCGAATTTAAATAAGACAATAACACTATCATACTTGCCATGAAAACTAAGAAGATGCCCTTTATCTCGGTAGGCCCGTACAATCCTGGCACTATCATTGGCTTGATCAATGGATCGAACTCCATCATTTACAACAGGTATCGCTAAATGGGTATCATAAGTAACCAATTCAACAGCTAGAGCATGAAGCACATCCAATCGTAAATCTCCCGTTGCCGATGGCAATAATAACCTCAATGAATCAATCTTTGAAGATTGAGCCTTTGTCTCGTTTACAAGAAAGCCGCTAATAACCACACAAATCAAGAATGCTTTATTCACTTGTCAGTCGCCTAAACAATTATCCCCAACATAATTCAATGACTCTCCTTTAATATATCACCTGTTAACGAACCGTTGCTTAGTGGTTCAATAACTTTCGAAATCTCCTCAACAGTTTTCTCAATCACCTCCAACTGTGCGAGGTCCTCCGCGTCTGTCAGTTCCTTTTTTCCCAGGTAACAGATTCCACGTAGGGTGGATAGCGGTGCCTTGAATTGTCCCGCTGTATCCTGTACGAAACTGGCTAGCTTTAAATTCGATTCGTAAAGTTGCTCATGCTGTCGCTCCAGGTCTGCAGTTTTTTCCTGCACGAGGCGATCAAGCTCCTGATTCATTCGCTTTTTTGTGCGATAGTTCTTATACAGCAATCCCAGTACAACCAACAAGAGAATTGATATTATACCGATAACCACATTAACAATTCGCTCTTGCTTCAACGTATGCTCCTGAAGCGCCATCAACTCGTTTTGCTCCTGAATCTTTTTCACCTGGTGCCTTTCTTCAAACTCCACCTGAACAGCAGCAATCTGATGAAGCAATTCCTCTCCGTAAAGTTTATCGCGCTGCGCGACGAATTTGGCTTGATAATCAGTGGCCGTTTTATAGTCCTTCAACTGAGTATATAATGTTGCAAACTGGCGATACACATCCAACAGCAATTCGTTATAACTATATATTAAGGTAATCTCCTCCGAAATTGCTAAAGCTGATTCAGCCGATTTTATTTTTCCACCATCAAGATACAATCTTGCCAAATACAACAGGCTTTCTGCCTGATACCGGTTATCATTGTTTGCTACAGCCAGTTCATACGATCGATTTAAATGTTTCAAAGAATTATCTTTGTCATCCATGTTATAATACGTCGCGCCTAAGCCCCACTCGCCGGTAATTTTTACTTTCTCCGAACATGACGCTTTACAGGAAGAAAGGCCATCTTCGATATATTTTAGTGCTTTCGAAAATTCTTTATGATCACCATAACACAGTCCCATATTGATTAATAGCAAGTCCATGCCAGTTGTTTCTTTCAATTGCTGTTTTAACTGAAGTGCCTTTTGATAGTACTCCAGTGTCTTGTCGATATTTTTTAGTTTATAGTAAACAAGACCAATATTAAAATAAGACCGTGCTATATCGGTCTTACTATCTTTTGACTCGTTGAGCACGAGTGCCTTTAAATGAAACTCCAGGGCTTTGGCATAATTCCCTAAATCGGTATAGTTTACACCCTGCACATTAAAAAGATGCCTAAGTTCATCACTCTTATTCCTGTCGGCAACTGGTATAATTGCTGATATCAAATTTTTAGAAAAGTGAAATTTCTCCATACGACGCAAAACCAGCGCCTTTTGTAAGGTGCTTTTAACAAATTTCAGACTGTCGTTATTTTTTAATGCAGCAGCAATTGACGAATCTGAAAAGGCAAGCGCTTGTGCCGTGTCAACCTTCACCCACGCTAACGCAAGCGCATTAAGCAGATCCCCTTTAGCTTGTTCATTGGAACGTTCCAGCTTCTTCGTCAAGGAATCGATCTCATCATTTTGGGCAAACATGGGAGTGACTAAAATGACAAATAGAACTGAAATAAAAATTTTCTGCTTCATATGAGTGATGGCCTACGAATATTAAAATAACTGGATTGAATCGCGATCTCATGCATGATCATTTTACGCATCCTTATACTGATAAGTCGCGCTGAGATGTTTGTGCGCAAACACTGGGAAAAATACCACAACAACGTATCGTATTGTAAATTAAACTTCATGTTTTCGTCTAACGGCTCGTTGAAAATAAAAAAAGACTAGCGAAATAAAAAAGAATTTATAGTTCAAGTTTGTTTGGCGCCGATTTTAGCCCTGACGATCAAACGTAAGGATAGATTAATACAACGCCGAAGAATGAAGATTCAAGACCGTGCATGAGAGATCCTGAAGTCGATTAGCTGTTGATCTAATCTCAATGTCATAATTACGCTGAGAAAATCCATGAAAGTTTTCACGTTGAATTTTAGCGGCAAGTCTCAAAATTTTACTCTGCCGTGCCTGAACTAACTTTATTAAATCATCATTACATTTCAAGATTAACTGCCTTTTATTATTTAGGTATTCGGTTCGCTGCACAATTCGTTGTTCCAGCAATACCTTAATTTTTCTCCGTTGAATATTCCGTCTCCATAAAAGTAAAAGGATTACGGCAACCAGAAGAATCAATAAAGAAATGCCATAATTAATCCTCTGTTGCCTAACAAGCGATTCCTGTTGCAGACTTAATACCTGCTTTTGATGCACTATGGTCTTTAAGTTTGCCTCATGCTCCATATCAACTTCAAAAACAGAAATTTGTTGAAGTAACTCACGGCCACGCAACTTTTCCAGCAGCGCATTGTATTTTACATAGTAGTTTAACAACTCCGAAAAATTATTACGCTCTTCATGGAAAGAAATGAAACCGTCGTATGTCGCTAATAACAATTCTTTTAAATTAAATTCCATGCAAATCTTCTCAGCTTTCCGCAACGCTTCTTCGGCAAGATCCAGCCTATTTGTCTCTAGGTATATGTACGCCAAAAGAACCAAATTCTCCGAGGTAAAGCGAGGATCATTCGTTTGAAGTGATAGTGCTAACGAACTATTTAAATAAGTCTCACTTGCTTTGAAGTTCTTCATGCGATAATTACCGAAACCAAGCGCAAAGTCACCCTGTATTCTTGTTCTCGCACAATTTTTCTTACATGATCCTAAACCGCGTTCGATATAACTAATTGCTTTTGAATATTCATTGAACTGAAAATATGAAAGTCCTGCATTAATCAATAAAATTCCATATTGACTGTCGCCCCGATCAATAACAGACAAAGCCTTTCTATAAAAATCAATTGATTTTTGTGTGTTTTGAACTTTATAATAAATCAGTCCAATATTCGTATACCTGGGTCTCAACTCTTCGTTCTTCAATCTTTCAAAGCTAATCGAATCAAATAAATACTCGAGCGCTTTTCCATATTCCCCTTTTGAAATACAGATGACACTATAAAAATTTAAGAGATAACCCGTTTCCCGGTCAGACTTAATCCTGCGGGAAATCTCCAAGCCCTTCAATAATAAAGGAACCGCTTCGGTTTCTTTATTACTGAAAAACAGGGCAAAAGCTTTCGCTTTATATGCTTTAATTCTAAGGCTATCTGAAAGTTCAGGAATTATCAGAAGGGCTTCATCCGCGCATAAATTAACCAATGGAATATTAGTACTCTGAACGCTAGAGGCGATCTCATATAATTTAATTAATCGTTCATCTCCTTTCTTACCATCTAACAAAGAATTCAATGAATCAAGTTGAGATGTTTGTGCGCAAACACTGAATGTGATACTACAGCAGAAAATGTAGCTAAAAAGAGATCGCATGGGTGCTTGTAACGGTTGTTTGAAAGTAAATAAAAAATGCAATAAGGCTATTAATTCTTAAAGCAAACTATTGCCTAACCCTAACTTTTTCTTGACTTACCTGATTCTTGTAGTACCTCTATCGAATCAAAAACAAACCTCATTTGAGTGATTGTTGAACGGAGCTGAAATTTATATTGCACAGGGTGGTCTGTACCAGCATCCTGGAGTTCATCGAGTAGTCGAGATACAACTCCGAATCGCTTATCTGCATTTTCAGTTAAATCAATTTTGATTGTCTCCAGCTGCCTCGCCTTTCGTTCGAGATATTCCATCCGTTGGCTAATTCGTTCCTCTAACAGTTCTTTGATCTCTTTCCTTTGAACACTTCTCCCCGAAAGCAGCAAAAAAATTAATACAATCAAAACGATCAATACTGAAATTCCATAATAAATCCGCTGCTCCTGACGAAGTGAATCGTTCTGCAGGCCTATTACTTGTTTTTGATTTGCAATGGTTTTTAGGTTGGCCTCATGCTCCATATCTACCTGAAATACCGAAATTTGCTGAAGTAATTCGCGACCATGCAACTGCTCCCGCAAGGCGTTGTGTCTTATGTAATAATTTGACAGCTCTATCAAATTATCTTGCTTGCCATACATTGAAAGGAAGACCCTGTATGTATCCAATAGCAATTCATTAAAGTTGTGTTCAATTGAGCATTTCTCTGCTTCCTGCAATGCCTCTTTCGATAAATCGAATCGACCCCTTTCAATATATATCCGAGCCAGGTAGACCAAATTTTCAATGATGAATCGATTGTTTTTCATTCTCCGAGAGAACTTAAGAGAAGTTTTAAAATTGGGTTCGCTAGCCACAATAAGACCACGCTTAAATTCAGTTAATCCCAAGGCGAACTCTCCCTGTATTTTTATTTGTTCACAATTTATTTTACATGAAATCAGCCCACGATTGATATAGTTGCGGGCTTGCTCGTAGTCCCTGAGTTGGGAATATGCTAATCCGATATTAATGAGTAAAGTTTGTGTATCGGAATGACTTCCTTCTTTCTTTCGAATCTCGAGGGCGTCTTCAAAATAAGTAATAGCTTTTCTATTATTCCCTAGTTTGTAAAAAACAACGCCAATATTATTTTGTAAATTACTCAAGCGTATTGATTCATCACTACGTAATAGGCGCGTTGCGCTAAAGAAACTTTTAAGGGCTGATCCGTACTCACCCTGAAAGGTATAAACCAATCCAAACAAATTATTTAAAAAATTTATCTCGTAATAATTATCGATTTTACATGAAATCGCCAAAGCACTATCTAAAAAAGGCAAAGCCTCACTCTCCCTGTTCATTCCTATTAAAAAATGTGCTTTAAACCGATACGCCCGAGCAATTTTTGAACTATCGAGAAGTTCTGGAATAAGCTGATATGCTTCATCCGCACATTTAATAGCTAACTCAACATCTGTTATCTGTGATAAATAAATAATTTCATCCAGGACATCAAACCGCTCATCTCCCTTTGTACTATTTAATAAAGCTTTCAACGAATCAATCGCTCTTGTTTGGGCAAAAACATGAATACTGGTTGAACTACAAAACAGGATTACTACAAAAGGAAATAACTTCTTCATAAAACGATTAATGAAGATAAATAAATAAATACAAATCAAAAAGAAAAGGTTGCCGTTAATCAGCAACCTTGGTTCTCTATGAAAGCTTCACTATGTTAAATACCAACGGGCACACGCTCTTTGTGAGATTCCCTGGGCTTTAACTGTAACACCTGAAACATTTCTTTATCCTGCACAACACCAGGGTTCGGTGTCGTGAGTAATTTATCGCCTGCAAAAATACTGTTGGCTCCGGCCATAAAGCACAATGCCTGTTCTTCCAATGTCATGCGTACACGGCCTGCGGAAAGGCGTACCATGGCTTTGGGCATGATGATACGTGCCGTGGCAATCATGCGCACCATCTCCCATACAGAAACCTTGTCCTGGTCTTCCAGTGGGGTTCCTTCAACAGGTACCAATGCATTCACCGGAACTGACTCCGGGTGTTCGGGCAAAGTTGCCAAGGTGTGCAACATGCCAATACGATCTGCTTCGCCTTCTCCCATACCGATAATACCGCCGGAACAAACCGAAATTTTTGCATTGCGTACATTTTCCAGTGTTTCCAGACGGTCATCGTACGTGCGTGTGGAAATGATATCGCCATAAAATTCTTTGCTGGTATCGAGGTTGTGGTTGTAAGCGTATAACCCTGCAGCTTTTAGTTTCTCCGCCTGATCATGCGTAAGCATACCCAGTGTACAACACACTTCAAGACCGATGGCATTAACGCCTTTTACCATATCGAGTACTTTATCGAAGTCGCGGTTGTCGCGTACTTCACGCCATGCTGCACCCATGCAGAAGCGTGTACTGCCATTCTCTTTTGCTTCCACCGCTTTATCAATCACCTCTTTCACGTCCATGAGTTTCTGCACTTTTACATCGGTATGATAACGCGCTGCCTGCGGGCAGTACGAACAATCTTCCGGGCATCCGCCGGTTTTTACACTCAGTAAAGTACAAACCTGTACCTCTTGTGCATCAAAGTATTCGCGGTGTACGGTTGCTGCCTTGTAAATAAGGTCCAGTACAGGCGAATTATAAATGGTTGAAATCTCTTCTCTTGTCCAGTTGGTTCTGATTGGTGTCATAGTATATTAAAGTCTTCCCTTCCTTGTAAATGTAAATCAAAAAGAATCGCGTTTATTCCAGCGTAATTCTGAATGGCAATCGTGCCTGCGATCCCTGGTATGTTTTCAGTTGTTGCAATTGCTGATAATAACCATAATATTCGCCTAACTCCGCTTTGATTGCAGCCTGTGCCGCAGCTTCTCCCCTTTCGGAAAGCCATTGCTCGAAAAATGATTTTTGTTCCGGATAAAATCTCACACGGTAGTCATCCCTTACACCTGCAGCCTCCGCGGCAATACGCACAGCATCATCGAAACCACCTTCCACATCCACAAGCTTATGCTCTTTACCCTGACTGCCTGTCCACACGCGACCTGAAGCTACAGCCAGGATATCATCCACAGGTAAGTTTCTTCCTTCAGCTGCTTTTGTTGTAAAGGTTTCGTAATGTTCTTCCAGGTTTCGTTGCCAGTAGTTACGCTCTGCTTCTGTCAACGGTCGGGATACTGTATACATATCACCGAACTCACCGGTGCGCACTTCATCGAAGGTAATTCCAATCTTATTGCCCAGGAAGTCACTCATATCAAACATCATCCCGAAGATACCGATGGACCCTGTGATAGTATTAGGTTGTGCTACGATGGTATCGCATCCCATGGCCATGTAGTATCCGCCGGATGCCGCATAGTCAGACATGGATGCAATCACCGGTTTCTTTTTCCGTGCTACCTGGATCTCGCGCCACATCATATCTGAAGCGCGAAATTCTCCACCGGGAGAATTTATTCGGACTACAATGGCTTTTATCTTATCACTCTTCACCGCTTTGCGCAGTTCTTCAATAAAAGTTTGGGCCCCGATCACCTGGTTACTCTGATCGCCTTCACCTGGCATAATGGTTCCTTCCGCAACAATCACAGCGACTTCATGGGTGGCGCTCTCAAGTTCAGCATAACTCTTACGATACTGGTTATACGTTACAAAGCTGATCTTTGCATCTGCTTCCAGCGATAAGCGGTTACGCAGCGTATCCAAAAAAACGTCTTCATAGAAAAGATCATCGATGAGGCCGAGGTCTTTGGCAATGGCCGCGTTGCGCACCATCATTTTATCCGAGTATTCTTCGAGCTTTTCGTGGGGCACTTGTCGTGCTAAAGCAATGTTGCCCAATACATGATCATAAATTGAATTCGCCATCGAAGTTAATTGTGTTTCATTCTCGGCGCTCATTTTTTCCAGCAAGAACGGCTCAACAGCACTTTTGAATTCACCTACACGAAATACCTGTGGTTTGATCTCCAGTTTGTCAAACAGGCGTTTGAAAAAAGAAACCGTAAGCGTCAATCCGTTAAATTCTATTTCTCCCTCGGGGTTCATAAAAATATCATTGGCTGCAGTAGCCAGGTAATAGGCGCCTTCAGACATTACCTCTCCATAAGCAACGACCCATTTTCCGCTTTCGCGGAAATCGATGAGTGATCCGCGGATTTCTTCCAACGTTGAAAAGCCGGCCTGGATATACGATACATCAAGGTAAATGCCTTTTATATTAGGATCGCCTTTCGCTTCTGCGATGGCGCGTTTGAGTTGCAATAAGCCAACGTTTCTTTCATCACCACCCGGGATTGGCAATCCTTCCAATGGATTTTCCTGTTGCAATTCCGTAATGGGCCCATCGAGTTTGAGATGAAGCACCGATTTCTCGCTTACAGCAACTTTTGTTTCCTCCGTAAGGCTGCCGATTCCTCCGATCACGACAATCAAAAAGAAAACAAATCCCACCATCGAAAACACGAGCAGGGCAAGGAAAGCAGCGAGAAACGTCTTAAAAAAATTCATAAAAGTGATTTCGTGGTAAAATACGCAAATACGGGGTTGAATAAAAAAAGTATGTTTGCAGAGTTTAATTTACCTCCATGACTGGGATTTTTATTTTACTGGGTTCAAACCTTGGCGACCGGATGAGCAATTTGAAACAGGCGCTGAACCACATTGCGGCCATCGCTCAAATTATCGAAACGTCATCCGTCTATAAAACTGCCGCATGGGGAAAAACGGATCAGCCTTATTTTATGAACCAGGTCATTCGCATTGAAACTTCGCTTAGCCCGGAACTCCTGCTCTCCGCCTTGCTTGACATTGAAAAACAAATGGGCCGTGAAAGAATTGTTAAATGGGGTGAGCGCCTGATCGACCTTGATATTTTATTTTATCAGGATGAAGTGATACAAACAAACCATTTAACAATTCCGCATCCGCAACTGGAAAACCGACGATTCACGCTGGTGCCGCTTGCGGAGCTTGCCGGTGAACAAACGCATCCTGTTCTAAACAACACAATCAATACCCTACTCGACGTTTGTTCCGATCCGCTTTCGGCAGAAGAAGTCACGCCATAGTTATAAGCTATACGCCTCCGCCTGCGGAGCAATTTTCTTCACAAGGCCCTGCAATACTTTTCCTGGTCCGCATTCAATAAAAGTCTGCGCACCATTCATCACCATATGTTGAACGGATTGCGTCCACCGTACAGGTGCCGTTAACTGTGCAATAAGATTTGTTTGAATATCACTTACGGTAACAGAAGGCGATGCGTTCACATTCTGGTATATCGGACAAGCCGGATTATTGAACTGTGTATGCTGTATAGCAGCGGCGAGCTCTTCACGTGCAGGTTCCATGAGTGGTGAATGAAATGCTCCGCCTACCTGAAGTGGCAAAGCACGTTTCGCGCCGGCAGCCTTCATTTTTTCGCATGCAATTTCTACACCTTTTAATGAACCGGATATCACCAACTGGCCAGGGCAATTGTAGTTGGCAGCTACCACAACCTCCTCAATAGACGCACAAATTTCTTCTACCACTTTATCATCCAGTCCGAGAATAGCCGCCATGGTCGATGGATTTTTTTCGCAAGCCTTTTGCATCGCAGCAGCGCGCTTTGAAACAAGGATAAGCGCATCAGAAAATGACAACGCCTGATTTGCAACGAGTGCTGAAAACTCGCCCAGTGAATGGCCTGCCACCATATCTGGGTTAAAAGAATCACTGCACAACGCAACGGCTACGCTATGCACAAAAACCGCAGGTTGTGTAACATTGGTTTGCTTCTGTTCATCGGGCGTACCGTTGAACATGACTTCTGTTAGTTTAAAACCAAGAATATCATCTGCTTCTTCGAACAGCGCTTTTGCCTTAGGATTGGTGTCGTACAAGTCTTTACCCATTCCGGTAAATTGTGCACCCTGTCCGGGAAATACATAAGCCTTCATCTGTAATTGGGTTAATCTCCCCGCAAAATAAAGAAAAGCAAATAAATCTACCTGCTATTATCACTGATCAAGAAAACGAGATTTTAGTTCTGGTGTTGGAATCATGCATTCGGATTTGCGGCCAAACAGGCGGTAGCGGTTCCGGGCCAGCACGTTATATAAAGCGTTCCTGAACTTGCGTGGAAGGATTTTAAATATCCGAAAAAAGGACCAGGGCATCCCAAGTTCAGCCGCGATTCTGAGTACAGCATCGCTTTCTTTATAAATCGTATCACCGTCGATAAGAATTACACTGTGTAATGTATTCTCGCCTGATCTGAAGCGATTTAATTCATACTTTGCGCGATTGGATTGCAGGGAAGCAAATTTAAATTTAGCCGCCGCATCCCGTTTGATAATAAAGTTTACTGCTGCGTTGCAGAGATTACATACACCATCGAAAAGGATCAATATATGAGGATCACTGTTCACCGCGGATCAAATGCACCCATCCTTTGATCGTCTGGAATTTTTTCTTTGGGTCAATTGCATCGAAGTTCACCTCAGCGATGTAGTAATATACACCGGTAGAAAGTTCGCTGCCGTTAGAATCGCGTCCGTCCCAGTTAATGTAAATGGTATTTTCTCCGCCTGATTCATAATTATACACTTCTTTCCCCCAGCGGTTGTAAACATGAAAGACAACACTTATAACGAACCTTGGACACCGTGCTTCCACGCCTTCCACCATACCACAACCTTCACCATTTTCACCCAGGTTGAATTCGCGATAAGCACTGAACACATCGTTGCAGCCATCATCGTTTGGCGTGAATACATTTGGAAGTTCATAATACGGACAATTATCCACGCAGATTGGATCACTCATTTCACTTTCATTTAATGTCCTGTCTACCGCAGTGATGCGGTAACATCGCTTAAACGATTGCTTCACATTATCAATGTAGAACGTATCACGCACGTTGCCCTGTAACAAGTTCCATGTACCGTTAGGAGAGCTCGAACTATAAATATTGTAATATGAAATGTCATCACCACATTCATCGGTGGGCCTGCTCCATTGAATCGTATTGGAGAAAACGTTATTTCCACACGTTGATGCATCATTGACGTAATCTTCACACCGGTTGTTATTGGGCATGATGGCGAGCGGTTTACATGGTGGAATACTATCTCCCGGCCTTGCACAAAGCCTTTGTGAAAAATTCTGTAATGGCTCGGGTACATCGTCATTGCCATAACCACCAAACGTTTCGATCTTATAACAATACACGAGGTCGTCGTCGAGCGGGCCTTCATCAATATATTCAAAACCTTGCTGTGTTACATCTACTGTTGCAATCTGTACCAGTTCATCATCGGCTGCGTTTTCGGGTCCACGATAAATGATGTGTGTCGGGTATCCTGCAATCTGGTTCGACCAGGGTACATTCGCACTCCACGTTAATCGTATCCTTTCAAATTGTGATTCTGCTTCCAGACGCACAGATGAAGCCACGGCCGATGTACCCATGAATACATCATTGTCATAAATATCGATGGTGTAATTGTAAATTTTGTTTTCTGTATCGAGTGACTGGTCTACGATCTCCAGTCCTGTAATTTTAGTAGCGATCTCTACCGCGCTTGTGCGTTGAAAACCCTCTCCGCGGAAAACGGAGTATGTTAAGTTATGCGGCCCTGGTGTAGCGATTAAATCTGTCGGAGGAAACCATGCTACCCGGATTTCACCTGATGACGGATCTGTTCGTTCAACAGAAACTTTCGTTACGAGTGGCACATTAATATCAAAAGGTTCGATACAGATATCGTCTGACACCAGACTTTCTCCGCCTTTCGGACCAGGAAATACAGCGACAAGCCGATAACAGTAACGTGCACCCGGTGACAACCCTTGATCGTTGTTCGTGTCTGTAAATGTTGTAACCGGACCATTTGCATCGCTTATGGGAACCGTCTGAATTAATTCATATCCAAGATATTCAGGCATACCTGTTTCACAATTCTCCGGCTGAAAGTCTGTTCCCTCTACCTTGCGCCAGATTTGCATGGTTGTAGCTTGCTGGCACATATAAGGTTGCCACTCGAGCGCCACACTTCGTTCTGCAGCATTTACTACAGCAGGTTCCCAAATCGGTTTCGGCGCCACTACCGTAATTGCCCATGTCTTGTAGGTGGCCAGGCGCGTGCCGTTGCCGGGGTTATCAGTAACCTTAAACACTACTTCGTAAGGACGTAATCGTACGTGATTACAATTGGTAGTCCAGTTAAATAAAGAAGTTGCTGGTGAAGGGCGAAATCCTGTTACAGGTGTTAATGAAGCAAATGAAGGAAACCCGGCATCGAAAATTTGTGAGAATGCTTCAACCTGTACATTATCACCATCAGGGTCTGTACCAATGATTTCAACATCTGTTAAACTGGTTCCTGCCACGATACATGTGTCTCGCGGAATTTCAAGATCTGGTCTTTCATTATCACAGTCTTCAACAATGATCTGCATATCACGCCGCACATAGCCGATCTTTCGCCATATACCATCCCGGTTTCTCCATTCCACCACATGGAAGGCAATGTTATATTCCCCTACTGCTCCGGGAGCATCCCAGGTAATGGTTCCGGTAACAGAATCAATATTAAACTCTGGAGGCCCGTTTTGCGCTTCATTACCATTGTTAAAATTTGTGTAAAACTGAGCGCTGTTTGGATCCCTGTAGTTGAGCACTTCTGTATTTCTGTCGGCAAAAGGAACCACCATTTCATACGACAAGCTATCTTCATCATCAGGATCGTAAGCGCCGGGATTGTGTGTAAACGCTACACCGGGACAAGCGCGGTCAATCGGTGGTATGCTTAAATAAGGAGACTCGTTACAGCCAATAGAGGGATCAATTTTGATTTGTGTTTCAAGATAGAACGTAGTTTCTACAGACCGATCCATATTGAGCACCCCTTCATTGCGATTCGGCTCGCGATAACTTATAATGTAAGTACCAATTCCGTTATAGGTGTGTGTTAGTTCGATGTAAGCGTAGGCCACACTTCCATCCGGGTTCAATTCGGTTTTTACCTGATTCGGTATCTGCGGAAACTTTAACGGTGTTGAACCATCACCCCAGTCAACATAGTCCTGGTCTCCGCCGAACAGTACGTTTGTTCCAACGGTATTGGTCCATACTTCAATTTTAACAAACACCTTTCTGCTGCATTGCGCGTCGCGTGTAACGGTGATCTGCCCAGCCCGAAGGTGTGTTGCATTGGCTTCTGTACTGTTTGAAAACACAAACGCCATGCAAAACAAAAAATACAAGCCGTGAAAAGATGCAATGAACCGGAAGAGATCAGAAAATATAACTTTTTGAGCAGTGCGCACCTTGAAGCAGTTTAATTAATTCTAATGATATGTAAGATATAAAATCTTGTTCCTGGATGCTGAAAATTACGTTTAAATAAAACGGTAAGCCAGCGTAAATTATTTATAAAGCATGAAAAAATTTACTAAAAAGGGATGAAGTGATCATTTTTTAACCCAGCAGGTGTTTCCATGGACAAAAATCCGCTTTTATCATGGACACTCTGTACAAGCCTATGGTTGAAAGGACCACGATAAAATTCTATATTCCTTCAGTTTCAGGGATAAAAAACCATGGCTCGGCTCCTGTTACGGGTCAATTACTATATTTGCGCCGATTATTCCGAACCTAACCGAACCTATTCGTTATCATGAACCTGAATGTTAAAGCATTGAAGCAAGCGTTGCGTCAACGCGAGCTCGAACTTCAGCAACTTATCCGTCAGATGAAATCCGATCACCTCAACAGTAGTTCTGTCTATAAAAACCTGGAGCGCGAACTTCATGATGTTAAAGAAAAACTGACCGGGCCAGTAGAAAAACCAGGCCGGTAGTTTTAGTCTGTCAACCTTTCAAGCCTTCTTACTGGTGATATCAAATTGTTTCACCGACTCGAACTTCTTCTCTATTTTTACGCATTAACGACTAATAAGGTATGCGTGTAGTTGGTGAAATTACTCATCCACAATGTAAGATCACGATCTTTTTGTGGAACAACCGGTATCTGATCAAATTGGAAAACGGTCTATTGGAACAAACTTTCAAAATCAATGAGTATGACATCATGCGTGAGGCTGATTTACCCGCCTTGCTGGATGAACCGTTTATCGCGGAATGTCTTAACCGGTTTCAAAACATGGCTAAATCACTCGAAGATGCGCTGCTTCGCCTGGATGATCGTCCATCAGAATAGTGCGCATACTTCTTCAGAATCGCTGCTACAAAGCCATGAATGAGAGAATTTATATTATTTTGCACCCCGGATGGATTTCGTAGAAAAGAAAAATAAGAACAAAAAGTATAAGCCTATCCTGCAGGGTATACCCGACTGGCCTGTTTACCAGCTCAGTAAAAACAGGAAGGAATTCATTGAGGAGGTTGCACAAAAAACTTTTGCACGTGTTAAAGAACTGCGCCCAACAACCAAGCAATTAACAGACGAACTCGAAACCACTGTGTACCGGGAACAGCAACGCATGAAGCGAAACCGGTGGCGCGTTGACCCTGCTGACGAAGTAAGTTTCTGGACTGGCGTGAAAGAGGAATTGGTGGACCTGGCCGGCAAAAGTCAGGAAGAAACGCAGGCCAAAGCAGATGATATTCTCTACCGCATTGTATGGCGTTATGCCAATGAGATTGCCGGAAATTTTAAAGCTTCATCTTACAGGCTTACACGTGAGATCGTAAAGTTTTGGTTTGGCCGGTTGCTGAATGGCGCACGTGTTAAGAAGTTCGGCGCTTTCTTTCGTAACCGTTATACACTTCGTGATAAGATCCATATTGTTGGAAAAGTTAAGCAGTTACGCAACCTCGCGAAACTGGGAACCGTGATTATGGTACCCACGCACTTCAGCAATCTGGATTCGATTCTTATCGGATGGATAATTCATTCGCTGGGCTTACCGGCTTTTATCTACGGAGCAGGACTTAATCTTTTCAACATTAAGATCTTTGCTTACTTCATGAACAGCCTCGGTGCCTACAAGGTAGACCGCAGAAAAAAAAATCTGCCTTACCTTGAGGCGCTCAAATTATATTCAACACTGGCTATTCAGAAAGGCGCACACAGCATATTTTTTCCGGGCGGAACACGTTCACGCGCAGGTTTGCTGGAGAAACAGCTTAAGCTCGGTTTGTTAAGCTCAACCATTGAAGCACAGCGCAACCTCTACCTGGAAAGTGAGGCTGGCAAAGAGGTAAGAAAAATATTTGTCGTTCCGGTTACGCTGAATTATCATTTTGTTTTGGAGGCACCGGATTTGATTGATGATTATTTATCGGTGAAAGGTCAGGACCGTTACCTGCCTGAACAGGACAAATACGGTAGCTGGCAGTTGCTACAGTTTCTTTTCAAGTTCTTTACAAAGGGATCCAATATCTCTGTTTCAATTGGTCCTGGTCTCGATGTAATGGGCAATTATGTTGATGATGAAGGTAACAGCCTGGATGCGAATGGCAGAATCATTAACCCGCGTGACTATTTTATCAGCCAGGGTGGAATCACAATCGACAAACAGCGTGAAGACGAATATACCAGAATGCTGAGCCAGCGTATTGTATCAGAGTATCATCGGATTAACCGTGTTTTCGCCAGCCACCTTGTCGCTTTTGTTGCTTTTGAAATGCTTCAGAAAAAACATTCGAAGCTGGATCTCTTTGGATTGTTGCGTTTACCGGAAGAAGATGAGGTGATTCCCTACGAAGAATTTCGCGAAGCGTGTAAGCGGGTACGCAAGCAGATTTATATCTTAAAAGAAGAGAAGAAAGTGAATCATGCCACGCACCTGAAAGGAGAAATTGACCTTGTGATACGGCATGGCTTGGAGAACGTGGGCATCTTCCATCTTAAACGTCCGCTTTTATTGAACAAGGAAGGGAATGTCATCACACAGGATTTTAACACATTATATTATTACCATAACCGACTGGTAGGCTATGACCTCGAAAAGTTTGTCTGATCATAAACCGGTTGGCGTGATCGGTGCAGGCAACTTTGGTAGTGTAGTTGCCAATTTGCTCGCACAACATCGCCCGGTATTACTTTATGCACGTGATCCAAAAGTCATTGGGCGTATTCTCGAACACCGGGAAAATCGCGGCCATGTCATGAATGAACGCGTAACCCCAACCAACGACCTTCAACTTGTTGCCCAATCTTGCGATGTTATTTTCCCCATCGTTCCTTCGTTGCATTTCAGGAGCATGATGCGACAACTCTCGCCGTATCTTCATCCATACCACATACTCATTCACGGTACAAAAGGATTTGATATTCAATTACCGGAAGGAGAAACGCTCGAGACTGTAACAGCGTTAAATCGCAGCCAGGTAAAAACCATGAGTGAGGTGATCCGCGAGGAAAGTGTGGCCATTCGTGTGGGCTGTCTCGCCGGGCCTAATCTTAGTAAAGAACTTGCGGCAGGCCAGCCTGGAGCCACTGTTATTGCCAGTCATTTTAATGAAGTAATCAACCTCGGGAAAAAACTTCTTCGCAATAATCATTTCCAGGTGTATGGTAACAACGACATGGTTGGTGTAGAACTTGCCGGTGTACTCAAAAACGTAATTGCAATTGCAGCCGGAGCATTAAGTGGTTTAGGTTATGGCGAAAATGCAAAGGGGTTGCTGGTGAGTCGCGGTATGGTGGAAATGGTTTATATGGGAAGGGCGTTAGGTGGAAACACAACAGCTTTTCTCGGCGTTGCCGGAGTAGGTGACCTGGTTACCACCTGTAATAGTTCGCTTAGCCGGAATTTTACAATAGGTTACCGCCTCGCACAAGGTGAAACCTTACAAGACATCCTGGCAAGTACCGACGAAATTGCTGAAGGTATTAACACGGTTAGGATTGCCAAAAAATGCGCCGACTACTACAAGGTAAAGGCGCCCATAACAACCACGCTGTATCAAGTGCTCTTTCAGGATCTTACTGTACCGCAGGCGTTGCGTTATCTGATGCGATATCCGCTTAACGTGGATATCGATTTTCTCTGATTATAATAAAATCTCTTTCACATTTTCGCGAATTCTTCCCGCCAGTTCATCCGTGGGAAGATCGTTAATATCACGACCGAAAGGATCTTCAATTTCTTCTGCAATAAGCTCAACGCTCAATAAAACAAAAGAAACCAAAATCACCGTGGCAATGGTGAAATAACCAAACGTAGAGATAAAACCAAAAGGAAGCGTAATGATGTAAATGAAGATAAATTTTTTAATGTACATCGTGTACGAATACGGAATGGGCGTATTCCGAATGCGTTCGCAAGACCCCATAAAATCAATAAAATCTTTCAGCTCTTTATCAAGATTAATGAGATGGTCGCCGGTAAACGCACCTTCTCTGTAGAGTCGGTTCACACGTTCATACATCATGGCTGCTATCTTATTCGGCCGGTGTTTTATTTTTTTGAGATCTTCAATAAAACTTTCATCCGGCGCCTCGAGCTCCGCGAATTGCACACCCTTGCGAAGATGCTCCTTCGTAGCATAAATAAAATTAGGAATCATACAGGCAAACCAGGCACGATCATCATGGTTTTCCTTGCTGATATAGGCGTTTAGTTTTAATGCAAAATTCCGGGTGCTGTTTACCAGCGCTCCCCACAACCGCCTTCCTTCCCACCAGCGATCATAGGCGGTGTTCGTCCTGAACACCAGAAATAAACCGAGCACAATACCAAGCAGTGAATGCACTACTGTCGTGCTATGGAAATCACTGGGTTTCAAATCCATAAAATCAAGGATAACATAACACACCACGGCGGTAAATGCGGCCATAAACCCCAGTGCAGGTAACAAGGTGCGAAGTACCTGTCTACTATAAGAATGAAAAATAAGATTAAACCACGTTTTGGGATTATACTTTATCATGGAATGAGTTTGTGCACGATTAAATAATTCAGGCAAAGATGTACAATATTTTTATTGTGAATAACCATGAACGCTACCGATGCAAAAATAAATATTTCTTCAGGTGAAACTTGTTTGATATGATTTGCGTGTATATATTACATTGATATCATTTTAATATCACCTAAATAAACATTATGGCAACGATAGCACCAAAAGAGCGGACACATGAAAAAGAATTTTCGCCCATTTCAGGATACCTGATGGTCTTTATGATCTTTATCATCCTTGTATTGGGCATTGCAGGTTTAGCAGCGGCCCGACATCCTGTTTTTATTTTACCATTGGGATTAGCCGTGATGCTTATGCCGGGATTCTTCCTTGTAAATCCCAACTCATCTAAAGTGATGGTCTTGTTTGGTGAATATGAAGGAACCGTAAAACGAAATGGTTTCTTCTGGGCGAATCCGCTTTTCAGCAAACAGAATATATCTTTGCGTGCCCGAAACTTCGATAGTGAAAAGATCAAGGTCAACGACAAAGTCGGGAATCCGATACAGATTGGTGTTATCCTGGTGTGGCAGGTACGCGATACATTCAAAGCCGCATTTGAAGTCGATAACTATGAAAATTTTGTTCGTATTCAAAGCGATGCAGCGGTGCGCCGATTAGCCGGGATGTATCCTTATGATAATTTTGACACGGATTCAGAAATCACGTTACGCTCAGGCTACGACGAAGTAAATCACGCACTTGAAGAAAACCTGAAAAACAGGCTTGACATCGCCGGCATCCATGTGATCGAAGCAAGAATTGGATATCTTGCTTACGCACCCGAAATTGCGAGTGCAATGCTGCGAAGACAACAGGCTACAGCCGTAGTGTCGGCACGTTTCAAAATTGTGGAAGGTGCAGTAAGTATGGTACAGATGGCCATCGACAACCTGGCTAAACAACAGATTATTGAGCTCGATGAAGAACGCAAGGCTGCCATGGTGAGCAACCTGATGGTGGTTTTATGCTCAGATAAGGATGTTAGCCCTATCGTTAACGCCGGAACACTGAACCATTAACAATACGCACTTACAATTCATCATGCTTGAGATAAGAGGTCACCACTTTTTTGTAACGTTTAAGCCGTTATTTTTATCTGCAAGCAAAAGTATCGTGCATGTAAAGATGAATCATTGCATACGAATTGAAAGGAAAATATAAATGGCGCAGAAGAAACCTTTCGTATTACGCCTCGACCCTGAAATGCTGAAGGCCCTTGAAAAATGGGGCGCCGATGAATTCCGAAGTACGAATGGACAAATCGAATGGATCCTCAGCAGGGCCTTGAAAGATGCTGGACGGCTAAAAAACAAATCCAAGCCGGATTAAACGTCGGTTTCGTCAAACTTAAAAGTTCTTCCGAATCTTTATAGATTTTATTTTATTCTTAATAAATTAAGAAAATTTTATGAAAAGCTTTACCATCATTCACATCCTGCTTTTCCTGCTGGCCATGCTTGCTTATCAATGTGTTCAGGCCCAGGACTACGCTGTTACAACCAAAGGCGATACCATTCGCGGTGAAATCAAAATTCTTACGCACGGACCTGATAAGAAAATACAGGTAGCTAAGGATAAAAAAAAGACATACATATCACTCTTCGAGCTTAAAAATTTTTCATCAGAAGATGAAACCTATTATCCGGTGAAAGGGCCGAATGGATATACGTTTATGAAACTTCTTCAGCCCGGGTATCTTTCGTTGTATGCTTACCAGTTAGAGAATCAGATGAGTTATGATGGACTTTTCCTTACGAAAAGAGACGGTACAGGAACTGAAGTTCCTAATCTGGGTTTCAAGAAGACCATGAAAAAATTTCTCGACGAATGTGCATTGGTGGTTGAAAAAATCGAGAACAATGAATTGTCTAAACGCGACTTACCTGAAATTATAACGCAATTTAATGCATGCATGGATCGTAAATCCAGTCAGCGACAACCGGTAAAGGTTGAGAAAGAGATTCCGGTAACCCAGGCTGAACCTGAAATAATATCGCTTTGGGATGCATTAGAAAACAATGTAAAAGCCCACGCGGACTTCAGTGATAAAACCGATGCCCTTGAAATGATCAAAGAGATCAAAAACAAGATAAGCCGGGGAGAGAAAGTACCGAACTTCATGATTGAAGGTATTCGCAATTCACTTCGTGAAACAACTCTGAAGAAAGACCTGGAAGAAGTGCTCAGGGAACTTCAATAATTTTTTAAATTATTCGGCGTCGCTATCGTACCATACACCAGCGGGATCATAACGGATAGTACCCTTCTCGACTCGCAATGGAGCGCTCAGGTTGTTCTCATAGATCATGCCTGTACCAAGGCCTTGTGGCAATGTAACCGGGTAATTGGCTGTAAACTGGCAGATTGCATTCAACCCCACATTGGATTCAAGTGCCGAGGTGATCCACCATCCGATCTTAAGATTTTCTGCGATACTTATCCACTCACTACATTCTTTTAAACCACCGTGTAGCGTGGGTTTCAGAATGATGAACTGCGGCTTTAAGGTCGTTAACAAACGTACTTTGTCTTCGTATTTTGTTATACCGATAAGCTCTTCATCAAACGCTAAAGGTATAGGAGATTTACGACACAACTCAGCCGTCTCAAAAAGCCCCGGCTTTAGTGGCTGCTCTATAGAATGTATATTATACTGGGAAAGCTGATTTAATTTGTACAACACATCATCGGTCTTAAAGGCGCCATTGGCATCGAGACGAATCACGATATCTTCGCGAAAATATTTTTGACGGATATAGCGGAGAATATCACATTCGCGATCGAAATCCAATCCGCCCACTTTCAATTTTATACAACGAAAACCCAAGGCCACTTTCTCGTTGATCTGACTCATCATAAAATCGAGATCACCCATCCAGACAAGGCCGTTGATGGGGATGGGTTGTCCTTCCATAAACCCATTGTGGTAGATGCGTTTAACACCGCCGTTCCTAAGATCAAGCCATGCTGTTTCTAGTGCAAATTTTAAGGAAGAAAAATCTCCGGAAAGAACCTCACGAAGAAGAAAATAAAACGCCTCCTCGCCTTCAACGATCCGATCGAAATCATTAATTCTTTTCACTACGTTTTCGATAATGCCTTCAAAATCCGGTCCCGCTTCAGGGCTTAACCCTGGCAGGGGACCGCATTCGCCAATTCCAGCAATTGCTGGATTTTCTTTATCCCACACGCGAATGAACCACGACGTTTTATCACGCATTAGCCCGCGTGAAGTCCGTGCTTTAAAACCAAAAGTGAATGTCTTTTTGAAATACGATGCCTGAAGCTTCATGAAGTGGTAAAAAACAAAAATAAGTTTGTTACGCCAATATGTTTTGCATTTTATTCTCCTTACAAATTTTATTAATCATCCCTTGCAGCCATTACCTTTGCCAGATGGATGAATTCAGCATCTCAGCATATACATATCCGCTGCCCGCAGACCGGATTGCGCGTTATCCATTGCAAGACCGCGATCAATCAAAACTATTGGTTTATAAAAATGGTATCCTTGAGCATGATCGGTTTTTTAATCTTACGACGCATTTGCCGCCCAATAGCTCACTCTATTTTAATAACACCAAAGTTATTCCGGCACGGCTTTACTTTCAAAAAGAAACTGGCGCAGATATTGAAATTTTTCTTCTTCATCCTGTTACACCTTCTACCCTCCTGGTGGAGACCATGAACAGCACCCGTAGCTGTACATGGAGATGCACCATTGGAAATTTAAAGCGATGGAAAGACAATACAACACTGACATACAGATCAAACGACCTGCATCTCCGCGCCACGTTAATCGACCGTGAAACAGGCATGGTCAGCTTTCAATGGGATGATAAGCGCGCTTTCGCTGAAGTGTTAAGTTTTACAGGAGAAACGCCACTCCCACCTTACCTTAAACGAAAGGCTGAAACGTCAGATCGCGAACGCTACCAGACCATTTACTCTAAAAACGATGGGGCTGTGGCAGCACCAACGGCAGGGCTACACTTCACGCCGGAAGTATTTCAATCGCTGAAAGACAGGTCAGTCAGTGTTGACTTCCTAACGCTCCACGTGAGTGCTGGCACTTTTCAACCGATCAAAACAGAAGATGTTTCCCGTCATGTGATGCATCAGGAACAGGTAGTGGTTACTAAATCGAATGTAATGAACCTGCTTCAGCAGGATAAAGTAATCATTCCCGTGGGAACAACTTCCATGCGCACGTTGGAAAGCTTGTATTGGTTTGGCGCAAAACTATTGGAGAATCCTAACGCTGTATTTCAAATATCGCAACGTGATCCCTACACGTCTAAACAAGCCCCCCCGCAGGAAGAAGCGCTCACTGCTATCCTGCATTATATGGAGCAGCATAACCTCGAAACCATTGTAGGGGAAACCGCCATCTATATCATGCCCGGTTATAAATTTCGCATCTGTAAAGGTTTGATCACAAATTTCCATCAACCGGAATCAACGTTAATCGTGTTGGTCGCCGCCTTTATTGGAAAAGGCTGGAAGAGAATTTATAGCGAAGCCCTGGAAAAGGATTATCGGTTTTTAAGCTATGGCGATAGTTCGCTGTTGCTACCTTGACGAGGTACGAGGTTATCATTTGACATTGGATTGAGAAATGTTGGGCTAAAGCCCATATTCTATTTGCATTTGAAATAAAGTGGATGTTAGATTTCGGGCTTTAGCCCATACCTAAAATTTCTAATGGCCGATTGAACGGTGCTCAAAGCATGGAAGAGTTATTGCCATCTCAATTAAAAAAGGCTAAGACATTTCAAATAAGAAAGAAGTCCAAATTAAATACGCTTACACTAATCTCTTGCGTGTTGATTGAGGTCTACTACACGTACTTCTACGCGGCGGCCTTCCTCTTTAGTACTGGCTTCATCCTTTGAAACGCCATACCCTTTCGCAACAATCCTGCGTCGCACAACGCCTTTGTGATTAAAATAATCCAAAACGGCAATGGCGCGCTTGTTCGATATATCACGGTTCATTTCTTCAGAACCTTCAGCAGATGCAAACCCGGAGATTTCAACACCAAGGTCAGGATATTTATTCAGCGCCACCAGTATTTCTTCCAGCTTAGCGTTGTATTGTGATTTCAAATCACTTTTACCGGCATCAAAATATATTTTTGCTGATTTTGCCAGGGCACTTTGATCATAAGATGATTTTTTTGTCGCCTGTTCTTTTTGCTTTTTTACTTCCTCATTCACCATAAATGTAGGCAGCGAAAAAATTACCTTACCATCCACTTTCTTTTGTTCGAATTTACTTTCGTCGCTTTCATCGTAGTAGTAAGTACGTGTGGCTGTTTCAATGTTGGCGTTTTCTTTTTCATTGAAGTTAACTTCTTCAATAGGATCCTTCATTTGAACCAGTTCCACCAGGTAGTTCATCCCCTCCTTGTCCTGTGCAGCCATCAGATCAAGCATCATGTCATAAACATCAACGTTTCCGCTTTGTACAAGATTGGCTTCATGCGTCTTTCTAAGATCAGCTTTCATATCCCCATCGGTATCATAAAATGCATTTTTTACCTGAACCTCCTGACCCACGACCACATCGAATTGTTTAATCGTTTTTAAATTGATTTGCTGATACAATTCATAGAAGTAAGACTGATTCGGGATGTTAATATTCAATGTATACGGTAAAAACCCTTCGGACTCAATCACCATATCGTAGTTTCTTGCCGGAGGCAGTATAACAAGATAGTTTCCGGTAACAGGATCTGGATTGTAAACAAAATCAAGTTTCTTTTGTGTATCGTTATCAATCAAATAAATCTTGGTCGGCATGGGTTTGCCCGTTTCCGCGTTCAGAATTTTTCCTTTGATCATCGTCAGCGGAATATTTGCAGATTCAGCAGGCATGTCGAGATAATAAATATCCTGACCACCATTTCCACCTTTGCGATCGGAAGAAAAATACGCACGGGTACCATCAGCAATGAGTGTGAAATAATTATCATTCGCTGTCGTATTCACAGGGTATCCCATGTTTTCGGGTGAGGTCCATTTTTCACCCACCATTTTTGTCATGAAGATATCGCGACCACCCATGCTGTTATGTCCATCAGAAGTAAAGAACAGCGTCTTCTGATCCGGGTGAATAAACGGTGCATCTTCATTGGCTTTAGTATTTACTTCAGGACCAAGATTAACGGGCTTAGTCCACGTACCATTTTCCTGCAAAATTGTTTTGTAGATATCCAGACCGCCCTGACCACCCATGCGATCCGTGGCGAAATAAATTGTTTTACCATCGGGTGTTATACTCGCGGTAGACTCCAGGTATTTTGGCGTATTAATCGTAGGTGTGAGCAAACCTGGCTTTGACCAGTTTTCTCCTTCCTTGTTGATCTGATACAATCCTCCAGGATCCATGGCACCTCCCATGAAGATTAACATTTTTTGTCCATCAGGAGAAATGCCTGCAGTTCCCACATTGTACTGATGTGCAAGCGGAACAACTTTTGGCTCGGTCCATGAACCTGAATTATTATACGAAATGTATATTTCTTCAATAAACTTATCACCGGTACGTGTTTTTCCTGTATTAGGGCGTAAAGCGGTGTATGCCATTACACTTTCATCGGCCGAAACAACTGGGTTGTATTCCGTATACTTTGTGTTGATTATAGAATTAAAAGGATACACCTTGAAGTTACGCGGCACTGCCATGAGTGCAAGGGCATTACCACAGGTCTGTATGGCCGCATCAGCCTCGGCAATCGCTGTTTTATCAGCTTTTGAAAGCTCTTTATATGTGTTGAAATTTTCCAGTGCTTTTTGAATATTTTCATCCTTCAGGTAAAGATTTCCAAGATCATAGTACACGGAATTTGGAAAACCTTTGCCGTTTTTTAGCGCATATTCAAAATAAGGAATGGCTTTCAGGTGTTCCGTGTTCTCAAAAGAACGGACGTAACACATCGCGGTTTTGTAATGCACCATTGGATCCTTTTCGCCGGCCTCAATGGCTTCCAAAAATTTAGGTAATGCGGATTCATAGGCTCTGATCCCATAAAAACGCTCAGCTTCATTCAATGATTTACCGCCCTGCGCCAGCACCGTATATACATTTACACAAAACAGGATGATGAAAAGATAATTCACCTTGATGGCCATAATAAAAAAATTTGAATTTCAATACTACAAAGATTATAGACCAATAAACGTTTGTTTTTGCCCTTAACCTTACAATCAACACATCGTTATAACATTTTAAGGGCGAAAATGCCCGAAAACCGAACGCGATGAATAAGCGTCATAGGAATAAACGTTAAAATGGCCGAAAACAACACGTTAGATAGGATTTTACTTGGATTATATCGACTTTTATGGTAGCACAGAGAACTCCGATGAAAGAGAAATTCCTAACTTTACTTGCTGCTGATCCGCGTTTACGTGGTCGCGTCGGTCTGTTACTCATCATGAGTTTTTTTATGGGCGTTTTTATTGCGACTATTTCAGTGGCCTCGCAATCTTTGTTCCTGGAACATTTTCAGGATCCCAATGACCTTCCCAAAGCCCTCCTTGTTTCTGGTATCGTCGGCCTGGTGGCAACGCTGATCTATAACTTCTTTCAAAATAGAATTCCGTTTCCGATGTTGGCTGCGATAAGCCTCTCCATCATTACAGGGTTAACAGCATTCATTGAATTTGGTGAAGGTTTATTTGCGGATCCCAAAGACATCTTCTTCATTGGTTTTACCGCTTTCATCCCATTCTCCTTTATCGTTATTCTTATTTTCTGGGGTACTTTCGGACGACTCTTTAATTTAAGGCAGTCGAAAAAACTGGTGGGAACAGTGGATCAGGGTGCAATGATTGCGTCATTCATCGCTTTCTTTCTTATTCCACAGGCGATCACCCTTGGCATGCAAACCGTAACACTATATACGGTAGGCCTGGCAAGCATTTGCATATTCCTTGGTTTATTTATCTATCTCAGTCTTCGTTATTTAAATCGGGCCCGTTCTTTTGCCGAAGAACGCGCTCAATACAAAAAAGTAAATTTCACCAGCTTTTTCAAAAATCAATACCTGCGCTACATGTCATTGTTTGTGGTGGTATCCATCATCGCCATCAACTTCGTTGATTTTACTTTTCTCAAGGTAACTACGCAATACATGGATGAGAAAAGCCTGACTTCTTTCATTGCGTATTTTGAAATGAGTATTGTAATCTTTGCCTTTCTTTTCGATGTACTGGCTGCTGAACGGATTATTAAAGAATACGGCATGCGCGTTTCGCTGCTCATTAACCCTGTTCTTATTGGATTTTTTACACTGTGCGCCTTTATTCTTGGTACCGTATTCGGTCATTCTCCGGCGGATAGTTTTTTCATCGGTTATTTCATCATCATCGCAATAAGCAAACTGTTTATCAAATCCTTCAAAGAAACGATCGATGAAACTGCCTTTAAACTTTATCTCCTTCCCATCGAAAGTAATATCCGAATTGATGTACAAACCAAAATTCAGGGAACAGTAACAGCTTTTGCCAGTCTCATTGCCGGTGCCTTGATTTACCTGATCACAAACACCAGCGCACTTGGGCTAATCTCGATTAGCCTGTTTACACTTCCATTCCTCGCGGCGTGGTACATTGTTACCAATAAAATGCACACCAGCTATCGTAAAACTTTGCATGAATCGCTGGCCCGTGGTAAAGAAAAATTTGACATTAAAAAGCAGAAAGAGTATGCGCTCAGTACACTGCTTGAAAAAGAAGTTAATAGCAACGCAGAAGAAAAAGTGATTTATGGACTTAAGCTGATGGAGAAACTTGAACCGGCACTTTTCGAAAATGCCGTGTTAAGACTGGCAGAGAGTTCGTCACCACAGATCAAGGCTTTTGCAGAAGGAAAAATTAATGGACTTGGCATTCACCCGGATGTTACGAAATCGTCCATCCGTAATCTTGCAGAAACCGCGCTGCACGCCAGTGGCGAAAGTGATTTATTATCGATTAGCCCGGAGAAGCTCATTAAGCTGAGTAAATCCGGCAAACAAAGTGATCGTGTTCTCGCGGCGAAGTTGCTCAGCACAATAAATAGTCCGCGAACGATTTTTATCCTCCTGGAATTGTTACGCGACGTAGACCCGAGAGTTCGTTTTGAAGCATTGTATACAGCGCGTAAAGTTAATCGCCCGGAGACATGGTCTGTATTGATTGAATTGCTATCCTCAGCAACATTTAGTCACCAGGCTGCGGACGCGCTGAAACAGGCCGGTGAGCAGGTACTCCCTACGTTGGAAGCTGCGTTTCATAAGTCCGGACAAAATGATCTTGTGATGTTGCGCATCGTACAGATCATGGGGAAAATCGGAGGTCAGCAAGCCCTGGAACTACTCTGGAAGAAAGCAGATTACCCGGATAAGCGTATCGTGAAACAAATTCTGCATTCTCTTCGGTTTATCAATTACAAAGCACAGGGACGCGAAGTACGTGACGTCAATCACCTGCTTGAAGCCGAAATGAGCAAGACCATTTGGAATCTGGCTGCCATCCACGAACTTCCGGACGACCCACATCTCCTCTTTCTTAAGGAAGCGTTGCAGGAAGAAGTAGCTGATAATTACGACCAGATCATTACCCTGCTCTCCATCTTATATGATCCCGAATCATTACAACTCGTTCGTGAAAATATTGAATCCGGAGATCCGGATAATCTCCAATTCGCCATCGAGCTGTTGGATCTTTTTATTGATCCAGAACTGAAGCCTAAGCTTTTGCCGCTTTTGGATGATACGTCTACACCCGATAAGCTGAAACACCTTCAGGTTTTTTTTCCGCGTGAAAGTTATAATCCGATCCAGGTGATCAATTACATATTGAATCGTGACTACAATTTTAACAACCGCTGGACGAAAGCATGTGCCATTCATGCCGCCGCTTTCATTGATGATTTCAGAATAAGCCGCGGTCTTGTAGCGCACATGTTCAATGCCGATAAACTCTTACAGGAAACTGCGGCGTGGGTCATCTTCAACAAGGATAAAACGCTGTATACAAAAATAGCCGAACGACTTCCGGCCAAGGATAAACGATTCCTCGATGCCTCTATTGAGAATAACAGACTTCTCGACGGACTCAATGACGGATTTTTCCTTTTCATTGAGATGGTGATGTTTATAAAACAATCAGCGACTTTCGTGAATATTCACGGACTCTTACTGAGTGATCTGGCGGATAAGATCACACCGTTGGACCTCAACTTTGGGGAACGTACTAATTTTAAGTCAGACGAATTCAACAAACCGGTATTAATCGTTGCCCATGGTGAAGTAAAGATGTGGCGGGATGATTTACGCTATGAAACCCTGAAACGTGGTGATGTATATGGCGAACTGTTTCAACATGAGATATCGGGAAAAATCACAGCGATAGAGGCTACAGAACGTGCGGTTGTGTTTAAGATAAACCTGGTGGACTTCTATTTCGTATTAGCTAATCATCATGAGCTACTCCAGGGACTGATTAGAAATATAACAGCAGAAAAAATCACAGATAACCATTAAATAATAACTGAAAGGTGTAACCCTTTATCGATGCGTTTTACCTTGCGGCAAATTGAATTGAACAACCTAACCTGATATACATGGTATTTGATATTGATGTCTTGATCGTATTTGCAGATCGTGATAACGAGACAACCGGAAAGAATGAACCTGGCTGGGTTTCGCAGTTTAAGAAGTTCCTGGAACTGATGCTCATCCAGGTATTGGGCAAACAGCCTAATGTCATGTTAAAATCAGAACACGACAACATGACTTCGCCGAAGCTGGATAATGTTGCCGTGCTGCTTACGATCCTGTCTAAAGATTTCATTCAATCCGGAAAATGCCTCGATCATGTTGAATCATTTTACAAACAGGTTGAAAGCCAAAGTATTCCCCGGCTTTTTAAAGTTTTTAAATCGCCCCTAAGTGTATTGGAACAACCTCCGCGGCTACGCGAGCTTCTCGGTTATGAAATGTACCAGATCGATCCCGAATCCGGTGACATGCGGGAATACACAGATTATTTCAGCACCGATGCAGAACGTCAGTACTGGATGAAAATGGTTGACATTACCTACGACATCTACGATGTATTGCTTTCGCTGAAGAATAATACAACGGCAGCACAAACCACGCTGTATAAACGTAAAACAATTTTTCTGGCTGAAACCGGGCATGATCTTTCTGTTCAGCGCAACATCATCAAACGCGAATTACAACGGCATGGCTATAATGTACTGCCTAATCAAACATTACCCGGTACAATGTCGGATCTTGAACGCCTGGTAAACCGCGATCTTGAACAAAGTAATTTATCGATTCACCTCATCGGGAGTGCTTATGGTGAAATTCCTGAGGGCTCAGATAAATCAATCGTCGACATACAAAATAAATTATCGGCCGAAAGAACTGCCCGTGCAAGAACGAACAACCAGGAGTTCTCCAGGCTGATCTGGATCCCCACCAACCTGATCCACGCGAGTGAACGCCAAAAGGCTTTCATCGAAAATATAAAGCGTGATGTTGAAGCACAGGAAGGCGCTGAAATATTACAGACCTCGCTGGAGGATTTCAAGAACATCATGCGGGAAGAACTTGTTGATGCGGTTGAACGCACACCGCTTGTTGATACCGGTGGACGATCCATTTATGTAATGCACGACAGGATTGATCAGCACGATGTAAAACCATTTATTGATCTGATCAAATCGACTGGATTTAATGTATTGATGCCGCAGTTTGAGGGAGACCTCCTGGAACTTCGTCAGAAACACATCGATAACCTGATCAACCTCGATGCTGCTATTATTTATAAAGGGAAAGTCAATGAGCAATGGGTACGCATGAAAGCCCTTGACCTGTTAAAAGCGCCTGGATTTGGTCGTAAGAAACCCATCGTGGCCAAGGCAATTTTTACGACGCCGGGTTCTGGTTTGCAGGTTGAAAATTTCAAAAGTCAGAACCTCCGCGTGATCGAAGGCGATCTGCAACGTTCTCTGGAATCATTAAAAACGTTTTTACAGGAATTTAATACTTAATCATGAGCCAGGCTATTGAAGAAAAGATACTGACTTCCAACCCGTTTCCGGGATTACGGCCATTCAAGATCGACGAAAGTCATTTGTTCTTCGGACGTGAAGGGCAGAGTGATGAAGTCCTGCTAAAACTTTCGAAAAATCGCTTTGTTGGTATCATCGGTCCAAGTGGAAGTGGTAAGTCTTCTTTCATTTATTGTGGTGTGATGCCGATCTTGTATGGCGGTTTCCTCACTGATGCAAGCCCCAACTGGGAAGTTGTTGTTACACGTCCCGGAGCCGGTCCGATCGATAACCTTGCTGAAGCTTTATTAAAAAACAATCCGGAGTTCACATCAGCCGATGCGGAAGAAAAAAAGATCAAGCGTACCATATTTTCTACGTTACTCCGAAGCAGTTCTCTCGGCTTGGTTGAGGCCATCGAACAAACGCGTAAGAAAGCCGATGTCAATTACCTCATCCTTGTCGATCAGTTTGAAGAACTTTTTCGTTTTAAGGATAGTCACGATGCGAATTCCATAAATGAAACACTTGCATTCATCAACCTGTTGATGGAAGCTACAAACTATCCCGATGCACCGATCTATGTCGCGATTACGATGCGTTCGGATTTTATTGGTGACTGTGCACAATTCCCGGAGTTAACCCGTAAGATCAATGACAGTCATTATCTTATACCACAACTTACGCGTGACCAGAAACGCAAAGCAATAGAAGGTCCTACAGCGGTAGGTGGTGCTAAAATTGCCCCGCGATTGGTTCAGCAGCTTTTAAATGACCTCGGTGATAATCCGGATCAGCTACCAATCCTTCAGCATGCGCTGATGCGTACATGGAGTTATTGGTCGATGTATCGCGACTACGAAGATGAGCCGGTAGACCTGAAACATTACGAGGCCATTGGTACCATGTCGGAAGCACTGTCGCAACATGCGAACGAAGCATATGATGAGCTTACCGAAGAACAAAAACATATTTGCGAGATTCTCTTCAAAGCGATTACCGAAAAACGTGGTGAAAACTTTGGAATACGCAGACCAACACGCCTGAATGAAATTGCTGCCATTGCCGATGTACCTGAACCGGAAGTTATCGCCGTGATCGAAAAATTCCGTGAGCCGGGAAGATCTTTATTAACGCCTGCGTATGGTGCCGTAATCGATGGCAAGTCAATGGTCGACATCTCGCACGAAAGCCTGATGCGTATATGGGTACGGTTGAAAAACTGGGTCGATGATGAAGCTGAAGCGGTACAGATGTATACGCGTTTAGCAGAAGCGGCATCTATGTACCAGGTAGGCAAGGCGGGCTTATGGCGACCACCGGATCTGCAACTTGCGCTCAACTGGCAAGCCAAGCACAAACCGACTCTGGTATGGGGCCAGCGATACAACCCTGCTTTTGAGCGCACACTCATCTTCCTGGAATATTCAAAAAAGGAATGGGAGACAGAACAACGCATTAAAGAAATTGAGCAGAAGCGCAAGCTGCAACGTGCCCGGGCATTCGCATTGATCCTCGGAACGTTTACCGTTATCGCCATTGTGTTTCTTGTATTTGCCTTGTATCAGAAATCAGAAGCAGAAAAACAACGTTTATTGGCTAAAACAAATGAACAGGATGCAATCCTGGCAAAAGATGCTGCTGAAGATGCCAAAGAAGCTGCCGTAGAAGCAAAAGAAATTGCTGAAAGCGCAAAAGAAGCTGCACTTGCCGCGAAGGAGCTGGAAGAAGTGGCCAAACAGGAAGCGATAAAAAACCTGGCACTGGCAATCGAAAACGAAAAGCGCGCCAAAGAGAATTTTGAGATTGCGAACCTTGAAAGAATTCGTGCCGAACAAAACGAGGCCATTGCCAATTCGGAGAAAGACCGCGCGAACACCAATGCTGCTGAAGCATTGCGTCGCCGTTACATCGCCATTGCAAAAGCGATGGCCATCAAATCCCGTGCGCTCAATCATGATCCGGAACAACAATCGCTTATCGCACAGCAAGCGTATAATTTTAATTCAAAACATGATGGCTACGTTTATGACGATGATATCTATAACGGATTGTACTTCGCATTAAAATCCCAAAATCATGATCTGACGAAAAGTTTATTGGCACACGACAACGGATCGGCCAGGGCGTTGGTGACTCACCCTTCGGCGAATCACATCTATTCTTCTGGTACTGATGGAAAGATCATTCGCTGGAACAGATCTGGAAAAACATGGACATCAGAAATTCTGATTGACAATCGTGGCAAGTATCAATACTACAGTCTGGCCATTAGTCCGGATGGAAAGTGGTTGGCTGCAGCCGGGATGAATGCAATCAGTCAAACCAACAACTTTGTTGAACTCTATGATCTTGCAAACATAAAAGAAGCACCACGAAAAATAACAGGTTACGTTTACGGCATTGAAAACCTTGTGTTCACCCCTCGTAGTGATGGATTCTATTCACGTGATAATTCAGGAAGAAGTATCAAGTTCTGTGATTTGAAAACCAGCCGCGAAGTTATTCAGTCTGCCGTCAAAATAAACGCTATTGCCTTAAGCCCCGACGGAAAAACACTGGCCGGCGCTGCCGAAATCACAGACCGAAATGGCAGTTTATTACTTTGGGATACAGAACAAAATTATGCAGTGCGCGAAATCAAAAATATTTCAAGTGCATTAACCGCAGTGGATTTTGGTCCGGAAGGAAGAAGAATCGTGCTGGGCGACAACCAGGGTATCGTTAAAATATATGACAACGCTGCGGGTATGGTGGTTCGGGTTTTATCCGGACATAAATCGGTGATAGAACAGATCAGGTTTAATCATGCCGGCACATTCATGGCCACAGCCAGTAAAGACAGAACGGTTCGCTTGTGGAACATGAGACAGCTGAAAGAACAACCTATTGTGCTGAACGATCACAGTGACTGGGTATGGAGTGTTAGTTTTAGCCCGGATGATGAGCAGCTTCTGGCCAGTATTCACAGTGCTACGGAAACTGTTTCAGGAACTGAACACACGATCCGTGCATGGCCGACAAAAATCCCAACCATGTCAGATATTTTATGCGGCTATGTAAAACGTAACATGAACGACGACGAATGGGACACATTTGTTGCTGAAGACCTTACGCCCGAAATAACATGTGCCGGGTTACCGTCGAACTATAAAAACGAGTGATGAAATTTTAAGCGTTTACCTTACGCCAGCGAAACGTATTGTAAAGAACGTTTTTAGGCGCAATAAACATTGTGTACGCTAACCTAATTTTTAATTATGAAAAGACTTCTACCCGCTTTTCTGTTTGTTTTATGTAGTGGGTTTTATGCCGCTGCACAAGATCAGCCCAACACTTCCTGCGCCCAGAGTTTAAGACTGGCCCAGGCAACCTATGAAAGCGGAAGATTGCATGATGTTCCGAATTACCTCAGCAATTGTACCAATAGCAGTGTGACACAAGAAAGAGTTACCGCCTATAAACTTTTGTGTCTTACTTACATCTACCTGGAAGAACCAGCCAAGGCGGATGAAGCGATGTTAAAAATTTTACAAACGTTCCATGAGTTTAAACCAAGTAATGCTGACCCTGCCGAGTTTGTAGCGTTGTGGAAAACATTCCGAAGAGATCCGATCTACCGGTTTGGAGGAAAGCTTGGCGCAAACGCAAGCCAGCCGAATGTAAAAGAATCTGTGGAAGCAAATCAGGGCAAAAGTAAATACGCTTATAAGATCGGAATTCAAGTTTATGCTACTGCTGAAATCCCGTTAACCGAAAAACTCACTTTTAATCCTTCACTCGGATTCATTCAACGCAGCTTTGAATTCAGCAACACTTACACCGATGGAGACACCACGTTCCTCACCGTAGTAAAGGAAACACAACAATGGTTATCGTTGCCACTGGTTGTTCAATATAAGGTTACCAGACTTAAATTTGAACCTTACGTTTCCCTCGGTATTCAAACCGATTATCTGTTGGGAACCAATTCGCTGGGGTCGCGTGATCGTACAGGGTATCAATTTATCCAGGAAGAAAAGTTCGACTTCAAATCATTGCGCAACAAATTAAACCTATCTGTGATCGCAGGCGTGGGTGGCCGGGTTAAGCTTGGCGGTGGATACATTGTAGGTGAAGCAACTTTCGCTTATGGTTTAAGTCCGCTCAGTTCAAAAGCATCTGCTTATAAAAATACAGAAGTCGCATTCAAGTATGGTTATGCCGATAACCTGTTTAGTTTGAATGGTCTGAACCTTTCCGTTGGCTATGTGTATAATATCTACAATCCAAAAAAAATCCGTAAGTAAATGATCAAGCTTTCTATTGCCATCTTTTTTTGCGTTGTGTGCTGGGGTTGTACCAACATTGAGGATGCTACACCGTCAAAACGAAAAACATTTATCCGGTTTTACGAATCCGCCATTAGCGAATTCGGTGTATCAGCAGAGGCTCACAATAACGGTTTTGTTCTCGTGAGTTATGAGATCAAAAATCAAATCCACAATACCATCATTCGCAGAACCGATGCATCGGGGAATGAACTCACCAGTGAGCGCATCGTGATCCCGCACTTCAAAGCCAATGCATTAAAAATTGGCAACGACGCTTACTATCTCGCAGGCGATCAGATTGAACTAAACCCTTCATCCGAGAACTTGTTCGACCTGCGTGTTACTTCCGCTGTCTTAAAAAAAGCAAGGTTCGATGGTAGTGTCTCTTCGTATATCGCGCGTGACCCTGGTTTATCCAACCTGACTGATTTGCAAGGCAGTGCGGTTACCATTGACCCTTCCGGTAACATCGTACTCGTTGGTAGCTTCCAACATGCCACGGCGCAAGCACAGATCAAACCTTTTGTTACTGTTCTGGATCCGCTTTCACTCGATACCGTGTGGACGAAACCTTATGAATCTATGACGCGCGATTTTATCAACGGCAAGTCGGCCCACATTGCAAAGAACGGGAACATCATTTGGGTAAGTTCATTGTTAAAAGAAGCAGGAGATCTTTCAAATACAATACTTTCGATTGCTAATGTATCCCCTGGATCTTCGTTTACCAACAACGATCGGTTTGGCGAATCGTCAGATCAACAACTCTCTGCAAACGACATACAACCGGCTCCCATGGGTTATGGTGTTATTGGAACACATGCACGCACAACCGGAAGATTTTCAAATATGTTTTTCCTTCGTGTAGACCATAACGGAAATATTATACAGGGCAGCGAAAGATACTTTGACGGAGAAACGCTCCACTCAAACAGCGATGTCACAGCAGATGTTTCACTCAGCGAAGATACCGGCGATGCACTTACTTATACGCAGGATGGCGGATATATACTCGCCGGATCAATGCTTACAACCGTAAACCGCGGAAGCGGTGGTCTTGACATTTTACTGGTTAAAGTCGATGCATTCGGGAACCTGGTTTGGAACAAAATATTGGGAAGCGAAGGCGATGAAACCATTAACAGCGTTCGTGAAACCGCAGATGGGCACCTTGTGCTTTGTGGATCCAACAATCTCGCCGGGCATTCTTCGGCGTTCATGATAAAGACAGATAAAAACGGAGAACTAAAGAATTAATATGCATTTTATATTCCGACCAATACAAACAAAGGGATTGCTATTGCTCCTGTTCCTCATGGCAGCATCAACGATTCTTTCTTTAGCGCAGCCCGTTATTACGTTTACGCCTTCCAACGCAACGACAGACGTTAACGAGAATACCACGATCACCGTCGGATCCAATGTGGCAATCCGCAGAACGTCTGATGATGCAAACCTGGATAACACCAACGTCAATTCTGTTCTGAGATTAAAATTAAATAATGCCGGAGGCCCTAATGTGGCTTTCACAGCCACGATTAACGCGGCAGACACTGAGATTATTATTACGCCGGACATTACACTTCCATCGGGTACAACGATCTATGCAGCGATCCATAACGTCGAAACGCATCCGGCAGGTGATGATCTCAATCCGGATCCTACTGCTATTACGTTTACCGTACGTGATTACATTGCTCCGGATATAACATTTTCTCCGGCATCAGGTGCAACAAACCTTTCCATCAATACCAATATTCAGATTTCATTTGATGAAGCGATACGAAATTCGGATGACAGCGAGATCACCAATGCAAATGTAGCGTCTTTACTAACCTTTAAATTAACCGATGCTACTGGTGCTGATGTTGCTTTTACGGCTACTATAAATCCGGGAAAAGATGAAATCACTGTTGTTCCGGATGCCCCTTTAACGAATAACCAGATTTATTACGTAAGTCTTGATCCTGTTGAAGATGATGAAGACAACGCTACGGCTACTGAAAACATTACGTTTACCACAACCAACGATACGCAGCCTCCTGTTCCTACTTTTAACCCCGCCGACGCAAGCATCGACTTTAACAATACCGCGGACATTATCATTACGTTCGACGAACCCATCCGAAACCTGGACAACAGCGTACTCGGAAATACTTCCATCGACGATAAGGTGATACTTAAACTCACCGATGCCGCTGGTGCCGACATTTCATTTAATGCTTCCATTGACGGAACAAAAACCATTGTAACCATCAATCCTACTGGCACCTTACCGGATTTTGCTACCATCTATGTCGCCATTCATGATGTTGAAGATGTGTTTGATCACGCCCTTGCATCGGAAAGCATAACATTTACAACAGGTGATGGAACTCCTCCTGTAATTACTTTTAACCCCTTAGATGATGCGTTAAACATTCCGGTAATATCGAATATTGTAATCTCCTTTGATGAGGCGATCAGAAACGTCAACGACAGCGAAATTACTGATGCAAATGTCGCCGCATTGATCGATCTCAAACTTACCAACGCCGGAGGCGCAGACGTTCCATTCACCGCAACCATTAACGCAGGAAAAACAGCAATAACAATTGACCCCACCACTGACTTGAATCCAGATCAGGTTTATTACGTGCGAATTGATCCGGTAGAGAATACATACAACCGCGCCAGCATCTCTCATAACATTAATTTCACAACAACGGATACTCAACCACCGTCCACCACTTTCAGTCCGGCCAACGGCGCCACGTTAGTGAATAACAATACCAATATCACAATTACATTTAGCGAAGCCATTCGCGACCTTACGGATGCGGTACTGGATGACAATACTGTTGATGGTAAGGTTGTTTTAAAACTCACCGACGCCACCGGAGCCAACATACCATTTGATGCGACGATTAATGTTGCAAAAACAGTCATTACGATTAACCCCACAGGAGCTTTACCAGATCTTACAACAATATATGTGGCAGTGAGTGGCGTTGAGGATGGGTATAACAACCCAATCACAACGCAAAGCATAACCTTTGGTACTACCGATGGCACGCCACCCGTTGCAACGTTTGATCCTGCAAATGGCTCTTCCACGATGACTATTTCCGGCAACATCACCATTACATTTAATGAGCCGATCCGATTAACAAATAACGCAGACATTACGGATGCTAACGTTGATGCGCTGATCACTTTTAAAAGGGATAATGCAGGAGGATCAAATGTTGGATTCAATGCTACGATCGATGCGTCCAACACGGTGATCACAATTAATCCGGATAATAATCTGACTGCAGACCAAACGTATTATGTGGCCTTCGCAACCATTGAAGATCAATACAACAATTCAACATCTGGAAATATAACTTTTACAACCCAGGAACTGACTGTTGTTGCGAACGCGTCAAGTGCTGCAATTTGTACAGGCGACGACGTTACCCTAAGTGCTGTGATTAGCGGAGGTAACGGATTTTATAATATTTCATGGACCTCCACGCCTGCTGGTTTTACAAGTTCTGATCAGATAGTTACTGTATCACCTTCTGTTTCTACTACTTATACTTGTGTTGTTACCGACTCAGATGGAAACACTAACAGCGCAACGCCTGCTAACATCGAAATAACTGTTAACGTCTCTCAAGATCCAGACGACCTGGAAATCAAATTATCACCGCCCCGCCCAGGTAATACCTATCAGGCTACAGATTCTAAGGTTACTTTATCATTCGATCTCATGGGGTCCCCGGGAAGCCCCATAGGCAGTACACATTTCGAAGGCACGGGTGTTAACAGCGCTACTTCCTCGTTTTTTCCCAATGCAGCTAATATTGGACCCAATGATGTTACATTGTTTTATGAAAATGCGGAGGGCTGTATCACTACTATATCTGAAGTTGTTACGGTTAGTGACAATAGCACTTATTTTATAGGACTAAACGATAGATATTGTGGTGAGGAAGATGAACTGGTAACAATAAATTCACCAATTGTTTATCCTCCGATTTACATTTGGGGTTTAACGATTGAGACGGTCTACACTTTCCAGGACCAGGTAGTACTTCGCGATATTGGTACCGGTACCGTACTAAATGACTACACCTTTAATTCAACAAATAACACAATCGGATTCAATACACTTAACCTTGGCCCAGGTACCAAACAATTTGAATTATACTATCAAATTCAGACAACTGTAACAGATGCACTTGGAGCGGAAACAGTCACGATGTCAAACGCATGGCTTAATACGGCGTTCTCTATTATCCCTAAGCAGGAATTTCTTTCGGGTATTCCTTCAGAAGTATGCAAAAACGATCCAGCATTTCCGCTTTTGGTGAAGCCAGCCGGAGGAACTTTCGAGTTAAATGGTGACCCGACACCCACCCTTGATCCTTCAACGGCATTGTCCACAAACACTGTTACTTACTCTTACACTGACGAAAATTCTTGCGTCACGGAAGAAGACTTTACAGTCATCGTAAACGCAATACCCTCGTTTAATTTCTCGGTCAACAATGGTTGTGTTGACCAGGTTATTAATTTCACATCGACAATAAACAATCCCTCGGCCGTAGACTTTACTTATGCCTTTGATTATGATGGTAACGATGACCCGGATACAACGCCTCTGCTTCAGGGCGATCCTTCGTTAACCACCTGGACCTACGAACTACCCGCCGTTTATCAAGCAAAGATGTCGGTTCGTACCAGTGATGGATGTGTCGAATCCAGATCTAAGCCGGTCACCATTGGAGAAGTTCCTGATGTAAAATTAAGTTGGGCAAATGTGTGTGACGGAGATGCTACGCAATTCAGAATCGAATCTGATTTTGTTGACGATAAACCAGGCCAGGTTGATGAAATAACCTGGGTTGCCGGTGAGGGATACACACCTGAAATCGACAATGACAAACAACATTCTGTGATGTATGCCACCACGGGTTATTTCAAGGCATACACCACCGTCTCCACCGTTTTGAATTGTTCTAAAGCAGATACTGTTCTGGTGTACAAAGTCAACAAAATCGGACCCCTCGGTGGCGGGACGGAGTATTTTGAAGATTTTAACGTCGCAAACGTGGAACTTCAAGCTTGGAAATCAGGTGGAACAAACTCATCATGGGAATGGGGCGAGTTAGAAAAAGTTGCTTTCGATCGGGATAGCCCAAGTCCCAACGATCCGAGTGAAGGAAAAGCATGGGTTACTAATCGGTCGTCGTCGGTTAATGAAGGACTTCCCAACTGGAACGAAGACTCATGGGTTCACAGCGGATGTATTGATTTGACTGCGATTCAACGTCCTATCCTATCCTTTGATTTCAGATCTCTTATGAAAGATGGTCGCGATGGTGTTGTACTCCAATACAATACAAAAAACACAACTGATAGAGAATCAGACTGGATAACAATAGGGAATATAAACTCAGGACGAAACTGGTATGACAAAATCGGTATTGATGCCAATCCGGGCAATCAGGCGTTGTTACAGACCGGATGGACAGGCATGCTGGATTTGGATGACTGGAGAACAGCAGTGATATCACTTGACCAAATGATCAATGATATTCTTCCGGCAGAACGAGACAAGGTCAGATTTAGGTTTGCTTTTGGTAGCGCGGATTTTAAACCGGAAGGTGAAGGATTTACTTTTGATAATTTTAAGATCACCCAGCGCGATCGCGTGGTACTGTTAGAACAATTCACGAACAATGGCGGTGTTAATGCAGCGAACGATCCTAACCGGGTTTCCAATAATGCAATTAATAATTTCCTTAATACATCCCTCGGTGAGGCTGTAAAGATTGAATACCATTTGGGTATAAGCGGACCGAACGAAGACCCCATCTACGAGAGCAATCGCACAGACGCCAACGCACGCTCTGCATTCTATGGTATCTCATCGACACCCACTACAATGGTTGATGCGAGAACCGGCGCACTTGCTTCAATTTTTACGGAACAAACCCTCAAAGATTCTGAAGTAACCATCGACTATATTCAGACACCCAATTTGCCTGCAGAAACTTTTAATGTTGATGTTAAGTTTACGGCGAAACAAAACCTTCCACCAAACACAGTATTACACATTGCTGTGATTGAAAAATTAATAGATAACAACCCGGACGCCATTGGAACAAACGGAGAAACCTCATTTACTTACGTGATGCGGAAACTTTTACCAGACGCAACGGGTACGAAATTCTCTGAATCGATTCTTGAAAACGAAGAACGCACAGTAAGTTACTCCTGGAGTCCGCGCGCTTTTGATTTCGATCAATTAGCGGTGGTAGCCTTTGTTCAAAATGAAGACACCAAAGAAATTTATCAGGCGCGCATCATGACCAATCCAACGTACATTCCTGATCCCGCAATTATTACGGATCGTGAGCCTTCGCTGATATCGCAGATCAGGGTTTACCCAAACCCGGCAGACAAAGCATTGCATTTAGAATTGCCCGTCAAAACGCGTAAGGTAGTTAACATTACACTTCTTGATTCCTATGGGCGTAATGTGCACCAATCTCGATTTGATCGTGGTGAACAATCAAAAACGATTGATACCAAAGAACTCTCCGGAGGTCTGTACGTTCTGCAATTAGAAACACCGAATGGAATTGAACGTAAGAAGATTGTTGTGGTGCATGAGTAGGGACATTCCAAATCCCACCCCTTTGCAGTCTCCAATACTTCCCTTATTTTTAGGCCCAACAACCCCTTAACACGTTTAAATGGAAATTTTCCTCCAGGCGGAAACATGGCTTGCCCTGCTCACGCTTACCTTTTTTGAAGTTGTGCTCGGCATCGATAACATCATCTTCATCTCCATTGTCTCAAACCGGCTACCCGTAGAAATGCGGGCAAAAACACGCAACATGGGCCTTTTACTTGCCATGGGGGTAAGGATATTGCTTCTACTAATGATTACTTGGGTAATGAAATTTCAGGACCCCCTGTTTTCTGTTCCCGGTTTTATCAGTGAAGATGGTTCTATAAGCGGCCGTGATATCATCCTGATCTTCGGCGGACTATTTCTCATTGCAAAAAGTACACGCGAAATTAATCACCAAACCGAAGGCGCAGATGACGAGGAAGAGGTATTGACAAAAAAAACCGTAAACGTTACTGGTATTATCGTCCAGATCATCCTCCTCGATATTATTTTTTCGTTCGACTCCATTCTCACAGCAGTTGGACTCACCGATCAAATTATCATTATGGTAATTGCAGTGGTGCTCTCTATTGGTATTATGATCGCCTTCTCTGGCCGGATTAGTAGCTTTATCAATAAACATCCATCGATGGAGGTGCTTGCACTCGGCTTCCTGATTTTAATTGGCTTTATGATCTTCTTGGAAGGCCTCGATAAAGACATTCCAAAAGGATACATCTATTTCGCTGTTGTCTTTTCGATGGGCATTGAAATGATCAACATCCGCGTGCGGTCACGTCGCAAAAAAGCTAAAGAAGAGTTTCATGAGTAACGAAGATCAACTCCGGTATCCAATCGGAAAATTTAATCCGCAGGAAAGTTATTCACCTGCTGAAATCGAATCATTTATCAGTCGTATTGAATCATTTCCTTCACGATTAGATCATGTTGTAAACACTTTATCCAATGCGTTGCTTGACAAAACTTACCGTGAAGGCGGTTGGACTGCAAGACAGGTACTTCACCACCTTGCAGACAGTCATATGAACGCTTACATTCGTTTTAAGTGGACACTCACTGAAGAGTCGCCGCTCATTAAAGCATACGATGAAGCCGCCTGGGCAGAAACCGCAGAAACATCCGCCGATCCTGTTTTATCGATTCAACTTATCAAATCGCTGCATCCAAAATGGGTAGCGCTGTTAAAACGAATTACACCAGAGCAACACAAGCGAACTTTTATTCATCCCGAAACTAAAAAGCATGTTTCGCTGGAACGTATGATGGCGACTTATGCCTGGCATGGAGACCATCACCTGGCGCATCTCAATATCATTGCGGGTAAGAAGTAAATCTTTTTCGCGACTTTTGGGTTTAACTGGTTGTGATGTATACAGCACCCGCATTTTTATTTAATGCCCACCTGGAAACGATTTACCCGTCGCTGCTTCGCCGTGTCGGAATGAAGCCGTATACACGCGAACGAATTTGTACGCCGGATGATGACTTCCTTGATCTCGATTGGCTTACGCAAGGCGCTTCAAAACTTATCATTATTTCTCACGGCTTAGAAGGCAGTTCGCAACGGCCGTATGTAAAGGGTCTTGCCAAAGCCGGTTTCAATCAAGGTTGCGATATACTGGCTTGGAATTTTCGGGGATGTAGTGGAGAGATAAACAAGCAACTGCGCTTTTATCACAGCGGTGCAACAGAAGATTTGCACACAGTGCTTGAACATGTGAAAAATAAAAATCAATATACCGAAATCTTTCTCATGGGTTTCAGCCTCGGTGGTAACTTAACACTGAAGTATCTTGGTGAGCGACAGTTGTTTCCTGAAATCAAAAAATCGGTTGTCTTTTCTGTACCACTTAATCTCCAAACAAGCTGTGCCAGAATTTCTGAACCCTCGAACTGGATTTACGCCCGACGGTTTTTAAAAAGCCTTAAGCAGAAAATTTTACGCAAACACATTGCTTACCCCGAACTAAACACCAGCTGGCTGCCACAAATAAAGACGATCCAGACCTTTGATGACCGCTACACCGCACCGCTCCACGGATATAATAATGCCGCTGAATACTATGACCGTTGCAGTTCAATTCATTTTATTCATGCTATTCCCATCCCTACACTCATCATCAATGCTCGAAACGATCCGTTTTTGAGTAACGATTGCTATCCTACTGAAATGTTAAAGCATCATGCAAATGTGAAGCTTGAAACTCCGGATCGCGGTGGCCATGTTGGCTTTGCTCAATTTCATAAGTCGGGACTTTATTGGAGTGAAGAAAAAGCACTGCAGTTCATCAAATAGTTAAGCGGATCCATATTCAGTTGGAATACAATCATTCTCATTCGGATAAAGTGTAGCATGAAAAGCATAAATGACTAATTTTGCTAACTTTCCCTCCCATTTAACAGCGACCAGTATGATTGATCGGTACAGCATCACAGCTTCGGCGGAGAAAATCAGCGAGCGATTCGCGGTTGATGTTCCGGATTTTTTTCAACCCAAATACAATGCAGCACCAACGCAATTGCTTCCACTGATTACGAGTGTTTCACCGGAAGGTATATCTACATTCTATTGGGGCACTTCTCCTGAGTGGTCGAAGAATAAAACGTTGAGTGAAAAGATCATCAACGTACGGGCTGAATTGATCCAGGAAAAAGTGTCGCTAAGAAAATCACTCATGAAAGGAAGATGCATTATTCCTGCCGATGGTTTTTATGCCTGGAAACAAGCCGGAAAAAAAACGCATATCCCCTATCGCTTTGTAACTAAAAACCAGGATATATTTTCTATCGCCGGACTTTGGGAAGAATATGAAGATACCGAGGGTAATGAAATGCATACCTTTACCATCATCACAACACCAGCAAATGAACTCGTCTCCTCCATCTGCGAACGAATGCCGGTGATCCTGACAAAAGAGACTGAAAAAATCTGGTTGAATCAATCATCGAAAGAAGATGACCTGATGAACGTACTGCAAAGTTATCCGTCCACAGAAATCAATCTCTATTCTGTATCACCACGCATTAGCGATAGCACAGCCGATGTCCCTTCCCTCATTATTCCCTCCCCACCCGCAGATCAACACGGCAACCTTACACTCTTTGATTAGAGGTTCAAGGTTCAAAGTTCAAAGTTCAAAGTTTGAGATTGTTTCATGTTGACGAGATCCGAAATTGTTTGAGGTCTGAGGTTTGAGGTTGGTGTTCGATAACTGATGAAGTTACAAACTCCCCGCCTTGAATAAGGAGGGGATGTTCAGCGGATAGCTGAACGGGGGTGGTTAAAAATCTCTTGTAAATCGTAAAACACTTAAGTGACCACCAACAAACTCGAAGCTCGTTTCCAACCTGATCCACTGACTTCGTTGCGATCGTCCCTCCTGCATCATTGGCTATCGAGAACAACTTGATACTTATTAGTATCTAAAAACACATTCGTTGCGATCAAACAAACTCACAGCTCGTAACTCGAAGCTATTTTGAGACCAACTTGCAGCTTGTAGCCTGCAGCTTGAAGCTTATCGTAAATCGCGAACATCAGCAGCATCACTAAAAACTCTCAATTTCTTCATCATCCTCCAGGGGTGGCGTTGTATCATCGACAGGTGGCGGCTCTGATTGCTCTTCTTCTTCGGGTTCCGGTTGCTGCTTTTCCTTCTTTGGCTTTTTATCCTTCTTCTTGCGGGAGAATAATCCGCGCTTTTCTTTCACATCTTCCAGTGCGGGACCAGCTTGTGGTTGCACTTGTTCATCTTCATCGATATAATCGAAATCTTCATTTTCATTGATTGGCTTAGGTGCCTCTTCAACAGGTGCTTCCTCTTCTTTCTTTTTCTTTCCGAAAAGATTTTTAAAGAATCCCTTGATTCCCTTCTTGGATTTTTTCGCTTCAGAATCTCTATTGGCCTGTTGATTACCTGCTAAGCGTACATCAGGGAGAACAAGATAGTCGCGGAGATACCACATGTAATTATCCTGCTCTACATTAAAAGTAATATTAACAACTGTGTAAGAAGGTTTCTGCGGTATGTACTTACCAGTAGAAGTTTCATAGACCAAACTATCTGGCATATTGTATTTTAAGAACCGCACTTCTTTATCACGCGAGATCATATACACACTATCTTCAAGCGGAGCTTCTTCTGCTTTCGGAACATCTACGATAAAGGTGCTGTCGATTACGGAACGCGCAGCCAAATCAAGTTCCGCTCCCGGGATTACGCCGTCTTCCCCTTCTTCCAGTAACTCACGTTGGTCTTCCGGAAGTAACGAATCCGGAACAGTAACATAAACCGGCTTCATGGGCACGGTTTGCATTGCGCGAATGCGTTTTTTGTACGGCTGCGATTCAGCAATCAGATATTTATTCCTACTTGCGGTTAATATTTTTGGTGTTGAATCTTCCTGGAAATAGCTAAATCTTTTCCGAAGCTGATCCTTGTCGTAAATGAAGGCACTTTGATAGGCAGGGCAGATCATGCGCTGTGTGCAAGCGCTGAGCAGGGTGCAGATCAGAAGAATAACCAAAAGTGCCCTTTGCATGGTTAGGGTAATTCAAGCAAAAATAAGGATTTTATACTGAAATTACCGGAAAATACTCCCCGATTACCTTGATTTTCAGGTATAAGACGCATTGATCGCATTAATTTGGTTGTTATCATTAGGCGTGTAAGGAAAGATGTAAAACATACTGTCGCACATGCTGCCCCTCCGGACCGCCTATTTCAGTAACTCTAACGCTGCTTTTTGCTTTTTCGTAAGTCCGGAGGCTACTAATTCATAAGAATGATCAATCCAGTTTTTTAATAGGGTATCCGGTACAGAACCATCGATCACAACGGTATTCCAATGCTTTTTATTCATGTGATACCCTGGCTGTACCGCATCGAATTTCTCTCGCAGCTCAATGGCAGTTTCCGGGTCGCTTTTCAAATTGACACTTGTGAAAGTGTCGATACCGGTAAGCGCAAACACTTTACCCATCACTTTATACACGAGCGTATCTGGTCCGAACGGAAGTTCTTCGGTAACACCTTTTTTGGAAAGGCAATAAGTTCTAAAGTATTCGAGGTTCAATTCAGATTCGGTTTGATGGCTAATTTATAGATCAGATATAAAACACCCACGAGGAAGATTACCATTGAAATCTTGTTGACGCCGTGCATCATCCTGAGGTTAATATTCGTTGGCTTGGAAGGATCCTTTTTTCGAAAAAAATAGTTACCTACTTCTCCTAAACTAAAAAACGCTCTCATTGAACCCTTTTGTTGTTTTGATTCACTTTTTGGAGATGGATGTTTCATTGTGATTACGTTATTTTATGTATTTGCGATAAGCTTCAGGCCACAGGCTGTAAGCTTCAGGTTGTTTTGCGAAAGCATTGTGTTTTTCGGAATAGCTGCGAGTCACGAGCTTCGAGCCGCGAGTTAGTTAAGCCATAACTTAAGTGTTTTACGATTGTTGTTTTGGAAGACTTAACAGTTTTCGAAATCCAAACATCAAACCTCAAACATCAAACCTCAAACCTCAAACAATTTCGCAATCCCATCAACACAAAAATCCAACCCCGAACCTTGAACTTTGAACCTTAAACCATGAACTACGCAGGCTCAATCCAGTCACCGTGTTCGCGGATGAGATTGACGAGTTCATCAACAGCCTGAGCTGTCGGTACGTTTTTCCTTACCACTTCTTTTCCTTTATACAGCGTAATGCGACCCGGTCCGGAACCGACGTAGCCGTAGTCAGCATCTGCCATTTCACCGGGACCATTTACGATGCATCCCATGATACCGATCTTAATACCTTTCAAATGACTTGTACGTGATCTGATATTGGCCGTTGTTTCCTGCAGATCAAAAAGTGTTCGTCCGCAAGAAGGACACGAAATATATTCTGTCTTTGAAATCCTCGTGCGTGTAGCCTGAAGGATATTAAAGGCAGTCTGATTGATTTGTTTGTCGGAGCTGATCGCATGTGCTGAAATAAAAATACCATCACCCAATCCGTCAATCAACAATCCCCCGAGATCTGTAGCGGCATACAATTGAAACTCATCGAAACTCAAATTTTTATATGCACGCATAATGATCACAGGTACATCACAAGCCTCGTTCATCAACTCAGCAAACACCCGGCGTTGCTCGGCCATCCCGTGCTTGTTTTTTGTGTCCAGGATTAGTACTGCAGTATCATCGAACTTTACCTTTTCAAGCAACGTATGTTCCACATCCTGAATCTGGACGTAGATAAAATTCAGATCAGGAGATCTTTCCCCCTGAATCGCATATTGCTGCGTCGTTAGTAATGGGTATGTCCTCGGTTTGTCCTTGTGAATAAGCCATGCGGTATAATCATGGATAATGCTGAGCGTACCCGGTATCTCAAATTCAACGGGCGTGTTTTTGGTATAAATAAAATCGCACGCCATATCGGCGATGTTCCATTTATCAAGCGGTATTGAATAGTTGTATCCAAGCGAAAACAAAGATGCCTGTGAAATCTTTTCCCGCGTGGATAAATCAGCAATGACCCGGGGTACATGATGATCTCCACCAATATTTAAAACACCACGCGTTTTTCGTTTGTTATATTCAAACGGTGTTACAGGATAATGTTTGACCGAAGGAATTGGCGTATGCGGTGTTCTGTCTTCATATCGTTTCACCAGCTGTTCTGCAACTGGAATCTCCGCCTCTGGTTCTTCGGTAAGCGAGACCCGGATTGTATCGCCTAAGCCATCTTCAAGAAGGGTTCCTATTCCTATAGAAGATTTTACCCGGCCATCTTCGCCATCACCAGCCTCCGTTACGCCAAGGTGAAGTGGATAAGGTTTAAATCCTTCTTCATCGAGTTTCTGTACCAGCAAACGATAAGCCTGAACCATAACCTGGGGATTACTGGATTTCATCGACAATACAATGTTGTAATAGGATTCATCTTCACAAATGCGGAGGAACTCCAGGGCCGATTCTACCATTCCCAACGGACTGTCGCCAAAACGACTCATGATCCGGTCTGAAAGGGAACCATGATTGGTGCCTATGCGCATAGCCGTACCGTATTCCTTGCAGATTTTGATGAGGGGAAGAAATTTTTCCCTGATCCGGTGGAGCTCCGCCTCGTAGGAAGATTCTGTATATTCGATGGTTTCAAATCGCTTTTTGTCTGCGTAGTTCCCAGGGTTAATCCTCACTTTCTCAACCAATCGTGCCGCCAGCTCTGCCGCATTCGGGGTAAAGTGTATGTCGGCAATAAGTGGGACATGGTATCCTTTTAACTTCAGTCCACTCCTGATGGCTTCGAGATTCTTGGCTTCTTTAACGGACGGTGCTGTGATCCTCACATATTCACAGCCTGCCTCGATCATTCGCATTGTTTGCGCAATAGAGCCAGCAGTATCCATTGTATCGACGGTTGTCATGGATTGAATCCGGATCGGATTATCTCCACCCATCGGCACATCACCCACCTTCACCTCAATGGTTTTTCTGCGACTGTATTCAACCAGACTATTGCAATAGCCTTTTACCTTTTCAATTTGTTGGTTCACCAAACTTATTTTCCACAAAAATAACCTTTATATGGCGAAAATGTGACAATAAATTTGGGAATCGGACATTTGGTATTGGGTATCGGGTATTGGGTATTATTCGTTTAGTCAGGTCTCATAGAAGCCTTCTCCTCGGAAAGGGCAGGGCGACGCATAAAAAAGCTTAACTAAACGCCATTGAAATAAGGGGAATGACTTTTAAATGTCACCCAGTTGTGGACGGATGATGATTTCTTCTACTACACTGTGGCCGGAAAGGTGATAGGCACCATGAATTGTCTTTGCGATATCTTCCACCTTCATGAAGCGTTCATCTGGAAGGTCAGTACCAGCCCAACTGGCCGTTAAAGTTGCTCCTGGCATAACGGCGGTAACGCGGATGTTATCGGCTTTTAACTCCTCACGTAAGCACCGGGAAAATCCCAACATGGCGGATTTTGAAATCGCATAAGATCCACCATTCGGGTAAGCTTTAATGCTGGCAATGGAACAAATATTAAAAATGTGCCCGGCTTTTTTAAGTTTCATTGCAGGAACAATTCCGCGTGTCATATAGTAGGCGCTGTACAAGTTGGCGTTAATCATACTTTCAAGTGTACCCTCTGGTTCGGTTACAATTTCGCCGGGAATAAAATAACCCGCATTGTTAACAAGTACATCGACATCGCGATGAAGCGCCTGAACAAAATCACAAAAGGAAGTTACTTCTTCTTTTACCGCCATATCGGCGCGAACAATAGATACTTTACATTCCCTGTATTTCTCACTGAACTCACGTTCAAGCGTTTCAAGGTCATGTTGGTTTCGCGCACAAGTAGCGACGTCAAAACCATCAGAAGCAAATTTTTCGATTACAGCCTTTCCAATCCCCTTTGTTCCACCGGTAACTACGATCAATTTGTTCATACGAATTATTTATTCAATTTTTGGGTATCTTTCGCAAGATAGTATATAGATTTCAGGATTGCGAAGAGATCGCTTCATCTATGATTACCGAGATAGGAAAGTATTTTATTTTTATCCGAACCTTGTTTATAAACCGGGAGTCTTTCCGCACCTATTATAAGCTTGTTTTAGAAGAGTCCGTTACCATTGGTATCGGATCGTTATTCCTCGTAGCCTTAGTGTCTACATTTATGGGGGCCGTAACAACAGTGCAAACTGCTTTTAACATGGTGAGTCCGCTCATTCCAGACTATGTCATTTCACAGGTGGTCCGCGAAATGACGGTTCTTGAACTTGCACCAACCATCATTGCCGTAATTTATGCAGGTAAAGTAGGGTCCAGTATGGCGGGTGGACTTGGAACAATGCGTATCACTGAACAGATCGATGCACTCGAAGTCATGGGAATCAACTCTGCATCCTACCTGGTGTTACCAAAGGTCATCGCATCGTTGCTGATGTTTCCTTTACTTGTTATCGTTGCCGGAGTTTGTGCGCTCGTCGGTGGTTATGTAGTAGGTGTACTTGGTGAGATCATAACACCCAATGATTATGTTTTTGGTTTGCGTTTCAGCTACAATGAATTCACGGTCATATTTGCTCTTATCAAAGCGGTGGTTTTTTCATTTTTAGTATCCTCCATTTCTTCATACCAGGGATATTATACTGAAGGCGGCGCCCTTGAAGTGGGTGTATCAAGTACGAAAGCTGTAACAAACAGTGTGATCGCTGTACTCCTGGCCGATTATTTCTTAGCTCAACTCCTGCTCGTCAAATGATACAGATCGAGGACATTACAAAATCATTCGGAGAAAAAACGATCCTGAAAGGTGTTAGCGGAACCTTTGAAAAAGGAAAACCTAATCTCATTATTGGTGCAAGCGGTACGGGAAAAAGTGTACTATTAAAATGTATTGTTGGCCTTGTGAAACCTGATACAGGTCGCGTTTTATATGATGACCGCGATTTTTACAGTGGTGACCGTTACCTTAAAATTGAAATACGCCGCGAGATGGGTATGCTATTCCAGGGTGGTGCGTTGTTTGATTCAAAAACAGTTGAAGAAAATGTGAGATTCCCACTCGATATTCTTACAAAAATGAAGTACGATGAGAAACAAGACCGGGTTAATTTTTGCCTGAAACGCGTCGGGCTCGAAAACGCGAATAAAAAAATGCCTTCCGAAATAAGTGGTGGTATGAAAAAACGTGTCGGGATTGCCCGGGCCATTGTGAATAATCCAAAATATCTTTTTTGTGATGAACCGAACTCAGGCCTTGACCCACAGACTTCGGTGCTTATCGATGATCTTATCCTTGATCTTTCGGAAGAATTCGACATGACAACCATCGTGGTAACCCACGATATGAATTCCATGCTTGGCATTGGTGAAAAGATCATGTTTCTCTACCAAGGTCACAAAGTATGGGAAGGAAACAAAAATGAAATCACCCACTCCAACGTAAAAGAATTTGAAGCCTTTGTTTTTGCAAACAAAGTAATGAACAGCCTGAGAGAAAAATAAATTCTACTGGCGTACTTAACATCCAATCAATTTACATTTCTATGAAGTTGCTGGAAACTCCGGTAAGGATGTTTTTTTTTGATGGCATGCTGAAAGAGTGCTTCCCAATCTTGCGTGAACCGTGCTATATTAAACCGGGTACTTGCCACAAGCTTTGCCTCCTTACCAACCTGGAAGGCGAGCTCCGGATCATGAAGCAGTAATTTCATCGATTTAACAACCTGATCGATGTCGTTATATAGAAAACCTGAAACACCATGTTGTATAACAGATGGCAGTTCCGTGGTAGCCAATCCAACAACCGGCATACCTATCATCATAGCCTCCAGTAGCGACAAGCCCAAACTTGTATATCGAATCGGGTTAAAGAAAAAACGATAGGGCGCAGTAAATTCCGGCAGCTCCGCCAATGGGACTTCACCAAGCCCGCCAACCTCCTTTGAATTCATCCCAACGATATCTATAGGAACATGTTTTCTTACTTCCTGAAGGATGTCATGTCCTAGTCTACGTCCGCGCGTCGCCAGGTTGTTTATAACAACTATACCTTTTTCGAGCTCGCCTGTGTAGGCAATGCCATGGTCAATCACACCATGCTCAATGACATGCGCAGGCGTATGGTTATTATTCCACATAAGCCTGTTAAAATGCGTAACGTGTACGAGCGTCATGTCAGGATCATCTACAGTATGTACTGTGTTTGTTGGTGATTGCTGTGGCGGATCATGCTCCAGGTATATCTTGGGAGTTGCATGTTGTGCAGGCGAAAACAAAACGTGCTGATCGACCAGATAATTTTTCGGGCTTTGAAACACGATACAGTCGAAATCCATTTGTCGTACTTCATGAGCGGGAACTTCATGCACATTGCTTCCAAAGGGAAATGATCCTCTCCCGATATAGCCCGCCCCCCTGCTCTCATCCAGCGGGATATAAATATCAAAATTGCCTTTCGATAAATAATACAGGTAACTTCCGTGTATGTGCCAGGTAAAAACTTTTAATCTATCATTCATAAGCAAACAGGAACCATTTATGGAATAAGTGTAAAAGTTAATACCACTTCAACATCATCGATGCTGGAATGATTATTTACTCTTCAGGTTGAAAAAATTCACATATGTATACACTGGGAATTAATGCAGTATTTCACGATTCGTCTGCCTGTATATTAAAAGATGGTCGTTTATTAGCTGCCGCTGAAGAAGAACGATTCACACATTATAAACATGGAAAGCGGCCAATTCCATTCTCAACGTATGAGCTACCGTTTCACGCCATTGATTATTGCCTTAGTGTAGCTGGAATCAAACTAAAAGACGTTGATGAAGTGGCATACTCATTCGATCCATATCTTGTACTTCCGGAAAAATACTCGAACGATACTTTCATTCAGCTTCCCCTGGAACCAAGTATTCATGCAAAGACCGCGGAATGGATGTCGGTATGGGATCCTTTGTTTCTTTCTTCCATCATTAACGCGCCACGACAACTCGTGGACGGATGGCCCCACCACCTGCAACCCCGATTCATTGGTGGTAAAAATGCCGCATTCAAATGGAACTTTGTAGATCATCACATCTCACATGGTGCAAGTGCCTTTCTTCCTTCTCCCTACAACGAAGCTGCAGTACTTACCATAGATGGTCGCGGCGAAAAAACAACGACAGGATACTACGTTGGTCAGGATAATAACCTTACTAAAATCGGAAACGTTGATCTCCCACACAGTTTCGGTTTGCTCTATGAACAGGTAACAACTCATCTTGGATTCTTACATTCGTCGGATGAATACAAAGTAATGGCTTTGGCTTCCTATGGAAAACCCGATTTTGTAAACGACTTTCGATCAATGATCACGCTACACCGGGATGGCAATTATACAATAGATAATGTCAACCTTACAGAACGCTTTGGCCCTGTACGTTTGAAAGGGGCGGAATTTACACAACATCATTTTAATATTGCCCATTCCCTTCAGTTGGTATTGCAGGAAAAAGTATTAGCAATAACGGAGTGGCTATACTCAAAAACCCAACTGGATAATCTGTGTATTGCCGGCGGTGTGGGTTTAAACTGTGTACTCAATGCGTATTTACGTGATCACAGTCCGTTCAAGAACATCTGGGTTCAACCGGCAGCCGGTGATTCTGGAACAGCACTTGGCGCTGCATTATGGATCGATGCACAAAAAAGAAACGAGACGAAAAAGAATTTTATCATGGACGATGTGTATTGGGGACCCGGGTATGAAGATGATGAAGTTGAGAGATTCTTAAAGTGGACTAAAACACCGTACGCTAAATCAGATAACGTCGCTAAAGATGCCGCAGAACTGCTGGCGGAAGACAATATCATTGGTTGGTTCCAGGGACGTATGGAATTCGGTCCCCGTGCATTGGGCAGCCGATCCATTCTTGCCTCCCCAATTAACGCGAATATGCAGGCTCGTTTGAATGAGGTAAAAGACCGTGAAGATTTCCGACCTGTCGCTCCGGTAGTACTGGAAGAAGATGCATCGGAATGGTTTGAAGAGGCAGATTATTCTCCATTCATGTTGTTTGTTCATCAGGTTAAAAAAGACAAAGCAGATCGTATTCCCGCCGTGCGACATGTTGATGGCTCAGCGCGAATACAAACGGTCAACGAAAAGCAACATCCCCGGTATCATGCCTTATTAAGCGCATTTAAGAAACTGACTGGCGTTCCTGTTTTGGTAAATACTTCTTTTAACACCTTAGGCAAGCCGATAGTTTGTACGCCACGAGACGCACTTGAATGTTTCTGGTCCAGTCCCTTTGATGTCCTGGTTATCGGATCTTTCATCGTTAGAAAAAATTCTTCAAGCGCTAAAACACAAATTGACAAAGGTGTGAAAGAGGAAAATTTTTCGATGCATTGAGCGTGTTACATACGTTTGCCCACTCCGGAGGAGTATTGATGATAAATATTTTTACCAGTAATAACTTACGCTAAACAGGAATTCAAACACCTGCTTCTACCGGGGTAAGAACGTGATTTAGCTTTTGTTGTAGAAATAACCCAAACTGCTTTTGTTCATCCCGTAGAATAACCTTATGAAGGTCTCTGTTCAAAGGAGCCCAGCGATGAGGTTCGGAAAATTCAGAAAATAAAATGATGCTGCGTGTTCTCAATGCAGAAGCGATGTGTGAAACCCCCGTATCGTTGCTGATGAGGCCTGCAGAATCAGCGATAAGTTGTGCAAGTTCGCCAATACCAACGTGACCCTTACACGCAACAAGGTTTACTACGGAAGCTTCTGCCAAAGAAGCAACCTCATCTAGAATAGTTCCTTCTTCCAGAGATCCGGTTAACAAAACGGTATATCCGTACTGGGATACAGCTGTCGCTATTTTTGCAAAGTAATGCGTTGGCCATCGTCGTCTCACATCACGTGCCCCCGGATGGAGACACACGTACTTCTTCTGCACAAGACCAAGTTCGTTCTGTATCTCTTTAGCACCTTCCCGTTCATTAGGTGAAACAGGAAACTCAAGAAACGGTTCTTGATCGTTTGCACCAATAAGCGAAACGAGCTTGAGACAACGGGTTATTTCATGTTCATCATCAGTCAAAGCCAATGTAAGCTCATTACCCGCGAAAGGACTCGCCGATTTACAAAAACTTAGGACATGACGCGCACCAAAAAGGCGACAAAGCGGATTTGTGATTTCGCCTGACCCTTGCATCTGTACAACGAGGTCAAATGCATTGGCATTAACTTCACATAAAAAATTAATGACTTGCAGCGGCTCAAAACTTCGCTCCGGTAAACCTGGCCATCCTGGAAACGCAATAAACTGGTCGAAATACATGGGAAACCTTTGAACCAGATTTGTTTGCCAGGGCAATCCGATAAGGGTTATGCTGGCTTCCGGATAGGCCTTCCGAATTGCGCGTACCGCAGGGATGGCGCAAAGCATATCACCCAACTGTAATGCCCTGAAAATGGCAATCTTCTGGATGGACTCTTTCTGAAAAGGGTTACTGCTTGCCATCATCATTATATTTAGCGTAATCATAAAAGCAGTACAATTCACATTCCTGTTCGTTGTCGTCGTCCGGATTAACAACGTCATGTCTACACGCGAATATTTTTCTACAGACGTTTAGGCCAAAGGCTTGATTATGCATGAACCACAGGTATGAAGACATTGGTATTAAATTATTTTATATGGAATACAAATTTGAGTAAATACTGCATGGAAATTAAAGTATCGGTTATCGTGCCAACATATAAACGCGCGAACCTGCTTTCGAAAGTTATTCAAGCATTAGTCGCTCAACGATTCCCGTCAGCGGCGTATGAGATCATTGTAGTAATTGATGGCCCGGATGAAGGCTCCGAAAATATCCTTCTTGGTTTCAATAGACAGAATCTGCGCTTTTTTACGTTGAAACAAAACCAGGGGCCTGCCTCAGCCAGAAATATTGGGTGGCAGAATGCCAAAGGCGAACTCATCGCGTTTACAGATGATGATTGTATGCCTGATCCCGATTGGATCGCTGCATTGTGGAATGACTACGAATCCAAAGGGAAACCGGTAGTAGCTTACGCCGGAAAAATAATTGTACCCATCGATGAAAGACCCACTGACTATGAGGTAAATACAAAACATCTGGAAGAAGCTGAGTTTGTCACGGCGAATTGTGCCTGTGCGCGTCTTGCGTTACAAATTACAGGCGGCTTTGATGAAGATTTTCGCATGGCCTGGCGCGAGGATAGTGACCTGCAATTTAAATTAATACGCCGCGGGGTGCCCATTATTCATCTCGAAAATGCAATTGTTATTCATCCGGTCCGCAAAGCACCCTGGGGCATCAGTATAAAAGAACAAAAAAAAAGTATGTTCAATGTCTTGTTATACAAACGGCATCCGGAACTGTATCGTGAAAAAATACGACCCTTATTTCCCTGGCAATATTTTATTATCGTTTGCGCTTTTATACTATTTCTTGCCGGCCTCGTTACAGGCATTAAACCCGTGATGTATGCCGGATTAACGGTATGGCTATTGTTCACATCTTTATTTATTGGTAAACGATTGAAGGAAACATCCAGGTCTGTAAGCCATGTATCAGAAATGATTGTGACTTCCGCCGTAATTCCATTTTTATCAGTTTACTGGCGGATATATGGCATTGTGAAATATGGATCGCGTTTTAATTGATTTCGATCATTTCGGGAATCAGGGTCATCGTTTCATTCTGCTCCAGTAATTCCTTAATATTTTTGATGATGTGCCGCGGCTCCGGAAAAGGAACAGTGTGATTAAAATGTTTTTGGCGGACAAAACGAAGAACTTCATTTTTGCTTTGCAGCTCTGCCGGCACATCAAAGATCAGGACCCTGCCTGGAGCCTTCCAGGGTGCATGTTGCGGATTGGTCAACGCATACAATACAACTACCGGGGTATGCGTCGCCGCGGCTATGTGTACGGTTGAAGTATTCACGGAGACGACAACAGGGGACTGCGATACAACTGATATAAATTCACCAATATCCGTCATTCCGGCTATCGAAAAGGCGTCAGCTCCAATCTGCTGTTGCATCTGTTCGATGACTTCCTGCTCACCTTTTCCGCCTGTAAATACCACCTGGAATTTCAATTCGTCAATTACTTGTCTCGCCGTTTCGACCCATTTTTCAAACGGATATTCTCTTTTCTTTTCACTCACTCCCGGGTGAAATATTAACCAGGGACAATGAATGTTAACACCCGATTTTTCTAATATACGTTCCGTAAACTGTCGTTGTAATTTCGGAGGCTGCAGTACCAGCTGCTCATCTTTTACGTGAACGCCAATCGTTTTAACGAGGTCAAGGTCCCGGCGCACCTGGTGCTTCATGATTGTATACGGTTCTTCGTCGGGTATCCAGTGTGTAAGCAACGCATATGGATTCTCCCGACAATACCCGATGCGTATGGGAATTTTCGCCAGGTATAGCAACATAGCAGCAGGCAGTGCGCTCTGACTAAATACGGTAAAAATAACCGCCCCGTCAAACTGCCTTTGCTCCAGTTGATTTACCATTTGAATAAAATCATCGGAAGGTTCATCAGGAAGTTTTACCCAAGGCACGTCGAATACGATAACCTCATCAATTACCGGTATGTAAGGTGTTATTGGTTTACCGAGTGAAGATGTGAGTAATGTTATTTTACAATTCAAACGTGATTTCAACGCGTGGATAGCAGGAGAAGACATCAGTACATCGCCCATGTTGTCCAATCGTACACAAAGGACATTCTTACACTTCAAAACACTCATATAATTTCGTACTAAGAAGTAACTAACGACGTTGATGTATGAATCTGCCGGATAATGTTAGACGTAGAATGATCTGGAACCAACGATAGAAAGACGATTTCGCCGCCATGTTGTTCTACGGTTTCTGCTTCCGGAAGTTTATCGCGGGAATAATCACCACCTTTAACAAACACATTTGGCCGCGCAAGCCCGATCAATTCAATTGGTGTATCATCCGATTCACTTCCAAAGGGTATCACATGATCTACAGCACTAAGGCCGGCGAGTACGTCGATCCGATCTTGTAAAGGGTTTATTGGTCGCTTCTCTCCTTTTAACCTTCTGATACTTTCATCGGTATTTACACCTACTATTAAAATATCACCAAGGCGCTTTGCACGGTTGAGATAACTTACATGACCGCTATGCAAAATATCAAAACATCCGTTTGTAAAAACGATTCGCTTCCCTTCAAGGCGATAAAAGTCACAAAGTGATTCAAGTGCATCTGTTGTGCGAATCACCTTTTCATCGACCATAAAGAATGCTTTTAGTTCAGTAGCTGCACAGGTGGCTGTTCCTTCCTTCTTTATAGCAATCGATGCTGAGGCACAAGCCAGATTTGCAGCTGTTGCGGGAGCTCCTCCACAGATCGAAGCAAGTACAAACGCTGCCATAAAAGTGTCACCAGCCCCCGCAACCCGTGGTGAATGTACCTCAGGCGTCAGGACATGCTGTGTAAAATTATTTTTTTCAAATAAAACAGCGCCTTCTTTATCAAGTGTAACCACTGTAATTTCAGCACCGGTACCCTTGAACAGCTCGTTACCCATACATTTTATTTGTGTTATTCGTCCATCTCCCTGTGTTGCAAACCCTACCAGGGAAAGTGCTTCTTCATAATTCGGCTTTACAAAAGCAGGATGAAGATCCTTAAAGAACAAAAGACGTTTCGAATCAGCGGCAATAGAAACTGGCCGTTCGCGATACAAGTCCTTTAAAGCCGTGAGGATACCTGGTGTAATTACACCTTTATTATAATCCGAAAGGATAACAGCATCGCAGGAAGCATAGGCTTGTCGCAAAAGATGTATCATTTCGTTTTCAAGATTATCATCCACAGTAGCCGTAGTTCCTGAATCAAAACGCGTCTGGGTGTGAACGCCAATCAAAACTCTTGTCTTGACAATGGTTTTCCGATTAGCCGATTCAATAAGCGCGCTTGTATCTATGCCAGCGCTACTCAACACCATACGGGAACGTTTCCCTTCGTCGTCAGCGCCAACTACTGACAGAAACATAACCTCTGCACCCAGCGCACGCACATTTACCGCTGTATTCGCCGCACCACCAGCCTGTTCAATCCGGTCATGAATATCAACAACGGGAACGGGTGCTTCCGGCGAAAGCCGCGAACTGGTTCCCTTCAGATAAACATCCCATATTAAATCACCAATGACGAGGATTCTCTTTGTAGCAAATAATTGAATGATGTTGTATTCAGCTTTCATTTTCAATCAGGCGTTTATCAAGTATAACATCCGCGGCTTCTGCAAAGCGTTTGGCTGTATGGCTCGGCTTACGGTATTCTCCTGTGAGCCACTCCGTTTCATTTCCATTGTCGATTAATATTGTTGAACAACCTGCCCTGGCTCCGGCCTCAACATCATTTAATATATCTCCTATCATCCACGACTGCTTAAGATCAATATTCCATTCAGAAGCAGCTTTTAATATCATGCCTGGCTTAGGTTTCCGGCAAGTGCAATCAAGTACATACTTATCAACAATTCCACAAGGATAATGTGGACAAAAATAGATGGCATCAAGTGCAACGTTTTGCAATGCCAGTCGGTTCTGTAGGGAAACAAAGAGATTAGATAAAGCTTCCATCGAAAAAAAACCTTTTGCTATACCGGATTGGTTGGTGACCATTATTAACGTATAGCCATACCGTTTAAAATTCCTTAAACTTTCGATGACTCCATCCTCAAAAATAATTTTATCCGGATCAACATTATATGGAATATCAGGAATTAACGTGCCATCCTTATCTATAAAGATTGCCTTGCGCATATCTTAATGCTTAATTCCATTTGACATGACTACCGGCTTATAAGAATCAACACCATTCAATTTAGTGGCTGTATATCCGTTTTGTCCATTCTTTAACTCGCCCTTACCAAAAAGATTGGCCTCAATTAAGGAACAAAGGGTATGCAAGACCTGCAGATGTACCTCCTGAATACGTTGCGTGTTATACGATGGGACTGTAATACTGATATTTGAATAAAGTGCCATCTCACCGCCGCCTTTACCACCCAGGGAGATGCAGGTCATCTTTTTCCGGTGGGCCGCATGTATTGCATTAATGATATTCGGAGACTGTCCACTGGTGCTTATACAAAAGAGCACATCACCCTGTTGTCCATACGCCTCAACCTGTCGGGAGAATATTTCTTCAAAACCTATATCATTCGACCAGGCTGTTAATATTGTTGTATCAGCAGTTAAGGAAATGGCGGGTAGCCCTTGTCGTTGTGGTAACTCAAATCTTCCAACAAGTTCAGCAACAAAATGCTGGCTTTCAGCAGCGCTTCCTCCATTTCCGCACACCAACACTTTCCGGTTATTGAAAAAACAATGGCTTAGCATTGTAGACGCCTCCAAAATCGGAAAACTCAGTAATTCACGGCTCTTAGAAAAAGCTTCGATGGCCTGATCAAAACTATTTTCAATAAAACTCAATTCATGTTCCTCTTTATGGATAGCGGATCGACTGGAGAGTAGGATTCTCTCATATAGATTGGCAACCATATCAGCCACACGCGACCAGGTAAACAAGGCGTTTACTCTGCGAATCGAATTCCGCTTCATCTGTGTCAGTAAATCGCGGTCGGAAAGAAGTTGTTCAATTCTTCTCGCCAGGCAATCAGAATCGTTCGGCGGAATAAGAAAGCCCGTCTTGCCGTCTTCCACAGAATACTTGATACCGCCAACATTTGCGCCAATAACAGGCGTGCCACACGCCATCGATTCCAAGGGTGTTATCCCAAAAGGTTCATACCATGGCGTAGTGATAAAAATATCAGCCGCAGAATAATAATACTTTAACACATCGCGGTTCTTTCTGCCTGTAAAGGTGATACAGTCGGTGAGGCCAAAGTCACGGGTCAATTTCTGAAGCCGCAACATTTCTGGATTCACTTCTGTATCGGAAGACTTTTCTCCGCCGACAATGATTAGCCGCGCCGAAACGCCACGTTTCCTTACTTTTTGGAGGGCGGTGATCACATTATCAACACCTTTTCGCGGAACGATTCTGCCCAGCTGCAGGATAATGTTTTCGTTTGGATCCAGGTCGAGTACCATACGGGCCAGCAACCTGTCTAAAGGATAGAACTCATGACCGTTGAATCCGCACGGAATGATGGTAATCTTTTCAAGGATCGCGTCATAGTAGTTAAGCAAATCTTCCTGGTCCTGCGGACACTCAGCGATGATATGATCCGCTTCGAGCACAATCCGCTTTTCTATTTCACGTCTTTGCTTAGGAAAGAGATCCTTATCGCCCTGATGAATTTTACGCACTTCACCCAAGGCGTGAAAGGTAACCACAAAAGGTATATTGAGTTTCTTCTTAAGTTCAGCCGCAACCAGTGCTGACATGAAAAAATTTGCATGAATAAGCACATAAGGACTAGCTTCCGCCTGAACAAATTCAAACATATTATCTGTGAACTCTGCCATATGATCAAGCAAATGTTCTTTTGGAATAAATTCAACAGGGCCGGCTTTAATGTGAATCACACGAATGCCCGGAATCCAGGAAACGACACCTGGCAGTTTCGGATCATCCCAGCGGGTAAATATGTCAATACGATAATCAAGGGTAAGCAAATGTCTGGCAAGTTCTCCAACATACACATTCTGTCCACCGCTATCTACTCCGCCCAGAGTTGCCAGAGGCGATGCATGCTCGCTGATAAAAGCTATTTTTCGTTTCATCTGTTAAAAATTTACGTCGGCAAACATTAGTTAGCTTAGAAGATCGAAGGGTGGAATGAGCACATGCCTGTGCGCCAGCTTTTCCATTTGAAATAGTTGGCAGGGATTCCCTCGCTTCCCAGCCACTTTTAACATTCCACACAGATGTCTCATAAGTTTTTATGTAAGGTTTCGTATAGCGGACTACATTTTTTTCACAAATCAACGTTTATGTGCGATTACCTTCACACGAATTTCCTGCTATGTTCCTTTCGGGAATTTCACATTTTGAACATTTGGAAAAGCTTAAAAATGAAGTTTGCCGCACGCTCATAAACTGAAAAATTCTTCAAAAGCATGAAGCATCCTGATAAATTATCAAACCAAAGCGTTTACTGTAGAAGTGTTTTAGTAAGGCAGAGAAGTGTTGAAATTTTTCCTCGCGATTGACGTCGTTATTGTAAACACAACGCTATGTATATACGTAACTTCAAACGACCATTAACCCATACCAATAATGTCGCATTAATACGATTTTTATACGACCTCTGCCATAATTAACAGTATGTAAGTTAATTAACTTTTGAACCTTCTTCAGGCTTACGAAAGCCTTCACATTTGTGTCATAAAACCTTCTCGAAAATCAATGCGTAACCCCTACCTATCGCTTTTACGGAAAGCCTGGAATTATGCCCGGCTTGAGAAAAAACGATTCGTCATCATCTATGCGATGTTCGTTGCCGCGAATATTGTAATCGCGCTTAACCCGCTGTTCTATGGTTGGTTTGTTGACAAGCTACAGCAAGGCGGACCAGACGCTATCCTGAACGGTTGGATATATGTCGCAGGTTTTCTCGGGCTACGTCTTGTAGAATGGTGCTTTCATGGGCCTGCCCGGGTGATGGAAAGAGAACTTGCATTTCATGTGAGTAAAAATTTTATTGATGACTTGTATCAAAAGGTACTTCACCTGCCGGCAAAATGGCACCAGGACAATCACAGCGGATCAACCATTAGCAAATTACAAAAGGCCTATACGGCATTGCGCGACTTTTTTCAGAATGGATTCATTTATCTGCACTCATTCGGCAAGTTCATTTTTTCGTTTGCCGCTATGTTATACTTTTCTCCGCTGTTCGGAGCCATTGGCGTTGTGATCGGAATTTTTACGATTTGGATCATCCGGAAGTTCGACAAGCCGTTCATTCAATCCCTTCGCGAGGTAAATGAACGCGAGCATGAAGTATCCTCCACGCTGTTTGACAGCTTGTCCAATATCGTTACTGTAATTACGCTGCGACTCGAAAAAAGAATTAAACTTAGTTTCCTAGCAAAATTATCGAACGTAGCCGAGCCATTTAAACGAAATGTTAAAATCAATGAATGGAAATGGTTTACTGCACAGATGATGGTAGGGCTAATCTATGCGGTAGTAACCATCGGATATATTTACCAGAATTATGTTCCTGGAGAAGTCTTTTACATTGGCGGGTTGGTTGTATTGATCGGCTATGTAAATCAGTTTACCAGTGTATTCAATGATATTGCTTCACAGTACACGCAAATCGTAAAATACGATACTGACATTCAAAATGTACAGGCCATCGAAACGGATTATGATCAATCGCATACATCGGAAGATAAAATGAAACTTCCTGCAGACTGGGAAACGATTGATATTGACAAATTGAATTTCAAACGAAGTATTTCTGCGGGCGAGTCGCAACGCAATAACGGACTGGTTGACCTGAAGATCAGAATCGCCAAAGGACAACGTATTGCTCTAATCGGCGAAAGCGGAAGTGGAAAAAGCACATTGCTGGCACTGCTACGTGGTCTTTACAACCCAACACCAGGATCTTCAACCGTAGTAAACGGAACAACTTCAATCGCATTCGAAAGCATAGCCGGCAATGTAACGCTGATTCCACAGGAACCAGAAATTTTCGAAAACACCATCTGGTACAATATAACGCTCGGACTACCCTTCAGTGACGAAGAAGTTATGCAGGCGTGTGAGTCTGCCTGTTTTGCTGATGTTGTGAATCAACTTCCGAAAGGTCTTGAAACACACATGCAGGAAAAAGGTGTAAATCTGTCCGGCGGCCAAAAACAGCGTCTGGCTTTGGCACGTGGTATCCTTGCCGCACGCGGCAGTGATGTGGTCCTGATGGATGAGCCAACAAGCAGTGTCGATCCACGTACAGAGAGACAGGTATATAAAAATCTATTTGACTCATTCCAGGGAAAAGCCGTGATATCATCATTACACCGCTTGCATCTCCTGAAAGACTTTGATTATGTATATATTCTTCGAAATGGATCTGTAGTAGACCAGGGACCTTTCGAAGAACTGAGACGCTATAGCCTCGTCTTTAAAGAACTTTGCGAACATCAGGAAACGGAAAGTATAACAGGAAATGTAATTCCAATGCCATCTTCACCAGTAATTACAGCTGCGATCCTTTAATTTTTTTAACTAACTCCACACCATTTTTTTATCTAACCTAACGAAGAAGGTGCTTGAAAAGGCACCTTTTTTAGGGTCTATATGATAAAGATTAAGCAACAAAATTTAACGGTTGATCTTTTCAATTCGTGCATTACCTATTATTGAAAAACTTCTTAAAAGCGGTGAGCTGGAATAATTGAATATAGCGTGGTCCTGCACATTTGCACGTGAGATTAACTTTGTTGGACCGACCAGAATTTTTGAAGTATCCCGCAAGGAAAAACAGCACACCTCCCGACTGGTTAACTCACTGAGATCTAAAATGCAATCTCCTTTCACAAGATGGATAATAATTTTTTTACAAAAGCCTGTGAACCGGATAAGGCCATTTCCTATTAACGTAAACTCTACTGTATTTTTTGAATAGATCATACCGGAGAGGTCGAAAACACCCTTCGCGATAAACTCAACGTTACCGTGATTCCCAATCAGCAGCGAATCCTGCTTATGTTCTCCATCAAATTGTATCGTTCTTGTTTTCGAAGTGAGCATGATTATTCGTTAGCAATTAAAATTAATCCAGTTTAGGAACGGGATACTATTACAAAGTATCCCGTCTACCTAAACTAACCCCCTAACTAAACTATTTTTTTACGATTGTAACAACTTTTGAATTATCAGTAGCATCAATTACAAGCGTTACATCATATGTACCTCCGGTTGCCACATAATAATTATGGAATTCATTACCGATACTTGTTGCATCTACAATGTCACCATCATCAACAGCACCACCGCCATTGGTTGCTCCGGTGAAATCGACCTGAACACCACCCCAGGCTCCGTTTTCAAGGAAAATAAATTCACGTTCTTCAATTAGGTTAACATCGCTCCAACTCCAGGTGTATACGTTACCTGACTTTGAAGGTGTATGTAAACCATAACCATCTGTACCACTCCCCCAGTTGCCTTCCACACCAGGTTCCAGCTCATAGGCATTTCCGAAAATGCTCATCTCTTTATCACTATAATCAATAAGCAACTCACCAGTTTTTGTTTTTGTTTCAGTCCATTTCCCTGTTGTCGCATCGAATTTCAACTGAACGGTAAAGACACCATCCTCTTTATGCGGCGTGTTCTCAAGGAAAAATCCAACATCGTTTATGCCGGTATCCCATGCGGTCTGATAACTTTCAACGCCCAGACTCCATAATGTAACTACGCCCGGTCCATCAAAGGCATGCCATCCATCATTAAGTCTATACCGGTATCCAGTGGCACCTTTCAAATTGATATTGGTACCTTCGAAGATAGTCTCTGTTTTTGAAGTTGACTTTACAGGAAGTTCAGTTCCTGATTCCCATTGAAGTTCAGTTGCATCGCCGATCATTTGTGCCTTTACCGGAACAACAACAAACTTATCCGTTTCCGTATCAACAAAAGTATAGTACAAACCTTCCTCATCGATTTTAATAGCAGGGCCATCAGCAAGAAGATCGCCATGCACTACCATATCGTTGATTGGCACATTACCAGCATCGGTACCTAATTGCTTTGTTCCTCCATTGGCAGCACCGAAAGTTGTAGCTACCTCATTGGCCACTTCCATAAATTGAATCGTACTGTTAGCACCGATATACATAAACTTACCATATACACCGTCTTTGCTTGTGATAGCTGCCTCTTTACTTGGATCTAGTATAGCCAGTGCCATTCTTGCCTCAACATCAGTTGCAAGCTGAGCAACGGTATTAGAACCAAATACATAAAAGCCGTCCAGCTTCGGTGGTGGTGGTGGCGGATCTTTCGGATCGCTGTCTTCACTACACGAAAACATGAGTGCTGGCAGGGTTAGCAACATCGCTAACAAAAGTAAAATCTGTTTGGATTGTAACTTTTTCATAAGGATAGATTTAATTAAAATAGTAGGTTAATTTTTACGCATCTTCATGGAATCGAATTCAGCATGTCTTCGGCCTGTGCGACTTCAAGATTTACCAGGTGATTAAACACTTCTGTAAGCTGTGATTCTGTAGTCGTGTCACCACGATATTTTTTCTTTTTCTGATAGTAGCTATGAATGAGCTCCAGTTCATGTTTGCTGTATCGCACGCCGGTAAATTCCTGAATGATCTCCAGGCATTGAAATCCATCTTCCAATGTTGGTTCGATTACCGTTCCTTCACCGAAGTCGTTCCACGTAACCAACTGTAAATATTTCGCCTTTCGTTGTGTGGCTTTCGCTAATGTATTACGCAGCGTATTCCCTTCTGCAAAATCTACAAACCCATAGCTTGTTCCCGTCCCACCTTCTTCATAAAAATCATGGAAACGTGGAAACGCTGACCCAACCAATACATTACCCCCTAACACCTTGTTATAAAAATTATCCAGATCTGATAAAGCTGGCGTGAAATCAACCCAGGAAAACTCACCTGCATCATTATTCCCGGTATACCCTGCGTGATTCCACAATGGCAGAAAGGTGGGCCTGTTTGAAAGCTTGCTGAAAATGTTATCCCATTGACTACCTTGTTTAAAATAACGTGGACCAAAGGTTAACAAGAGAGGATTGTCATCTATGGTAATGTACTCGTCACGCGAAAAATAATTCATTTCGGCATACGCCATATCTGATTGCGCTGCTTCAATGGCTGTTTTACTGGTTTGCTTCTCTACATTTTCAGCGGTGAATTCTTCATACACCAAAGCGAATCCAATTCCCACATCGTCCACACGATCAATAAGCGCGTTTGTTCCAAGCAGGTTTACTTTATAGTCATATACATTATGTGATCCATACCAGTCAACGAATACGCCATCGACACCGGCATATTTCATGAGTAAGAGATGATAGTCGATTACATCAGGGTCTTGAGAATCATATGGGCCAATAAGCGGATAATAATGAGAGGCGATTTCACGCTTTCCCGATTCGTCAACTACCTCAGGGTTCTTGGTTTTCATCTTCCAATGACTTCCCCAGTAACCAGAGAAATCTTTACCCTGAAACCAGGGCATGTAGTGCATGTACACCTTGATGTCATTTGTCTTCTCCACAACTTTTGGCGGATTGTTGTTTTTACTACCTTCATTGCCTTCGGATGAGTTGCAACCAGATAGCACGCCAATCATGATCAATACCACTATTCGAATCAAAAATGTCATAGATCGAAATATTTCGTTTTTCATTGTCAATATCCCGTGCTAGGATCCATATTTTCGTTTGTATCTACTTCCTGTAGTGGAATCGGATAATAGTAATCCTTGTCGTTATAAATAATTTCTCCTTGTGTGACACGCTTAACATTATATTTCTCCACTTCTTCCTGCACGATCTTCCAGCGAACGATATCGTACCAGCGATGCCCTTCAGCAAACAACTCCCTGAAGCGCTCTTCGCGGATTGAATCGCGTAATTGAATTCCAGTAAGATTATAATCTACGGTAGCCTCAGGGTTGTGCGGATCAAATCCATAGGCCCGGCGCCGGACTTTATTCATATATTCAGAGGCGGTTCCATCTTCACCGAGGTTGTTCATCACTTCCGCATACATCAGGTACACATCGGCTAAACGCAGGATCAGAAAATTGATCCCACTGTTCCTGTTGGTAGTCTGAACCGAATAATCTTTGGGTACATACTTTTTGAAGCTATGTCCGGTAAAATTGAATTCACTTACTCCGGCCGGAGTCATGTTGCCTTCGACGTCAGCAACCAGATCATCCGGGTGAAACGTCGCAATTTGTAATCGTGGATCCGCTCCAAAGCGATCAATGTTAACGCCATGCGGTGTACAATTACTCCAACCTCTTCCAGGAGGTGCACACGTCAACGCAATACCAGAGCCCAGGCCATTCTCCCAGATGTTCTGTTGCATATCAATACTGTAATTGAGCTCCCAAAGGGACTCCTCACTGAACTCATTTTTTCCCTGGAACAGATCTTCATAACGGCTAGTAGGAACCAGGTCGTAGTCCGAATTATTAATTAACTCTTCAAAATAAATTTTAGCTTCTTCATCTTTTCCCATGTACAGATATACCTTTCCAAGAAATCCTTTCACGGCATATTTAGAAACGCGGGCGATGTTGTTGTCATCCCATGTAGCGGGAAGAAGTTCTTCCGCAATTTTAAAATCCTTTACAATCTGATTGTATACTTTACCAACGGTTGCCCTGGGTGCCATCAACTCATCACGCGTAGCCGGGACTTTAAGACGTAGAGGGACAGCCAATCGTGCGCTATCAACCGCAAAAGATTCTTCGCCCCATAAACGCACCAGGTGAAAGTATGCAAAGCCACGAAGAAAATGTGCCTGACCGATAATCTTATCCATCTGATCTTTCTGCGATGCCGTAAGGTTTGGATCGGATAAAAACCTCGGAGCGTTTTCCAAAATATCATTTGCGCGGGTAACTACACGGTACCATCCTCTCCAGGCGATGTACACATTGCCATCCGCGGAAGTGACTTCATTCCGGTTTTGCGCATTCCAGTAATCTGATTCATGCGGTAACGCCAGTAAGGTCTGGATGTAAAACGTCTGGCCATACAAGTCCAGACTTTTCACAGCATCATAAACACCGTTTAACGCCAGGTCAAAGTTTTCAACCTTCGTTAAAAAATTATCGGCGTTTAACTCGTTTTCATTGGTGAGTTCAAGAAACTCTTCCGTGCATCCCCACACGGCTGTAATACATAGTATGCCAATCCAAAACTTTTTCATATCATTATTCAATTAATTGATAAAGCGTTCACCCAAACCATCATTTAAAACTGAATCTCTAATCCTGCTGTGTAAGTACGAACTTGGGGATACATGCCATAGTCTACACCACGGCTGATATTTGAACCAGCGATCTCCGGATCGAGTCCCGAATATTTTGTGAACGTCAAAACATTATTCGCATTGACGTATAAGCGTAGCCTGCTCACTTTGAAGCGTTCCAACAAAACCGTTGGCATAGTGAATCCGAGTTGTATATTCCGAAGTTTGAGATAAGAACCGTCTTCAATAAAGTAAGTAGAAGGCCTGCTGAAATTTCCGTTTGGATCACTAGCTATGTTTCTCGGATGTTGCGTATGATTCTCCGGCGTCCAAGCTTCGAAGATGGCTGTGGTTGTATTGTTATCGCCGAAGAAATTACGTGTATAACTTTTATTGGCATTAAATACATCAACGCCCTGGATGCCTTGTAGCTGTATTGAAAGGTCGAACATCTTCATATACGCCACATTCAGATTCAGGGCGTATGTCATTTTTGGCCAGGGATTTCCGATAAAGGTACGATCATACTCCGGCGTGATCTCACCATCCGGCACGCCATTGGGACCACTGATATCTTTGTACATAAAGTCACCAGCACTTGTTCCCGCTTCCTGATAATAACCGTCATCGGCATAGGTGTTCATGGCGTTCACTTCCGACTGTGAATTGAACATGCGATAAATTACATAACCATAGAAACTGGAGATGGGTTTCCCCGGTTGTGTCCGTGTCATCCCGCCAATCTGACCACCACCATCGCCACCGATGATATAGGCATCGCCGTCCAGGCTTTTCATTTCATTTTTCAGGAACGACACATTCCCGCTAATGTTAAAATTGAACTTTTTGATTTCAGTTGTGTAGCCCAGTTCAATATCGAGACCTGTATTGCGAATAGTCCCTACGTTAACTGCCGGGCTTACGGGATCAAAATTATGCGTAGCAATACCCACCGATGATGGAATTTGTACCTGGTAGAGAAGATCCTTGGTATCCTTGATATAATAGTCTACTGTTAAAGAAAATTTATTCTCAAATGCTTTAAGATCGATGGCGATGTTTTTCATATTTACCTCTTCCCACTTTACATCCTCGTTCGGGAACCGGCTGATATAAAAACCAGATACTCTGTTTACACCGGCTATATCATAAGCATAGGTGGAAAATTGTGACGTATACGTCTTTAAATAGATCCAGCTGGCGATATTTTCTGATCCAAGCTTTCCGGCGCTGGCCCTCAGTTTAAGATTTGTAATAAAAGGAACGTCCTGAAAAAATCTTTCCTGTGAGATACGCCATGCGACAGAATACGAAGGGAAATATCCCCACAGATTTGATGGACCAAATTTCGGAGCAGAAGCATCTGCGCGCAGGTTGGCCTCCACCAGATACTTTTCATCATAGTTATAATTGAATCTTCCAAAATAGGAAAGCAATCTCCGCTCCTGAATATTAAACGGATCGGTTGATGAATATGGACCTGTACCAAGATTATAACTCCACGCTACGTCCAGCGGAAATTGTGTCCTTACGACATTAAAATGTTTGGAGTCGATCTGTATCGCTTCGGTTCCAATCATGGCTTTAAAATTATGCTTACCCACACTGGTATTGTATGTAGCCACTACGTTGCCTGTAATGGTCTGATCATTCCCCGATCCGTAGGTGAGTGCATTAATCGGATTGGCGAAAGCCCCATAGTCAAAAGCTTCATCAAATTTTTCATTCAATTGCGACAGGTAATTGTATCCCAGCATACCACGAAAAGTCAGCCCCTTCAGCGGCGTTGCTTCCAGGTAAACATTACCATCTACGCGATTGTATGTTCGGGTTTCATGTTGTTGATATTGTGTAGCCACTGGGTTAGGGCCCTGGAAATACACCGGTGCCCTGCCCCATCCGCCATACGGATTTTCTTTGTCGCGGATCGGCATGATTGGGATTGACCGAAACGGAATGCCACCGGTGTAACTTTCATTATTGTTCCCGATTGGATTCTCTTTAACGCGTGAAAACAAAACACTTTCTCCAACCTTCAACCACTTTGTTAATTTAATATCCGAGTTTAAGCGTATGCTCGTACGTTGGTATGAGTTATCAATCAGAATACCCTGTTCTTTATCATTCCCAATGGAAAAAAAGTAATTAAGTTTATCGTCTCCCTTTGCTATGGAAAGGTCATAGCTCTGAATGACACCACTTCCGTTATAAAAAGCATCAATCCAATCGGTATTATGTTCCCAATTATCCCAGGATGGTTCAGGGTTCTGGCCGGCGTTCTCACGTCCTTGTTTGCGATACTTCACAAAGTCTTCGCTATTCAATAAAGTTGGAAGGTCGATGGGTGACCGTTTACCAATGGAGCTTTTCAGGTTGATTTGAATATTTCCCTCGCCTCTTTTTGTAGAAACCAGAATTACACCATGCGCCGCACGTGCACCGTAAACTGCAGCGGCTGATGCATCTTTCAATACTTCAATGGATTCAACATCATCAAGATCGAAGTGATTTCCTGGCTCCATGGCAACTCCGTCTACAATCCACAAGGGATCCGTAGCAGAGATAGATCCCGCTCCACGGATGTGTATAGTCGGCCTTGCACCAGGAGCACCACCGTTACGCGTCACTGTTACGCCAGCAACTTGTCCTTGCAACGCCTGGTCCAGACGCATTGTTGCCCTGTTTTCAAGCGCAGCACCATCAACAGATGATACAGCACCCGAGATATTTGACCGCTTTTGCTCTCCGTAACCAATCACAACGATCTCATCTAATCCAAGAATATCTTCGGTCATGGTGACATTCAATATTGTTTGACCGCCAACACGTATCTCCTCTCTTACAAAACCGATCGAGCTAAAAATTACTACCGCAGAGTCCGATACAGAAAGTGAAAAACTTCCATCGGGACCACTTATCGTTCCTACGGTGGTTCCTTTTTGATAGATACTTACACCAGGTATTGGCTCTTTGTCTACGGTTACTACAGTACCTGTAATTGTTTTGGCACCGCTGTCTTGTGCCCTACTTGTGTGAACCAGTGAAAGCGATCCAAAAACCATTACGAACATTCTGATGTTCGGCATAATCAAAAAATGGCATATCATTTGTAAAATATTCATAAACCTTTGGTTCTTATTTTATTTCTGAAAACCGAATAGCCGTACCTCCTCCAGGAGCCAGCCTAAGTGTAAGAATGGTATTACCATTCACAACCTCAGATCTGATCTCAACCGGAAGCGGATTCTTTTCTACATCAGCATCTTTTCCATCCTGGTATATTTCCGCATTGTATTTTTTTCCCGGCGAGAGGAAATCTAGCTTCACTTCCATTGTCCGTGATTTCTCATTTGTAATACTTCCGAGATACCAGTCATTGCTGTTTCTGTCTTTCCTCACTGTCGTAATAAATTCACCGATCTCGCCATCGATTACGCGCGTTACATCCCAATCAGTAGGAACATCCTGAATAAATTTGAAAGCAGGTTGATTAACATAATTCTCTGGAAGATCTGCCGCCATGTGCAGTGGTGAATAGATCACAACGTACAGGGCGAGTTGTTTCGCCAACGTAGTGTGTACACGGAATTTTGAATCAGGATCAAACAGGATATCAAATATGCCTGGCGTGTAATCAATAGGTCCGGATAAGCCGCGGGTGAACGGAAGTATTGTTGTATGAGAAGCTGGATTACCATCGCTCCATGCTTCGTACTCTGTTCCTCGAACGCCTTCCCTGGTCATCAGGTTTGGATACGTTCTGCGAAGTCCGGTATCTTTTACCGGTTCATGCATATCAACCATCACATGGTATCGTGCAGCTGTTTCCATCACCTTATGGTAATGCCTCACCATAAACTGTCCCTGGTGATATTCGCCGGCAGGTAATTTATTGACGTAACCAGTTTTCAGATAGTGGATATCATGTTGCTGCAGAAGTTTAAATGCATCTTCCAATTGACGTTCATAATTGGCTATGTTACCACCCGTCTCATGGTGTGCAATCAGGGAAATATTTTTCTCTTTCGCGTAACGACTCACCGCAGCAAGATCAAAATCAGGATAGGGTTTTGTAAAACTAAAATTCCCGTGTACTGTCCAATCACCTTCCCAACCCTGGTTCCATCCTTCAACAAGCACACCGGATAGGTTATTCGCACTTGCAAAATCAATCATCGATTTTGCGTGCGCTGTTGTAGCGCCATGATTGGGTCCAGCCTCCCAGGTATGTTTCTTCAAATGCATGCCCCACCAGATACCATTATATTTACCAGGTTTAATCCACGACACATTGCCAAGCTTATTCGGCTCATTCAAATTCAGGATCATGGTTGATGTAACAAGGTCAGATGCCTGCGTAGCGAGTTGAATCGTTCGCCATGGTGTCTTCATTGGTGCGGATGCAACTACGCGGTCACCATTAGACCAGGGATAAAGATCACACTTCAGTGTAAGGTTATTTGTAGGTTCAAGCGCCATGCCGGCATAATCGATCAACGCAGCTTCATGAATACTTACGAAGAGACTGTCTCCCTGTGCAAGGGTAAGCGGTGTTATTACTTTTTCTGTTAATGCATGCAATGAACTCTGGCGATACAGGTATTCCTGATCCATTTCATCGCCATATGCCGGAATCCACCATGCGGAAAAATCTTTGCTCAGCTTAAATTCTGTAAGCTCATCCTGGATAATAAAATTGTTGAAATCCGGTTGTTCCGGAATATCATAACGAAAGGCCAAACCATCATTGAACACCCTGAACTCGATGCGCAGTTTACGATGCAAAGACGACTTTTCTTCCAACGAAAGAATAAGGCGATTGTATTGATTCCTGATTTTACGAACCTCTCCCCACGGTTGCGTCCATGTTTCATCAAAAACGGTTATGTGAGATTCTGCTATCTTAAAATCTTTATCCAAAGCAGGAAGTCCTTTCAATATAAAGCCCATCCTGGACCCATCAATCACAACCTGGTTATTGTATATCACCTGGTAGTAAGGAGAACCGCTTTCCAGGTAGAATTTAACAGCAATGTTTCCATCGGGTGATGCAACTTCGATGGGCTTATCCTGGATGGTCATCCAAGAAATAAAAGCCACCACGATCACCGCAACGAAAATCAGGTAAATAATGAAACGCCTCATAACCGGTTTTATAGGTTTAGTTTTGATGCAATCGTTATAAAAGCAGTTGCTATCGATTGCAGGACAAAACAAGGCTGGCGGAAGCGCAGGAAAAATTCTCCCACTAAAAAAGTAAAGAAAAGTAACGATGTATAAAGATTACGGAACTGAAGATCAATGAATTAGATCTTTAGCCGCAGGGAGAAAATATAAACCAAAAGTGGGTCTTCGAGGGTTCAAAGTTCATAGTTCATTAGTTTAAAAGTTGAAGTTGCTAATGAAGGGTTTGCGGAGACTGTTTGAGGTTGGAAGTTTGATGTTTGAG
>DASPIZ010000161.1:0-4481 GCA_035628875.1 Ohtaekwangia sp. | reverse complement strand
ATGTTATCCGGCAACTTATCAACGAACAGAAGAATACACTGACTGGCGAGTTGAGGATTGGTATTATTCCGACACTTGCTCCTTATCTGTTGCCGCCATTGTATAAGTATATGCGTGAGAAGTATCCGCAGGTAAATCTTGCCATTCGCGAAGCTATTACTGAAGAGGTGATCCATGAATTGAAACAAAACCGCCTTGATTGTGGGATTGTAGTAACTCCGCTTAAAGATCCATCCATAAAAGAAGACATTCTCTTTTATGAAGAGCTTTTTGTCTATGTATCAAGAAAGAATTCGCTCAGCAACAAGAAATATGTATTGGCCAATGAGCTTGATCCAAGTCAGCTATGGCTTCTTGAGGAAGGTCATTGCTTTCGGTCCCAGATACTGAACTTATGCGAACTGCGCCGGACCACTGACCTTCAGTTTAAATATGAGACGGGAAACATTGAAACGCTTAGGCGTATGGTTGACAAGAGCGATGGCATAACCATTTTGCCTGAACTGGCAGTGATGGAGTTTAATAAGCCACAGCTTAAGCTCGTGAAAAGACTTAAAGAACCAACACCCGCGCGTGAGGTAAGCCTCGTCACTCACCGGGATTATATTAAGAGTAAATTGATCCAGACTTTGAAGGAAGCAATTATAAATATCGTTCCCGCACAGATGCAGAAATTAAAAGAGAAGAAAGTCGTCGATATAAATTATTAATGCAATTCTTCACCACAGAACTTGGAGGACTGGCAAATTTCTAATTTTGCAATTTTCCAATCTTCAATCTCCCAATCCCCTGATCCATTCATACGCCTCTTCCTTTGTAGAAAACACGCCGAGGTGTACATTGTACGCATGAAACTTTTGTTCGGCATCCTGTTTAAAATTTTCCATTGGATAATCGGCAAAGATGCTTTCTCCTAATATTACCGCATGAATTTTGACACCGGCTTTGACAAATAGCAGATCTTCCCACACTTCAACCAGCCACGTTTCTGTCTCTTCATCTAGTTCACCAAGCTCGGTGGTGTCCGCCAGCCAGGCAAGATCCCCATAAGTAGGTTTTAACTTTTTGTATTCTTCTAAGACATTCACCAGCAGGGACCTGAATTGTTCTCCTGTAGGCGGCACTTTCCAGTAGTGTCGCAAAACCGGCAACGAATCATCCAGCTCACAAGAAAGAAATTCGTTTTCAAAAATCATCATTACCATAGGTCCCCAATTTAATATTTTGTAACGAGTTTTGTGATTGTTGTTTGTTGACCGTTATTAGTTATCCGTTAATAGTTAATAGTGGGAGTGCCAGATCAACCATTACCGGTCTATAAAGTTTTGTAATCAGATGCTCCTGGCTATGAGCCCACTTCGTAATTCCTTGTTCGGTGTTCCTTGGTCGGTGTTCGATGTTTCCCGGAGAAGCATTTCTTCCAAGTGTAAATCCAAGTTGTTTTGAATAGAATTCAATTGAATCATCAACACTTTCTACCATATAGCGAATATTCACCTGATTTTCTTCCATATTTTGTTGAATCAGACATACCAATGCATGACGTATTATAGTCTTTCGTCACTTCATTAGAGGTTTTTGATCCCTTAAGGCATCGAACAGCAAACGAAAAACAAGTATGCGTTTCAAATGGTTATCTAGGTTGCAGCCGAATCGGCTTAAAATAGGTTCGCCAGCGAACACTAATTCCTTAAAGCGTACATCAGCAGCCTGAAAAATACACCTATTGCAAGTATAATCACGATTGGCCTAGTATTAGCATATGCCGATCGATGATCCCTTACCGAGCCTATGTTTTATAATTATCTGAAAATTGTACTGAGATTATTGTCCCGCAATAAACTAATCAGCGCGATCAATATCCTTGGCCTTGCCCTTGCATTGACCGGAAGTTTAATGATTGGTATGTTTCTTCACGACGAGTTAAGCTATGACCGCTATCACGAAAATTCAGATAATGTTTACCGCGTTACCCGAAACTTTCTTTCTCCCGATGGAAGCGTGAGCTTGCACCTGGGACTCGTTGCTGCTCCATTTGGACCGCTGCTTAAGCACAACTTTTCAGATATCAGGGAATCTGGACGTATACGGCGTTGCTACGAGCCCCTGAGTATTGAAGAGGATGGCAAATTTAAAGAACGGCTAAGCAACAATAATTCTTATTACGCGGAGCCTTCCATATTTGAGATTTTCTCCATCGACGTAATCGCAGGAGAAACAAAGTCAACGTTGGAGAAACCATTTACTATGATGGTCTCAGAACTCACAGCACAAAAATATTTTGGGACAACAGATGTTATCGGACGCCAGCTAAAAATAAATGATGAGCTTATCGAAATAACCGGTATATATAAAGCATTTCCCCATCAATCACACTGGCACCCTGACATATTGGTTTCATTCAGCACGCTAAATGATGAGAGGATTTATGGAAGAGAAAAGTTGGAGACTAGCTGGTCTGAAAATAATTTTAGTACCTATATCCTGGTCAACGAAAAATTTGACCGGAAAAAAGCTGAAGAACAACTTCCCGCCTTTGTAGACAAGCACATGGGTGATCCCGGGAATGCGCAATTGCCAAGTACATGGACAAACCTTTTTCTTCAACCGCTTACGTCTATTCATTTACATTCCCATCTAGATTTTGAACTTGAAAGCAACGGGAGCATCAATCATGTGTATACCATGAGTGCAATTGGCTTTTTTCTAGTCTTGATCGCGTGTTTTAATTTCATTAATCTTTCTACCGCCCGCGCTACAACACGTGGCAAGGAGGTTGGATTACGTAAAGTAGTCGGAGCATTCAAACGGCAATTGATCACGCAACACCTAAGCGAGTCCATCCTGGTAGCGTTTATGTCATTTTTACTCTCAATCGTATTCATAACAATGGCTATGCCCTGGTTAAATGATTTTACCGGTAAGTCTATTGACCTGGCTGCTTATGCATCTCCTGCCATCATTTGTATCATATTAGTGTTGATAACATTTGTGGGCGCTATGGCTGGCCTTTATCCGGCTTTTATTATTTCTGCATTTAAACCTGCACTAATATTAAAAGGACAAAACGGATCTTTAAAAGGGAGCGGCGGTATTCGAAAGATTTTAGTGGTGGTCCAGTTTTCAATATCCATCATTATGATCATCGCTACTTTAGTGACATATCAACAATTAACTTTTCTGAATGAACGCGAATTAGGTTACGCCAAAGATCAGGTGGTGATGATAGGATACGACAATACAATAATGGAACACTATGATGCATTTTATAACGAGCTAACAAAGAGTCCATCTGTCATTAACGCCACAAGGTCAAGCCTTATCCCGACGGACCGACTACTGGCGTATCGTGGAACATCCGTTGAACACGGCGACAGTTTAGTAGCTACAGAGATTAACATGAAGGATGTTCGGATCGATCATGAATTTTTCAATACCTACAAAATTCCTTTTGTAAGTGGACGAAACTTTTCACACGACGTAAAGACCGATGATTCACTCGCGTTTATCATCAATGAGACGGCTGCACGAATGGTGGGGTGGAGCAATGAAGAGGCAATAGGAAAAGTCCTGAAAAATGGATTCGTAAAAGGAAGCATTATCGGGGTTGTTAAAGATTTTCATTTCGAATCTCTACACGAACCAATTGCTCCAGTGGTGTTTCATGGCGAAAAAAATTTTAACAGGATCTCTATATTGGTATCGGAATCAGAAATGGAAGAGGCTCTTGCACACATGGAAAAAGTCTGGAATCAGTTTGTAACTGAACGACCTTTTGATTACGATTTCCTGACACAAAGATACAGCTGGGAATATAAAAGTGAGCAAAGTCAAAACGAACTATTCATTATTTTCGCAGCGCTTGCCATTTTCATTGCTTCAATGGGATTGTTTGGATTAGCTACATTTAATACGCTCCAGAGGCGCAAAGAAGTGGGCATTCGAAAGGTTTTAGGCGCACCTGTTACGAGTATAGTTCGACTGCTAAGCAGGGAAATATTGGTCCTGATCGCAATTGCAAACGCCATTGCCTGGCCGATTGCCTGGTACTGTATGACGGAATGGCTTGATGGTTTCGCCTACCATATTGAAATGACAGTTCTCACCTATCTTATGGCGGGAACACTTGCACTAGCCGTGACATTAATTACAATCGGAAGCCAAACGTTGAAGGCCGCTTTGATTAACCCCGCTATCATTCTAAAAAACGAATGATAATCCTGATGACGATTTAGCCGTTTATCCTCTGCCCGGATAGGTCGTGCGGCACCACTATCCTTTTTACCGCGGGGAACGCTGAGGTAAATGCACGCTGAGGACGCTGGGCGTGGATCAGCCTCTCTATACTCTGCCGTTAAAAGCAATTTTGATTCGGTGCACTCTAAGGGAAGTAATTGACGGAAGCTTGCCATGAGGTACTGAAACTTGCTGATAAGCGTTGTAAAAAAAAGTTTTCTGAGATCGCTCAGCAAAAGGTCATT
>DASPIZ010000160.1:0-57168 GCA_035628875.1 Ohtaekwangia sp. | reverse complement strand
TCGTTAATGATTTCGTAATTCAGGAGTTGGCTTGAGGTAACATGGTGCGTATACATTTGGGCGAAATTCAAACAGAAACCTAAATGATCAAAACTTTTACGCAAGGAAAAAAGAAAATCATGTTCACCGCGCTCCTTTTGTTCTGCGGCAGCATGTTGTTCGCGCAATCGATTCGGGGTGTTGTAACAGACAGTACCGGAAGTACACTCGCGGGTGTTAATATTATTATTAAAGGTACTGGCATTGGAACTACCACGGATGCAAATGGTGCGTTTCAAATAGAAGCAAACGAATCACTTACAGAAAGTAGTATTCTATTATTTAGTTTTATTGGATATCGCACCCAGGAGGTCTCGGTGAATGGCAATACTGTCATCAATGTAACCTTGCGTGAAGATATGGCTGTGCTGGGTGAAATTGTTGTGACTGCACTTGGTATCCGGCGCGATGAGAAAGCGCTTGGCTATGCCACGCAAACGCTTGATGATAATGAACTTACTGATGCGCGTTCCAATAACTGGGCAGGCGCACTGTCGGGAAAAGTTGCCGGACTTAGCCTGATCTCCACGGGTTCTGGTCCGCTTAATTCTACGCGGATTAAATTGCGTGGTGATAATTCACTTAATCCTACCAAGAATCAGGCATTGATTATTCTGGATGGCGTACCATTAAACAACGGCATGGTAAGCTCTGGTGTATCGAACGCTTACGGTGCAGGATCAGGCAACGATGTGCCTATTGATTTTGGCAACGGAATCTCTGACATCAATCCCGATGACATCGAAAGTGTTACAGTACTGAAAGGTGCGAACGCCGCAGCGCTCTATGGTAGCCGTGGTTCTAATGGTGTGTTAATTATCACGACTAAGTCAGGCAAGAAAGGGAAAGGTATTGGTGTGACAATCAATTCCAATTACGCCATTCAGGATGTGTTAAAATGGCCAGACTATCAATATGAATATGGTCAGGGCACCGGACGCGCCTTTAACACCGATGGTGATCTTTATTATTCTTATGGCGCCTCCGATGATGGTGCGAGTACGGGCGGAACGAGTAGCGCATTCGGACCGAAATTTGAAAATCAACTTTACTACCAATACGATCCAACGGTAGAGGGGCAATCACCGGAGAGAAGGGTGTGGAGACCGTATAAAAACAACATCAAGGATTTCTGGCGCACTGGTACAACGTTTACAAACAGCATCGCATTGGAAGGTGGCGACGATCGTAGTAGTGCACGTGCTTCGGTGACACATTCAAAGAATGAATGGATGATGCCAAACACCGGATACGAACGCATCAATGCAGCATTGAGTCTTAACCATCACGTTTCGGACAAACTCCGATTAAGCGCGAAGGTGAATTTCACAGACAAGAAAAGTGACAATCTCCCGGCGACCGGATATAATAACCAGTCTATAGCTTACTTCATGATCTTTCAAAATCCAAATGTGGACCTGGCATGGTACAGGCCAATCTGGAAAAAAGATAAAACTGAAATAGACCAGGTGCATCCGTTCAGCTCGTTCATCGATAATCCATACTTAATTGCCTATGAAATGACTAATGCATTACATAATAACAGCATTGCCGGAAACATTACCGCGATGTATTCTGTCGCGCCAAAGTGGGATGTGATGGTTCGGTCCGCATTGTCGTGGAGCCGTGACGAGCGCAGGCAACGGAGGCCCTACAGTACAGCGAATTTCCAGAAGGGATATTATAAAGAACAGGATATATTTTATGCTGAAGTGAATACGGACGGATTGCTTACGTACACGGATAAGATTGGAAGCAACATTGACGTAAAGGTTTCTGCGGGTGCAAATACGCGCCATGTCACTACACGCTCTACAAATGCCTATATCGAAGGGCTTGTAATCCCCGGGGTATATAAGCTGACCAATGGAATCAATAATCCGATGGTATCAACACTCAGCTCTGAAAAGGTGGTTAACAGTTTATACGCTTTCGCAAATTTTGGTTACAAGGATTTTTTCTTCGTTGACATTACGGGGCGTAACGATTGGTCGAGTACATTGCCGTCACAAAATAACGCGTTCTTTTATCCCTCCATCAGCACGAGTTTTATCCTGACTGATATGTTCACGCTGCCACGTGCACTTTCTTTTTCGAAGGTGAGATTATCTGCGGCTGAGGTGGGCAATGACACGGATCCCTATCAAACGGCAAAATATTACGATCGCAGTGAATTCGCCGGATCTGGTGAACTATCCAATACGTTATACAATGGAAAACTAAAGCCGGAGAATACGATTAGTTTCGAAGCAGGTTTCGAGAACATATTTTTCAACCGCCGTTTGGGAATTGATATTTCAGTTTATCGTAATACAACGGAAAATCAGATTCTTGAAGTGCCAATGGATCCTACAACAGGATACAGCAGGGCTGTGTTGAATGGTGGTGAAGTGCGGAATCAGGGCATTGAGCTTGTGCTTACCGGAACACCAATCCAGGCAAGAGGCTTTAAATGGACTTCGATGCTAACCTGGGCGAAGAACTCGAATCGAGTTTTATCACTTGCCGAAGGATTGCTCGATCGTCAGGATATCGGAACAGGGGGCAATGCGACCATTACCGCTACCGTTGGTGGCACTACTGGTGATATCTATGGTTTCGGATTCAAACGTTCTCCCGATGGCCAGATCATCTACAATGCCAACGGATTGCCTGCACGTCCGGCTGAAACGCGGTATATTGGCAACGCTTACGCGGACTGGAAAGGTGGATTTCAAAATGAATTTTCATACAGAAATTTTCGTGTCAGTGTACTGATCGATGGTCAGTATGGCGGGATTGTCTATTCGCAGACGCACCACAAAATGTCAGAACAAGGTAAACTTGAGCACACCTTACGTGGACGCGAAGACGGCTTTATCATTGGCAAAGGCGTTGTGGAAGGTGAAGGTGGAACCTTTGTGCCTAATACGAAACAAGTTAATCTTGCTGATTACTATGCCGACTATTATCGTCGCGCAAACGTCGAATCAAATTCATTCGATGCGTCATTTGTTAAGCTGCGTGAAGTCAGGATTGAGTATGCTTTGCCTTCTGCGTTGTTGAGTCGCACGCCAATCAAAGAATTACGCGTTGCATTATATGGTCGCGATCTTGCGATGATAACTGACTTCCCGATCTTCGATCCTGAAACAGCTGCCTTGAACGGATCTACCATCCTTCCAGGTGTCGAAATGGGTCAGCTTCCTACACCGCGCACGTATGGTCTCAACCTCACGCTTAAACTGTAGTTCACAAATTCAATAAACGATCTAAAAAAAATATCATGAATATTTTTAAGAAATACGCTGTACTGACTATCGCTGTGCTGTTACTGAACTTCTCGTGCACGGATGATTTTGAAGAGATTAATACAGATCCCAATCGGATTGACAAAATAAGTCCTGGCACGTTGCTGAATCCTACGTTGTATGCGGTGTCGGCTTTTAACATGCAACGCGCCGAAGATTTTACATTTCATATCATGCAGGTGTCGCTACCATTCCCAAGTGCTTCTGGCGGAGTACACCGATATGATGTCGGCGAGTCGGCCGGGAACTCAACCTGGAATAACTACTATAAGTGGCTGAATCACGTCAGGGAAATGCATGATGCCGCCGTCAAAGCAAAGGATGTAAACTATGAAGCAATAGCCCTCACGTTGAATGCCTGGATTTACTCGCTGTTAACGGATTCTTTCGGCGATATTCCTATGGAGGAAGCGGTACGGGGAGAAGAGCGCATTTTCTATCCGAAATTTAATACACAGCAGGAAGTGTATACAAAAATTTTAGCCGACCTTGAGCGTGCAAATACGTTGTTTAATCCTGCGCTTCCACTCTTATATGGATCGGAAATACTATACAGTGCTACTGCGGATGATATCAAAGATGGGAAGAATATTAAAAAATGGCGTAAGTTCTGTAATTCCCTTCGTATGCGATTACTGCTCCGCATCTCCAACAAACCAGAAATGAATTCAATGGCAAAATTGGCGGCGATGATCGCTGACCCAGCAACGTATCCGGTATTCGCGAACAATAGCGAGAGCGCAATTTTGAAAGTGTCTGGTGTTACACCCAATGTATCACCGTGGGGTCGTGCCATCGACTTTACAACCTTCCGTGCCGCTGGTAAGTTCTTCCTTGATAACCTGAATGCATGGGATGATCCCCGTAGGGCTGTGTTTAATACACAGGCGAAAACCAAGGATGGCAAGACAAACATCGGTTACAATGGAATTCCAAGTGGCTACACCGGAAGTGATTCTCAATTCGATTATCAGCCTTCGAACCTGAACATCGCACTTGTTACAGCACCGATGGTGTGTGTGCTCATGACCTACGCCGAAGTTGAATTCATTAAAGCGGAGCTTGCGCAGAAAGATGTGATTGATAGTGATGCAGAATCACATTACAACGCTGGTGTGCAAGCCGCGATGGAACAATGGAATGTTACCATGCCGGAAACGTATTTTGAAAACGACGCTGCCGCATATGATGGTACGCTTGAACGAATCATGCTTCAGAAATATTACGCACTATACTTTACCGACTACCAGCAGTGGTTTGAGTATCGTCGAACTGGTTTCCCCACTTTACCCGTTACTGATGGCATGCTGAATGATAAGAAAGTTCCGGTGCGTTTTCGTTATCCGGTTGTCGTACAAACATCCAATGCGGATAATTATGCGAAAGCAGTAGCGTCAATGGGCGGAGATGACATCAATACCAAAGTGTGGTGGGAAAAATAGGATAGAAGCATGGCATTAGACAGAAGAACATTTCTCAGATCACTCGGATTGAGTGGTCTGAGTGTTGGGCTCGGTATTCCGGCCAGAGCGACACAGCCCAGCCCAATAACATCAGGAGTTAAAGATCTTTCTTCCATCAAAGCAACGGGTGTAGTAAGGTCGAATGGCAAAGGCATCGCCGGTGTATCGGTTACCGATGGGATCAATGTGGTAGTCACAGATAAACGTGGAAACTATTCGCTCACGACAAATACAACGGCTGAGTTTATTTACATTTCAACGCCAAAAGGATACGCTTTTACCAATAGCCATGGCGTTACAAAGTTTTATGAGCGCATCATTGTAACAGCAGGTTCATTCCGCGCTGACTTTGAACTTACGAAACTGGATCGCGACGATCGCCTGCATACCTTTATTGTTTGGGCCGATCCACAAATCCAGACCCCCGAAGATGCTGTGCTGCTGAAGACGGTGTCGGCGCCGGATACAAAGCAACTGGTTACCACCCTTGGACCCGATGCGTTGGTACACGGCTTCGGATGTGGTGACCTCGTGTGGGACAGGTTTGATCTATTCCCCGATTATAAGGAAGCTTTCGGTCAAGTCGGTATTCCTTTCTTTCAGGTGATCGGTAACCACGACATGGATCTTGATAGTCGCACCGATGATTATTCTGCACGTACTTTCAAGGACTTATTCGGACCAACATATTATTCTTTCAACCGCGGTGACATCCATTATGTTGTATTAGATGATGTGTTTTTCCTGGGAACATCAAAAAAATACATTGGTTACATTGCAGAACGACAATTTGCATGGCTTGAACAAGATCTTGCCCAAGTGAAGCCAGGATCAACGGTGGTGGTATCAGTACATATTCCGGTGAACACAGGCGTCAAGCGAAGAAATCCGCTTGAAGGTGAACCTATCGGTGGCGTTGTTTCCAATCGGCGCGAACTGTATAGAATTTTAAAACCCTACAAGGCTCACATCATGTCTGGACATACCCACTTTAACGAAAAAGTGCTCGAAGGCGACAATGTGATCGAGCACGTACACGGTGCGGTATGTGGTGCCTGGTGGACCGGCCCGATCTGTTATGATGGAACACCCAATGGATACGGCGTTTATGAAGTTGACGGAAGTGATATTAAATGGTATCACAAAGCTGTTGGACATGATCGCCAGCATCAGTTCAGAATTTATCCCATGGGATCAGACAAACAAAAGCCAGAATACTTCTCAGTGAATGTATGGAACTGGGATCCGGCGTGGAAGGTAACGTGGTTTGAAAATGGTGAGCCGAGAGGAGAGATGTATCGCGACGTCGCTTATGATCCGCTTTCCGTTGAACTTCATCTTGGTATTCAGAAACCTTTCATAAGAAGTTGGGTGGAGCCCATGCTAACCGATCACATGTTCTTCGCTAAACCTTCATCGCCAACAAGCATTATTACCATCCACGTAACAGATCGGTTTGGAACGGTTTACAAAGAAGAGGTTGAGCTTGCCAGTTTGACGTTAAAGGTTTAACGTATTTGGTTGACGCGATGAATAATTAACGAAGGACTTTAGGGATAACGAAATCGTCGCAGCAACCCGCCCCCACTATTAAAGTCATCCTGAACTGCACTTGCCTTGGGCAAGAGCGTAGTGAAGAGTCCCCCCTGTAAGCGCGACAATGTCTCGTTATCGTGCCCCTTTGTGCTATTAACGATCGTACCGGCAACCAAATACCCATGACTGGTACATTGTTACCTAAGAGACTCCAATTGCGATAATGGATTTGTAACCGCTACGCTTTATCATAAAGTTTCAAACCCTGCAGAAGCCTGTCGATGGTTTTGCCAAGGCGATTAACTTTTGTTTCTTCTTTCTTGGCAGAATACACCCATTGGATATAGAATTTTTGTTCACTTTCGGAAAGTGACTGAAAGAATCGCAGCGCCTGCGGTTCATCCTCCAAACAAAGTAGCATTTCAGAAGGTATTTCCAATGGCTCATTATCCGGATACAGAATTATATGAACTTTATCACCTTCATTTTTTTTAATCTTCTTCCGAATCTCTGCTTTAACCGGGAGGAATAAAATTCCGTTGCCCATCGGCATCAGATGGTATTTTTTAATTTCAAATCCATCAATGCTGCCCTGTACTCTTACCCAGCCAAAGGGTTGGCTCTTATCCTGTGCGATTTCCGGAATCCTGGCGTATGTCCATCCTCCCTTACCCTGAAAACGTTCAAGCTTGAAGTGTTTATCGACAAGAGGTTTCATATGTCAAGCTATAGTGATCAGTATAGTTACGAAATAATTGGTAATGATGCATAAGTATAAGGGGAGTCGGGAAAATCTTTAGTGTAAAATCGCCGATAGCACATGAAAAAATAAATGATTATTGCGATTTCGTTTAGGATGCCAGGTCTATTTCCGATGTAAAAGGTTTGTTTTGTTGATAGCCAGTGCGTTGTGAAATCTTAATGTCGTGAATTACAAAATTACCGAAGCATTCCTTCCCATTTCTTCAAAGTTCCCTTATACTTACACTTGAATTACACCAATGACAAATTTATTTGATCCATCTGGTTAATCGAAATCGAAACTTGAATTGAACGAGCTAAATACTATGCGATATTGTATTCTATTCCTATTTATCATTTCATATTCTACACTTCAGGCGCAAGTAAAGGTTGACCTGAAAAAATTTAACAATAAAAACGGCGTCACTGCCGTAGTCAACGGGAATATCCTGTCAGTATCGTGGCCCGCTGGTAAAAGCAAAACAGGAAAACTTGTTTTTGATCTCGCGACAAACCAGCCTCTCTTTAAAAGTCTGGAGTTGCAGGACAAAAGTAAAAGCCATCAGGTTGCATCTGGCCTCGATCCGGCATTCGTACTAAATGTTGGAAAAAGAAATCTGGAACCGCGTAAGGGCTGGAATATTTTCTTCGATAAAGTTCCTGTCAGACGTTTCAAATCATTCAGTATTGATTTTAAAAAACATTCCGCTGCCGTGAGCAGCGTCGGAACACGAACAGTTATTACCATTGATTCATTAAAAGCTCCGGGTTTTACGGGTACCTTGGAAATAACAGTATACAATGGAAGTCCATTGATGAATATTGCTGCAGTGATGTCGACTGACGTAGATTCAACCGCGATCTTATACGATGCCGCATTGATTTCAAAAACAAAAGCATGGGAGAAAGTAGGGTGGAGCGATGTGCATGAACAAATGCAGTCGATGAAGCCCGCCTTCAACGATACGGCTACTGCGCTGGAGGTAAAATACCGAAGCATTATCGGTGAAAACAGCAATGGAAGTGTAGCTGTATTTCCTGCACCACATCAGTATTTTTATCCGCTGGATGAAGCGTTCAATCTGAAATTTGTATGGGCCGGCAATCATTATCGCGGATTGATAGACGGTTATGGAATTGGCATCCGCCAGGATTTGTTTGGCGACCGCAGGTTTGTTCCGTGGTTCAATGCACCACCAAGTACGAAGCAGCGATTAAATTTTTTCGTTTTACTCAGTACCGGAAATTCATCCCAGGCATTGGATGAGGTCAAGAAATTTACAAACAACGATCGTTTTGCAGAACTTCCAGGATATAAAACCATGGCGAGTCACTTTCATAATGAGTTTGTGATGAACGTTATCATGAAAGGTAAGCCTGTTCCTGAAGTGCCCGGGTTCATGAAAGTTTTTGAACGAACAGGAATCGACATTGTCCATCTTGGTGAATTCCATTACACAGCGCATCCCACGGGCCCTGACAGTTTGCGTTTAAAAGAGCTCAAGGCTTTGTTCGATATGTGTGAACGATTCTCATCAAAAGAATTTTTGTTGCTTCCTGGTGAAGAACCCAATGAATTTCTCGGCGGACATTGGATGCAACTTTTCCCGCATCCTGTTTACTGGATTATGTCACGGAAGGAGGGAATGCCATTTGTGAGCAACGATCCGACTTACGGCAAAGTTTACCGTGTTGCGAATGCAGATGAAATGTTAGATCTGCTAAAGAAAGAAAACGGACTTGCCTGGACAGCTCACCCACGTTTGAAAGGATCAACAGGATATCCCGATGAGTATAAGTCGGAGCCGTTTTTCAAAAGTGAACATTTTCTCGGCGCAGCATGGAAAGCCATGCCCGCGGACCTTTCTCTTTCTTTTCTTGGTAAACGCGTGCTTGACCTCATGGATGATATGAACAATTGGGGTGACCGTAAAAAAGTATTGGCAGAAGCCGATTTGTTTACAATCGAACCTGAGAACGAAATGTATGCACACTTGAATATCAATTATTTGAAACTTGATAAATTGCCGGATTACAAAAAAGGTTGGCCATCTGTGGTCGATGCACTGCAAAAAGGAAAATTCTTTTCGTCCACGGGAGAAGTACTCATCCCTGAATTTACTGTTGATGGAAAATCATCTGGAGAAGAAATTCTCGTTGAAGAAAAAAGTACAACCGTTACTTTCAAACTAAAGTGGACATTCCCCATGAACTACGCGGAGATCGTTTCCGGTGATGGCAAGAATGTCTATCGTGAACGAATCACATTAGAAGATACCCATCCTTTTGGTGAACAAACGTTTAAGAAATCAATTAATCTTAAAGGAAGAACGTGGGTTCGCCTGGAAGCCTGGGACATTGCTGCTAACGGCGCGTTTACACAAGCAGTTTGGATTGAATAGTAACAGCGTGTTCCTAAAATATTTTTAACACGTGGACGAATACTCGGACCCCGACACATCGCCACTCATGAGTAAGACTTACGATAACGAAGCGATTATCCCCTCCGAATGGAAATTTTGTTAGCTATGCGTTTGGTCAAGATCTTCGCTCGCTGCTGGCAGCCGCACATGCCATGCTCAGGATGCGATAACCGAGGGAAGGTGTTTTCTTTGACTTGAGTTTTTTAGAAGCGTCGATTTGTAACAAAAAGCAACGTCAGAAGAATTCATTTCAACAGTCTATCTTCAACGACGTAATCGTTCTTTTGATGCGGTGGCATATTTATGGTTGGTTTGAACGGTACGCTCCATGCATGGAATCCACCTCTCCAATTAAAATACCCTGCATTTTGATAAGTTATCCCGATACCAATATCATAACCGGTTCCGCTCTCGACTTTTTGAATCAAATCGGTCATCAGTCTTGGCAAATCAATCCTTGTACTGACAATCCCTAATGGGACTTCGATTCCAAATCTTGATGTTGAGTTTTGAGCAGCGGCAAAAATGAGTGTAATAATTGTTAAGAGTACGACGAGTTTTCTCATAACGGATTTCGAGCTGCAAAATACATTTTATCGGTTATCTCAAAAATACAATTTCAAAGTCGTGTTAGGTTAAACCGGCCCGATCTGCAGTAAAATCTGTAGGGCAAAGTAAAACAACCTAACAACGACCAAAGTCAGTGCATGCAGCTACACAGGTATAAGCTCTTAACTGTTAAGCTGTTTTTGTACCCGAGACCCTTTCTCCCTTTGTCAATCCTAAAAACATAACAATTGCCAACACGATCAAAACGCCTGCTCTTATCAGGCTTAGCGTTTCCCAAAGGCTTCCGCGACTTTGCAGGGATTGATCAACGGTATCTTGATAGGGTGTGCCGATCAGGTCCAACAACTCTGGAACAAAATATACGAAGGTTGCCAACAGAATGATCACATAACCCGTCATGGTGATCAGGAGATTTTTCCTACGGGTGGTTTTCCAGCTGACGATCAGGGTGATCGCCATCAACAAAAGCGTTACCGGATGTATGGAGGTCCAGAAGGCTGCCGCGTTGAGTTTATACGGGCCCTGGAACATGGAAAGTGACCTCGGCGGTTCAGCGAATGCCGCGGGCCATACTGCAATATGCTCATAGAAGGCAGCGCCTAAAATGGCCGTAAATGATAAACAAGAGAAAGCATAGAGAACGTTTCTAGAATTCATGTGTATTAAGTTTTATGCAAAGTTGCAGTAACAGCACCAGCATGAATTGTATTTAACGGACATTCTCAAAGATGTGCCCCGACACCTGGCTCTTCACGGTGCGGTATTCGCTGGGCTTCATCCGGGCGTATGACCGGAAGGTTTTCGTGAAATGCGATTGATCAGAAAAGTCGCTATATTGTTGTGATCTTGATTAAAAATTCACCAATTTCTCTGACGCTAATATTGTATTTTGACAGTAGATGAACAAATCCCTTTTCGTCATTCACTTGTTCCCATCGTTGAAATCGATTTATAATCATCCTTTTTTTTAAATCTGCTATGATATGAAATGGAAGATTTAATTAGTTGATCCAGGGAAACAATACCTTCTTTTAAAAGAACAAATACGTCATAATAGTCACGGAATGTATTCCGCTCAAACATCGTTTTTATTTTCATACTTCCAACAACATCAAGAGGGACACCCTTAATATTTCCTTGAAATATGACAGGCTTAAATTCCGGAACATTAAACCCAACTTCGTTAAAGAAGGTCAACTTAACTCCTTGAGTATGGAAATCTACCTGATCAAAACTTAACTGATTCGTTTTAACATCTCCAAACCTATCTTTCAATTCTTGCTCAATGGTCTTTACATCTATACCATTTGCAACATTGGATGTTGAAACCCATTTGCAAAAATCCAGATCCTCACTTAATCGGTGATTAATTTGTAAGGCGATGCCAGTACCTCCAACGAGCACAAAGTTTCGGATGCAAGAAAGCGTTGAAACCGTCTCAAAAATGGATAGCGTTTTAGGCGCTAAACCGGTCATATAAGTTGTATTTCTTGTATGCTTGTTGTATGTGTTGCTCCGGATTATTGAGATGCAATAATTCCGAAGCAATTTTTCTATTAAGATGAAATAAGCGCGAATCTTGAATGACTAGTTTCTGTTCCCAAACGCTCCTGATCTCACTTTTGCTGAATATCTGGAAAAGTCTGTTTTTCAAAGGATCGTTTCCATGAATGAGAACCGCTTCAATTAAATTCTCGTCAGAAATCTCGGATGGATTTACTGAGGCATAGGACCAAAAGGCATATGGTGCAATAACTCGCGCCAGTGCAATTTTTAATTTGTTCTTATTTGATTTTAAGGGCATAAATTTAGAAACAGCAATATAGCCTCCAGGGTTCTTAATTCCTCACTTTTCAAGGAAAAGTGGCTAAAAATTAGCTCAAATAGGGCTTTTTATAGACTTGGGAAAATGATAAACATGAGAAAGCGTAGAGAACGTTTCATAATTGTATTTAACAAACATTCTCAAAGATGTGCCCCGACACCTGGCTCTTCACGGTGCGGTATTCGCTGGGCTTCATCTGGGCGTATGACCGGAAGGTTTTCGTGAAATGCGATTGATCAGAAAAGTTGCAGGCATGTGCAATCTCTGTAAGGAGCAATTGCGAGTGATGGACCAGGTCGAGTGCCTGAATGTATCGTTTGTACATCAGCGTCTGCTCCAGGTTCATGGCAGTTAACTCATGTAGCTTCCTGGAAAGATGTCTGGGTGAATAACAAAGTATCCTTGAAAGCTCCGGCGCAGATGTTGAACGATTTGGCGTGCCTGTGAGAAAATCATCGAACAGTTGTTCATGGCGCGAAATTTCCGGAAGCCGTTTTACCAGCCAATCCGTGAAAACAGTGACACGTTGTTCAAATGTTTCCTGATCGTTTAATTGATGCCAAAGCGTATCTATTGACTTATCGACTAGCGTGAGATCGAGGCAAAGATTGGCGTATTCTTCAGTATCGATCCGGAAAATTTTTCTGATCGGTATCGGTTTGACAAAGACGCCAAAAAAGAGTTGATCATCAGCAATCTGAAATTGAATTGGTACAGTATTGAACCCCGAAATAAAGCATCGGGGAATGACGCAATCGCGCGTTCCAATCTTGCCAGGTATTTTACTATTCTGCAGATTAAAAATAAGCTCGACAGTTCCTTTCGGAATAATGGTCTCCCGTATGAAACCTGCGCCATGCCGCTCAACCTGCCAGAACCGCTGTACAACATTGGTGATTTGCGGGGTTTGTGGAATGGAGTAAGAAACGGTGGTGGCGTTTAGATCGAGCATTAACGCGTTGATACGGGGAATGTGGGTGGAGGGTTGCTGGCGGGGTGGGGATTAGGCGGTAAGAAGGTCAACGATCAGTAACCGCAAAAACGCTCAGACATTTGATGGATAGGTAAATAATTATTTACCTTAGCTTTTGGATAAAGTATATTTTTATATACCTTTATACCCTTCAGTCCGTCGATTTACATAAGATACGTTGGGTTTAATTTTTTATTCACATTTAACGGGACATGGCAAAATGTAGCGAGGTGCTTCGGGCACTATTACGTCATGGATGGTATGTTGAAAGACAGAGCGGATCACACGTGATTCTGAAACATCCTGATAAAAATAGTTTTATTTCCTTTCCTAATCATGGAACTGCTGAAATGGGAAAAGGTTTAATGAACAAAATCCTGTTTAGTCTATTCAACCCGGCGAGAGAATCGAGATAACCCAGTTGCAATTGATGAACTTTGGGAAGGATTCCTTCCATAATAGTGTTTTGAATTTTCAAACTTTTTGAAATCCCATTCATCATCACGTCAAATTGGCTAAGTCCTAGGTGATGGTAGATTGAGTTTAGATTCTTTGCTGCATCATGGAAGCCTGCAGATATCCCTAGAGCACTTTTTAAGAAATCTTGATTCAGATGATTTTTTAAGGTGAATTGCGTGCCAAGTAGCCCCATTAACGCGGACTGTGATTTTTGGATCGCTAAGGCATTTGCTATTCCGCCTGTTAAGACTTGGTTGGCAATACCTGGACCTATCGGATTCGCTAGGGAATTAAGCTGATCTATCAACGAATTTTTAAACATGTCGAGTTTGTTTTGGCATCAAGTATTTCGAAAGGTAATAGTTGTAAACAACCTAACAGCAATTAAGTGCTTCCTCGCTCGAACTTCAATTTTTACGGTGACCTTAACTCCAATTATAGTTTGACCAAAACAGCTGTAATATTCATATAACTGATTATCAATAACTTATTTAAAGTTATATAATTTACATTATGTTAAATATAAAAAAAACCTTGCCTATGCTGTCGACATTTATTTGCGCAGAGAAAGTAATCCGTTGTAATGACATCCAATCTTTCGTTTTAGTTTAGAACAAGTAGAATTCCGTAGAGTCTTGGTCTATATCTTCAGTCATCGATCGCTTGTAGAAATCGATAACCGTCTTCTTTTTATTTTCCGACCATCGGGCGAAGTGTTTTGGATTAACAAAGAAATTTTCACAATTCCTGATCACCATTTTCGAGATTTCGTATTTTCTGAAATGTTCGTTACCGTCCAAACACCGGGACAAATATTCTTTCGCCAACATAAATTCTTTTTCAGTGGCAGAGAAGATAACAATCGTCCGATCATTGCTCACCGGCATGATATTTAAGATAATCCTTAATACATCATCGCCGAAGGCAACAGAGTCCGCGGAAAAGAGTTGGGAACAAGCTATTGCGGGATGTTGGCTAGTGAGTTCTATAACGTGATGGCGCAACAATGCATAATTCTTTGCTCGCAAAGCTTCATCGAATTGCTCTTTGTAAGTATACATGTCAAAGGCATTGATTTCTCGTGCAATTGGAATCATGTCCTTGTTTTCGTTCTTCCCAGGTACCACCACCCCCTGCTCCACCTGTATTCGGTATCCTAACTGTAGCCGTATAAAAGCTGCAACAGATGCGTGGAACTCCTTAAGCAAGGATCTGTATGCGAGCAAAAACAAATGCTCATCATTGTTTACATCAAATTGCTTAGCTGAGTCAATTGGTCTAAACAATGCGTTATCATGCGTTGAGCACAGACCTAGAAATGTTGAAGCATAATTTCGACTGACTCGATGAAAGTCCAGAACCGGAATCGCATTTTTGTCAAATCGTATTTTTCAATTGCATCACGTGATTGCCATTCTGGAGCAGATCAAAGATTTTGGCATTCTGGATCGAGTGAGCATGTATTGGTTTGAGCTTGCAATCCGAAAATGGATTAAGGCACCTGCCAAAGTTTGCATTTTGCAGTTTAAAATATTCCTCTCTTTTCTTGGGGTCAATCATTCACTAAGATAGATATGTAAACAAGCTGAATTCCGAATCATTTGTAGTTTAAATTATCTTTAACGACAGCTAAAATAAGGAAAACCTTCCGAATAGAATTATGGACAAATCGTTGATAACTAAACCATTAATCGTCATATAGCCTGCCGACTCCTCACTTAAAATTCCTCCCCTCCGGAAAAATCTTTCCCTGAACAACTTCATTCGTATGCTTCTTATCCAAGAACGGTGAAGCCGTTTCATCAGAACGTAACTTTGACTCTAGCAGATGCTGATCGTCTTTAGGTACAAGTGTGTTGAGCAATCCGGAAAAGTCATGGCATTTTTTAACGATGACGTGTGTTACCTGGCCTTCGCGTTGGAGTTGGCCTTCAACCATAATCAATCTTGACTGGATGATCTCCTTTCGGTATTTATCAAAAAGTTTTTGGAAGACCACGAGATTGGCAGTTCCTGTTTCATCTTCTATGGTGATAAAACAAATGCCACTGGCGGTGCCTGGTCGTTGGCGTACAAGAATGAGTCCGGCTACTTTTACATAGACGCCGTTTCCCAAAGCATTTAACCCCGCTGCTGATACAACACGAAACTGTGTTAATTGCTGTCGCACAAAGCTTACAGGATGCGCCTTCAGCGAAAGCGACGTTGCTGCATAGTCCTGGATTACATGCTCTGATAAGGTCATCTCTGGTAACGACACATTCCTTTCCGCTTCGGATTTGATCAATGCGTTTTTCTGGTGATCTTTTGTTGATACTTCCCACAACGCCTTACGCCTGTCATAACTAAGGGATCGAAACGCATCAGCGTCAGCTAACTTTTCAAGAACACTTTCGGATAATCCGATCTCCCGGAATTCATGTATGCTTACATAACGTTTACCTTTTCTTCCGTGAACCAGAAGTTTAGCATCTTCTTCACTTAATCCTTTGATTTGACGGAATCCAAGACGAAGGGCGCAATACTTTCCGGATTGGTCTTCAAGTTGATTATCCCATTCAGAAAAGTTAACATCAATTGGCCGCACATCCACGGCATGGTTTCGTGCATCTATCACGATCTGTGCAGGTTGATAAAAACCCATCGGCATACTATTCAGCAGTGCGCAGGCAAATACATCCGGGTAATAACATTTGATCCAGGAAGAAACATAAGCCAGTAAGGCAAAACTCACCGCATGACTTTCAGGAAATCCGTAACTTCCAAAACCCTCAAGTTGTCGAAAGACGCGTTTCGCATATTCTTCCTTGTATCCCTTACTAATCATTCCTTTAATCAGCTTCTCTTCAAAATAGGAAACCTTTCCTTTTGCTTTGAAGGTGGCCATGCTCCTTCTTAGTTCATCGGCTTCTGATGGCGAAAATCCGGCAGCCACGATGGCAATCTTCATGGCTTGTTCCTGAAACAACGGAACACCTAGTGTACGACCCAGTATTTCTTTCAACTCTTCTGATGGATACTCAATGGCTTCTTCACCATTGCGTCTGCGTAAATATGGATGAACCATATCACCTTGTATCGGTCCCGGTCGTACAATGGCAACCTGGATCACCAGATCGTAGAACTCTTTCGGGCGAAGTCTTGGCAGCATCGACATCTGCGCACGACTTTCAATCTGAAATACGCCAATGGTATCCGCGCGACTTGTCATTTCATAAACAACAGGATCATCCTGTGGTATGTTCGCCAGGGTAAGATCTAAACCGTAATGTTTTTTTGCAAGATCAAACGCCTTCCGGATACAGGTTAACATGCCAAGTGCCAACACATCAATTTTAAGAAACTTGAGTGCATCGATGTCATCCTTATTCCACTCGATGTTGGTACGGTTCTCCATCCGGGCATTAAAAATCGGACAAAGGTCAGAGAGTTTGCCATCCGTAATTACAAAGCCTCCGGTATGCTGACCCAGCTGTCGCGGAAATCCAACAAACTGTGAGGTGAGTTCTAACACTTTCTGAATGAGTGGCGCGTCGGGATTTAAACCCTGCTTCGTGATGCGTTCCCGGTCAAAGCCTTCATCCGAAAAATCCCAGATAAGACCAGAAAGTCTGTTAATGGTATCCACAGAAAGTCCCATGGCTTTACCCACATCACGAATGGCACCCTTATGATGCTGCTGTGTAACCGTAGCCACGATGGCAGCACGATGTCTTCCATACTTCTGATAGATGTGTTGCATCACTTCTTCCCTTCTTTCGTGTTCAAAGTCCACATCGATGTCGGGTGGTTCGTTACGCGCCGAAGAAATAAAACGTTCGAATAGCAAATCAAATTTCGCAGGGTCTACGGAGGTAATTCCCAGGCAATAACATACAGTAGAATTCGCCGCCGAGCCCCTTCCTTGACATAAGATTTTTTTTTCACGTGCGTAATTCACAATCTCATGTACGGTAAGAAAATATTCGGCATAGTTCATCTCTTCAATAAAGGACAACTCATGATTTATGTTCTTTTTTACCTTTTCAGGAATACCGTTAGTATAGATTTGATGCGCACCTTGCCAGGTGAGAAAAACCAATTCTTCCTGCGGTGTACGTCCTTCACTGGTAACTTCTTTGGGATAGCGGTATTTTAATTGATCCAATGAAAACGAACAAGCTTCGGCGATAACTTGCGTTTGATAGAGCGCATCCGGATACTGCCTGAACAAGCGTTGCATTTCTGCTATCGGTTTTAAATACCGCTCTGCATTAGGATGAAGTTTAAAGCCTGCATTATGGATCGTACATTTTTCACGCACACACGTTACGATGTCCTGGAGCTCTCTGCGTTGTGGATGATGATAATGCACATCGTTAGTTGCCACCATGGGTATGAACAGCTGTTTACTCAATTGAGCAATACGATGTAATTTTTTTGCATCGTCACCTGAATAGGTTCTTGTCGCTGCAATGGATAGCTTCTCTCCTAGCGCTTCACGATATTCCCGCAATTGAAGTTTGTAATCATCATCAAAATCAAATCGTGCGTTGAGTTTTTCGGGAGGTAAAGCAATAAACAGAGAACCCTTTGCTTGTTGATAAACATCGGCTTTGTATAGGTCGCATTTTCCTTTTTCGGTTCGCAGGTTTCCGGTACTGAGTAATTCCGATATACGCGCGTATGCATCCCTGTCGGTAGGAAAAGCCAGTAAGGCAGGACCATCCAGAAGGTCAAGACGACACGCCGGAATAATTCGCATGTTATTTTTTTTCGCCGCGACATACGCACGAACGATTCCCGCAAAGGTGTTTCGATCTGTAATCGCGATGGCAGAATAGCCATAAACTTTTGCCTGTTCAACGAGTTCTTCAGGATGTGAAGCGCCTCGTAAAAAACTAAAATTTGATGTGACTTGTAATTCCGTATAGCCCATACCCTACCCTTTCCTTACGCAAAAAATCCATGTATAAACCATTGATAAATTTTATCATGGTAATGTCCTAACCGGAAGATCCAATACCGGTTGCCGTCTTCATCTTCTACCCTGTAGTAGTCACGATGTTGTCCTTGTTGAAGCCACCACTCCTGTTCAATTCGCTCAGGACCATCCGCCTTGTTAATTTTATGTATTTTCCCTTTGTACCGGAACAACATGGGCGGATAGTCAGGGATAGGTGCAGTTACTTCAATGGATTCCGGCCTTTGCAGAAGTTGTACGGGTCTCAACTTTTCCTGCCATGCTGTTACAGGTTTATCCTGAAGACCACTGGCCAGTTTAATCGATCGTTCGGGCCAGTAATGTTCATCGGGCAGATAACGATGAATCGTTTGCTCACCGAGCCTCACAGCAAGTCGATCCAGCAACGCAGATAATCCGACATCTTCAAGTCCACCTGATTCACTCCACATCTTTTCCTGCTGCGGTAAACAGGCTTCAACCTTTAAGGCTTCCAATACAAACAGTTCAATACCCAATGCTGGCTCAATCGATGTTATCTTTATTTCAAACAGTTTAAAAAGATGTTCAACATGATGCGAAGGACGATTCGTTCTGATTTCAACTTGTTCAACTTTTCCATCCACGCGATAGCCTTTAAATATTACTATGCGTAATCCTTTCTGTTCCTGTTGCAGACGCATACACAGCTTTGTTAGTAATTCTTTTAGTGCTATCGGAATACCTGTAGCGGTTGCAATAGGATCGAGACAAGGGAGTCGCTCCTGGTAAGGTTCTAATGGATGTACAGCATGGAGCATTTCTATTTCACCTCCCAATGCCATATTGAGACGTTGCAATAATTGCGTACCAAAACGTCTCCTTAAAGCCGCACGTGGCAGGTGAATGAATTGACGAATAAAATTCAGTCCTAGTTTATGCAGGCGTTCAAGGACATCGCTTTCAAGACGCAAAGCTTCTGGGGGCATGTTGAGTAAAGCATCGGTTGTTATGCCTTCTTTTATAATTAGTGAACCCTTTCCAAAACGGGCCAACCCCCAGGCTATCCCTACGGTATCTGCCATGGCTACCCTTACGTCATATCCACGTGCCTGAAGCCGCTGCGTTATATCTTCGATGTATTTATCATCGCCTCCCCAAAGGTGTGAACATCCTGTAGCATCAAACAATAATCCATCAGGTGGATCTACTGCTACCGTGGGTGTAAAACGGATACACCATTCCGCCAGGCGAAGCAGTAACTTTTCAATAAGATCGGGATCATCGTCCTGGACTTGTAATGCGGGGACCACAGCTCTTGCGTCGGCCAGCGCCATGTCACAACGGATGCCTTGTTGTTCCGCGACAGCGTTTGCTGCTGCTATAATCATTCGTCCTCTGGATGAAGTTCGAAGAACAAATGGAAGTTTCTTCAATTCAGGTTGACGCAACGAGAACCAATCCGTCCGCAAGTAGCGAAACCATATCGATACAAATCGCCTTCCCATAATTCATCCTGCTTTAGATTTGTATTCTTTTTGTATTGGAATTGTTTGATTGATCGATACAAACTTTCCCTCCGTCCATTCAATATCCCAGCATTGTGGTTTACCACTTCTTATTTTTAATAACTCCACATGCCATCGGGGATTGCCAATCCCCGGCAGGGTATCAATGGCTTCGCTTGGCAACGTCGATATTTTCCATCGTGATACACATGCCGTTGTATTCACTTTACGTGCATTATGCCTGACAAGAAAACCAGTTACCTGACTTTGCTCCGCAGCCAGTTGAAAGCGTCGTGATTCATTAAAACTTACTTCTTTCACTTCACCCACTACGGCTGCAATCGACTTGCATTTAAGTGCCTCATCCATAGCCCAAAGCACATCCTTTTCTTTTGCAACATCAATAAAGATGAAACGCTCCGGCGAGATACCAAATGGGGTCAACGATGGAACAAAGAGTTTACGGGAAGCACTGATCCAAAGCAACGTACCGTGTTTGCTCAGAAAAGAAGAAAGTAATCCTGCAAGAAAGCCTTCAGTGACAGCACAATCTTCAAGGCTATTGGCTAAAAATTCATGGATACATCCAAGCGGAAAGGAAGTATTTGGAAACGCTTCTTTAATTACATCCAGGCCCGTACTTACTGCATGGTGATTAACCGTTGTAAATCCTTCTAATCGAAGAATATCCTGCTTTAATACGCTTAAAATTTGTGATTTATCCGACCGGATCATTGTATTCCCCCTCCGGCTTCAAAGGTAAGGATAATAATAATATTAGTTTACAAACTAATTTAATTAGTTTACATCAATATCCTTTTTGTAGGTTTTTATTAATTATAACTTACTATAAACGAGTTTATTATATGGTTTTAACGAACTAATAATTTAATAGCATATGAGCGATATGATACCTTATTCTTACTTCTGTTCAATGAAATAGCTTCGTCGCATATCGCCCTGAATTTGCCGCATTTAACCATTAAGATATTGGATAAAAAATGAGAGCTTTGGCATTATAAAAATGACCAATCCATGAAAAATAAAGTATTGTTTGTCTTATGCCTGTTAGTGGGTTTGCTGTTTATCAATGGTGGGCTAAACAAATTCTTCAATTATTTACCGCCACCAGATAACTTACCGGAGGCACAAATGAATATGTTTACAGCTATAATGCAGATCGGATGGCTGATGCCATTGATTGCTATTGCTGAATTAATCGGTGGTATTCTGTTTATTATTCCGCGCTTTCGTGCTTTGGGAGCCATTGTACTTTGTCCGATACTTATGGGTATTATGACCGTGCATTTGACTATCGCTCCAGAGGGATTGATTATGGCTTTAGCCATCTTCGGTGTATGGTTATGGGCAGTGATTGAGAATAGAGAAAAATTTATGCCCTTGGTTAAGGCGTAACATTATTAGTATTCCTTCACCTTCGTTACCGTCATCCTGAGTTACGCACCGTGGGGCACGGAAAAAATTGGTGATGACGTATATTGCTTACGCAAAAAGCATAGCAGCTCAAAACCCGTTAAAGTTTGGTGCCTCATGTAAGTAAGTATGGATATGATCTTCAGCAAGAAATGTTTAGGAACGTCATTGTAAATTGCTCAGCAAACCTCCTTCCCACTTTTACCGTCATCCTGAATTGTGCTTGCACCGCAAGCACGCAATGAAGGATCCCCAAGGAGAGCAGTAGCAGTTTATCGTTATCGAAATCGCTTTCGCGTTTAGTATCATAGACTTCGAATCTGGAAGAACTTTGTACTAAGATTGTGAGTGGACGATAACGAGGAACTGGTTCCATTTAATTGTGACTTGCCTTAGTAGCGTGATTTTGGTTTTTCGATACGAGTGATTTATTCCGCTGTTCCGGGGGATCCTTCATTACGCTGACAGCTGACGCTGTCTGCAATTCAGGATGACGGGTCGTAGAGAGAGGGGAATGACGGAGTAGATAGAAATGGATGACGGTAGCGAGGGAAAAGTGCAAAGACCGCCACGAGCTGCTCGCGGAATTTCAATGCTAATGAATACGGCTTTCGCCAACGTGCATTGTAAAAAAAATAATCGTGGAGTTTTCAAGTCATCTGAAAAGTGCTTACTTAATCCTAAACGTTGAAAACAATTGGATGTTTGTATTATACTCATTGTTCTCACTCGAGCTTTGAGCGGAGATATCTGTCAACCCTTTGTAATAACGAGCTCCAACAGAGAAACGCGTAGTTAAATTGTACCGTGCTCCTGCCAGGATACCGGTTTCAAGACCTATGCCCTTTGCTGTATATTCCCAATCGTAGTCATCAAAGAAGTCTGTTGAGAATTCAGGATCAAACTTAGAATTCAGTAAAAGCCCCACTACAGGACCAGCTTCAACTGCGATTTTGTTGGCGATTTGATAACTGAAAATGAAAGGTAATTCCAGGAAATTGGCTATTGCTTTACGTTCGCTGCCATCAAAGTCGTCGAATCGAAAGCCTTTTCGTATGTACATAACTTCCGGTATAATACTGAGGCGTTTGTACAACCTGATTTGAAGATACATCCCGAAATTACTTGCCAGATATGGTTTGCTATGATCTTTTTTCCCCGCAACAGGTTGGTTATGTTTTGTGTCGTTCAGATTCAGGCCGGCTTTTACACCGAAAGAAAATGGTCGAACTATTGAATCTATCTGGATACGATAATCGAATCTACCCGGACGTTCCTGTGTCCTATCCCGCGAAGCACTTCCTAATTTTAAGCGCAATCCCAAACTTAAGATCTGTCCTTTATGGCTAAGCGCATAATCCGCTTCATCAGTAGAGCCGTCAAAAAAGGAAGAAACATCCACCTCATTTCGGTAGCTGAGAAAAGGAGTAACTTTTGAAAAGGAAAAGGCGGCGGAAGATACCTCAAATCCATAAAGTACTGAAGCAATGTCGTCCGAAGAATGACTGAGGTAGTCTTTCGGAGGTAGGTTTTCAGAAGACAGCACGTGATTAAGTGCAAGCCCACCTTCAAGTGAGACGGTAAGATATTTTGTTTTAATCGGTGAAAAACCGACTATAAATGGGATGGTTAAAAAGTTCTGATGGATTTCCTTTTCACCGTCGATGGCACCACCTTTCTGCGAATAGATCGCACCAATCGAAGTATAAAAATTTCTTCGTGTTAACCGAAAGTCAATCTCAGCCTGATATCCATTTCGTCCTGATGAAGCTTCCATTCTTTTATTCGGAAAAAATTCATTTTTCACCAAGACGTACCTGGATAAACCTTGTCGGAATCCAATCGAAAACATCGTTTTCCGTTCGGCGTTATAAGCCTTATCTTCATCACGTTGATAAAAATATCCCAATGACAATTGAATGACGCGTGATTCAATCCTGGAAACATAGATTGCTTCATGATCGATATTAGAAATCCCATGGAAATACCGTGTTGTGATATTCAATCTTGGATTTATTTGATACGAAAGCCCGCCACCGAGGCTGAACGTGGAAAGACGATCAAATGGTGTACCCAGATGATTATATCCGTTAGCCACTACGCTGGACTCAAGAAATAGATTGTATTCACCTCCGACAAGAAAAGAAATTTTGCTGTTTAAATGGTACTGTAGCATGACAGGTACACTTAAGTATTTCATGTGAATGTTATAGTCTTGATTGTTTTGTCTTAGGCGATGGCCTTTATCAGAGTACAAAAGATCAGCCTCGGCTGAGAATCTGTTATTGAATTGGTAGTTAAAAAACAACCCGGCGTGATAAGAAGGGCGCCATTTATATTCGGGAAAAATGGTTGAATGATGGGTTACAAGTTGGCCCCCTACTCTTAAGCCATAGTTAAATTGCCCGAATAACGTGGATACTTGTAAAACAAGTATGGTGATCAGGAGTATAGGCGCGACGGTGCCTGATGTTATCTTCAAGGGGTATAAGGTTTCTTGGGATGTAAAAATATAAAATATTCACAGTAAAAAATCACTGAGAAAAAAATAAGAAGACCACGAATCATGGTAATTGCAAAACCAGTGATGGTAAGTGATCATGATCCCTAAATTCAGCTGACTATGTACAAATGGTATCAATGCTTAACAAATTTGAACTGATAAAAACCATGTGAGGTTGAAAGCCTTGCGATGTACATCCCGGGAGCTAAATCAATGGTTGTAATAGCCACGCTGTTTTCATATACCGTGAAGGCAATATGGTGCTGTCGGCCCTGCAGATCGTAAACTTCCAAAGTTAATTCCGTGGCAACATCCTCAGGAAGTTTAATGATCAATGCAGTTGTAGTCGGGTTCGGATAAAGACTAACAGAATTTGTTTGAGGAGGTGATGCGATAACATCATTTTCACACAATGCAATATTTATTCCTAGGGAAGCCCCTGCCCCATTTGGTGAAATCGTGTTCAGGGATGTCCAGCCCGAGGGGAGTTTAACGAAGGCTGTATTATAGTGATCATTGCGCCAGTTTGTTTGTTTAAGCGCAAATGAATCCTGTGGCGCATAGCTTAATGTATAGCTGATAAAAAAATCGCCAAAGAGTTCTACGTAAGGATAGAACCCGACATAATTCAATGAGTCATTTCTTAATCGATAATAGGGAACGAAGGAATTCAAAAGCGGTGGTCCGGGTACGCCATCTATGTTATTGTGCACACTCACCAGTAACCCTCCCGGTGATTCTTTATTGACACTGCCCACGTTAAGCATTACGCCTGTAAGCATGGCGCTGTCGGCAACCGAAAATTTTTCAGCATAAGACGCAAGCCCATCGGAGTTAAATCCCGAAAAAAATCCAGACCCACGGGTGTAGGTTAAAAGCATTTGCTGTTCTCCCGGTCTCACATTAGACACCATATTGCAATCTACCTGGATACCTTCAAAAGGATCCCTGCCTTCGAGTGTTTGTACGCCAGTGCCAACAGGATCTAACCAATGCTTCAATTGTTCATTTGGCGCCAGTGATGCTTCCCAGCTTGCGGAGAGTTTTTCAAAATAGTCGTTGTAAGGTGCACCACATCGTGAACTTCCTCCTGACAAGGTGCCAATAACATGACTGTTTTTATTAAGTAACGAAGCCCCGGAAGATCCCGCGTCTGTGACACCAGCATCCCACCGGATGACATTCCAAAAAGCATCCCGTGCCCGCACAGGACCGTCCTTCAGGGTACTTGTTCGTACGGTACCGTTTGATACTGAAACCCTCCGCACACCGCCCTGCGGGTGGTGAATACTGGTTACGCCGGTAAGGTATCGGTCGGATATGTCCCAGCCGGCATAATAAGGATGAAATTCAAGTGGTGGTTTGTCATACAACTCCATTATTGTGAAATCATTTTCGAACAGAGAGGCACGGTAAATTGCTCCATTCAACATGAGATCATGGTTAACTTGTTTTACACAATTCTCGTCTTCAAATCCAAATATAAATACTGTGCGGTCTGCAACGTATTGGCTGGATACACAGTGTTCTGCTGTGAGAATTAAAGGCGTGTTATCGTTGGCAGTATTATTCATCAGCGTTCCGGTACAAAACCTGGTACTGTTTTCATCATGAATGACAAGCTTTACTACGGCCCTTCGCTCGTTCGATATGGCATTATCTTCCAGACAGAAATAACACCAGTCATCATATCGTGCAGCCGCGTCTTTTTTTGAAGATGGATTGCGATTTGTAATATTCTGATACGCATGCGAAACGCTCTCCACCACAAAGCTTCCATGGCTATTGTTTCCGGCAGGTACGCTGTATTCTATCATGAGTTCTTCGCCAGGCAGAAAATCCAGGGGCAGAATACCCGAACGGGGAATATTGTGATGGGTGTATGGACCGCGCAAGCCATGTTGATTGTAGACATACAACGTTTCTCCAGGTTGCAACTTAACATCGGAAAACACAACGGCCAGACCGTAGGCACCATCGGATCGTAGTTTCAGAAACCACGAATCAACACCATGGAAGATTGTTTTCCAGTTTCCATCCATGGAGGGAACAAAATTAGTTTTAAAGTTATGTCCTACCCTTCCTGAACTTATCTTCTGCGAATCGTGGTATTGCTTGGAGCGCAACGCAGTATCAGGGGTCTGAAAACGCTTCTCCGGTATAGATTTATATATCTTATAATTTAACCCGTATGGAACTGCACCTTGTTGACCCGCAACATGTTGCGAGATAAAAATCAACAGAACGATCACCACGTTCGTGGCTTGGGATGAGAGCCTGATCATAATTTACTGAGTAAACACTGGATACAGAACGTGCGATAAACTTTAAACATAACACAAAGCTTATGTTTTCCGCAAACGTTTGTATATTTAATTGCTCTCCCCTACCTGGCAGTGGTTTTATGTAAGAAATCTGCAATCAATTTTGCTAAGTAAAGAATGAAGTACATTATCTATACAGTGGTGTTTCTTGCCTTACAGGTACCCGGTCACGCTCAAAATAGAAATTTAAGATTTAATCATTTAAATGTACAGGATGGTTTGTCCCGAAGCTGGGTGAAATGTTTCCTGGAAGATCATACAGGATTACTCTGGATTGGTACGGCTGATGGTCTCAACCGATTTAACGGAACTGACCTGAAGATATATAAATACTTACCTTCGCTGCCAAAGAGTCTGAATCACAATGATATAAACCTGGTCTTTGAAGATACAAAAGGCCAGCTCTGGGTGGGTACACAAGCCGGTATAAATTACTATCAGCGTGATCTGGACGAGTTCATTCCCTGCCCTTCCGTTAATAATTACGTCACATCTATCTATGAATTAGGGGCAAACAAATTTCTATTAGGTGCAGCTGGCGGACTCTATTTGTTTAATACCGATAACCATGCTGCCGTACAGATATACAACAGTTTTTATGTTGAAAAAATAGTTAAGGATAGCCATGGAAATATATGGCTGGCAACCCATTCGGGTTTAAAACTTTTCGATCCCGCTGATCATTCCGTACGTCACGTCGATTTTATTCCGGATCACCATCCGATCAAGAGCGATGTTCTCATAAAGACGATGTTTGAGGACAGCCGGGGTGGCTTGTGGATCGGCACAGGCTCACAAGGTTTATTCTATTTCAGCCATCCGGAAGGTAATCTCGATAAGGCACAGGTCAGTAGTTTTAAACCTGATCCTTCAAACCCTGCACAGATAACGCCAGGAGCTATCTATGCAATTGCCGAAGATGAAGACAATAACTTGTGGGTTGGTATTGAAAATGGCGGCATCAATATACTGAGTCTCGAAGCATTTGACCGGGATGATTATTCCTTCACCAAGATAGTAAGCAACCCTTCCAATTTTTGGTCGCTGTCAAATAACTCAATACATGCACTGTATGCAGACAGGCAAAAGACAATGTGGGTTGGAACCTATGCTGGAGGTGCGGATCACTACAACAAACTTTTGCAACGGTTTGGCCATCATGAAGCCATTCCCGGCTCTGACAAGAGCATCAATAACAAGTATGTAAACGCCATTCTTGACGAAGACAAATACATTTGGGTGGGGACAGAAAAAGGTCTTAACCGGTACGACAAGGCCACAGACCAATGGGAGTATTTCATGCATGATTTCAAGAACAAAAATACCATCGGGTCGAATGCCATCATGACGATCATGCGAGACAGCCAGAATAAGTTATGGGTGGGCACCTGGAACGGAGGCTTGAATCGGTTCGATGAAAGATCCGGAACGTTTCAGAAATTCAATCAAGATCCAGACAGCCCTTATTCGGGAAGCAGGGGTAATATACGCAAGATCATAGAAAGCAAATCCCATCACATTTGGATCGGGATGATCGGAGATGGTCTAGCAATGTACGATCCCAAGGAAGCATCGTTCACCCACTTTAAAGAAAACCCAGGTCATAATGCGCTTTCATCAAACTGGGTCGTTGATCTCATAGAAGATCACCGGGGCAATATCTGGATATCAACAACGGAGGCAGTCGACATGTTTGACCCGACAACAAAACGTTTCACTTCATTTACGCACAATCGGGCAAGGCCGGAAAGTATAAATTATAACGGTGCGACATGTCTTTTCCAGGATAGTAAGAATACGATCTGGATCGGCACCAGCAATGGACTTAACTACTTCGTGGAAAGAGATAGCTCATTCCGGCATTACACGGTAGAAGATGGACTTCCGAACAATTTTGTTAAGGCGATAACAGAAGATGATGAAGGAAATATCTGGTTGAGTACGAACAATTCCATTACCATGCTTAGGAGAGGAACCGCATTGCCGCAGGATCCGGAGTTTAAATCTTTTCCGGTGCCTGGTATGCCGGGCAGTGAGTTCGTTTCCAGGGCAGTGTCTCGCAATCGTGAAGGCCATCTTTATTTCGGAAGTACAAATGGATATTTCGTTTTCGATCCTTCGGACATTAAATCTAATCCTGCTATTCCAAAAATAGTGTTTACGGATTTACGTGTGAATAATATCCCGGTACAAATTAATACCCCAGGCTCACCGTTACAGAAACACATTAGTGTAACGAGAAAGTTGGAGTTATCACGGAAACAGAATGTGTTTACGATAGGGTTTGCTGCCCTAAACTTTATCGAACCGGAGAATAACACGTATGCCTATAAACTGGAAGGCTTTGACAAACAATGGAATTATGTCGGGAACCAGCAAAGTGCAACCTATACGAACCTCGATCCTGGCGATTATAGGTTCATGGTTCGGGCATCCAACAACGATGGGCTCTGGAATGAAGACGGCATTTCCCTCACCATAAAAATACTTCCCGCCTGGTGGGAAACATCTTTTGCAAAGGTCGGATACCTGGCGCTTTTTATCCTCGCGATATTTTTCTTTCGGAAACATACAATTATTTCTGTAAACCTTAAAAATGTACTCTGGCGGGAACACCTGGAAAAGGAAAAAGCGGAAGAGCTTGCGCAAATGAAGCAACAGTTCTTCGCCAACGTTTCGCATGAAATCCGCACACCACTTACGTTGATCATGGGGCCGCTAAATAAGCTGATAAAAGAAGATAAGAATATCCCGGAGTTGAACGCGATCTATCGGAATTCATCCAGGCTTAAAACGCTTGTTGATCAATTTCTTGACCTCAGCAAAGTGGAAAGTCAAAGGATGACCGTCTCTCCTGCCCCGGTAGAAATACTGGAACTGACACGATACATCATGGCAAACTTTACCGACTACGCAGGTCAAAAGAACATTGAAATGAAACTGGAAACCACGTTCTCAAGATGTGTCGCCATGATCGATCAGGATAAGTATGAAAAAATACTTTCCAATTTACTTTCCAACGCTGTGAAAAGTATAACTGAAAAAGGATCGGTCGTTATTCACCTTGAATATAATATCGTATCAGGTAAACTTCTGGTTCGGGTAACAGACAACGGATGTGGGATTACACCGGAGGAATCTAAACACATTTTCGAACCTTACTATTCCGTGTCAGACAATTTGAGAAGAATCAATGGCACTGGAATAGGATTGTACCTTGTGCGTGAATTGGTTGAGCTGCAAAAGGGTTCCATTGGTGTTGAAAGTGAAGTTGGGCAAGGCTCCACATTTACGATTGCCCTGCCGGTACTTGTTTCAAAATTCGAAAAAGGATATGACGACACTGTGTTTTGTACCCCCGAACTTCTCATTGACAATGGTACCAACGGTTTAGCGAATACAACGACCCGGTTAGAGCATACTATTCTGGTCATTGACGACAACGCAGATATGTGCGATTATGTCGAAAGTCTTCTTTGTAATGAATATAATGTGATCAAGGAGAGTAACGTCAAAGCCTGCATCGACCACATCATCAGATATATGCCAGATCTCATTATCAGCGATTTGATGATGCCTGAAATGGACGGGTTCCAGCTTTGTAAATTGATCAAAGAGGATATCAGATTTTCTCACATTCCCATAGTGTTGTTAACCGCCAGGGCAACCAGAAATGATCACATTGCAGGGTACGAAACAGGAGCCGACGATTATTTATACAAACCGTTTGATGAAGAGATTTTTCAGGCACGTATCAAAAATTTGATAATCAGGATACAACAGCTCAAGCAACACTTCCTTAGATATGATGGGGTCATTAACAGTAACGTACAGGCTAATGCGCTCGACGTAAAATTTATGGAAGAGGTTCTCGCTGAAATAAAGCAGAAAGCTTTCGATCCGGAATTCAACGTAAACCAGATCATAGATAAAGTGGGAATGAGCAGAAGCCTTTTCTATAAAAAATTTAAATCGCTGTCGGATCAATCTGTCAATGATCTCATACGCAACACAAGGCTTAAAAAAGCGGCAGGCCTTCTTGCTGAAGGAAATCTTACCGTGAGCCAGGTCGCTTACGAATGTGGGTTTACCGATCCAGCATACTTCAGCCGGGTCTTTAAAGAAAATTATGAAGTAGCTCCGAAAGAATTCCCCGCGCGCTGTCAAATGACCAGCCCATAAATTGTCATGATTTCAGAAGTCGCGAATGTAGTGAACATGTTTTGTTTGGAGGTGTCTCCAGGTTTCAGTAAATAAGTTTTACCGGATAAATAAGGTATCAAAACATATGCTGTTACGGAGCGACTGATTAATGGCAATGTCATTAATGTTCGTCCTCGACCCATGAAATCTTTTTCTTTAATTCAAGCGGCAACGAATAAATATGGCCCGTAGACATATTCACACGTTTTCGGGACGGATATCCAATAGGTAGACCAAAGTTTGATACGACCTTCGTTATCAGTAAACTAAACTAAACCAAATCTATTATGAAAAAACTATTAAGTCTTTCAGCAGTAATTCTGCTTTTGTTCTCCGCTTGTTCAGATCAAAGTGAAGATGTTGTTCCAGAGGTTCAACTAAAAGCTTATAGCTCTGGCTCGAACGGAGGTTACTTTTGGTCGTTATACCGTGAGGGAGGATCCGCAAGCATATCTTTTCCCAATGGCGGTGGTAACTTTCAAATCAGTTATTCGAATGTAACCGATGTAGTTGGTGGTAAAGGCTGGAGCACAGGCTCATCCAGAACAATCGGGTACAATATAGGCTACCTGAGCGGAAGCTATAACTTTATCGGGGTTTATGGCTGGACGACCAGTCCGCTTATTGAATATTATGTTGCTGAAAAAGGATCTATGACCGGCGGAACTTCCCTTGGTAACATGAGCAGCGATGGACATTCATATAGCTGTTATAAGCAACAACGGGTGAACGCTCCATCCATACAGGGAACACAAACGTTCTGGCAATACAAGGATACCTGGGGCGGCGCACCAACCGGTTCAAACCAGAAAGTGACCATGGCCAATCACATTAACAACTGGAGAAGTAAAGGTGGTCAAGGTTTTGGTAATCACAATTATCAGATATTTGCATTAGAGGCTTGGGGCAACAGAAGCGGAAGTATTAACGCAACAGTTTGGCAACAATAATTTGCGCTGATTAATGAGTATAAGGCCGGCCTACCCCCGGCCTTATACATTTAAAGCCTCGGTACTTCAAATCACTTAAAGCAGATACTTCATGAAGAAATTTGTATTTACAGGTTTAACAGCATTAATGATTACTGGTATTGCGTGTTCAAAAAAAGAGTCCGAAAACAAAAAGAGCGAACACGAAGCGCCAGGTAACTTAGTTTTCGTCAGCGGAGGAACTTTTACCAATACAACGTCCAACCTCCACGGTAAACGTGCAAACATATCGGATTTCTATATCGGCAAATACGAGGTAACACAAAAAGAATGGACTGACGTAATGCAAACCAATCCTTCACAATTTAAAGGCGACGACTTACCCGTAGAAATGGTAAGCTGGTATGACTGTGTCGAGTATTGCAATAAAAGGAGTATCAAGGAAGGTTTGGAACCATACTACACCGTAGACAAGAATAAAAAAGATTCGGATAATAAATCAGCACTGGATAGCATTAAATGGATGATAACATCCAATGCAACAGCGAATGGTTACCGGCTGCCCACAGAAGCGGAATGGGAATATGCTGCCAGTGGTGGCCAGATAAGCAGGAATTATACTTACAGCGGAAGTAACGACCTGAATGAAGTAGCGTGGTATTGGAGAAATTCCGGTGATACAATTTTAACAGGAGGTTGGTTCTGGACGACCTTAGAAAAAAACCATTGCAGAACGAAACCCGTTGGTAGCAAGAAGCCAAACGAATTAGGGCTCTACGATATGACCGGCAATGTACGGGAATGGTGCGTGGATTGGTATGAAGATTTTCAAATGGTCAGCGGCTTGGTCCGGTCTCAAAGAGGATGTAGCTGGATGGGAGCCGAAGACTTTTGCCCAATAGCTTATCGGGGAAGTTTCGAAGCAAATGGCAAGGGACCCGATCAGGGATTTAGAGTATGTCGCACTAAAAATAGATAGGGTTGCTGTAAAATTAAATTTTCTGTCGTGGCTTTCTATCATGGTCGAGACAAATAAACTTTATGGAAAGAAAACTCCACTTGCAATGTTTCGAAAGACTCATTGAAATTCGCCAAGCCCGAGCCCCAGCCCGAAACTTATTCATACCGCAACGAATCCACCGGATTAGCACGCGCGGCGCGGATGGTTTGGACGCTTACGGTTAGGAGTGAAATCAATAACACAACGCCTCCTGCTACTATAAATACAAAACCGGTGATGGTGATATGATATGGAAAACGCTGAATCCAATTGTTCATGATCAGATAAACCAACGGTACGGCTAGTACAATGGCTATCACTACCAGTTTGATATATTCTGATGATAACAATACGAAGATTCCGCGTTCTGTGGAACCAAGCACTTTGCGAATGCCGATTTCCTTCGTGCGTTGTGTTGCTGTGTAAGCGGATAAACCGAGTAATCCTAAACAGCCTATGATAAGGGCCAGGCTTGCAAAGGTAGAAAACAGCATACCAAATTGGCGTTCATTCTGGTATTGCTGATTGAAATAATCGTCGAGGAAAAAATAATCAAACGGATTTCCCGGAAATGCCTTTTGCCATGATGCTTCTACATGCTCGATGGTAGCATTAAGATCGGTTGTATGAATTCGTAGTGAATAATATTCACCCTCATATTTATTACAGTAAAAGAATGTCGGTTCGAGTGGTTTCTTCAGTGACACCTGGTGGTAATCATTCACCACACCTACTACGATGGGATTCCATTCAAATTGAGGAATTGTAACAGTTTGGCCAATTGCCTTTTCAATGCGTTCATATCCCATTAACTTCGCTGCGGATTCCGTCAGGATAATGGCTGTATCCGGATCGTTCGTATAATCTTCGGAGAAAGTTCTACCCGCCAGTAAATTCATTTTAAAAACCTCCATGAATTCATAATCCATTCCGTTGATCTTTATCCCAACCATTTTATCATCAGAAGCGCCATACGGTTTCATCATTGTTGCAAAGGCGCGTTGCATTCCTGGTATAGTTCCGGAAACAGTGACAAATTCTATCGTTGGATCTTTTTTAAGCTCGTTGCGAAAGACCTCTATCGATTCATTAAAACCCGAACGATACGGTCCGATGCCGGGGCGTTCTACCACCAGCACCTGATCGATATTCATACCAATGTCACGGTTCATCATGTAATCCAACTGGTTGTAGACGATCAATGTTCCGGCGATCAGTGACACCGATGCCATAAATTGAAACACCACCAACGACTTCCGAAAGAAAACACCACGCACACTGTTTTTCAGTTTTCCTTTTAACACCATGGCGGGTCTGAATGATGAAAGTATGATGGCTGGATAGAATCCGGAAAGCAACGTACCCCCTATCCACAATAACAGACCTAATCCCAGGAATGTTGGTTCGATCACATAATGCATGTCAAGTGCTAATCCAGACAATGTATTGAAAGAAGGAAGCACTATTCCCACAATGGAAAACGCAATCAACAAAGCTACCAAGTTAACTAGCGATGCTTCGGTAAGAAACTGATTAATCAGTTGATACTTAGAAGCACCCATTACTTTCTGTACCCCTACCTCCTTAGCACGTTCCATGGCTTTTGCAGTAGCCAGGTTAATGTAATTGATCCACGCAATCACGAGAACAAAAATGCCAATGATGCCTAAAAACTGTACGATCTTTGCGTCGCCATTGGTTTCCGGTTCATCGGAAAGATTGGAAGCGAGGTGAATGTCGCGAACAGATTGGAGTGAAAGAATGTCCTTTTCGTTTTGTTCTTTTATTTCTGGTTTGTATTTCTGGATGATGGAAGGAAATTTAGCTTCGAGTGAAGCAGGATCTGTCCCGGGTCGCACCCGGATGAAAGTGTACATGTCATTTCTTTGCCAGCTTCGTTCATAGCGATCAATCGCATAATTCTCCTGGTTATTTCGTTTCCTTCCGTGCAACGTCTTATAGGAAAAAAGTATATCGAATTTTAAATGTGTGTTCGCAGGAACTTCGCGAATTACGCCGGTCACTTTTACCAATTCATTGTTGTTATCATCATCCTGCATGCGCAGGCTTTTACCAATTGGATCCTGATCGCCGAAATATAAACGCGCATAGTGTTGTGTGATTACGGCTGAGTTTGGTTGTGCAAGCGCAGTTGTAACATCGCCATGTAAAAGTTCGTAGCCCATCATTGATAGAAAAGCTGAGTCTGCGTAAAGAAACTTTCTGTGCTTGATGGAAATGGGTTGTGGTGCATCCTCATTGGTGATGATCACATTGTTTTTGTAACCCATGTTGTATAGACGTGCATAACTCAACACCTCCGGTAATTCATTGACCAGTGCAGGTCCTACGGCTGGATAATTTTCCGCACTGGAAACCATAAGTTCGTTGTTCACATAGCTATGCAGGCCCACCCGATAAACTGATTCGGCATCCGGAACAAAATCCTCATAACTTTTTTCGAATTTGACGTAAAGTGCAATCAGCAGAAACACAGACATCCCGATGGCCAGACCGACGATATTGAGTGAAGCAAAGAATTTATCTTTCGTAAAATTCCGGTAAGTGCGATGGAGGGTATGGAGGATCATATAATCAGTTTAGATAGGTAAAGTATACGATTACACGTTCAGTCGTTGACAAAAACTAAACCAACTTACGATACTAAAAAAACAACGTGGAAGCATGATTTAACCCGGAATCTACATTTCGAGCTGTCCGAATTCGGCCGGGATTTTTCGTTTGCGGTCAGTGGATGTTGGATTTGATCTCATCATGAACGCGCTTCAATAACTATAGTTTTTTTTAACCGAACAAGCGTTCAAGGGACCTTTTGTTTATATTGCAAAGGCTTTAACCGTTGACCTGGAATGTTAAGAAATACACTTCCTATAATAGTTTGCTTTTCAGCATTCGTTTTTTCAGAAGCTCAGAATCTCACGCCAATTTTTGAAACGATTTCAAGAAGCGTGTGCAGTAGTTCAAATGTCGGTTTCAAGAAATGTTAGTAGAAATAAAATGAATAAGCGTTCAATTATTTATGCCAGTCTGGTGCTTTTGCTGTTGTCATGCTCAGATAAAACGAAAGATGAGGTGCTTAACCTTGTCGGTGAAATACGTGGAAAAGTATACTTTATTGATGAATTTGGTGTTGTTCTCGGACAAGATTTTGAGAGCGCGAAGGTAACCCTTGAAGGAGCTGAAACCTTTACGACAACAACTGACTTTGGTGATTTTGTTTTTAAAGGGATCCCGACAGGTATTTACAATTTGACTTTCGAAAAACCCGGGTTTAGCAGTCATCGAATTGAAGATTATCGGGTTTTAGGAGGAGAAGAACCGTTGTATGTGGTTGTAACATTAGATGAACATTCGAAAACAAGAGTGAGTAACCTTAGCCTTTACTATAACTACTCCACGGATGCTGCAAGTTGGATAACAGTTGAAGGAATGTTCACCCATAATGCTCCTTTTTTCCGCCACTATGTCAATGTTGTTGCCTTTCTTAGTGATTCTCCGGATGTATCTCCTGAGGATTATTTGCAATCATCACCCACTGTATTGATTTTGATGGATGGTGAAAATTTTAGCACATCAATATCGGTTAGTTCAGCATATTTCCCCTCTGGCAGCACTGTTTATGCTGTTATGTGCGGATATGCAAGAGAAACATTTTACGACCCAGAAAAAGGACGTTTTGAATATTCCGGTGTTGGCACCCCTTCTAATGTAGCATCCATTCAAATTCCCTGAACAATGATAAGAAACATCAAATTCCTTTCACTGTTATTAGTCTTTGGTTGCGGAGAACAGGAAATAATCCAAATACCACTGCAAGGTTCTCTTGAGGGAATAGTAATAGGATACGGATTGGAACCTATTGAAGGTGTTACCATTACAATTGAAGGTAAAGATCCGTTGATTGTTCGGACTTCAGATAGCAACGGCAAGTTCACTGTTGATGACTTGGAAACAGGAACCTATAATCTGGTTTATACAAAACCCGGATATGGCACATTTAAAATGTTAGGTTATTCCTTTGTGGGGGGATCTATACCCGCTAAGTTAAATACCCTCATGGTCGAATTACCGAACGTAAATATTGTAGGCTTCAACGCGCAGATCGAAATCGATTCATATTTTGGTGACGCAGCGTTAAATGGTTCCGTTTTAATTGAACATTTGGAACAGGAATATGAAGAAGGTCATTTCAGGTATTATATAAGCAATAGCCCGGATGTATCACCAACACAATTTAAAGTAACCGGTCTGTTGGATTATTATTTTTCAGACGTTAGTTCATATGATTTTTCTCTTCCGATTAAAAATCTTTTTCCTTCGGGATCAACCCTTTATATGGTAGTCTATCCTGTCAGAGGCTATGAAGATTATTCGTACATGGACCTTAGTACCGGAAAACAATTATTCCCGGCAATGAATCCGCAAGGCTCCGAAGTACTAAGCTTTCTGGTTCCTTAATAAACATGAATACAGACACCATGAATAGAAACAATATAATCCATAAGTTTTTACTCTTGATCTTGATCATAACCGGTTGTGATGAGAAAGAAAAAATGGTACCCCTCCAGGGAGATATTGTGGGTTTTGTAAGTCTTTATAATGAAGATGGATCTTCACGGGATGACCATAGTAATGTTACGGTAACATTAAATGAGAAGTATACAGTGCTAACCAATGAAATTGGAAAATTTGAATTCAAGAATATTGAAGCAGGAACCTATACAATTACGTATCAGAAAGAAGGCTATAGCAAGTATAAAAAATTCAATTATATTTTTGCTGGTGGCGGAGTACCTGGTGTACTTGGCACAATAAGCATGATCGGGGTTCCGGATGTAACGTTGTCCAATCTCGTTATCAAATTGGAAGGTGAATCTGTAAGGATATCCGGAACATTATCCTCTATTAAATCTGATCACATTAAGTATTACCTCCATCAGACATCTTATGTTAGTAACATAGACTATGGAACGAGTTACAGTTTTATTGCAGAGGAGCAAGAAATAATGGATATCATTTCGATATCAGGTATCCATTCTTCAATGCCTATTTATATCACAGCATATATTGAAAGCAAGGGAAATAATTCAAATTTTAATTATTATGATTATGAATTGAATTCATCTGTCAATTCAGCCATGACGCAATTATTCGAACCAGTTCAGGTAAGATAGGAACATTCTTTCGATTCTTCCAGCGAGTGGTTTTTGTTTTCGTGCGAGGGGATCCTTCTGCGTGCTTTGGGTGCGAAGCACAAAAGCGCATGTGCATTCGAATTCTATTCCTGTTGTACCCACGGGCGTTGACTTGACTTATCCGCAGTAGGAAAATCTACCGGGATATGGGTTTGTGTTACGTTTCCCGTTGCTGTCCATTCCGTAGCGCGTTGAAACATAGTTATAAATCCGACACATTCTATCGAATAATCTGCATGACCCATGGGCGTATGGAAAACCCGGCCTTTTCCATAATCTACCGTCATCATCATCGGTTCATGACGGTTTGTACCGCGAAGTGGCGAAAACAGTGAAGCGTTTTGTTCTTCATCGGAATAAGACGTTGCCAATACCGTCATGTTTTCGGCAGGGCCGCGAAGACGATCGTAAAGCTCATCGGGTGCGTGTAGCCATTCCGATGGCAGACCCTTCGTGATGGGGTGTAAAGTATCACGAATCACAACCGAAAATTCATATTGTTTACCGTGTGAACCTGCTCCTCCAGCGGTGGTATCGCGTACAAGTTTATTATCGCTATTGTAATATACATAAGGCCCATCTTTTTCAGTGCGATCACCCCATCCACCGAGGCCGATCATTTTGTTGTATGCCAACCACTCCGGAAATGAATTGTCAGCAGCGTGTATGATAACAAGTCCACCGCCATTGTTTACAAACTGTTCAAGGGCCTCCCGGGTTTGTAGAGGCCACGGTGCCGTATTCCATCCAAAGTTTGATATCACAACATCGTACTTTTCGAAATCCGGTTTATAGGTTGAGTCCGCTTGCGGCTTTTCCATCATGGTTACTTTCTTCCCACCTTCAATTGGAAATTGCCCGATTAATTGAACGCTTTTTTTTTCATCCATGCCAATATCGTTATCGTTATGGGGACCTTGCCATGCCAACGCTGTACGTTCTACATCAACCTGAAACAACCCGGTTTGTTCGAGATAATCCTTCATCATTACTGTTGTCTTTGGCCACACACCGTGATTATTCTGTCCATCGATGATCAATGCTTTCAGAATTTTTTTCGCTTCTGACTTCGTTGTCTCATCTTTGGTTTGATTGTTACAAGAGAGAACTGTAAAAACCACGAGGGCGGCAAAGCATAAATTCCGGATAATAAAATGGGATGGCATAAAAGGTTCTGCAAGTTCAGAATAAAGCTACATAAAATTAATTGATTTAGTACTTTATTGGATGGATGAGATCCTGCAATAATCCACAACATAGCCTTTCATAGAACATCTTATGTATTTCCAGTACCTTATTTTTTTATCTGGCAAAACCCATCCGACTCAACAGCGAAGGCATGATTCATGATGTTATAAACATTTTCACTCATCACCATCCATGCGACCGAAATGACCTCCTGTTCTGAAAAATATTTTTTTATTTCATGAAAACTTGTATCGGTTACTTTCTTGTCATTGACTTCCCTGGCAAACCTGAGTGCTGCTTTTTCGTCACTAGTAAACAAATCAGAACGTTCAAAATCCTGTACGGACAAAAACTTTTCCTGGTGCTGAAACTTCTTCATGGCTTCAGCCTGTGCAATGTCAATGCAGAAGTGGCAAGTGTTAAGCTGCGCTATATAAATCCGAATCAACAAACGTAATTCTGCAGAAATCGGGAGCTTTTTTTCCAGTGAAAGCATCTTGTTTGTCCATATACCGAAAGCTAACGGTAGCCTTGAATAGATAACCTTCAAAGGCGAAATTACCTTTCCTGTTTTTATTTTCGAAAAGAAATAAAGCGCCCTAAGCATCGGACTGGTCGGATTCTCGATTGGTTGAAGTCTTGAAGTGCTCATCATGATTAATTTATCCTATGTCTCAGGACCGCTGCTTTTGTGACAGGTTTTTTAATAAAAGTTTATCCGGATTTCTGATCACCTGAATTTGTTGTAGTTTCCCTCCTTCTTCAGAAAAAATAATTAACGTTTCTGGTAATGTGTGGAGTGAAATTAATACAGCCTCCTGTCCATTTACCTGGATAATAGAGATCTGAACGTCTTGTGATTTGTACTTTCGAGCAATCCCGATCATAAATTTTGCCACATTAACATACCCAAAAATTGGGTTGATCGCTGCAGGTACCTTGCCGCCGCTATCAGAATATAAGATGATATCCTCCCTTAAAATGTCAGTAAGTTTTTTTAAGTTCTCTTCATCAACGGATTTCAAAAAGACTTCAATTAATCGAAGTAGTTTTTCATTCTTATTGTTGTTGTTAAACAAGGCCTTGTTCATCTTCACTTTTTCTCTTGCTCTACTTAGTATTTTACGGCAATTAATTTCCGTTGCGTTACAAAGAATTGCTAGTTCCGAAAAAGGAAAATCAAAACCTTCCCTTAATACAAACACAGCCCGCTCCACCGGATTTAAAATTTCCAGGCGACTTAACACATCGTAATTCATAATGCCGGCTTCAAATGGGTCGTCTTGAAATGGGTTGTGTACATAAGGCTCGGGAAGCCATGTGCCTGGATAATTCTCGCGTTTCTTTTTAAGATCATTGAGTTTATCGATAGCCTTGTTGGCGACAACCCGGGTGAGGTATGACTTTACATTTTTTACATGCCCTTCCTCAAGGGAAAGAAAATAAGCATAGGCATCGTGTACAACATCCTTAGCCTCTTCAACTTCACCTAGTATATTGTAGGCAACTGTGAATAAGTATTTCCTCAGCGGTTCCAATTGTTCATGGGGTATTCCGGTTTGCATTTAGTAAGATTTATAAGGCATTGGATCTTAATGTATTGCTTCATCACAATAACGTTTTAAATATAGTCTGGAAAAATCGTAAGTAAACATTCCAGCAAACAACATAAGTCCCAAAATGATGGGCAGGTAAAGGAGTAATCAAAAAAACAGAAGTTGCAAAGTAGCTGACTGAAGTAATTAACTTCCGTGATTTTGTACCCACCTCAATACTTATCAGCTTACGCTGAATAATGCGATGGAATTCTGTAATGAGTTGCGGAAAACGTAAACGTCAGGAATAATATACTATACTATTCCACAAACTTGGTGATAGTCTGGAAAAGAACCTTTTCTGTGTATGGTTTTTGAATGTGATCGTTCATACCGGCTTTGATGCTGTTTTGGACATCTTCCTTATAAGCATTTGCTGATAACGCTATAATGGGTTTATTAAAATCCATTCTCCGAAGTTCAAGCGTGGTTTCGTAACCATCAAGTTCCGGCATTTGAATATCCATCAGTACAAGATCAAATCCGGTTGATTTGACAAGATCGATCGCTTCGTGGCCGTTCTCTGCCGTTGTTACCTTTGCACCAAACTTCTTTACCATATTTTTGGCCACCATCAGGTTGATTTGGTTATCGTCAACAATGAGTACGTGACATGGATTTTTTAAGGCATGCGATATGGATGTTGCCGCCCCGACAGCAGGCTGAGTTTGTTTAACAGGAAGTCGCAGTCTGATAGTAAAGGTAAAGGCAGCACCCGTATTTAAAACCGGGTCTGCGGGACTTTGTACTGTAATATCACCTCCCATCAGATTCACGAGGTTTTTAACAATACTTAAACCTAAGCCGGTACCACCATATTTACGCGCTACGGTCTCGTCGGCCTGCGAAAAGGTTTGAAAGATTTTGCCCATTTTATCTTTCGGAATGCCGATACCGGTATCCTTTACAACGCCCTGGATAACAGTTTCATCTTTCGTTTTCTTCACCAGCCAGAAAGCCATACCGATTGTACCGTGATCTGTAAATTTAATCGCGTTACTAATCAGGTTCGTAATAACCTGTGATATCCGCGTTGGATCTCCAATCACTTCGGCAGGAATAGCTTCGTCGATGTGATGCAGCAGTGTGAGACCTTTTTGTTCAGCAAGGAATTTATACCGGTTAATATTGGATTCAATGGTTTCCTTAAAATCAAACGTGATGTTTTCCAGACTTAGCTTTCCACTTTCAATTTTGCTAAAATCCAGAATGTCGTTGATGAGTTCGCTGAGGTTTTTACCGGAAGCATGAATAATTTCCAGGTATTTTTTATGGGAGGTGGCTACCGTCTCTCCAAGTAATATTTCGGTGAGGCCTAGAATACCGTTTAACGGAGTTCTTATCTCGTGGCTCATATTCGCCAGGAACCGACTCTTGGCATTGTTGGCTTCCTCTGCGCTTTCTTTGGCTTGTCGTAGCTTCTCTTCAATGAGCTTGCGTTCCGTGATGTCCTGAACAGTACCGCGAACCATAATAACCTTTCCGCTAGAATTCTTTAACACCTCCCCAATTGCCAGCACATTCTTAATGGATCCATCGCGACGAATCACCTTATGTTCGATCAAATATTTATGGCCTTCTTCAATTACAGCTTTGATCAGTTGCACAACACTTTCCCGTTCATCGGGATGAATGCGGTCAATGCACTGCTCCAGGGTTAAATCACCGTTATTATTTTCCAGGTCAAAGATTCTGTACGCCTCTTCTGACCAGGTTACTCTCATGGTTTCAATATCGATTTCCCAGCTGCCCACCTTGGCAATCGCCTGTGCTTCCCGTAGCCTGTTGCGTTCCTGCTCCAGTTCCTTTTTTGAAGCAGCACTTTGTTCAAGTTCTTCTCCGAGAACGTTGATTCCGGTGGATATCGCATCGAGAATAGTTCCGTTTTCTGATATCGGAAGTTTTTGTTTGAAATCGAGATTTGCAAACGAGCTGATAACTTCAATAACATTGCCCACCGTTTCTTCCTGATTATAGGTTCCACTAATGGTATTCAATTGCATTCTGTCCAGGAACTGGTTCAGGTTATCGGCAATCTTAGATATGGCGTCATCTTCAAAATCAGTAATAATGCGTTTTGAATAATCTCCCTTCAACATGGCTGTACTTAATTCCAAAATTTGATTCAGAATTGAGGTCTTAATCAGCGTACTACTACCTTTTGGGTCCGAATCAGGCATCATGTTTCCGTCAGCGGTTTTCATCAGCGGATTTTTTCATATTTTTCTTCTTGTATTCGAGGATCCATTTAATGGCATTTCTTCTACTCGAAAAAAATTTGGCATCAAACTCTTTGGGTGTTTTTGCAAAAATATTGGCGATCAGGGCAGATACTGGATCGCCGGCAAGAAATGCAGCACCCAAGATATTTTTTAATCCTCCCTCCTTTTCTTGAAGGTATACCTTGGCTTCAGGACTAACTCTACGAATATTTGAAACGTCCAAAATCATATAATGCATGGTGTCCTTCATTATTTTGAGTCGCCGGTCTACCAGTTCTTTGGCGATCTGCAGGTCTACATTAAGTAAATCGCCTAATTCAATTAATATAACATCGTTGTCCTGTTCAAGGCGATTCATTACAACGGAATAGCTATCAATTATCAAATTTGAAATATTTTTAACTTTTGTCCCTCATTTTTAGCTGTAACAGCCAGTCTAATGCGTCAGCTTTATTGGTGAAAAACTTTGCAGGAATAGTTGGATTATTGACCTTTAAATATAGGTTCACAAATAATGTAGCTACTACATTCTTTGATAAGAACGCTCCGCCCAAAATCCCCTTTAAACCACCCTCGGCATCATTCATGTAATCCCGGGCTTCCTTTGTTACAGACTTAACATTAGTAAAATCAATCAATGAATACACTGCAGTTCCTGAGGTGTAGTCCAACCGACTTCGTACGATTTCACGCGCAATATCTAAGGTAATTATTAGTCTAGGAGTGTATTTAAAAAAAATAATATTATCATATTCTTCTTTCCAAAAGATCGTATTCTGGTATTCTTTATAATTAACAACTACCATATCATTTCTTATTTAACAAACCTATTAACTCCATATTAAAATTATCGTTTGCCTGTACATATACACTCCTTGGGATTACTTTAACACCAAATCGCTTTTTTTCAACAGAAGCATCCATACCCAAATAAAGTTTATTACACTTTAGCTCGTTTGCTCTTAATAGGCTTTGGTACAGCCCCTGTCGATAACATCCATGACTAAGAACATAATCATAGTTTAATCCAACAGCATAAAGGATATAGTTATTCTTTGACGATAAATAGCAAATATTTACTGAAACAAGTAAGCCTTCAGAATTTGAACTAACGGTTTCATCCGGCTTCAGTCTAAGCTCAATAACTTCCCAATTGGGGTGTTCAATAACATTAGCAAAGAACTTCTCCGGTATTGTGTATGTATTGATATTAAAACTTTTGTTTTTAACATTTTTATATAACTCAAACCATGTTTCTTGTTGACCTTCAGCCTTTTCTGTTTTTGTTGATAAAACACGAGTGTCAAAAAATTTCGTTTTATCAAGAATCATCTTTCGGAAATGCCAGCGCGATCCGCTTGAAAAACTTTTAAGATATTCAGTTACGTTATCCCATTTTGTGTCGTAGAGTACGTGGTCATCAGGCATTTCCACTTTGATAAACCCTTCTTTAATTAAGAAATCCTGAATTTCAATATCATCGCTGTGAAAATCTCGTAAATGAACGGCATTTGCGTTACATTGAATTTTTACTTCATTCATAATCCGTAACATTTCAATTAGCGCGGGTTTCCATTGATCGTTTTCGTAATTAATGTATAAGTGATCACCGAGACTCATAAGCGATCCCATCATTATCACCTTAGACGAAAGATAATATTTATTGTTTTTCCTTATTTCTTCAATTTGTCGCGATGTATCCGCAGGCGCGATCATATCATCTTTACAAATTAATTCTGTAAAGTAAGTAGCCAGTATTGGTTGTTTGTTTTGGTCGGAAATAATAAGATAATGAAGTTGCCAATTGTTTTCAGGTTCAGGATTACCACTAAAAGTTTCTTCAATAAACCGGCAACCTTCCCAATCGAACGTACCATTGTCACCCAGCAGTTCATCCCACAACGTTTTATCGATATTATGAATGGTGGTTTCATGCTGAATACCGAATTTTGTTTCCGCTTCTTCCGGTGACGAAACGGAGTATCGTTTTGCTGTTTGTTCGAATGGCAGGTTAAAATTGGTACTGATGTCTTCAACAGTCTGTCCTTCTTCTTCCAGTACTTTAGGAAAATGATATTGAAATGCATCCAACACATTTTGAATATCCGTTTTTGTTTGTCCGTTGGTAATGGCGAGACGTAAGCCACAACACTTCACCGGCACACCAGGAAAAATTCCGATGTTGGTATAGAAACCTTCGTCCAGTAAACGCTTCACCATGTTATAGCCCACCCGTGGTAGACCAAGACCGATATAAAAAATTGGTGAGTCGCTGGGTAAAACCAACGGCAAGTCGTATTGATCAATAATGCTCCGCGTTAATTCAATTTTTTCCGCAAGGCTATTTTGTAATGTATAGATTTCATCTGACAAATGGATTTTCGCACTTGCAATGGAGGCACCTAACATCGGGGGTTGTACAGGCCCCGAATAGGTATACGAACTGCCACATGTTACAATCTTCCGCATCATTTCCTTATCGGATAAGACAGTAACACCACCACCCGTGCCGAATCCCTTGGCAAGTGATGTGCTTAAAACCATTTTAGGATGCAGCGGAATCTGACTCAACACATAACCGTTTCCATGTCTACCGGTCCAACTCATGCCATGGGCGTCATCAACATAAAAATGAAAGGTGGAATATTTTTCGAGAAGCGCCCAAATATCTTTCAAAGGAGCATAATCGCCGTACATGGAATACAACCCATCGGCCATATACCAGATCTTATTATACTTGTTGGGATTTTCCTTGATGAGATCTTCGAGCATATCCATACGGTTATGCTTGATCATTTCGACTTTGGTGCCGCGCGCCTTCAACACCTGCACAGCAAGTTGTACACTTCCATGCACCTGATGATCCAGAATTACAAGATCATCGTCCTGCACCAAAATGGGAAGGGCGCCAAGATGGGTAAGTGTGGTTGTGGCCGCCAGGATTGCCGGATTGTTATTGAAAATTTTAGAGAAAAGATCTTCAATTTCTTCATAAAGATTACATGCGGAAAATAAACGTGACGAAGAATATTGCGTTCCATAACGAAGGGTTGCATCAATAGCACCTTGTTTAAGACGGTCGTCAACCTCAATTCCAAGGTAACTACACGATCCAAAATTGACGACCCGCTTGTTATCAATCGTAACCTCCCGGCCGTTGAGTGAGTCATCTTCCAGTGATACCTGGAAAATACCATTGCGTACACCGTTGGTCAGGCATTCGTCGATGGTATTAATAAACTTATTCGAATTTTTCGATTTTGACATGTGTTTGATACCTGCCTTTTAGGAAAGACAGTAGAGGGTTTTAAAAATGTGATACTTTGAAAAGAGTCATTTTGCAATACTCCAGGCAAATACAAATATCGAACTTACACGATTTTCTTTTTGGTTAAATTACAAAGAAAATTACGTGTAACTTAACGTAACAATAACCCGATAATTAAGGGTTGAAAATTACCTAAACTCCGAAATCAGAAATAAAGTGCGAATGCTGGCTTATCTTATATAGAATTAAGGTATTGTATTTCAGTATAGACCAGACACAAATTTTTAGACACTACCTGGACGCCAGCATGTTATACGAAAAATTCCAGGCTGTCTTTGACCAATGTTATAAAATGAAGATCTTAAAGTTAAATTTTGTTAGACAAGTTCCTGATTAACCTGCTCGTTCTGAAATATTTTCTTTTTTATCTTGGTTAACCCTCACCCTGTTTTCAATCTGTGCAACGGCCGAAACATTTTCTGCCAACTCTTCAGCCCGGCGTTTGGCGACCGTTCGTCTACCATCCCGTTAAAATGACTTCGGCGTTATTAACCTCCACTTCAATATTAGAAGCATCCAGATATGGATCATCACAAAACACATCACACACCTTTTTCTTAATGTAGTCGCTAAAATTTGTGCCTGGAATTCTATAGCCACGGGCTGTGAGCTCCGAGCTGCGAGTTTTGTTTGATCGGTATCTGGTATCCAGTAGATTGGCATAGATTAAGAGGGCTTTAACCACCCCGGTTCAGCTATTCGCTGAACGTTCCCCTCCTTATTCAAGGATGGGAATTTGTGGGTGCTTCTAAAACGTGAATTCGAAATTTCAAACAATTCGTTATCCTGTCGCTTTCGTCAAACATAAAAACCTCAAACCTCAGACGTCACACTTCAAACAACTGGGCACAAGTCTGTCGCTACCGTTACCTTGGGAAATTTTGAACCTTGAACTTAAACTACATCATATCCGATTGGTTTGAATGCAAAATTGTTCGACATGCCAGCTGAGCAGGCAGTGATGCCAACAATCAAATCCATCTTGGCTTGTAGAATAACATAATCACCGGCGTTACTTTTCGGTGGTAGAACCTGAATCTTTCCAGAATTTCCATCAACACTTACGTTCATGAAGATATTAAAACATACTGGAATTTGATCCGGTTGAATTCCGTAGGGCTTTAGCGCCTCACAAAGATTTCCGAAGCAGCCCTGATGTGGCGCTTCATCACCGTAAATTATCCTGAACATTTCGCTGCTACAGGGCGATAATAAAAAATCATGCTTTCCAACAGTGTCTTCTATGATCGTAAACATCACATTACTTCGGTTACTATAAAACGGATGTCCTGTAGTAAAAAATATTGTTTCAGCATAGTCAATTGTCCTCCCGGAAGAAAGATGTTCTTTTGTATCGTGTTGATTAAAGGCAATGAAATCGGCGACCTGCTCACCCTGGAGATCGATCACTTTTAGGTGTTGTCCTTTTTTCAACGTCAGGGCTATCCCGGAACGTGGTGGGATTATATTCATGCACTAAATATATTATTGCTCGGCAATTGTTTACTTTTTTGCAAGTGGACATTTCCATTTCGAATCATACTGCATTCCACTGTATTGATATACTTCTGACTGCGCGCCAAAATCTTTTAGCATGGGATTAACGGATCCGGAATATACTACATCGCGTTTGCGTACCACCTGTTTTATCGCTTCATATTTATTTGCCTTTCGCAATTTCTCAAAAGCGGCGTGTGGATTAAAAACCAGGGCTGGATATTTAAACCGGCGTGCAGTTCGATTGCTTTGGGGATGAATACCTATGATGAAGAACGCTTCCTCTTTAATGCTAAAACTATACGTTGGCTGAAGTGGATTACTGTCCACCCTGGGATCATGCTGAAATTTTTCCCGGTCGAGATTGCTTAATGATTCCAGTTTTTGCCATAAAAGCTGATCGAACATTTCTTCATTACCGATCTGTGGCCCCTCGAATATAATTGCTGCACTATGATATAGTCCGCTGGATTGTCTGTAACAGTCGACAAAATCGTAGAGTGCTTGCAAAATCGCTTCATCTTCCCTGGCGTCGCGCATGTCATCAAACACATGACATTTTATACTATCATGTGCTAAAGCCGCCTTTGCCGCAATACATGGAAACCCTGCATGACCTAAGTACTTCTTATATTCCCCGATGATCGCTTCTTCTCTTGTCATACAGAAGAGATAAAAAAGACCATGCCATCAACCGTGTATTAGATCTTGGTGCAGTTCCAGTTTTTTTACTTGTCTGAAATGTTTCCCCGCATTTTGCAAGTGTTTCAAACCAGCCAGGAATGGCCAGTGGCACGTGCCATTTCTTTGATTGTATCGGGAGATCTTAAACAATACCGCCCAGTGATTTAGAATTTCAGCGAGTGCCTGGTACAACGTGTTTTCGTTTCCGTAGATATGATGAGGTTCCGCGCCACAACCATTAAACTCAAGGATGGAAAAATTTTTCCCTGCTTTAAAATCAGCAACAGAAGAACACTTAATGTCGTATCGGCCGTAATAAAAGCCTGTGTAGTGACTTAACCCATCAAGTACTGCATGTAAGTTGTCATCTTTTTCGTTGTCAAGATTAACAAGCTTTCCACCACGGCTGAGGTTCAACGCCTCTGACAAGTAAAAAATTTGATTAGCAGGGATTACATCCTGTAATTGGCCAGCATGCTTTTTAAACATTTCGTCGAGTCTAAACCTTGTTCTGGGATAGCTTTCAATTAATTCCTTTAATGTTGATCTCCCATCACCTTTCACCTGTAATGGCTCTTTCTTAACAAAGCCGGTGATGGTACCATTCTGCTGATCGGGAAAGCGATAATAAAAAACACTTACCTCTACCGGATATGTAACAAACTCCTGTATAATGTAGTCGACATGAATTTTGCTATGATAAGAACGCAGCTGCGACATATTATCAATCTTGCGAAACAGCAAACCCATTCTGCCCACATCTGGTTTCACTGCAATGGGAAAATGAAATTCATCTTGCATAAACAAATTTTCAATTTCATGGAGAGATAACGCCGGACAAATCAGTTTACTTTTTGGATAACTTCCCGGCGGAAGCTGATGATACATTTCCATTTTGCCTTCGCCTTCATATCCTCCAAAGGTGAGCGTCGGGTTGGATGAAGTAAAAAACCACAAGGACCTTGCACGAATACAAAACCAGATCCATGCAGGAACCAAGGGAATATATTTTACCAACCAATGCCATGTTTCCCAATGTGTCAACCTAAAATACAGGTTGGAAACATATGTGGGTATTACGAAAACACGACCGGGCCTTCTGAATATGTTAATCCGAATCAGCGATGAGAACGAAGACATTTTTTTAATACTGTTTTAGCGCGCGGAGATAATCCGTGATATGGTGTAGATCTTCCTTTGAAATTTCGTCTTGTGTAAATCCAGGCATTACACCCAGACCATGACGCATCTGGAAGCGCTTAATAAATGCGGGAGCAGGATTAGCATTTAGTGCAGGGCCCAGACCAGCTTCTCCCGCGGGATGGCACTTCTGACAATACTTCATAAATACCTGCTCACCCTGTTTAACAGCTTCGTTTTTTGCCGTAAATGTTTTTCCTTTAACAGGTTCTGACTTTCGCGAAGCACAACTTATGGTAATGCATGAAAGCAGGAGAAAAATGAGAAGTTGAATACACTGCTTCATAATCCATCTTTGGTTATTTTCCAGATAACGCCTGTATTCTTTATTGGCTTTGCTCCTGATTTGGTCATCAGCAAAATACCAAAGTCCACTACGTAAAGGGACTTGCCATCTGGTGAAAATTTTACAGACACAGGTCGTTCCAAACCGCCCTTTTTTAGCCAGGACGCCGGACCATTTCGCTTTCCTTTATTGACAGCAAAATCGCGAATTACGCCATCGGATACATTCACCTTTACAATTTTGAAACCCACCGGGGATAAAACTTTTCCTGCGTCTGGCGCCATGTCACCAAACTGCGCAACAAAAGCATCACCTTCAAATCCAAATGATGAACGCGTTGAAAATGCAAGGCCACAAGCCGAAGCATGAACACCAAAAATAGCAACCGGTTCTGGTGGATTTTGTGGATAGACCTGCAACAACGGCTTAACAGATTTTGATGATGGTGACGTGAATTCTTCATCGTTCGTAATCAATTGTCCGGCGGACAAGTCCGGCCATCCATACCATTGACCTTGTTTGACTTCCCACAACACATCACCAGTACCCCATACAGGCCGGCTTCCGCGTTCATCATATGCATTTTCTGTGGTATAGATTCTTCCATCTGGCGCAAGCGCTAATCCGAAAGGGTTTCTTAATCCCCACGAAACCAATTCCACATCGCCACCTTCAACTGGAATGCGCATGATGGATCCGTTGCACGGAAGGCTGCCCTTGATGATCTCTCCGGCTGAAGTGGATTTTCCAAAGGGTACGAACGCGCCGGTAGAAATTTCGTCGTTTTCATCTTCCGTTAAAACGTTAGGTGATGTGTAGTTTTGTCCGGTGAGCTTAATGTCCTGACAAGGAATATCATGAAAATCCTTATTTCGTTTTAACCAACCAAAGTCTGCGTTATCTCTTCCAACTATACCTGAATTGGTGGCAGTACCCTGGCCAAAATAAATATAATCATGTTGAATGATGAGTTGGTTTGTATGGTGGTCACCGGTACTTGGCAGGTTGTCAACCAAAACAATTTTTTTTCCTTCCGGAGATATGCGAAGAATTTTTCCGCCTTCAAGTTCACCGCCTTCACTCACATAGAAGTTGCCGTTGTAATAGGTGACGCCGTTCCACGGACCATTCTTTTCACCGTTGGCGATCACCGTTTTTGTTTTATCAAGCCGGATTAGTTTTGGCTCGGTCCATACTTCACCATAAGCGTATCCTGATTCGATGACATAGGCCGTTCCATCTTGATCGAAGGTGATATCGGTTGGAAAAGTAAGACCTTCAGCAATGGCTTCTACGCTATAACCAGGCGTAAGTAAAATATCTTTAGGATTGATTTTTCGTTCTGCTGTATGGTTTATCTGTCCACCGCCTTTAGAAGCCCTCATTCGATAACAACCGGCGAACATGACGGAGACAATTAATACAAGCAGGAATACACCACCGTGGATGGAGGATCGTTTCATTGGCGAGACTTTTTTGAAAGTCCTCCAAATCACATGCCTGGTTCGCCGAGTAGGCAGGACGCTTCCGTGTACAACTGCTGAATGACAAGTAACGAGGTGATTCAGAACTGATCAATTAAACCCGCAGCGCGAAGCTTGCCGCTTACATCCTTTGGAATCTCTACCTCTCTAAATCAACTCGAACCTTAGCCTCGAGTCTGAAGCAAAGCGAAAACTGAAACCATTTGCACTTAGCCAGCTCACCTAACATCCAAACTGTCTCAAATGATGATCGGCGTGTTTGTAGACAAAGATTCCAATTTCATCTTTTGTCATCTTGCCGAAGAAGTCATGTATAAACTTATGATTTGAAAAATTTTCATAGTCGCGAATGCGTGTTATCCAGGCTTGTTTTTGAAGTTCAACATCTCCGCTTTTTTCGATTACTTTTAAAGGACCTGCAGGCATATTTTTCTTCATTGGTGTATCGTCTTTGACGGAACTTTTTAGGGCAATCTTACCAAATATGAGGCCCAGGAAAGATTGTTTGTATGGAGGATTGTTGGTGCCAAGTACCCACTCGTCCCAGCAGGTACAGTGCTTCAGCATTTGGAAGGTATTCATCTTGCCCCACCGGGAGGTACTTTCTACATTCACGAAACCGATGCGGTTGATCAATTCTGTTCGTGTCGTTTCATTAAAAATAGTTTTCATATTAGTTTGTTGTGGTTATCTGATTTGTTGCTGTAGTATCTTGATGACTAAGGTTACGACATTGTCGACGTGGCATCAGCGAAGCAAGCACGACAACCGAAACCGACATCAGTGTGATGGCGAGAAATGAAATGCGTAAGCTTGTTGTCTCGGCGATGACACCGATGATGGGCGGCCCGACGAGGAAGCCCATGAAACCAAGGGAAGATACTGCTGTTAGCGCTGTTCCGGGTGAGAGCGTTTTTGAATTCCCCGCTTCACTATATACCATGGGTACAACCGATGAAACACCCAAACCGATTAAAAAAAATCCGACCAGGGACGGATAAAACTGTGGCGCCAATACAGCAAGCAATAGCCCGATCGTTGTGAGAAGTCCGCTGAGTTGAAGTAATCGTTTTAAACCAAACTTTCCTGAGAGTCTATCTGCCAGGAAACGCATGGCTGCCATGGCAACCATAAAAGTGGTATACCCGATGCCGGTTAATGCTGGTTCTGCTTTAACTACTTGTATGAAGTAAACGCCACTCCAGTCGAACATTGCTCCTTCTGCCATCATGGAACAAAACGCAATGAACCCGAGACCAATTAATGAGCGGTCTGGCATCATGAACAGCGGACGTTTCTCAGTCGTAACTTCATCCCTTAGCACCAGGTGAAAGGCGCAAACCGTATTTACAATGAGAAATGTGATGCAGATAAAACTAAAGTGATAAAGCGGCGTAACGCCGTGTCCGATCATCCAGGTACCTATCGCCGCTCCACCAAAACCTGCGAGACTCCACATGCCATGGAAAGTAGCCATCAGTCGTTTTTTAGATAAGCCTTCGACCGCTGAAGCTTGTGTATTAATAGAAATGTTCAACAGGTTAGCAAAGAATCCGAATGCGAACAGGGAAAGTGTAAGATGCAGCACTTCAGTCGATATTCCGATAAGAACCAACGCAATACTATAAAGGAAGGCCGAAGGAATTACAACCTTCTTACTTCCCACCTTAGCGATGAACCACCCGGCGAAGGGAAGAGAGATGAAGAAGCCCATGGGCAATGCAAAAAGAACTCCGCCAAGTTGTGACGATGTGAGTTTCAAACTTTCCTGAATGCTCGGAATGCGTGAAGCCCAGCTAGCAAAACAAAGGCCATGCATGAAGAATATGGAGCCCACAGAGAATCGGTTAGCCGGGATTGCACCGGATGCTCTTCTTGCATCCCCTACTGTGAGAATCGTTTTACGTATGTTTGTTGGCTTGGTAATCTCTGACATCGTATTGCAATATTATGACACAAATATATTTAATGTTGCAATATATTGCAACATTAAATATCTGTTTTGCGATTTTTTTTTTCATTATCATCGAAAAGGTTATTATTATTGCATAATATTGCAAATATACATATGCTAAAAGAAGAACGATTTCAACTGATTCTCAACAAACTTTCCGATGATCAGAAAGTGACGTTGAAGACCTTAAGCAGGCTTCTTAAGGTTTCGGAATATACTGTACGAAGGGATCTTAAAGAACTCACGGATCAGGGTTTGTTGAAAGCGGTTCGTGGCGGAGCGGTGCCGCATTCGCCTACGCCGCATCATTTTTTAGACCGGTTGAGTTATAAGGCAGATGAGAAGAAGATCATTGCACAAAAAGCTGTCGGGCTATTGCAAAATGGACAGGTAGTGGTATTCGATGGTGGAACCACAGCTCTTGCGATAGCCTCCATCCTTCCTCAGGATCTACAGATCACGGTGGTTACGAATAGTTTTCCTGTGGTAAACGTGCTTGGCGGTCATCCGAACGTTGAAGTATTATTTACCGGTGGACGATTATACAAAAGTGCGTTCACTTCCGTCGGGCACGATGCTATTCGTTTCTTCAGGAATATACGCGCCGACATTTACTTCATGGGAATATGCAGCATTCATCCTGCCCTCGGAGTAACAACGATTAACTACGAAGAAAGCGAAGTCAAGAAAGCCATTGTTGAAGTATCCAAACAGGTAGTTGCCGTAACACCACACGAAAGAATAAACACAGCCGAAGCATTTTTTATTTGCCCCCTCGAATCTGTTGATACAGTTGTGACCGATGAAGAAGGAAAAAAAGTTGCAGCACAATATTTTAACGATTCAGGGATTACTGTGATGTAAGGTACATATGAGTTAAAAGTCTAAAGTTTAAATTTCATGGTTATAGGAAAGATGTGTTTGCGATATTGTTTGAACTTGATGTTTATGAGCGCTGAGCTTGAAGCATTTCGAAAACACATTGGTTGCTAACCAATCAACTCGATTTTCTATGGTAGCTCGCGGCTTACAACTTTCCGAAAATTTATACGTATCGAAATCGCCTTGCAGCCTGTAGCTTGAATCATAGCTCCTGCTAAAAAGTAGGTGGTGGCGCATTTAGGTCAGCATCCAAAAAATCAGTAATCATGGGCACGAGCCAGTCCGTCCGCTGCATCATACCTATATGCGTGGTACCGGGTATGATGGCAAGACGAGATTTAGGCATTCCATGCATATCCCCCATTTTTCCACCACCCTTAGCTTGAAACAATTCGAGTGCATGCTCATATCGGATACCATCAGCATCACCAATGGCCATGAATATTGGAGCTTGTATTTTTTTAACGTCCTTAGACCAATCATAAGGTTTTAAATCTATACTGATAACCTTTTTTACAAATTGAGGGAAGAGCGCCGGATCATTTCCAAGGCTGTCGTATTGTTTTTGTATTGGCGTGCCCATGAACATATCCGGTGTGAACGTTGCAAAACTGGCCTCTACATCGGGCCACCAACCATCGTGTGCATAGGTGCCTGACAACACGATCAGTCTTCGAACCTGCTCAGGATGGCGCACCGCGACCTGAAAAGCTACTCCACCTCCCATGCTGTATCCCAGTATGTCTGCGCTATCGATGTTAAGATGTTTCAGCAAACCCGATACGTCATCTGCCATGGCTTCGTAGCTAAGTTCACGCGATATATCCCTGGTACGTCCATGGCCCTGCATCTCGGTTACGATCACTTTTCTGTCTTTCGATAACAGTGGTATGATATGTGACCAGTTCGAGAGTATATTCATGTAAGAGCCATGCAGCAGTACAATAGGTTTACCCTGGCCGTATACTTCGTAGTACATTTTTAACTCGTTCACATCGGCATAGCCTTTTTGCTTCGGCTGTAATTTCTGACGGGCAGTTGTATCGCCTGGAACAGTTGATACGTCCTGATCTTTCTTTTCGTCGGGCTGGCAGGATGCTGCTATCGCTATCACCAAAGTAATCGCGATCTTGTTTATAATATGCTTGTTCATATTGGTCGTTTTTGTACGATACAAATCTCTAAACATTTGTCATCATAATTGCAGTGTGTATGCGACAATCATAAGGGTTAATAGCGACAGGGAACTTATATGCACATGTTTTTTTAACGCAATCACTAATTGCACCGGTGGTCAGTGCATATTTAAGTCCTGCGGACTGTGAGTTTTTCTTGTGGTCGTTAATCGATTCGACGGATCAGTGGTTGTGTGTGTATGCCTGGTACGTTGAATTAGCTTCTGCTGCAAAGACCGTTCGTATTTAACCCCGTTCGGGGTTGCAAGCAAGGTTGCCCCACAATCCACCGGTTGCACCGGTGGTTAGCACATATTTAAGTCCTTTGGACTTGTGAGTTCTACTCGTTGGTTATCCGATTAACGGTTCATCTGAGAGAATCTTAAAAGTAAATACGCATGCGTTAGCTCTTGTATTTCGCATGACTACGACTCCTAGCCTGAAGGGCTTAACTTCAAATACATAATAGACCAGCATCGTCAACCCTGATAAGGGTTAAATGAAACGCTCATAGTAAATACTTCTCGTCGAACGCTCTCACAACGCTACCGGTTGCACCGGATATTTAAGTCCTTTGGACTTGTGAGTTCTACTCGTTGGTTATCCGATTAACGGTTCATCTGAGAGCATCTTTAAAGCAAATACGCATGCGTTAACTCTTGTATTTCGCATGACTACGACTCCTAGCCTGAAGGGCTTAACTTCAAATAACCGCGAGTAAAACTCGCGGACATAATGGACCAACATCGTCAACCCTGATAAGGGTTAAATGAAACGCTCATAGTAAATACTTCTCATCGAACGCTCTCACAACGCTACCGGTTGCACCGGATATTTAAGTCCTTTGGACTTGTGAGTTCTACTCGTTGGTTATCCGATTAACGGTTCATCTAAGAGAATCTTTAAAGTAAATACGCATGCGTTAGCTCTTGTATTCGCATGACTACGACTCCTAGCCTGAAGGGCTTAACTTCAAATAACCGCGAGTAAAACTCACGGACATAATGGACCAGCATCGTCAACCCTGATAAGGGTTAAATGAAACGCTCATAGTAAATACTTCTCATCGAACGTAATACCGTTTTCGATCAATAGCCTTTTGTATTCATCAAAAAATGTCTCCGATTTATGGTGTTCTTTCTGGTTCTTTACATAGTTTATCAGCAACTCCTTTTCACGTATCGAGTAAGTAAATGCGCCATACCCGTCTTGCCACCCGATGAATTGTGGAAATTTTCCACTGTCTTTCATCCACATACTAGTTGCAACTTTAATATCTTTTACATAACTGCTCAATGAAATCGATGGATGAAGGTCGGAGAAAATATGAAGGTGGTCCGCAACACCATTGACCCTGTAAAGATTACACCCTTTGTTTTTTACAATACCGGATATATAATTATAAAGTTCTTGACAGTGGTCTTCGCAGATGGTTGGTTCCCTACGCTTGGTACCAAACACAAGCTGGTAAGTAATTTGACGATAGCTGCTCATAACGTTTTTTTTTGTTGATTGGTTTATATGTTTTGACTTGATTCATGATGAAGTTCGCTATTTAACCCCTATCGGGGTTAGGATTGTGTGTCGTTCACGAAGCCACCGGTTACACCGGTGGTTAATACCTGTTTAAGTCCTTCGGACTTGTGTGTATTTGATAGTAAGCAGAAACGCCGTCCGAGTTATTCCTATTTTATCTCACAACGCCACCGGTTACACTGGTGTTAACACCTATTTAAGTCCTTCCGACTTATTGGTGTTTGATAATCAGCTGAGCAGTTTACACCCTTTAGGTTGTCGATCACGTTGGCTTACAACAACTATGGCGCGCAACCATTCAGATTCTTCGGATTGGCATGTATTTGCTTAGCTAGCCATTTAACCTATCGGGTTAGGATTATGTCTCGTTCACAAAGCCACCGGTTACACCGGTCGTTAATACCTATTTAAGTCCTTCGGACTTGTGTATGTTTAATAGTTAGCAGAAAATGCTTCCAATTTCCAAGTTATTATCCTATTCTCTCACAACTCCACCGGTTACATCGGTGGTTAGCACTGGTGAAGTCCTTCGGACTTTGTTGGTGTTTGATAGGTTTGTTATCGTGTAAAAATAATGTATTAACGCTTTCTACAAAATCATTTTTCTTCACTAGCCTGAAGGGGCTTAACTTCAAATAAGGGGCTGACTAAAAAGTCTTTTGCATTTTCAAGAGTGCGATACAACGTTTTGTATTCTAAGTCAAAACAAAACTAATGTCTGAAAAGTCTGCCAATTGAATTCGAAAACAAAATTATTGATGGCAGTCGTTGCGACAAAAA
>DASPIZ010000159.1:0-69862 GCA_035628875.1 Ohtaekwangia sp. | reverse complement strand
ATTCAAGAAAAATGAGCGATCAAGAAATCAGCATCAGCAACGGCAAGCTAAATGTTCCGGCTAACCCAACGATTCCTTTTATTGAAGGCGATGGCACCGGTGTGGATATCTGGCCGGCATCCAAACTCGTATTCGATAAGGCAGTTGAAAAGGCCTACAGTGGCAAACGTAAAATAAACTGGAAAGAAGTCCTGGCAGGCGAAAAGGCTTTTAATAAAACGGGTAACTGGTTGCCTGAAGAAACGCTCAACGTTTTTAAAGAATATTTAGTTGGAATTAAAGGACCACTTACAACACCTGTAGGTGGTGGAATTCGCTCGTTGAACGTTGCATTACGTCAGGAATTAGATCTGTATGCTTGTGTTCGCCCTGTACGTTGGTTCACTGGAGTTCCCTCGCCTGTAAAAGAACCACATAAAACGGACATGGTGATTTTTCGTGAAAACACTGAAGATATCTATGCCGGAATTGAGTTCCAGGAAGGAACTGACGACAATAAAAAATTCCTGAAATTATTCCAGGATAATTATCCTAAATTATTCAAGAAGATTCGCTTTCCTGAGACGTCTGGTATTGGTATAAAGCCCGTATCAAAAGAAGGAACAGAGCGTCTGGTTCGATCTGCTATTCAATTTGCACTGCAACATAAAAAACCAAGTCTTACGCTCGTACACAAAGGAAACATCATGAAGTTTACCGAAGGTGGTTTCCGCGATTGGGGATATGCGCTAGCGAAAAATGAGTTCGGCGCCGTTGATCTTGATGGCGGACCATGGCAAACAATTGAAAAAGACGGCCATAAGCTGATCATCAAAGATGCCATCGCAGATGCCTTCTTGCAACAGATCTTGTTACGTCCTGATGAATATTCAGTTGTTGCTACGCTTAACCTAAATGGTGATTATATCTCCGATGCGTTGGCTGCCATTGTTGGCGGCATTGGTATCGCACCAGGTGGTAACGTAAACTACAGTACCGGTCATGCAATCTTTGAAGCAACGCACGGTACTGCGCCAAAATATGCTGGTCAGGATAAAGTGAATCCGGGATCAGTAATTCTTTCTGGTGTAATGATGTTCGAGTACATGGGATGGCAGGAAGCTGCTGACTTGATTATCAAAGGGCTTGAAGGTGCCATATCAGCAAAACGTGTTACCTATGACTTCCATCGTTTAATGGACGGCGCTACACTTTTGAAGTGTTCAGAATTTGGAGCTGAAGTGGTAAAGAACATGTAATCACTACGATTCAATCATAAAAATAAAAAGAGGAAGTTTCGGCTTCCTCTTTTTGTTTTCTTAAAGTATGTGTCTCTGATTAAGTATGTGTCTCTGGCTTTGACTTTTTCTGAATCGGATTAAAAGCTCAACATTTTTATAGCTGTTAGCGCAGCTTCTTCTCCCTTGTTACCGTATTTTCCTCCGGCACGATCAAGTGCCTGTTGCTTATTGAGCGTTGTGAGTACGCCAAAAATTACCGGCTTCTCTGACTTTAATCCGGCTTCAGTGATGCCATAGGCAACAGCCTGGCAGATGTAATCAAAATGGGGTGTTTCTCCCTGTATAACGCAGCCAAGGCAAATAACGGCGTCAATTTTTTTTTCTTTTGCCATCCAGAGAGAAGCCAAGGATAACTCGAACGTTCCTGGCACATTCTTTCGGGTGATGTTTTCATTCTTTACGCCATGTTTCAACAACGTAGCAACAGCGCTTTCGTATAGCGCTCCCGTTATTTCGTCATTCCATTCTGCCACAATAATGGCGAACTTCTTTTTTAGAAGATTAACGTGACTTTGGATTTTTCCAGTAGGTAGTGCACCTGCCATAGTATAGCGTGAAAGCGGCCTCCACGGAGGAACGCCATTTAAGAATTTCCGTCTAACCGTGCTTTAAGCTTTCGGGCTTTTTGATATTCGCTTGAATCCCAATATTGTGTAATCACCTTATCATAAACCTCTTTCGCCTTTTTATTTTGATTTAATTGCTCATAAGCAAGTGCCTCCTTCATGAGATATCCAGGAGAAAAGAATTTATTCGGTTTATAATTTGCTGCTTTGTTATAAAAATTAGCAGCCTCTTCATAGTTTTTTTCTTCCATGTACGTATCACCGATAAGGCTATACGCGCGAGCCTGAATAAGTAGGTCATTGGAATTGAAATCATGCAGGTGTTCCCGCGCTGATTCAAACTTGCCTTGCTTCAAATAGATTGCGCCTGTATAAAAGTGTGCGAGATTTGCTGCCTCTGTTATACCATAATCACTGATGACATCTAAAAAACCAAGGTTGTTGCCATCGCCATTCAATGCCTGACTTAAACTGTCTGCTTCGAAATAGTATATCGCCTGGAACATTTCGCGTTGTGCTTCGCGATCTTGTGTTTCCTTATAGTACTGGAAACCAAAATATCCGGCAACCAAAAGGATAAATCCTCCAGCAATACCAAATACCAGTTTTGAATTACTTTCCAACCAGGTTTCTGCGCCGGCAAGTTTTTCCTGTAAAGCCTCCGGATTTTCAAGGAGTTCGTGACGATGTTCTACTTTCTTAGCCATTGTTTTTTAAAATAACCCTCCCGGGTGCTTATCGGGATCGGGGCGCAAAACTACAAATTAGATTAATCTTAACAAAAAGCATGTATCCTAGTCCAGTACGAAAGGGTAATTTGGTTCAGCGTAAACATCGGTCAGCGCTTCTGATGGATCAGGGAAATTCGATTCTTCTGCAAATTTCACCGCTTCGTCTACCTCCTGAACAATTTTCGCATCGATCGCGTCAAGGTCTTTTTCGCTCGCAAATTTCTTATCCAGGATAGATTTGCGAACAACTTCGATTGGATCACGTTGCTTGTATTGTTCTACCTCATCTTTTGTTCTGTATTTCTGTGGATCAGACATGGAATGCCCCTTGTAACGATAGGTACGAAATTCCAATAAGGATGGTCCTTCTCCGGCGCGTGCGCGTTCTGCGGCTTTAGCTACAGCGATATGTACGTCCTCCACCTTCATGGCGTCAACCGGTTCGGAAGGCATATCGAAAGCCTCACCAAGCGTATACAACTCATGTACATTGGAAGTGCGCTGTACGCTGGTTCCCATAGCGTATCCGTTATTCTCTATCACAAAAATCACCGGCAATTTCCATAACATGGCCAAATTTAAAGCTTCGTGAAAAGCACCTTGACGCACTGCGCCGTCGCCCATGTAACAAATGCAGAGATTTCCGGTTTTGTTATATTTTTCGGCAAACGCAATTCCTGCACCAAGTGGAACCTGAGCACCTACAATACCGTGACCGCCAATAAAATTGTGAGCCTTGTCGAAAATGTGCATGGAGCCGCCTTTACCTTTCGTAGTTCCAGTCTCTTTACCATAGAGTTCTGCCATGATGGCCTTTGGATCTGTCCCCAAAGCCAACGGATGACCGTGATCGCGGTAGGCCGTAATCCATTTGTCACCTTTTTTCAAAGCAGAAGCTGCGCCTGATGCACAGGCTTCCTGTCCGATATATAGGTGACAGAAACCTTTGATTTTTTGCATCCCATAAAGCTGGCCTGCTTTTTCTTCAAATTTTCGCATCAACTGCATGCTTTCATACCAATACAGATATGTATCTTTTGAAAACTCAGTCTTTTCACCCTTTTTTGCCGCCGCGGGCTCGTTCTTAGCTTTTGTTGTCGTAGGCATATACCCTATTTTTGATTCCGAGTTGCGAAATTAACTGCCCAACGAACATTCGCCAAACTTTCGTACCATTTCCTGCATGTATCTTCAAAAACTGAGTGTCTTAAATTTTAAAAACTATACCGAGGCAACGCTGGACTTATCTTCCAGGATTAATGTTTTTGTGGGAAAAAACGGCAGCGGTAAAACAAACCTGCTCGATGCGATTCATTACTTATCATTAACCAAAAGTGCTTTTTCGTCAACAGATAGTCAGTGTATTCACAGTGGTGAACAGTTTTTTATGCTCAAAGGACTATTTATCAAGCAGGAAGCTGCCTTTGAAATCGTAACATCAGCTCAGCTGGGCACTAAAAAAATATTCCGTGAAAATCAGCAAGACTATGAAAAGCTAAGTAGCCATATCGGAAAATACCCGACTGTAATGATCGCACCAGACGATTCTGAATTAATTAAAGAAGGAAGCGAGGTACGGAGAAAATTTTTTGATGCTTTAATATCGCAGTTGGATCAGCCATATCTGGACGCGCTCATTCAATATAATTATGCCCTGCGACAAAGGAACAGTTTGCTGAAAATGTTCCAGGACTCCGGAAGGGTGGATGCGCTGGCGCTGGATGCCTATGATCGGATTCTAATACAATCCGGAAAATATGTCCATCAGCGGAGGAAATACTATTTAGATTTGTTTTATTCCCCATTCCATAAGTTTTATTCTTTTCTTGTGGGTGATAACGAGTCAGCAACGGTTCGGTATATTTCAGGGCTGATGGACTGTGCTTTTGAGGATGGGTTAAAAAAGAGTCGACAGAAAGATTTGATTTTGCAGCGGACTAGTTTTGGCATCCACCGGGATGATTTTTTGTTTGAATTACAAAACGAAGAACTAAAAAGGTTTGGGTCTCAGGGGCAGCAAAAGTCTTTTATTATTGCACTGAAGTTGGCGCAGTTTGAATTGTTTGATACGTATAAAGGGTTTAAACCGCTTCTTCTGTTGGATGATATCTTTGATAAGCTGGACGATTTTCGAATTGAAAAGTTGTTGGCGTTAATAAAGGAAAGTTTTGGCCAGCTGTTTATTACGGATGCCCGACCGGATCGGACCGCCGCCTTGTTAAAAAAAATTGGCGTTTCAGCGACACTCTATTTTATAGAACGAGGAAAATTAAGTGGGCAACAAACAATCTAGCGGTAAGCTTATGAAAAAAAATGACGAAGAATTTCAATCCGTCGGAGATGCCATCCGAAACCTACTCAACTCCTACAATTTGTCCTCGCGGTTTGACGAGGCCAATCTTTTAAATTCGTGGGAACGACTGGTGGGTAAACCAATTGCTAAACGGACAAAAAAGATTTACATCAAAAACCAAGTCTTGTTTGTAGAATTTGATTCGCCAAGCATGCGCCATGACTTTGAATTTCATAAAGCCCATGTCCTTGAAGTGTTTAAGAAAGAATTTGGAGGTGGAATAATCACTGGAATCATCGCCATGTAAGGCCCGCGCAAAGCCTACATCGATGATCTTTTTTTATAAATGCATGAAAATCTGAAGATAAGTTTTGAAAAAGTATAAAAGCGTATAATTTTGCACTCTCTTTTTTAAAAATGGCCCGGAAGGGACATTTTATTGTTCTTTTAAATAATGAAAATCAGTTGGGGGAATACCAAAGCGGCCAACTGGGACAGACTGTAAATCTGTTGTCTTATGACTTCATAGGTTCGAATCCTATTTCCCCCACACGCCATCCGTAGCTTTAGCGGAGGATGGCAAGTCCCTGCTGAAGTTTCTATGCGGATTTATCCCGCCGAAGCTTTAGCGTAGGCGGATGAATGCGGGAGTAGCTCAGTTGGTAGAGCGATAGCCTTCCAAGCTATAGGTCGCGGGTTCGAACCTCGTCTCCCGCTCAATGACGGGCATTGGGCATTAGTATTACCAAATTCCTGGTGCAGGGTGCCGGTATGCCAAGGTAAGCTGTTGTAGCTCAGTGGTAGAGCACTTCCTTGGTAAGGAAGAGGTCGTGAGTTCAATCCTCATCAACAGCTCTAGATTTAGAGAAGTTGTCGAGGATATTTGTAGGGAGTCCGCAAGTTGCCAAAAGCTGGACCATTGGAGAAGGTAAGTAGAATCCTCAAGACCCGACAGAGAAAGAATTATGGAGTGTTGATTAGTTAATGTGTTTAAATCGTTGATTTGTTGATTTCAAATCAACTATGAACGACGCAACGAATCAACTTTGATATAAAGACTTTAACAATAAAACACTTATAACTTTAAACTTTAACTGGGATTTTCAAATATGGCTAAAGAAACATTTGATCGTTCAAAACCCCACGTAAACGTTGGTACTATCGGTCACGTTGACCACGGTAAAACCACGCTTACAGCTGCGATTACCAAAGTACTCGCTTCAAAAGGTCTTGCTTCAATGCGCGATTTCTCTTCAATTGACAACGCTCCTGAAGAAAAAGAAAGAGGTATCACAATCAACACCTCACACGTAGAATATGCTACGGAAAACAGACACTATGCTCACGTTGATTGCCCTGGTCACGCTGACTATGTAAAGAACATGGTTACCGGAGCAGCGCAGATGGATGGAGCTATTCTTGTAGTAGCGGCTACTGATGGACCGATGCCCCAAACACGCGAGCATATTCTTTTAGCTCGTCAGGTTGGTGTGCCAGCACTGGTGGTTTTTATGAACAAAGTGGATTTAGTTGATGATGCAGAATTATTGGATCTCGTTGAAATGGAGGTTCGTGAACTGATGTCAGCTTATAACTTCCCTGGTGATTCAATGCCGGTAGTTAGAGGATCTGCTTTAGGCGCTTTAAATGGCGAACCTAAATGGGTTGAAAAAGTGGAAGAATTAATGAAGGCCGTGGATGAGCATATTCCGCTTCCTGTACGTTTGATTGATAAGGACTTCTTAATGCCTGTTGAAGACGTATTTTCTATCACTGGTCGTGGAACTGTTGCTACCGGTAGAATCGAAAGAGGTGTCATCAACACAGGTGATCCGGTTGAAATCCTAGGTATGGGTGCTGAAAACCTGAAGTCAACCATCACGGGTGTGGAAATGTTCCGTAAAATCCTTGACAGAGGTGAAGCTGGTGATAACGTCGGTTTATTGCTGCGTGGTATTGAAAAAGAACAAATCCGCAGAGGTATGGTTATCTGTAAACCAGGCTCTGTGAAGCCTCACTCAAAATTTAAAGCTGAGGTTTATGTGTTATCCAAAGAAGAAGGTGGACGTCACACGCCATTCTTTAACAAATACCGCCCGCAATTCTACTTCCGTACAACGGATGTAACTGGTGAAGTTAAACTTCCTGCCGGTGTGGAAATGGTTATGCCTGGTGATAACATTTCAATCGAAGTTGAATTGATCAACAAGATCGCTATGGAAAAAGGTCTTCGTTTCGCGATCCGCGAAGGTGGCCGTACCGTTGGATCAGGTCAGGTTACAGAAATTGTAGACTAAACACGATCTTAAATAACTAAAGAAAGGCAGAAAGCAAAGTTTACTAGCTTTCTGCTTTTTACTTTTAAGCTCATATATTTTTCTAAATCGGCTTAATACTTAATTTTCAGGAAAGCTTTTATTTTATATCGTATTCTTCTACCTTTGCAGTCCTTTTGGGCTAAGTGGGGTATTTGAGTGCGGCTCAGGGCATTGGGTGGTTACGGCGAAAGCAAAAGGTGAAGAAAACGGTTTTGCAACTCTCAATGAAGTGTCCGGCTGATAAAAGAGTTGCCTGAAATAGATAAACGGGTGTAGCTCAATTGGTAGAGTAGTGGTCTCCAAAACCATTGGCTGGGAGTTCGAGTCTCTCCACCCGTGCTAATAAAAAGGAAGAATTACTTCGAATAATAACAATGGACAAGGTAAAGACCTATATCACTGAATCCTGGGATGAGATCAAGAATAAAATGACTTGGTCCAAATACAGCGAACTACAAAGCAGTGCCATTCTGGTGCTCGTGGCGTCCGCAATTTTTGCTGGTGTTATAGGGGTAATAGACTGGGTTTTCAAAACCGGTCTACAATGGTTTTATCAGAATGTTTAATTAAGGAGTTATGGGCGAACTGAAATGGTATGTTCTCAGGGTCGTCAGCGGCCAGGAAAAAAAGGTGAAGTCCTACCTGGAAACTGAGATTGAGCGCTCAAAACTTGCAGAATTTATTCCGCAGGTGTTGATTCCTTCTGAAAAAGTATACGAAATGAGAAACGGTAAGAAGCGTGTTCGTGAGCGCAACTTCTTTCCGGGTTACGTTCTCCTTTCTGCAGATCTCTCGAACGGGGAAGCTTATCATGCTGTCAATAGCATTCCGGGTGTGATAGGGTTTCTCGGCAACAACGGTACCGGGGCTTCCAAGGATCCAGTTCCTCTTCGTCAATCAGAGGTGAACAGGATTCTCGGTAAAGTTGATGAGATTGACGAACTCGAGGAAAAACTCGAGACACCATTTATTAAAGGTGAGTCTGTGAAAGTAATGGATGGTCCATTCAGCGGATTTACCGGAAATGTTGAGGAAATTTTTGAAGACAAGAAGAAACTCAACGTAATGGTGAAAATTTTCGGCAGGAATACTCCAGTCGAATTGAGTTATATGCAGGTAGAAAAGCTAGAATAAGATAACATGGCAAAGCAAATTATAGGTTATCTGAAATTACAGGTTAAAGGCGGCCAGGCAAATCCGGCACCTCCGATTGGACCTGCGTTGGGTAGTAAAGGTCTTAATATCATGGACTTTTGCAAACAATTCAATGCACGTACGCAGGATAAACCCGGACAGGTGTTACCCGTTTTGATTAGCATTTACAACGACAAAACGTTTGATTTTGTAATCAAAACTCCTCCCGCTGCAATCTTAATTTTAGACGCTGCTAAAAAACAAAAGGGCTCAGCAGAACCCAACCGCAACAAAGTAGGATCAATCACCTGGGATCAGGTGAAAACAATTGCAGAAACCAAAATGCCCGATCTCAATTCATTCAAAGTTGAATCAGCAATGAAGATGGTCGCCGGTACTGCAAGAAGTTTAGGTATTACTGTATCAGGAACTCCCCCTTGGGATAAATAATTAAAGCGATGGCGAAAATTTCTAAAAACAGAAAAGCAGTCCTTGCGAAATACAATCTGGAGAAAGAATATTCCCTGGAAGAAGCAACCAAAATGTTGAAGGATATCAGCTTCACTAAATTTGATGCTTCTGTTGATCTCGATATTCGTTTGGGTGTAGATCCAAAAAAATCAGATCAGATGGTGAGGGGAGTGGTTTCATTACCTCATGGTATTGGTAAGACAGTGCGCGTACTTGTGCTTTGCACACCTGACAAGGTTCCGGATGCAAAAGACGCAGGTGCAGATCACGTAGGTCTGGATGATTATATTCAGAAAATTGAAGGAGGGTGGACAGATATCGATGTGATTATTTGTACACCAACAGTAATGGCAAAAGTAGGTAAGCTTGGTAAAGTTTTAGGACCTCGCGGACTTATGCCGAATCCAAAATCAGGAACTGTTACGCTCGACGTCGGTAAAGCGGTGAAAGAAGTAAAAGCCGGTAAAATCGACTTCAAAATTGATAAACAAGGTATCATTCATGTTGGCATAGGAAGAGCTTCCTTTCCGCCGGATCAAATCCGTGACAATGCTGCAGAAATGATTAATGTTGTTGCCAAATTGAAACCAGCCTCTGCAAAGGGTGAATACTTTAAAAGTATAACAATCTCTACAACAATGAGCCCTGGAATCGTGGTTGACACTAATTCCATTGCTGGCATTTAAGAAACAAACACATGACCAGAGAAGAAAAAGCACAGATTATTGAAGAGCTTTCATCGAAGTTTGCTAACCATGCCCACTTCTATATCACCGATGCAAGCGGTTTTACCGTGGCACAAGTGAATAATTTCAGAAGGCTTTGCTATAAGAGCGGCATCGAATATAAAGTGTATAAAAACACGTTGATTCGTAAGGCACTCGAAAAGCAAGAAGGTACAGACTACTCTCCTATGTTTAGCGCATTACAAGGTTTTTCAGGAGTAATGTTCTCCAAAGAAGTCGGTAATGCACCAGCTAAAATCATCAAGGAGTTTCGTTTGAAACAGGAAGGTAAGCCGGTATTGAAAGCAGCTTCCATCAACTCAGACCTCTTCATAGGGGATGAGAACTTAACCATGCTAAGTGAGCTTAAATCTAAAAATGAGCTTATTGGCGACGTTATCGCATTGCTTCAATCTCCTGCCAAAAACGTTATCTCTGCGCTTACAAGCAGTAAAGGTATCGTTGCAGGATTGGTTAAAGCACTTGAAGAACGTGGAAATAAATAATTATCGAACAACAGAACTTATTAAACTTTATTAAAATGGCTGATATTAAAGCACTCGGAGATCAACTTGTTGAACTCACTGTTAAAGAAGTAACAGAACTGGCTTCTTACCTGAAAGAAACATATGGCATCGAGCCTGCTGCTGCTGCAGTAATAGCTGGACCTGCGGGTGGTGCTGCTGGCGGAGCTGCTGCTGAAGAAAAAACTAACTTTGATGTGGTATTGAAAGCTGCCGGACCTAACAAACTTCAGATCGTAAAGCTGGTGAAAGAACTTACCGGTCTCGGATTGAAAGAAGCTAAAGATTTGGTTGATGGCGCACCTAAAACAATCAAAGAAGGATTGCCTAAGGATGAAGCTGAAAACCTGAAAAAGCAACTCGTTGAGGCTGGTGCTGAAGTTGAATTAAAATAATTCTTCTGAAGACGAGGCACCGTCTTAACCTTCGGTTAGACCCCGTTGTCTGTCCCCATATTGATTTTCAGTATGACGGGAGGGACGGGGTCTATTCCCATTTATGCCCTAAACAAAAATAAACCAATTCAAAATTTCACTCTCAACTTTCAAATAGGATAAACCACACAAGGTAATTTGAATTGGAATTGAAAAATTGATTTTGTTCGCCGTCCAGGATCTTAGAACTTAAACGTTAAACAACCTTGACAAAGAAGACTATAAACGGAAGAATCGACTTCTCATCCATTGAGAAAGTGCTTGATTATCCCGATTTTCTGGATCTACAGCTCCAGTCTTTCAAAGATTTTTTACAAATCGAAACTCCTGCCGAAAAAAGACAAAATGAAGGTCTTTATAAGGTGTTCGCTGAGAATTTTCCAATCAGCGATTCGCGGGAAAATTTTGTGCTCGAGTTCGTCGATTATACCATTGATCCGCCAAAGTATTCCGTAGATGAATGCATTGACCGCGGGCTGACATTCTCCGTACCGTTGAAGGCCAAATTAAGACTGACCTGTAACGACGAGGATAATGAAGATTTCGAAACCATCGAACAGGAAGTGTTCCTTGGTAATATCCCATATATGACCGAAAAAGGCTCGTTCGTTATTAACGGCGCCGAGCGTGTAATCGTGTCTCAGCTTCACCGTTCACCAGGGGTTTTCTTTGCCATGAGCAAACACACCAACGGAACGAAGCTTTACTCTGCGCGGATCATTCCATTCAAAGGATCATGGATTGAATTTGCTACCGATGTAAACGCAGTAATGTATGCTTACATCGACCGTAAGAAAAAATTCCCTGTAACCACTTTGCTTCGTGCAATTGGTTATGGTTCTGATAAGGATATACTCGATCTTTTCGGACTTTCCGAAGAGGTAGAAGCAAATAAAAATACACTCAAGAAAATCGCTGGACGCAAGCTTGCTGCCCGGGTATTGAAGACCTGGACGGAAGACTTTGTGGACGAAGATACCGGTGAAGTGGTTTCTATCGACCGTAACGAAGTATTACTCGAACGTGACCATACAATCGAAGCAGAAGACGTTGAAGTAATCCTGGATTCTGGTGTTAAATCGATCATTCTACACCGGGATGATATTAACATCTCCGATTACAACATCATCTTTAATACGCTGGCGAAGGATACATCCAACTCTGAAAAAGAAGCTGTTGAGTACATCTACCGCCAGTTGAGAAATACTGAAGCACCGGATGAACAGACCGCTCGGGATATTATCCAAAGCCTGTTCTTCAGTGAGAAACGTTATGACCTAGGTGAAGTAGGACGTTATAGAATTAACAAAAAGCTCGGTCTTGATATCAGCTCAGATCAACGTGTTTTAACAAAGGAAGATATTATTCTTATTGTGAAATACCTGATCGGTCTCATAAACTCCAAGGCCTTGATCGATGATATTGACCACTTGAGTAACAGACGTGTTAGAACAGTAGGGGAACAGTTGTATTCACAATTTGGTGTTGGTCTTGCCCGTATGGCGAGAACAATCAAAGAAAGAATGAACGTTCGCGATAACGAAGACTTTAAACCGGTTGACCTTATCAATGCGCGTACATTATCGTCGGTGATCAATTCGTTCTTTGGAACAAACCAGTTGTCTCAGTTTATGGATCAAACCAATCCACTCGCTGAGATTACACACAAGCGCAGAATGTCTGCCCTTGGTCCTGGTGGTCTGTCACGTGAACGTGCAGGTTTTGAAGTTCGTGACGTTCATTATACACACTATGGTCGTCTTTGTACCATTGAAACTCCGGAAGGTCCGAATATCGGTCTGATCTCTTCGCTTTGCGTTCACGCCAAAGTGAACAAGATGGGCTTTATCGAGACGCCTTACCGCAAGGTTGAAAATGGGAAAGTAAAAATAAAAGAGCCGGTAGTATTCCTTACTGCTGAAGAAGAGGATACCAACTACATCGCGCAAGCTAAAATGCCGTTGAAGCCTACCGGAGAATTTATAGATGAAAAAATAAAAGCGCGTTTTGAAGGAGACTTCCCGGTAATCGAACCGAAGGATCTTAAGTTCATGGACATTGCGCCAAATCAGATCGTTTCTGTTGCGGCTTCCATGATTCCATTCCTTGAACACGATGATGCGAACCGTGCATTGATGGGTTCAAACATGCAACGTCAGGCCGTGCCATTGATGCGCCCCGAAGCGCCGATCGTTGGTACAGGTCTCGAAGGTCGTGTTGCCCTTGATTCACGTGCGCTTATTCTCGCTGAGGGAACTGGTGTTGTTGATTTTGTTGATGCGAAGAAGATTATCATTAAGTATGATGTTTCTCCTGAACAGCAACTGGTAAGCTTCGATAACGAATACAAAACCTATAACCTGATTAAGTTCAGAAGAACCAACCAGGATACGTGTATCAACCTTACACCGTTGGTGAAAAAAGGTGAGAAAGTAGTGAAGGGTCAGCCAGTCTGCCAGGGATATGCAACGGCAAATGGAGAATTGGCACTTGGTCGCAACCTATTGGTGGCTTACATGCCGTGGCAGGGATATAATTTCGAGGATGCCATTGTTATCTCCGAACGTGTAGTGCGTGATGACGTGTATACGTCTATTCACATCGAGGAATTCGAACTCGAAGTGCGTGATACAAAACGTGGTGAAGAAGAATTGACTTCCGAGATTCCAAATGTTAGTGAAGAAGCCGTTAAACATCTCGATGAAAACGGTATCATTCGTGTTGGTGCTGAAGTTCGCGAAGGTGATATTCTGATCGGTAAGATCACCCCGAAAGGCGAAACAGATCCGACTCCGGAAGAAAAACTATTGCGGGCTATCTTTGGTGACAAAGCAGGTGATGTGAAAGATGCATCGCTTAAAGCACCGCCATCCCTGAAAGGCGTTGTTATCGATACCAAGCTTTTCTCAAGGCCGAAACGCGATAAAGATGTGCGGACCAAGTCGAAGAAAGAGCTGGATGCATTAAAGAACAAGTACAGTAAGCAACTTGCTGAGTTGCGTACCGAAATGATTAATAAATTGTCCGAACTGTTGAACGGAAAAACCAGCAATGGTGTGAAGCACAAGTTCGGTGATGAGCTGGTAAGCAAAGGCGTGAAGTTCTCACAGAAGGTGATTGAAAACAATCTCTTCCCGGATAAGAACATCTATCGCGATGAGAGCAATTATAACGTTCCTGAAGAAGTGAACCTGATTGCTGATATCAGCCTTGAAAACTGGTCTGGCGATGAACATACCAACGATTTGATCGGTCAGTTAGTGAAAAACTACCTGGTGAAACGCAATACATACGCCGGTGAATTTAAGCGTGAACGTTTTACCCTTGAAGTGGGTGATGAATTACCAACGGGGATTGTTCAACTGGCGAAGGTGTACATTGCCAAGAAGCGTAAACTGAAAGTAGGTGATAAGATGGCAGGTCGTCACGGTAACAAGGGTGTGGTAGCGAGAATCGTTCGTGAAGAAGATATGCCGTTCCTTGAAGATGGAACACCTGTTGATATCTGTTTGAATCCGCTTGGTGTACCATCGCGTATGAATCTCGGGCAGATTTACGAAACCGTATTGGCTTGGGCTGGATTGAAACTTGGAAGGACATATGCTACACCAATTTTTGATGGTGCTACACTGGAACAAGTGCAGAGTGAATTGACAGAGGCAGGCCTGCCTGAATATGGAAGATCCTATTTATACGACGGTTTGACCGGAGCTAAATTTGATCAGCCGGTTACCGTAGGTATCGCCTATATGTTGAAACTTGGTCACCTCGTGGATGATAAGATGCACGCACGTTCTATCGGGCCTTACTCGTTGATCACGCAGCAGCCTCTTGGTGGTAAAGCACAATTCGGTGGTCAGCGTTTTGGAGAAATGGAGGTTTGGGCAATCGAAGCATTCGGTGCATCGCATATCCTTCAGGAAATCCTGACGATCAAATCGGATGATGTGATTGGCCGGGCCAAAGCTTACGAAGCCATTGTAAAAGGTGAAAACATGCGCAAGCCAAATATTCCTGAATCATTCAATGTATTGGTTCACGAGTTAAGAGGTCTGGCGCTTGAGATCACTATGGATTAACAAGGATCAGAAAGTCCGGAGGATTCGTCTTTCGGACTGGCTAACTTTCCCGACTTTCGGATTAAATAAGTAAACAACAAACTGAAAACTTGATATATGTCTTTCAGAAAAAATAAAAAGATCAACAACGACTTCTCCAGGATCACCATCAGTCTTGCTTCACCAGAATCAATTCTGGAAAGCTCACATGGTGAGGTAACACAGCCGGAGACCATCAACTATAGAACATACAAGCCTGAAATGGGAGGGTTGTTCTGTGAGCGGATTTTTGGTCCTGTAAAAGATTGGGAATGTCATTGTGGTAAGTATAAAAGAATCCGGTATAAAGGCATTATCTGCGATCGCTGTGGTGTAGAAGTTACAGAGAAGAAGGTAAGACGCGAACGGATGGGTCACATTGAACTGGTTGTACCGGTAGCACATATTTGGTATTTCCGTTCTCTTCCAAATAAGATTGGTTATCTGCTTGGTCTTGCGACTAAGAAACTGGATCAGATCATCTACTACGAACGCTATGTTGTTATTCAACCTGGTGTGAAGGAAGAAGATGGCATCAACAGACTCGACTTCCTTACAGAAGAGGAGTACCTGGATATCCTTGATAAGTTACCGCGTGAAAACCAATTACTGGACGATAACGATCCGAAGAAATTTATCGCCAAGATGGGTGCTGATGCGCTTGAGATGTTATTATCGAGAACAGCGTTAGATGAGCTTTCATATGAACTACGTCACCAGGCTGCAACTGACACTTCTCAGCAACGTAAAGCTGAAGCTTTAAAACGCCTTAAAGTTGTGGAAGCATTCCGCGACGCGCGTACCCGTATTGAAAACAAGCCTGAATGGATGGTGATTAAAATGGTTCCTGTAATTCCTCCGGAATTGCGTCCATTGGTGCCGTTGGATGGTGGTCGTTTTGCAACATCTGATTTGAATGATCTTTACAGACGTGTTATAATCCGTAACAACCGTTTAAAAAGATTGATTGATATTAAAGCGCCTGAAGTTATTCTTCGTAACGAGAAGCGTATGCTACAGGAAGCTGTTGACTCATTGTTTGACAACTCTCGTAAAGTAAATGCCGTGCGTTCTGATGGAAACCGTGCATTGAAATCCCTGAGTGATATGCTGAAAGGTAAGCAGGGACGTTTCCGTCAAAACCTGTTGGGTAAACGTGTAGATTACTCTGGTCGTTCTGTAATTGTGGTAGGACCAGAATTAAAACTACACGAATGCGGTCTTCCTAAGGATATGGCAGCTGAATTATTCAAGCCGTTTATTATCAGGAAACTCATTGAAAGAGGTATCGTAAAAACGGTTAAGTCTGCAAAGAAGATTGTAGATAGGAAAGATCCGGTGATCTGGGATATTTTGGAAAACGTATTGAAAGGACATCCTGTTCTTTTGAACCGTGCTCCAACACTTCACAGACTTGGTATCCAGGCTTTTCAACCAAAACTTATTGAAGGGAAAGCGATCCAACTTCACCCATTAGTATGTACGGCCTTCAACGCCGACTTTGATGGGGATCAGATGGCGGTACACGTACCACTGGGTCAGGAGGCGATTCTGGAAGCGTCTTTGTTGATGCTTTCATCACACAATATCCTAAACCCAGCCAACGGTGCACCTATTACTGTGCCTTCTCAGGACATGGTACTTGGTCTGTATTATCTGACCAAAGGAAGAAAGAGTACACCTGAACACCCGATCATCGGTGAAGGAAAACGTTTCTATTCGGCTGAAGAAGTAATTGTAGCTTTTAACGAAGGAAAACTTTCTAAACACGCGAACATTAAAGTACGTGTGTCGGTGTTGGATAAGAAGACTGGCGAATTATCGATGAAGATGATCGATACTGTAACTGGTCGCGTGATCTTCAATCAGAATGTACCCGAAGAAGTAGGTTTTGTGGATGAACTCTTAACAAAGAAAAAACTGCAGACCATTATCTCCGAGATTTACAAAATTGCGGGCCAATCTAAAACTGCAAAGTTCCTGGATGATATTAAAGAACTTGGATTCCAGATGGCCTACAAAGGTGGTCTGTCCATGGGATTGAACGATGTGAAAGTTCCTGCTGAAAAAGAGAAGCTTGTTGCTAATGCGCAAGAAGAGGTTGATGCAGTCTGGAATAACTATATGATGGGTCTGATTACCGATAACGAACGGTATAACCAGGTAATCGATATCTGGACGCGTACCAACACGTTGTTGACAACAACCCTGATGCGCCAGCTGGAAGATGATCAGCAAGGGTTCAACTCGATCTATATGATGATGCACTCCGGTGCGCGTGGTTCGAGAGAACAAATTCGTCAGTTAGGTGGAATGCGGGGTCTGATGGCCAAGCCACAGAAAAACCTTGCAGGTTCAGTAGGATCCATTATTGAGAACCCGATCCTTTCCAACTTTAAAGAAGGATTGGATGTATTGGAATACTTTATCTCAACGCACGGTGCGCGTAAAGGTCTTGCCGATACAGCCTTGAAAACTGCCGATGCAGGATATCTTACCAGGAGATTGGTTGACGTAGCGCACGATCTGGTTGTTACGGAAGAGGATTGCGGAACATTGCGCGGACTTAAAGTAACTGCGTTAAAAGATAACGAGGATATCGTAGAACCACTTTCCGAGCGTATCCTTGGAAGGGTAACCGTACATGATGTCTTTGATCCGCTTACGGATGAATTGATTGTCCCTACAAACAGCGAGATCACAGATGAAATTGCAAAACGTATTGAAGAAGCTGCTATTGAAGAGGTTGAAATCAGGTCGCTGTTAACTTGTGAATCCAAGCAAGGTGGTTGTGCAAAATGTTATGGCCGTAACCTGGCAACCGGTAACATGGTTCAGAAGGGTGAAGCTGTAGGCGTTATCGCAGCACAGTCAATTGGTGAACCTGGAACACAGCTTACATTGCGTACATTCCACGTAGGGGGTACCGCATCTAACATCGCCGTAGAAGCAAACATCAAGGCAAAATTACCTGGTACACTTGAGTTTGAAGGTGTTCGTTTCATTGAATCTACCGACAATGACAATAATCCGGTGAAAATTGTGATGGGTCGTACCGGTGAGATTCGAATCGTGGATAAAGAAAAGAATCGTGTGTTGATTACCAACCACGTTCCATACGGCGCTTTCCTTAAGGTGAAAGATGGTCAGGAGGTAGAGAAAGGTGAAGAGCTTTGTTATTGGGATCCGTACAATGCGGTTATCCTGTCAGAGTTCGACGGAACGATTGAATACGAATCTATCATCGAAGGTGTAACGTTTAAGGAGGAATCTGATGAACAAACGGGTCACCGCGAAAAGGTAATCACCGAAACGCGTGATAAGACAAAAAACCCTGCGGTTATTGTTAAGGGTAAAAACGATTCAAAAGGATATAACATTCCGGTTGGCGCTCACCTTGCAGTGGATGCTGGTGATCAGATCAAAGCAGGTCAGGTGCTTGCAAAAATCCCACGTACCATGGGTAAATCCCGTGACATAACGGGGGGTCTTCCTAGGGTGACTGAATTGTTCGAAGCGCGGAACCCGTCTAATCCGGCGGTAGTAAGTGAAATCGATGGTGTGGTAACCTACGGTGGTATCAAGCGTGGTAATCGCGAAATATTCATCGAATCACGCGATGGCGTTCAAAAGCGTTATTTAGTTCCGCTTTCGAAACACATCCTGGTACAGGATAATGACTTTGTGAAAGCGGGTCAGCCATTATCTGATGGTTCGATTACGCCTTCAGATATCTTATCGATCAAAGGACCAACTGCAGTACAGGAGTATCTTGTAAATGAAATTCAGGAAGTTTACCGCCTGCAAGGTGTGAAGATCAATGATAAGCACATTGAAGCGATCGTAAGCCAGATGATGCAGAAGGTTGAAATTATTGATCCGGGAGACACAAGTTTCCTCCCAGGAGAATATGTTGATAAATTGCAGTTCCGTGAAGATAACGACACTGTTCTCGATAAGAAAGTTGTTATTGAAGCCGGAGACTCGCCAACGTTTAAACCAGGTCAGATCATTACGGCTCGTGAGTTAAGGGATGAGAACTCAGTGTTGCGTAGAAAAGACCAGAAATTGGTTGAAGTTCGCGATGCGATGCCTGCTGTTTCAAGACCAACGCTTCAGGGTATTACCCAGGCGTCGCTGAAAACAGAAAGCTGGCTATCTGCAGCGTCGTTCCAGGAAACTACAAAGGTGCTGAGTGAAGCTGCAATTCGCGGTAAGACAGATGCCTTGCTGGGTATGAAAGAGAACGTAATTGTCGGACACTTGATTCCTGCTGGTACAGGTCAACGTGCTTATAATGACATTCTGGTTACCCATAAAGATGAATACGAGTCTATGGTCTCGGCCGCCGAACGCGCCCGTGACAGAGAACGTGAGCTTCAGGACTAAATCATATTAAGTTTTCAACGGGTTGACTTCCTAAGAGGTCAACCCTTTTTTATTGTAAGCGTCTAAAACGTAGAGCGAATAATGGCAGACGACAAAAATAAACAAAACCAGAACCAGATTAATATTGAGCTTACCGAGGAAATTGCGGAAGGCATCTATTCAAACCTGGCAATGATCGCACATTCCAACAGTGAATTTGTAATCGATTTCATTCGGTTAATGCCTGGCGTGCCTAAGGCTAAGGTGAAATCACGCGTTGTGATTACCCCTGAACATGCAAAGCGTTTTTTAACCGCTTTAAAGGATAATATTGACAAGTATGAAGCTTCGTTCGGGCCTATAAAGCGAACGGATGATATGCCAAAATTTCCAATGAACTTTGGAGGTACAATGGGTGAAGCTTAAAGACTTAATCATGTATTTTCTGTCGTTGTCCCTCCTGAATCGAGGAAGTCATTCAAAAACAGCTAAATACTAGGGAGTTATTTCAAAAATATTCAAAAGGGGCTTTGCAAGGTCTGTTACTTTAAATACCTTTGCAGTCCTAAATTTTGAAAGGTTTATAAAAGAAAATATAAATGCCTACCATTCAACAACTTGTAAGAAAAGGACGGAAGAAATTGACGTTTAAGTCTAAGTCTCCCGCTCTTGATTCGTGCCCACAGAAACGCGGCGTATGTACACGTGTGTACACCACGACCCCTAAAAAACCGAACTCTGCTATGCGAAAAGTAGCCAGGGTGCGTCTAGTAAGCGGAAAAGAAGTAAACGCTTACATTCCGGGTGAAGGACATAACCTCCAGGAACACTCTATCGTGTTGATCCGTGGTGGTCGTGTAAAGGACCTTCCTGGGGTACGTTACCACATCATTCGTGGTGCGCTTGATACAGCAGGTGTTAATGGTCGTCTTCAGAGTCGTTCTAAATATGGAGCAAAACGTCCTAAGCCAGGTGCAGCAGCACCGGCAGGTAAAGGTGCTCCAGCTAAAGGAAAGAAATAACAGGAATTAAGCCATGAGAAAGTCAAAACCAAAGAAAAGATATCTTCTTCCTGACCCTAAGTTCAGTGACACACTTGTAACAAAGTTCGTTAACTACCTGATGGAGCAGGGAAAGAAAAGTACTGCCTACGGTATCTTCTACGATGCAATTGAAGTTGTTGAAAAGAAAACCAGCGAAAGCGGTCTTGAAGTATGGAAGCGTGCAATGAATAACCTTACACCTTCTGTGGAAGTAAAGAGCCGGAGAGTAGGTGGAGCAACATTCCAGGTACCTGTTGAAATCCGTCCTGAACGCAAAGTAAACCTAAGCATTAAATGGCTTATCGATTACTCAAGGCTTCGTGGTGAAAAAACTATGATGGATAAACTGGCAGCGGAAATCATTGCCGCCTCAAAAGGAGAAGGTGCAGCGATTAAAAAGAAGGACGACACACATAGAATGGCAGAAGCTAACAAAGCATTCTCTCATTTTAGATTCTAAAAGAGGTTTAGTAAAAACATGGCAAGAGATCTTAAATACACCAGAAATATTGGTATCGCGGCACACATTGACGCTGGAAAGACTACAACTACAGAACGTATTCTTTTCTACGCCGGTGTAAGCCACAAGCTTGGTGAAGTACACGAAGGTGCTGCAACGATGGACTGGATGGCCCAAGAACAGGAGCGTGGTATCACCATTACTTCTGCAGCCACAACGGTTTTCTGGAACTACAGAGAGAATAAATACAATGTAAACATTATCGATACACCGGGTCACGTGGATTTTACCGTTGAGGTAAATCGCTCTTTACGTGTATTGGATGGTCTTGTATTCTTATTTAGCGCAGTTGACGGTGTTGAACCACAATCGGAAACCAACTGGCGCCTGGCCGATAACTATAAAGTAGCACGCATAGGCTTTGTTAACAAGATGGACCGTGCAGGCTCAGATTTCCTCGGCGTTTGCAAGCAGGTGAAGGAGAAATTAGGAAGTAATGCTGTGGCACTCCAGTTGCCAATCGGTTCTGAAGAAAATTTTCGTGGTGTGGTTGACTTGATCAACAACCGTGGTATTATCTGGAACGAAGCAGATAAAGGTATGACCTTTGAAGTTATACCAATTCCAGCTGATATGGAGGAGGAAGTTAAAGAATACAGAGAAAAACTTCTTGAAGCCGTAGCTGAATTTGATGAGTCATTAATGGAGAAATTTTTCGAAAATCCTGATTCTATCACGGAAGTCGAAATTCTTACTGCACTTCGTAAGGCAACTATCGCAATGAAAGTTATTCCTATGGTGTGTGGCTCTTCGTTCAAAAATAAGGGTGTTCAAACCATGCTTGATTATGTGATGGAATTATTGCCATCACCATTAGACAAGGATGATATCATCGGGATTAATCCTGATACGAATGAAGAAGTTGTTATTCGCCCGGATGAAACCGAACCTTTTGCTGCCCTTGCGTTTAAAATTGCGACTGATCCATTTGTAGGACGTCTGTGTTTCATTCGCGCTTATTCAGGTGTGCTTGAATCAGGCTCTTACGTTTTCAATACGCGTTCTGAAAATAAAGAACGCATCTCACGCGTGTTTCAAATGCACGCCAATAAGCAAAACCAAATCGAGCGTTTACCTGCGGGTGACATTGGCGCGGTAGTTGGTTTTAAGGATATCAAAACAGGAGATACCCTTTGTGATGAGAAACGCAAAGTGGTGTTGGAATCAATGGTGTTCCCGGAACCCGTTATCGGTTATGCTATCGAACCTAAGAAGCAGGCTGATGTTGATAAGCTCGGTATGGCAATCGCTAAACTGGTGGAAGAAGATCCTACACTTCGTGTCCATACAGACCAGGAAACAGGTCAGACGATCCTGCGTGGTATGGGTGAATTGCACCTTGAGATTATCATTGATCGTTTAAAGCGTGAATTTAAAGTAGAAATCAATCAGGGGGCTCCTCAGGTTGCCTACAAGGAAGCGCTTACCAAATCGATCGAACACAAGGAAGTATACAAGAAACAAACCGGTGGACGTGGTAAATTTGCTGATATCGTATTTGAGATCGGCCCACGCGAACTTAAAGAAGGTGATAAGGACGGATTGGAATTTGTGAATGATATCGTTGGTGGTGTAATTCCACGTGAATTCATTCAGCCAGTTCAAAAAGGTTTTGAAAGCGCGATGGTGAATGGACCATTAGCTGGATATCCGATTGACAATATGCGTGTGCGTCTGTTCCATGGTTCTTACCATGACGTTGACTCTGACTCATTGTCTTTCGAATTAGCTGCGAGAATCGGATTCAAAGAGGCTGCCTCTAAATGTGCTCCACAATTGTTAGAGCCAATTATGTCAGTTGAAGTAATGAGTCCAGATGAATACACAGGTTCTGTAACCGGTGACCTCAACAGAAGACGCGGTGTAATGAAAGGGATGGATACACGTGCTGGTGCACAGATTATCAAGGCTGATGTTCCTTTAAAAGAACTTTTTGGATACATCACAGACTTAAGAACCCTTACATCTGGCCGTGCATCAGCTTCATTAACGTTCTCGCATTATGCGCCGGTTCCTAAAAACCTGGCAGATAAAGTAATTGAAGAAGTGAAAGGTGCCGCAATGGCGAAATAAATAAACACGAATAGGATTTAGGCGATATCCTCAACCAACAACTATGAACCAAAAAATCAGAATCAAATTAAAGTCTTACGATCACAATCTTGTGGACAAGTCTTCTGAGAAGATCGTTCGGGCAGTTAAAGCTACAGGCGCCGTAGTAAGCGGACCAATTCCGCTCCCTACTGAGAAAGAAAAATTCACCGTGCTTCGTTCACCACACGTTAACAAAAAATCACGTGAACAATTTCAGCTTTGTACTTATAAGCGGTTGGTTGATATTTATTCAAACAGCGCGAAAACGGTAGATGCCCTGATGAAGCTTGAGCTACCAAGTGGTGTTGATGTTGAAATCAAAGTATAGTAACTACTTCAATAAATAACAAGGAGCCTTCGCATTGTATGTGAAGGCTTTTTTGTTAATCGGCTTGCTTTAGGTAATTCTGATAATCCTCAGGCGTATCGAGATCAATCATTCCCCTGGAAAAGTCGATAAAGTCAGTTTCATCTAAATGATTTTGAATGATTTTTTTTGCACCCAGGTGGTCTTCTAGCGCTAAGATCTCATTAAAGTGTTTCTTTGTAAACAATGCCGGTACACCTGGTGATCCATCATAGTAGGCGGAAAAAATTGATTTGCTGCCATTGTATTTGATAAACGCGTTGACTAATTCTCCAGTAAGGTAAGGTTGATCACAAACTAAAAACAATACGCCATCGGTGTTTGGTTCCATGGTCAGGGCGTGAGTAAGTCCTTTCTTGATGGAACTTCCAATGCCTTTGTTCCAGACAGGATTTTCAATTACATCTACAGGTAATGCTTCCAATAATTTAGCATGGTGTGCTGCCTGCGATCCTAGAACCACAACAATATTTTCTGTTTTGCAAGCCAGTACCGTTTTAACTGTTTGCACTAACATGGGTTCTCCCTTTATGTCGAGCAGTTGCTTTGATGTGCCCATCCTGGACGAAGAACCTGCCGCCAGAACAATTGTGACGATATGCATAGAAGATGCGATGATTAACCGTAACTGGTATCCGGATTGATTTCGCTACGCGTTTTGTTAAGGTAGACTTGTTTAAAGACCTGATCTGAAACTGAATCGCGTTTATGTATTGGTCCGGTTCGATAACGGAGGAATCCGCCAGAGCGATTAGAGAACTTACTCTGGATCTCCGCTATGATAGCAACTGCAATCTCATCCGGAGCTTCTGCACCAATATCAAGACCGATGGGTGAATGAATTCGTTGTAATGCCGAGGATGGTAATTCAAGGGTATCCGCTTTGAAATCGGTCATCATTTTCTCAAAGCGTTTGCGCGGACCAAGTATTCCGATGTATGGTGTTTCAGTATAAATAAGCTTTTTCAGCACGTCACGGTCGTACTCATAGTTATGTGACATCAAGATACACGCAGTATAAGGTGTGATTTTAAAATCACGATCAATCCATTGCCGGTGACATAATGAAAGTTTATCCGCTGTGGGAAAAAACAACGGCGCTATATGCGCTACACATTCATCCGTTACAGTAACATTCCATCCCAGCGATTTGGCAAGGTGACTTACAGGGCGTGCATCAAATCCGCCGCCAAAAATTATTATTGAAAGTGTAGGTTGTATAAGCTCGAGGAAAACAGATATCGAACTATGATGCAATGCATATTTTCTGGCTTCTGAATTCTGCGTTGTGAAAACGGAAAGCAGATCGTTGATCACAAGGTTTGTAAGCGCACCATCTTTGAAGGAATAGATGATCTCCTTTTCTTCATTAATAAGCAATTTATCTCCGATTGAGGACGAACCGTCAAAAATGGTGGCAAGAGCCAATGGTCTTTCGGTTTCGATTAAAGATTCAAAACAATGTATAACGTTGTCACTATGCGCAGAAATAGGTTCAATCAGCACGTCAATCACGCCATTGCAGCCCAACCCAATGCCTAAATTTTGATTGCTCTCCTCGTGCGTGTCATAGGTAACAGTCATTGGAATATTGCTGTTCATTACCTGGCGTGCTTTTCGTAAAGCATCACCTTCAAGGCAACCACCACTGATTGAACCCACCCATTTCCCATCTTCTGTGATCACCATACGCGCGCCTGGACTCCGGTAAGATGAACCCCTAACCTGCACCACCGTTGCGAGTGCTGCTTTGAGCTTTGATAAATCGACCCGGTGGTATTCACTCACTACAGTTTTTAAGTCCTTCATACCGCATAATTAATTTCGGAGTGCCTTAACATCATCAGGCCTTACAGCTTCTGCTTTATTACCCCAGCTGTTTTGTACATAATTTAAAACATCACTTACTTCTTCATCTGTAAGATCAAATGCCGGCATGTCGCCATTGTAAGTTTTGCCATTGACGGTTATTTCACCCGACAAACCGTTAAGAATCTGATGGACTGCTCTTTTCTGATCGGCCATTAAGTAATCGGATTTTGCCAACGGGGGAAAAGCACCCTCTAGTCCTTCGCCGTTCTCCATGTGGCAACTCATGCATTGTACATTGTATATTTCCTTCCCGCGGGTTATACTGGCCTTTAAATCAAACTTATTTTGTTGTAAGCTTAAAAAAGGCAATGCCATCAAAGTAAGTAAGAGTACTATGAATATCCGTGAGTTAATAATTCGGTTCATGTCGTTCGATTATGCAAATAAAGAACCCAATCTGTAAGGCAGACTGGGCTTCCATGGTGTTAAACTTCGTCTAATTTAAAAGGTAGCTTTCTGATTCTTTTTCCGGTAAGGTCGAAAATTGCATTCGTTAACGCAGCAGCAAAAGGCGGAAGCGCCGGTTCGCCTACACCACCAGCTTTTTCTTCGTTTTCCATAATATGCATTTCAATCTCAGGTGTTTCTGAAATGCGTGGCATTTTGTACGTATTGAAATTTTGATGAACAGCTTTTCCTTCAGCAAAGGTCGTTTCATGTGTAACCGCCGCACCTAATGCCATGATGATACTTCCCTCTATTTGCGCTTTAATGATGTCAGGGTTTACGTACCAGCCGCAGTCCATTACAGCCCATACTTTATCAATCTTGACTTTACCTGCCCCTGTTTTTGAAACCTTAACAACTTCGCCCACGATACTTCCAAAACATTCGGTAATCGCTATGCCATAACCCGATTTCTTCTCCCTCGATTTCCATCCGCTAACTTCTTCCAGTTTAGTGGCCAGCTGATGATATCGGCCATTCCAGAAATGTTGCTTCCGGAATTCCAGGGGATCTTTACCAGCAGTCACAGCCAGTTCATCCATGAAACTTTCGAAAGCGAACCCATTCGTAGATGAGTATACTGACCGCCACCACATCACAGGTATCGGTGATTCTAACGGAATATCACCAAAACTAAAATTCGGGATACTGTCTTCGTATGTTTCCAAAAATCCTTCGGTTACACTCGAATTGTAAGACAATTTATCTGCTCCTGGATTTTGATGGCCCATGTTTTGCCCGGCCATCTTTGTTTCAAATGCTTCTATGCGACCATCATTGCTAATTGCGCCCTTGCATTGATATACCATGCCTGGCCGGAATGGCCCCTGATTCATATCATCTTCGCGCGTCCAGACAACCTGAACAGGTGCATTGATCGCTTTGGAAATCACCGCGGCTTCATGCGGGTAGTCTAGGAATGCTTTTCGTCCAAAGGCTCCACCCAGGAAAGTCATATTGACAGTTAAATCCTCCGGCTTGATACCAAGCATCGGGGCAACATCTTTTTGGACCCAGTCCGGACCCTGAATCGGCCCCCATATTTCGCACTTATTATCTTTGAAGTGAGCAATACAATTTAATGGTTCCATGGCGCCGTGTGCCTGATATGGTGTTTCGTACACAGCTTCGATTTTCTTCTCAGCTTTTTCAAACACCATGTCAACATTACCTTTTGTTTTAAAGGAGAGTGGTTTTTTCATCAAGTCTTCACGCATCCTGGTATAAAGTTGCGCAGTGTTTGGATGATCAAAACCGGAGTCATCCCATTCAACTTTAAGCGCTTTTCTTCCTTGCATGGCCGCCCATAAGTTATCCGCGACAACGGCAACTCCTTCACGTTTGTGTGCGAATACATTCATCTGCACTTTTAAAACATGCTTAACTCCGGGCACAGCCTTCGCTTCAGTGTCATCAAAGCTTTTTACTTTTCCAAGGAATCGCTGGTTGCGCTCGACCACGGCGTATAGCATGCCCGGTATTTTTTTATCGAGACCAAAGATCGCAGTGCCGTTTACTTTTAGCGGAGTATCCTGACGTTGAAGTGGCTTACGGATGATTTTATAATCCTTCGGATTTTTTACAGTCACATCCTGACGGGGCTGAAGTTTAGCGGCGTCTTCAACAACATCACCGTATCCAACCTTGCGCCCTGTTGGTCGGTGAGTAACCTCACCATTTTCAGCAAAGCATTCCGATTTATCAACATTTAAGTTTTTCGCTGCTGCCTCGATAAGCATTTCCCTTGCGGTAGCACCAAGTTGCATTAACTTCATATAACTACCGCGTATGGTCGAACTACCACCTGTTATCTGGCTGCCATATTTTGTTTGACTTCCCTGAGCAAAAACAATATTGACCTTTGCAAGGTCAACCTCCAGTTCTTCCGCGATCATCTGCGGGACAGATTGAAATGATCCCTGGCCCATTTCTGAGCGATGGTTAATGATCGTAACTCTTCCTGTTTTGTCGATCGACATCCAGGCATTAAGTTCTATGCCGAGAGAATCTGCTGCTTCCTTTTTTATGATTTGAGAGTCTTTACCAGATGCTACTGTAAAGAAACCCAAAGACAAAGCAGCGCCTGTTATTCCGGATAGCTTGATGAAGTTTCTGCGCGAAATATTATTTTCAGAGGTATTCATGGTTCGTGAATTTAGATGAGGGTTATTTCGAGCTTGCTTTTTGCGACATAAGAACCGATGCCTTTTTAATCGCTTTGCGGATACGCGGATACGTACCACACCGACAGATATGACCTTGCATGGCAGTATCAATGTCTTTATCAGTAGGAGTAGGATTACGCTTCAGAAGCGCGGTAGCCGCCATAATCTGTCCAGACTGGCAATAGCCGCATTGAGGAACTTGTTCAAGTATCCACGCTTGTTGTACCGGATGCGAGTTGTCATCCGATAACCCTTCCACCGTGGTGATGTTTTTGTTCGCAGCTGCAGAAACTGGAATAGAGCAAGAACGAACCGGTGTGCCTTCTAAATGAACGGTACAGGCGCCACATTGCGCAATTCCACAACCGTATTTGGTTCCGGTTAATCCCACTTCACGGATTGCCCACAGCAAAGGCATTTTAGGATCGACCTCTACGGTGTGGTTTTTACTGTTGATTTTTAAGGTGAGTGAAGCCATAGGAATGAGTTGGTTATAATGAAAGGTACAAAATTTTTATATCGTGTTACCGGGATACGGTTTGAGAGGCACAATGAATTTGATAAAAACCAATTTTCGAATTTGAATGGTTTTAATGCAGCACCCCTTATATTGTTAACCCATACAATTTGTTTATCCTAAATTTAAACTGGTTCATGTTGAAATGCTTCCACTAGGGATAGGGATTAACAATTTATTAACAGAATACTTAAAGTTGTGTGAAGTTTTAACGGCGGGGAGCAGGTTGATAATTTCTATTGCAGATCCTTACACTGAGATAGTGTGCCGGATACTTCCTTTACATCGATTAACCCTTCCTGATGTGACCAGGTATTGTAGATGTAGGTGGCAATTTCTGCGATCTCAAGATCAGTAAGCCTAGGAAGTGGCGGCATGGGTTTGTTGTAACCTTTTCCGTTCACAATAATTTCACCTTGCAGGCCATACTTGATAAGGCAAATTACATCCTGACGTCGCGACGACATATAGTCCGATTTGTTTAACGGAGGATATAATAGACCTAGACCTGAGCCGTCCTTCTGATGACAGTTGCTGCAGTAAGTAATGTAAAGCGCTTCTCCTTTAACGTAGTATTGTTTGAGTTTCGTAGATGACTTGTTGTCCGTTCCCGGCGTGCATCGCTGAATATAAAGACAAGCGAAGACTACCAATGTTGTTAAGACAAACCTGACAATACGGCTATTCATTATTGCTGACTATTTTCACGCTGAAGTCTTTTGATGTCCGCGATTAACCGGTTTACATCTTCTTCTTTGGTGCCGTCATACTTACCACGGATGCGGCTGTGTTTATCAATGAGTAGAAAGGCCCCGCTATGAAGAAACCCATCAGGTTCAGACTTATCTTCCATGGCGGTAGCGAAATAGCTGGTTTGTGCAATGTTATAGATGTCATCTTTATTACCAGTAACAAAATGCCATTTGTTACTTTTTACACCCAGACGTTCCGCGTAATCATGGAGCAGGCCTACGGTGTCATATTCGGGATCAATCGTATGACTGAGAAGCAAAACATCGGGTTCTTGTTCAATTTTATCATACACCCGAAGCATCTGGGTTTTCATTTTCGGACAAATGGAACGGCATGAGGTAAAGAAGAAGTCTGCTACATAAATTTTATTTTTAAAAGTCTCCTTTGATACAATGTTGCTGTCCTGATCTATGAACCTAAAATCAGCAATTGTATGATATATCGTATCTGTACCCTGAACATCGCGTTCACCTAAAATCGGAAGTGGTTTCTCCTGAATACAGGAAGTAAGCATCCATCCTGAAATAATAAACAAGCCCATCACTAAACGGGTCCATCTCCTGCGTGTCATAATTATTTACTTCTATGTTTCTTATATAATTTAATTCCAATCATAATGGCGGCAGTGATTACCAGTAAACCACTGATACCCCATGCCATGCTCAAAGCATTTTTCAATACAATTAAAAAAACAATGCTGATCAGTAATAAGGTTGCTACTTCATTCCAGATACGCATCTGCTGGGATCTGTATTTAACAACATCCCTTTGAAGTTGTTTAAAGATAATGTGTAGCGAAAAATGATAAGCGTATAAAACAACCACCAGTGTTAGTTTAATATGCATGAAACCAAATTGTAGCCAGGAGGGGTTGTTGATGATCAGACTTGTGCCCATAAGCAAAGTTATTATCGCTGACGGCCACGTAATAGCAAACCACAGCCGCGACGCCATGATTTTCAGTTGCTTTGTTAAAATGGTTTTCTCCGGTTCTGGTTTTTCATGAGCTTCTATAATATTGATAAACAACCTGGGGATATAAAAAAGTCCGGCAAACCAGGTAACAATAAAAATAATGTGAATGGCTTTGAGATAGAGAGCGGTCATAGTTAAGGGCAGAAGGATGCAAATTTATTGATAACCCAATACAGAAACATGATCTCCCTCTTTTATTTCCCCTGTTGTTAATGAAATTGCATTTTGTCCGAAGAGAATCTTATTGTTTTTCTTTCGATACGTTGCAAGTGTCTTCGATGGCTCGGCACTTCGTTGGATCGTATCCTGATCAATCGTTGGAATGTTGCAGCGTGCACAGGGTTTTGTCCCCATAAATTCATTTGAACCAATCTTAAAGCTTTTCCAGGTGTCTTCTTCATAAGGCGCCCCACCTGTAATAACAAAATTAGGCCTGAACCTGTTAATGGGTAGAGGCGTGGTAAGCCGGCTATTTAAATCATCAAGAGATGCCTGCCCAATAATTAAAAACGGAAAGGCATCTGCCAAACTCACATGCTCATTGTTGACCTGGAATTTTGACTCTACCGGCCTGGTGTTTTCTTCCGGGAAATGGACAAGCTTACATTGTGTTTTAAGCATATCAGAAAACCATTCTGAATGTACGCGACTTACCTCGTTTACAATCACATCATCATCCCATACCTTGGTTTTTATTGTTCCCGACGTCGAGGTACTTTCGGTGGTAAGTTGAATGGAATGTCCGCCAAAGGTTATATTAAAATACTTTTGGTTTAACTGCAACCGGAAAAGCGCCAGTTCCGGGGTAGTCCGTTGTGTCATGAATTTGCCTTCTCCATCAATTAGCATCCATCGGCGGTCAAATTCCAATCCTTTTGATCGCATCTGAGCGTTGGTTAGGCGAATTCCACCCAGAGACTTAACAGGGTAAATGTAGATTTCACTCAGGGTAAGCACAGAAGACATATGCAATAGGTTTATGCGAACATAATACTTATTACCTATATAATTACATGTTTAATTAAATGAGGGCATCATCAGTAGTTGGTATAGTCCGCTAACGAAAGTAGCCATTACAGATTTAATTCACTTCGTTGCGGGGCACTAGGTAGGAGAGGGATTGGTGAGGAGAGAAAATATGCATTGGGTAATTGACAATGTTAGATCATTAAAACACCGTCAATTACCTGTTGCAAATGCGTTAAAACTTATACAGTTTTTCGTAGTATTCGTCGGCCATTCTTCCAGCGTCAAAAAATGGGACCACATCCTTCATGCTCGTCTTTACTACATTGTTCCATTCCTTGGGCTTATCATAATACATCGGAATGATTTCATGTTCAAGTACATCCAATAAATGTTGTGCTTCTATTTTGTCTTTTGAGCTTTCAGTTAAAAGATCGTTGGCAGTCTGAATGACGAAGCTATTCTTTCCATGCTTTGCAAATTCAGGCACCCAGCCATCAGGAATAGATAAGTTAACAGAAGCATTCATCGCAGCTGTCATACCAGAAGTACCGGAGGCTTCATGATAGAGACGCGGATTATTCAACCAGATATCTGAACCCTTTTTTAGGTGTCCGGATAACCATAATTCATAACCAGTTACAACGGTACAGTTAGGCAGATCCTTGGTCTTCCAGTAGATTTCATTAAATATGTTAATCGCACCAAAATCTTCGGGATATGGTTTGCCGGCCCAAATCACCTGGATTGGATATTTTGGATTCTGTGCAATCTTTAGGAATCGGTTAAAATCAGCCAATAATAAATTAGCACGTTTGTATGCTGCAAATCGGCGGGCCCACACAATAGTGAGGACGTTTTCATCAAACAATTTACCGGTCTGGTTGGCTACAACGCGAAAAAGTTTCCGTTTCAATTCCTTTTTACGTTCTACAAGTGCTTTATCGTCGTTCTTTTCCAACGCTTTGTCAAGCTCACCATCGCTCCAGAACGTTTTGTTTTGCGCGTTGGTAATGGCCGTGATTTCGCAAATGTTTTTATAATCGCCCCACATTTTTCGGGCAACTTCTCCATGGAGCTGTGATACACCGTTGGCGCGTTTTGAAAACCGTAACGCTGTTAATGTATAATTAAGCACGTCGTTTTCCGGATGAACGATCTCCTGCACCTGTTGTGTCGACAATCCATTGAAGAAACTCATGCTGTTTAATAGTGGTAAACTGTGTTCTTCATTGCCAGCCTTTTCCGGAGTATGGGTTGTGAATACAACACGTTTCCTTACTTCTTCAATTTTTTTGTACTTGTCGAGTAAATAAAAACACATCGGCAATGCATGGCCTTCGTTCATGTGGTAGATATCCGTTTTACGCTGCAGCACATCCAGAAGTTTTGCACCACCTGCTCCTAGCAGGATAGATTGGGCAATGCGTGTTGTTTCATTTGGATCATACAGGCGATGGCTGATGGTTTGCGCAAGAAAATCATTTTCAGGTATATCCGTGGTGAGTAAAAATAAAGGCGCCGTTTTGAAAACCTCAGGTTTAAGTAAGTATGCTTTTACATAAACACGAGCGCCATGAATCGTTATTGGGAAAATGATATTCGTATCGGTCAGAAATGAATAATCCTTATCGCGGAAGCTTACGCGTAAAGTTTGATCCTGGTTTCTTTCCTGATCGTAGTATCCTTTTTTCCATAGAATACCTATGCCGACCAGGTTTTGTTTTAACTCATAGGCACTACGGAGGTGAGATCCGGCAAGAAAGCCGAGACCTCCACTATAAATTTTAAGGGGTTGGTCAATGGCAAATTCCATTGAAAAGTACGCAGTCGGTTTGTTGTATTTCTTATCGAATGAATAAGGAAAGAGATCGGATTCTTTTATCATTTGGGTCTTGTAAAAAGTGACACAAACTAACAAAAGAGAATTTAACCAGTTTCTTAAATATCACGTTATAACTTACAAAGGTGTACTGCAATCGTTTGTATGGTTAAAACCTTCCTCCTTTTAGTTTTCATCCAGAAATTGAAGAAGGCTGGCGAGGTTATCGAAGGATGCTTTATTATTATCGACAGACCATAAAAACATGTCAACGGTTTGCTTTACTTCAACCGTGCAACCGGCATCATACTGGTCAACTTCGTAGCCATTTCTTTCAAGCGCGTTTTTAGTCCAGAGGTGCGCGTAACCTTCTCCTTTTAAATGAATGGCTGGTTTTCTAAATGGCTGATGTTGCACTTTTCCGGTTTTCAGGTCGAACCCCTTAAACTTAAAGATCGTATCAAAGGAACCGTTGAGTACAAGGTCTTCAGGAATTCCTTCAATCACATTCTTATCATTACCTGTAAGCCAGATGCGGTCTGCTGTTTGTAACGCAAGATCAAGATCATGCGTAGCGAGTAGGATGGCTTTGTCCAGCGATCGTGTAAGTTGTCGTAATAACTTCATAATTTCCACCCGGTTATTCAAATCGAGATGCGCCGTTGGCTCATCAAGTATAATCAATGGTGTGTCTTGCGCCAGCGCCCTTGCAATCATACTCATCTGAACCTGCCCATCGCTTAGTTCATAAAGTCTTCTATTGGCTAAATGTGTGATGCTAATTTTTTCAAGCGCCGATTCGATGTGTTGCCGGTCTTCCGGGGTTATCCGTACATTCCAATCTAAATAAGGATATCGTCCGAAAGTGACCAACTCATATACTGTCATGTGCGCAGCATTAATCTTGTCGGTTAGTACAACCGAAAGAAGATGGTTCGGTTTTGTGTCAATATTATGTGAATCACCGGCTGGGTCAATCAAACTAATTCGCCCCGAAACGGCATTTTGTAAACCACTGAGGGTTCTGATAAGCGTTGACTTCCCAGCACCGTTTGGTCCCATAAAACAAACAAGTTCACCGGTATTTAATACGAGTTCCAGTTCCTGAAAAAGCAGATTGTTCTCATATCCAACGGAAAGATGTTGTGTTACTAGAATCTGCTTTTTTTCAATGGCTTTCATTAGATCACAATACGGTTTCGAAGAATTACCCAGATAACAACCGGAGCACCAATCAACGCAGTAATGGCGTTCACCGGAAGAATTTTTGCTTCTCCGGGAAGTTGTGATACGGTATCACAAAATAATAATAGTACCGAACCCCCAATCATAACAGCTGGAATCAGGATTTTGTGATTGTGTGTTTTGATGATGATTTTTATCAGATGTGGAACAGCCAATCCAACAAACGCAATGGGGCCACAAAACGCGGTAACTCCGCCTGTAAGAATGCTTGCTGACAAGATGATTATAACGCGCGAACGTTTTAAGTTAATACCAATGCTGGAGGCGTAGTTATCGCCGAGAAGCCAGGCATTAAGTGATTTAACGCAAAGGATGGCAAGCAGAGAGCCGACCAAAAGAATAATCAAAAGCACATTAATTTCATTCCAGTTAAGGGAGCCCAGACTACCAAAAGTCCAGATTATAAAAGTTTGAAGGTCCTCAGCGCGACTGCTGTATTGCAAAACACTTACGATTGAAGAGGTTCCTGCTCCCACCATGAGCCCTACTATTAATAAAGAAACATTATCACGCAGTTTGGTTGCCAGGCTAAACATAACGACAAAAACCAACGCACATCCCGCGCCTGCAGCCAAAGCAATCGTCCAGGTACTGTGTGCCGGTAACAATACAATCCCGGATGATTGTCCTAGTATAAGGAGAGAAACGGCGAGGCTTGCTCCGGAACTCAGCCCCAGCACATCAGGCCCTGCAAGGGCATTGCGAAAAAGCGTTTGCATTAAAAGGCCGCTAATTGCCAGCGCGCTGCCAGCCAAAATACAGGTGAGCGCTTTCGTCATCCGGAAATCCCAAACGATATTTTTCCAAACATCGTTATTGACTTCCTGGCCGAGTAGAATTTGAATCAACTGATCCAGGGGTATATGCACAGCACCGATTGAAAGATTAGTGACAAGGAGGCAAGCCAGCAGGATGATCAGAAAAGCAAATGGATAAGTGGGCCTCATAAAGTTGCAGCAGGGCAATGATAATAAGATAATGTTATAGGAGACTGAAAAACTTTTATATAAAATCCATAATCTTAGATGCGTTGTAAAGATGCTTTAGGTTTGGTTGCATGTCATATAAAATTGCGTTATTGTCGAAAAAAACGATGTTTTTCGTGGATTGAAACAAGCAAAGGAAGGTCAAACTCTTCTCGGCCAGCAGCAGCGTTGTACAAAATGGAAAAATTTTGAAACCCCTATTTGCTAACTATACTTAACTTCCTATCTTTGCAGTCCTTTTTAAAACAAGCGCTTTTCTGACCTGTTCAGAATGCTTCGGATGAAAGGGGGAAAGGTTCAAAAATCCTGAGAACAAGCATAAATTGGTTTTACCATGCCTGGAATAATAGGAAGAAAAATAGGAATGACCAGCGTATTCGGCCCTGAGGGGGAGAACATCGCTTGTACGGTAATCGAGGCCGGTCCTTGTGTAGTAACGCAAGTGAAAAACGAAGAGACAGACGGATACCGTGCTGTGCAACTTGCCTATGGCGAGAAGAAAGAAAAGAATGCATCGAAAGCAGCGATTGGCCACTTCAAGAAAGCCAATACTACTCCCAAGAGAAATATTGTTGAGTTCCGCGATTTCAGAAAAGAGTTTGATGGTATGATCGAGCTTGGAAAAGAAATTCGTATTCAGGATGTTTTTGTGGAAGGTGATTTCCTTGATGCCATTGGAACCTCAAAAGGAAAAGGATTTCAAGGGGTGGTAAAGCGCCATAACTTTTCCGGGGTAGGTGAAGCAACACACGGTCAGCATAACAGATTGCGTGCACCGGGTTCTATGGGTAACGCTTCGTTTGCATCACGCGTTCCTAAAGGAAAACGTCTTGCAGGTCGCATGGGTAATGACCGCGTAAAATTGATGAACCTTAAAGTGGTTAAAATTATTGCTGAACAGAATTTGATCGTAGTCAGTGGTTCAGTTCCGGGATCTAAGAATTCAACTGTAATCCTTCAGAAATAATGGAAGTCGCAGTATTAAAATACAGTGGTGAGCAGACCAGCAAGAAGGTAAACCTTCCTGAAGGCGTATTTGGTATTGAGCCAAATGATCACGCCATCTATTTAGATGTAAAAAGTTATCTGGCCAATCAACGCCAGGGAACACATAAGGCAAAACAACGCAATGAGATTTCTGGCTCAAGCAAGAAGTTGAAAAAGCAAAAAGGTACTGGTGGAGCTCGTGCAGGGAACATCAAGAACCCGTTGTATAAAGGAGGTGGACGTGTATTCGGTCCTCAGCCTCGCGATTATTCATTCAAACTGAATAAAAAGGTAAAGGACCTGGCGCGTAAATCTGCGTTGTCTTATAAAGCAAAAGATAATTCAATTGCTATCCTGGAAGACTTCTCTTTCGAAGCGCCCAAGACAAAGCAATATCTCTCCATGTTGAACGCCCTTTCCTTAGGTGATAAAAAAACACTCCTTGTACTTCCTGAAGTATCCAAGAATGTTGTATTGAGCGGAAGAAACATTCACAATACAAAAATTACTACAGCGGATCAAATCACAACGTATGATGTGATGCATGCTGACAACGTGATCTTTGTGGAGAGCTCTATTAATAAAGTTGAGAACTTATTAAATAAAGCATAATGAGTATCCTGAAGAAGCCATTGGTTACTGAAAAAGTTTCTTCCTTGAACGAGAAAGGCAAGTACGGTTTTATCGTAAATGCTGATGCTAACAAGGTTGAGATTAAACAAGCCGTGGAAAAACAATACGGTGTCAACGTAGAGCATGTCAACACAATGAATGTGATGGGCAAGAAAAAAACACGTTACACAAAAACAGGTATCCTTTCGGGTCGCAGACCTGGCTATAAAAAAGCCATCGTGACTTTAGCACAAGGTGAAGTAATAGATTTTTATAGCAACGTATAATATTTGAGCAATGGCGTTGAAGAAACTAAGACCAGTAACTCCAGGTTCGAGACACAGACTCGCTCCTTCGTTTGATGACATTACAGCATCAAAACCGGAGAAATCACTGGTAAAGATTATAAAGAAAACAGGTGGTCGGAATAGCAATGGTCGTACGACCATGCGCTACATCGGTGGTGGTCACAAACAGAAGTCACGTGAAATTGATTTTAAGCGTAACAAAGTCGGTGTACCTGCAACTGTAAAATCGATTGAATACGATCCTACACGTACTGCACGTGTAGCGCTGCTCTATTATGCAGACGGCTCAAAAACATATATTCTTGCTCCGGAAGGATTGAAAGCTGGCCAGCAGATTTTGTCTGGTCCTGATATCGCACCTGAAGTAGGAAATGCTCTGCCACTTGCGAAGATTCCATTGGGTACTATCGTACATAATGTTGAAATGAAGCCGGGCAAAGGTGGTGCTATTGCAAGGAGTGCAGGTTCATTTGTTCAATTGCTGGCCCGTGAAAACGGATTGGCAACTTTGAAAATGCCTTCTGGTGAAATGCGTAACGTGCTCGACGTGTGTATGGCAACTGTTGGTGCTGTGTCAAACGCCGACCACATGAACGAAAGCGTAGGTAAAGCAGGTCGCAGTCGGTGGAGAGGCGTTCGCCCTCGTACACGTGCTGTTGCCATGAACCCTGTTGATCACCCGATGGGTGGTGGTGAAGGTCGCGCTTCAGGAGGACATCCAAGATCACGTAATGGTCTGTATACAAAGGGTAAAAAGACCCGTTCTCCGAAAAAATATTCAGATCGTCTAATCATAGCTAAGAGGAAAAAATAATGGGACGTTCGATTAAGAAAGGACCGTATTGTGACTTCCGTCTAACGAAGAAAGTTGAAGTCGCAGAGAAATCAGGCAAGAAGTCTGTTATTAAGACTTGGTCAAGAAGATCAACCGTAACACCGGAATTGATCGGTCATACCTTTGCCGTACACAATGGAAATAAATTCATTCCTGTTTATGTAACGGAGAATATGGTAGGGCATAAGCTCGGCGAGTTTGCTCCAACCCGTACGTTCCGTGGTCACTCAGGTAATAAGAAAGGATAGTAATCATGGAAGCAGTAGCAAAAAAAGAAAAAAAATCTGTGCTGAAGCGCCAAAAGCGTGATGCCAGAAAAGAGGCTGCTAAGGTAGGCCCTGAATTAGCGAAGCTAAAGAATGTACCTACTTCGCCGCGCAAAATGCGATTGGTAGCTGATCTGATCCGTGGTGAGCGCGTTAACAAAGCACTTAATATCCTGAAATACGAAGCAAAAGTAGGTGCTCCGAAACTGGAGAAATTATTGTTGGCGGCAATTTCCGGATGGACTGCAAAGCATCAGGATGTTAAACTTGAAGATGCAGATCTGTACGTGAAAGACATCTGGGTTGATGGTGGTCGTATCTTGAAGAGATTGAGACCTGCTCCCCAGGGAAGAGCTCACAGAGTAAGAAAGCGTTCTAACCATGTAACGCTTGTAGTAGACAGCTTTAGAGTTGAAGCTGCTGCAGAAAAGACAACAACTGAAAAAGAAACTAAGGAATAATGGGACAGAAAATTAATCCGGTCAGTCTGCGTTTAGGCATCGTTCGAGGTTGGGATTCCAATTGGTATGGTGGCAAAACTTTCTCTGAAAAATTGGTTGAAGATCAAAAGATCAGAGATTACGTTCAGGCTCGTATTCCTAAAGGTGGAATTGCAAAAGTTGTTATTGAAAGAACATTAAAGCGCATTACCCTTACCATTCACACTGCCCGTCCGGGTGTTGTTATTGGAAAAGGTGGTGGTGAAGTTGATAAGATTAAGGAAGAGTTGAAGAAAATCACCAACAAAGACGTTCAAATTAACATCTTTGAAATCAAACGTCCTGAACTGGATGCTAAATTGGTTGGTGAATCCATCGCTCAGCAAATCGAAGCACGTATTTCATACAAAAGAGCTATGAAACAAGCTATCGCTTCTGCAATGCGTGTAGGTGCCGAAGGGATAAAAGTAAAATGTTCCGGACGTTTGGCAGGTGCCGAGATGGCCAGAACAGAACAATACAAAGAAGGACGCATACCACTTCATACGCTTCGTGCTGATATTGATTATGCTATATCAGAAGCACAAACGGTGTATGGTAAGATCGGTATTAAAGTATGGATCTTCAAAGGTGAGATCTACGGAAAACGTGATCTTTCTCCGAACATAGGTCTTGCAAACACTGCTCCTCAGGGAGGTCAAGGCGGACACAAAGGTGATCGTAACGAAAGAGGTGGCGATCGCGGACGCAGAAGAGGTGGCGACAACAGACGCAGTGGCGATGGTGGCGGTGCTCGTCGCGGTGGCGACAACAGAGGTGGAAGAAGAAACGGTTAATTATCAACGAACGCATTAAAGCTAGGTAACCATGTTACAGCCTAAACGAACGAAATTTAGAAAAACACAAAAAGGTCGTGTTAAGGGAATGGCAACACGTGGTCATTCAATAGCCTTCGGATCATTTGCATTAAAAGCACTTGAAGGTGGTTGGATCACGGCACGTCAACTTGAAGCAGCCCGTATCGCGGTAACGCGCGCAATGAAGCGTGAAGGCCAGGTGTGGATTCGCATTTTTCCTGATAAACCCGTAACCCGTAAGCCTGCAGAAGTGCGTATGGGTAAAGGTAAAGGTGCTCCGGAATACTGGGTAGCCGTTATTAAACCTGGTACCATCCTTTTCGAAGCGGGAGGCGTAAATCTTGCCACTGCAAAAGAAGCCTTGAAACTTGCTGAAGGTAAACTTCCGATCAAAACAAGGTTTAGTGTTAGACCAGACTACGTAGAATAATACAGCAATGAAAAATTCAGAAATAAAGGCATTGAGTACTGCCGAGCTCAACGAAAAAATTGCGCACGAGAAGGAAGCATTGCGTAAAATTCAATTTGCCCATCAGATTGCGGCTGTTGAAAACCCAATGAAGATCAAAGCAAACCGCAGATTGGTAGCGAGATTGAAGACTGAATTAAGAGCTAAAGAACTTACGAATAATAAATAACCAGCAAAAGATTAAGGTTATGGAACGCAACGAACGTAAAGAAAGGATCGGTAAAGTGATCAGTAACAAGATGCAAAAGACCATCACTGTTGCTGTTGATCGTAAAGTAAAGCACCCGATCTATGGAAAATTTGTGAACAGAACAACGAAGTTCAAAGCGCATGACGAGGAAAATACAGCGGGTATCGGAGATACTGTAAAAATCATGGAGACCCGCCCCATCAGCAAAGACAAACGCTGGAGATTGGTGGAAGTCGTAGAGAAAGCCAAGTAATTGTCCGGGAGTTGAGTGCTGAAACACATTGCCAGGCACAAAGTCCGAAGCTGAAATAGACACATTGAGACAAGAGATAAAATTATATGATACGCACCGAATCAAGACTTACAGTAGCTGATAACAGCGGAGCCAAAGAAGTGCTCTGTATGCATGTACTGGGTGGCACAGGAAGACGTTATGCGTCCGTTGGCGACAAAATCGTTGTCACTGTAAAGTCTGCTTTGCCAAGCAGCCAGGTAAAAAAAGGAACTGTTACCAAAGCCGTTGTTGTAAGAACTACTAAAGAAGTTAGACGAAAAGACGGATCTTATATCCGCTTTGAAGATAATGCAGCTGTCCTTTTAAATGCTCAAGATGAACCACGTGGTACCCGTATTTTCGGCCCGGTGGCGCGTGAGTTAAGAGAAAAGCAGTATATGAAAATTGTTTCATTGGCACCTGAAGTAATATAAGCCATGGAAAGAAAAACGAACAAACGACCTAAGTTAAGCATTCGCAAAGGCGATAAAGTAAGAGTTATTGCCGGAAACGATAAAGGCAAAGAAGGCGAAATACTCGAAGTTCTCGTAGAGAAAAGAAGAGTTGTTGTTAAAGATATTAACGTGGTTACCAAGCATGAAAAACCTTCAGCAGGTAAACCAGAAGGCGGTCTGAAAAAGACTGAAGCAGCAATCCATATAAGTAATGTGATGTTACTTGATCCTGCGAGCGGTAAACCTACCCGGGTAGGACGCAAGCTTGACGATAAAGGAAAGCTAAAAAGATATTCTAAGAAAACCGGAGAAATTATTAAGTGATGGCAACTCCAAGATTAAAGGACAAGTACACCAAAGAGATTGTACCTGCATTAAAGCAGAAGTTCAATTACAAATCTGTTATGCAGGTTCCCAAGATTGAAAAGATCTGCATTAACAAAGGTATGGGCATCGCTGTAACCGATAAAAAATTAATCGATATTGCCCTAGACGAAGTAACCAATATCACCGGCCAGAAGGCGGTATCAACAAAGTCTAAAAAGGCAATCTCTAATTTTAAGTTAAGAGAGAATATGCCGATAGGTGTTCGTGTAACACTTCGTGGCGACAAAATGTATGAATTCATGGATCGTTTGATGAGTATTGCGCTCCCTCGCGTTCGTGACTTTCGCGGCGTAAATAACAAAGGTTTTGATGGTCGTGGAAACTACACACTCGGTGTGAAAGAACAGATTATCTTCCCTGAGATCTCTATTGATAAAGTGAATAAGATCAGCGGTATGGATATCACTTTTGTTACAACCGCGGGTACAGATGAAGAAAGCTTTGAGCTCCTGAAAGCATTCGGGATGCCATTTGCAAATAAAAATCAACAATAAGCATGGCAAAATTATCAGTAATAGCAAGAGAAGCTAAGAGACAAAAGCTGGTAGCAACACACGCCGCTAAAAGGCAGGCGTTGAAAGAAGCTGGCGATTACCAGGCGTTGGACAAACTTCCACGCAATGCTTCGCCGGTTCGTTTAAAGAACCGTTGCAAACTAACCGGTCGTCCACGAGGATATATGCGTAAATTCGGTGTTTGCCGTAACGTTTTCCGTGAAATGGCTTCTGCAGGAAAAATTCCGGGTTTGACTAAGTCAAGCTGGTAGAGATTAGATTCCTAGTGCTTTCAGCCTGAGGATTCACACCCACACCCTTCGAGACGGACACAATATCTCGAGACTTAATTTTAAATGGTTGCTGAGTATCAAGGTCGGACCAAAAACTTCGGAAGGAAGTAACAACCGAAACCTGATAACAGTTTGAATAACAAAAAATGTTATATATCTTTGCAGCCCGGTTTTTAAAAACGCGGGCTTGCTTTTTAATATAAAGGACGAAGAAAATGACTGATCCTATAGCAGATTACTTAACCCGGTTGCGGAATGCTATTAAAGCTAACCACAGAGTGGTGGAAATTCCTGCATCTAATCTTAAAAAAGAAATCACAAAGGTTCTTTTTGATAAGGGTTATATCCTGAATTATAAATTCGAGGATACGACAAATCATCAAGGTTTGATCAAGATAGCACTAAAATATAATCCTGAAACGAGAGAGTCAGCGATTACCAAGCTTGAGAGAATCAGTACGCCTGGACTTCGGAAGTATGTAGATACTTCGGCTATGCCAAGGGTATTGAACGGCTTGGGTGTGGCGATCCTTTCTACATCGAAAGGCGTTATCACAGATAAAGAAGCACGATCACTTAAGGTAGGTGGTGAAGTATTATGTTACGTGTATTAATAAAGAGATAAGCGATGTCACGTATAGGTAAAAAATCCATTCCAGTTCCTTCAGGTGTAACCATAAACTTTGCCAATCACAAAGTTTCTGTAAAGGGCCCCAAGGGAGAATTGCATCAGGCAATAGATCCTGATTTTACAATGAAGCAAGAGAACGCTGAGCTTACTGTTGAGCGTCCTACAGAGCAGAAACGCCATAAAGCAATGCACGGTCTTTATCGCGCTTTGATTGCCAACATGGTTGAAGGAGTGTCAAAAGGTTTCAGACACCAGCTTGAACTAGTTGGTGTTGGTTACAAGGCGACTGCGCAGTCTAATGTACTGGAGTTGAGCCTCGGGTATTCTCACAATGTGTTTTTGGCTGTTCCTGCTGAAATTAAAGTTCAGGCAATTCAGGAAAAAGGACAGAACCCGACCATCATACTGGAGGGCATTGATAAGCAATTAATTGGTCAGGTGGCCGCGAAGATAAAATCACTTCGTAAGGTCGAACCTTACAAAGGAAAAGGTATTCGCTTTACAGGTGAATTCGTACGCAGAAAAGCTGGTAAGGCTGCTGCTAAATAAGATAAAGATTAACCAAAGCATCATAGCAAGTAAGCTACTATGGCAGGCAAGAATTTAGAAAGAAGAGAAAGAATCAAGGCTGGTGTTCGTAAAAAAATATCCGGTACAACCGAAAGGCCAAGATTATCTGTGTTCAGAAGCAACCGCGGACTTTACGTTCAAATCATCGATGATGTAAAGAAAGTAACAGTCGTGTCGGCTTCTACTTCAGAGCTTGGCGAAAAGGCCAGACTGAATGTTGAGGCTTCTAAAAGCGTAGGCAAAAAAATTGCCGAAAAAGCGATTGCAACAGGCATCGAAAGTATTGTATTCGATCGTAACGGATACTTATATCATGGAAATATTAAAGCTTTGGCCGAAGGCGCCAGAGAAGGTGGATTAAAATTCTAAGAAACTGAATATGTCAGTAAGCAATATTAGCACAGTAAAAGCCAGCGAAATCGATCTTAAGGAACGCGTTGTAGCCATTGAGCGTGTTGCAAAAGTGGTGAAAGGTGGTCGCCGTTTTAGCTTCGCAGCAATCGTGGTTGTAGGCGATGGTAATGGTGTAGTAGGTTATGGATTGGGTAAAGCCAACGAAGTAACCGACGCGATTACAAAAGGGATCGACGACGCTAAAAAACATCTTGTTAAAGTTCCTATTATTAAAGGAACCGTACCACATGAGTCTATCGGAAAATTCGGCGGTGGTTTCGTATTATTGAAGCCTGCCTCACCAGGTACTGGTGTAATTGCAGGTGGTGCGATGCGTGCTGTGCTAGAAAGTGCAGGGGTACACAATGTATTGGCCAAGTCAAAAGGATCGTCTAACCCGCACAACGTGGTAAAGGCTACCTTTAAAGCATTGACCAGTATGCGTGATGCGTTCAGCATTGCGAAGAACAGAGGAGTTGCATTGTCGAAAGTATTTAACGGCTAAGAAAACATGGCGAAAGTACAGATCACACAGACAAGAAGTATGATTAAGAGACCTGACCGTCAACAGCGCACCATTAAGGCGTTAGGGTTAGGTAGAATCAATAAATCGGTAGAAGTGGAACTTACTCCGCAGATTGCCGGTATGATTTCTAAAGTGAATCATTTGATTACGGTTAAAGAGATTTAAGATGAAGCTGCATACATTACAACCTGCGGAAGGTTCAACAAAAAATAATAAGAGACTGGGTCGCGGTCAGGGTTCAGGTGGTACTACCGCCGGACGTGGTCATAAAGGTGCTCAGTCAAGATCCGGTTACTCTAAAAAATCTGGTTTTGAAGGTGGACAGATGCCACTTCAGCGTCGTGTGCCTAAGTTCGGCTTCAAGAATAACAACAAAATATACTACAAAGCTGTTAACCTGGATATGCTCGAGACATTAGCTACGAAAGCTAATTCGGCAGTAACATTTCAGTTTCTTGTAGAACACGGGATTATTGGCAAGAATGATAAAGTGAAGGTATTAGGCAGAGGTGAATTAAAGTCTAAGATCAGTGTTGAGGCGCACTCATTCAGCGAATCAGCAAAACAAGCTATTGAAAAAGTAGGTGGAACAGCCACAACGGTGAAATAATGAAGCGTTTTTTTCAAACCATAAAGAATATCTTTTCAATTGAAGACCTGAGGATCAGGATTCTCAATACCATTGGGTACTTGATGATTTTCCGACTCGGTTCTTTTATTGTATTACCAGGTATTGACGCTACGCATCCAGACTTTTTGGATCCGGAACGTAATCAAAGTGGTATTCTCGGGTTTATAAATACGTTCTCAGGTGGAGCATTTAATAATGCATCTATTTTCGCATTGGGCATCATGCCGTATATATCGGCCTCCATCATCGTACAGCTATTGTCTTTCGCAGTTCCGTATTTTCAGAAGCTACAAAAAGAAGGCGATTCTGGCAGAAAAAGATTAAACCAGTTTACCCGTGTTTTAACGATCGTTATTACCCTGTTTCAGGGGTATAGCTATCTTAAAGGAACAATCAACACGGAATGGATACTTACTCCTGGAACGTTCTGGTATGTGTCTTCAATGGCATTGATCATTTCCGGAACAATGTTCTGTATGTGGCTTGGTGAAAGAATAACAGACAAAGGAATAGGAAACGGTATTTCTATGTTGATTATGATTGGTATCATAGCCAGGTTGCCGATTTCGCTAGGGGCGGAGTTTGAAAGCAAATTCCCAGGAAAGGCGATCTTCCTGATCGTTGAATTCTTTGTGCTTTTCGCAATTGTTGTTGCTGTGATTGCTTTAACACAGGCTGTGCGCAGAATTCCGATCCAATATGCCAAACAGATGGTGGGAAATAAGTTGTACGGAGGCAAACGTGATTTTATTCCGTTAAAGCTTAACTCGGCTGGTGTAATGCCGATCATCTTTGCACAAGCGCTGATGTTTTTACCAGCTTTGCTGGCTGGATTGTGGAGCGATAGTGAGATAGGAGCATATATTGGATCTACGTTTTCAGATCCCTATTCATGGCAATACAGCACTTTGTTTGCGATCATGATTTTGATATTTACATTCTTTTATACAGCGATTACTATTAACTCTAATGACATTGCAGACAACCTGAAGAGAAATGGTGGTTTTGTGCCCGGTGTGAAACCCGGAAAAGCAACTGCAGAATTCATTGATACAATTTTATCACGGATCACATTCCCGGGGGCAATATTCCTGGCGGTGGTTGCTATTCTTCCGGCATTTGCCGTACAGGCAGGTGTAGGTCAGAATTTTGCGCAGTTTTATGGAGGGACTTCGCTTTTGATTCTTGTAGGTGTTGTACTGGATACACTTCAGCAAATCGAAAGTTACCTTTTAATGAGACATTATGAAGGGATGATGAAGTCGGGAAGAGTGAAGGGACGTTCTCAAATTGCTGCGGCTTAAAATAGCTGAATGGTCCAGTTGAAAACGGAAGAGGAGCTGGCTATCATCCGGGAGGGTGCCCAAATTTTAGGAAAGGCACATGGAGAGGTAGCGAAACTGGTTAAGCCCGGTGTAAAAACCGCGCTGCTGGATAAAATAGCCGAAGAGTACATTCGCGATCAAGGCGGATCGCCATCGTTTAAAAATTATAATGGATTTCCGGCATCGCTGTGTATCTCTGTTAATGAAGTAGTAGTCCATGGTTTCCCCGGAAATCAAGAGCTAAAAGAAACCGATGTTATCTCTGTTGATTGCGGAGTTTATTACAAAGGTTATCACAGTGATTCGGCTTACACCTACCCTTTAGAGGGTGTTAAGTCAGAAACGCTACTTTTGCTGGAAAGAACCTACGATTCTCTTTACCGCGGAATCGAACAGGCTAAAGCTGGGAACAGAATTGGGGATGTGGCTTTTGCCATTCAACATTATGTAGAGGGGTTCGGATATGGCGTGGTGAGGGAACTGGTAGGTCATGGAGTTGGTAAAAAACTTCATGAAGATCCTGAGGTTCCAAACTACGGAAAGCGAGGAAAAGGCGTTAAGATTGTAGCTGGTATGGTGTTCGCGATTGAACCCATGATTAACCAGGGAACGAAAAATGTAGTGCAGGAACGGGATGGTTGGACGATCCGTACATCGGATAAAAAGCCCTCTGCACATTTTGAACATACAGTGGCTGTGCATGCTGATAGAACGGAGATATTGACAACGCACAAATACATAGAAGAAAATTATTCGTATAAGTGGCGAAACAGAAGTCAATTGAACAAGACGGTACAATAAGCGAAGCATTGTCAAACGCAATGTTTCGGGTACAACTCGAAAATGGGCACGAAGTGTTAGCCCATATTTCTGGTAAGATGCGTATGCACTACATTCGTATTTTACCTGGTGACAGAGTTAGGCTGGAGATGTCACCATACGATTTGACCAAAGGTAGGATTGTATTCAGATACAAGTAGATTATATAAAGACATGAAAGTTAAAGCATCCATAAAGAAGCGTAGCGCTGACTGTAAGATCATCAGACGCAAGGGCAAACTATATGTGATTAATAAAAAGAATCCAAGGTATAAACAAAGACAAGGTTAGACTATGGCACGTATAGCAGGTGTAGATATTCCAGATAACAAGAGAGGCGAGATTAGCCTTACTTACATTTTTGGTATTGGCCGCAGGTCAGCCCAAAACATTCTTGGTGAAGCAGGTATTAGCTGGGATAAAAAAGTTAAAGAATGGAATGACGAAGAGTCAAATGCCGTTCGCGCAATCATTGCTGAGAAATTCAGAATCGAAGGCGTACTTAAGTCTGAGATTCAGCTGAGCATCAAGCGTCTTATGGATATTGGATGTTACAGGGGGCTGCGCCATCGCAAGGGGCTACCGGTACGCGGACAAACCACAAAGAATAATGCCCGTACGCGTAAGGGTAAGCGCAAGACTGTGGCGAATAAGAAGAAAGCAACTAAAGGTTAATCCATAAAGTGTTTAATAATGGCAACCGCTGAAAAAAGAAAAGATAAAGCAAAAAAGAGAGTAGTGCATGTTGAAGCTGTGGGACAGGTTCATATCAAGGCTACTTTTAATAATATCATTATTTCCATAACCAACACCACCGGGCAAGTGATTTCATGGGCGTCGGCTGGTAAGATGGGATTCAAGGGATCTAAGAAGAATACGCCTTATGCTGCACAAACGGCGGCTCAGGAGTGTGCAACGAAAGCCTTTGATCTCGGTTTAAGAAAAGCTGAGGTTTTTGTAAAAGGCCCGGGAGCTGGTCGTGAATCGGCTATCCGTACTATTCAAAACTCCGGTATTGAGATCACTACCATCCGCGACGTAACGCCGTTACCTCACAATGGTTGCAGACCTCCTAAAAAGAGAAGAGTGTAATAATTTATGATTTCGAATTTCAGGAAGCTGAAATTCAGGTCTAAGATTCAAAATCAACAATAGAAATGGCAAGATATACAGGTCCTAAAGCCAGAATTTCAAGAAGATATAATGAGCCTATCTTAGGTGATAACAAGGCTCTTCAGAAGAAGAACTATGCGCCGGGTATGCATGGACGTGGAAAGAAGCGCAAGCAATCTGAATATGCGACACAGCTTTCAGAAAAACAGAAGGCCAAATACATTTACGGTTTGCTAGAAAGACAATTTTCGAAGTTGTTCAATGAGGCTTCACGTAAGAAGGGGATTACTGGTGAAACATTGCTTCAGTTACTGGAGTCACGTCTTGATAATACAGTGTATCGTCTTGGTATAGCGCCAACACGCCGAGCAGCGCGTCAGCTCGTTCTTCATAAGCATATTTTGGTGAATGGTGAAGTAGTGAATATTGCTTCATACTCGTTAAGACCTGGTGACCTGGTAGGCGTTCGTGAGCGTTCGAAGTCATTGGAAGTGATCACTGAGAGTCTTTCAATACAAGGCGCTAAAAAGTACAATTGGTTAGAGTGGGATAGCGCCGAGATGGTAGGTAAAATTATCAATCTGCCGCCACGCGAAGATATCCCTGAAAACATCAACGAACAGTTGATCGTAGAATTGTACTCCAAGTAATTTTAACGTTAATCTACATACTATGTCAATATTAGCATTTCAAATGCCAGAGAAGGTTGTGATGGAGAAGTCCGATGATTTTCATGGTCTTTTCACATTCAAACCTCTGGAAAAAGGATACGGCGTTACAATCGGCAATGCGCTGAGAAGAATTCTGTTATCCTCTCTCGAAGGATATGCCATTACAGGACTGAAAATTCCGGGCGTGCTTCACGAGTTCTCAACAATCGAAGGTGTTGTAGAAGACGTAGCTGAGATCATCCTCAATTTGAAGATGGTTCGGTTTAGAAAAGTAGCTGATAATTTCGATAATAAAATTACGGTAAGCATTAAGAAACAAAAGCAGTTCAAAGCAGGTGATATAGCCAAGTTTACATCGGCTTTTGAAATTCTTAATCCGGAACATGTTATCTGCAATCTCGATGAGGCTGCTCAGTTTGAAATTGAGTTGAGCATCGAAAAAGGCAGAGGATATCTTCCCGCTGAAGAAAATAAACCGACGGAACAGGTCTTTGGATTTATTCCGATTGATGCGATTTTCACACCTATTAAAAATGTGAAATACAGCGTGGAAAATACCCGTGTTGAGCAAAAAACTGACTACGAAAAATTAGTTGTCGATATTGAAACGGACGGATCAATACATCCTGAAAAGGCACTGGAAGGCGCTGCTTATATTCTGATTAAGCACTTTGCCCTGTTCTCCGATAAGTCAATGGAACTGGAGACGGGTAAGGATGCAGAGGTTGAACAGGTAGATGAAGAGATGTTACACATGCGCAAGCTGTTAAAAACTCCGCTTCATGATCTCGATCTCTCTGTTCGTGCATATAACTGTCTCAAGGCAGCTGATGTAAAAACATTAGGCGATCTTGTTCAACTGGAAATATCTGATATGATGAAATTCAGAAATTTCGGTAAAAAGTCACTTGCTGAACTGGAACAATTGGTAGCCGAAAAGAATCTGACATTCGGAATGGATCTTGGTAAGTATAAACTTGAGGAAGATTAAGAAATCATGAGACACGGTAAGAAAATTAATCATTTGGGAAGAATGGCATCGCACAGAAGTGCATTGCTTTCAAATATGGCTTCTTCCCTGATCTTAAATAAAAGGATTACGACGACAGTAGCGAAAGCGAAAGCTTTGCGTAAATATGTTGAGCCGTTGATCACAAAAGCAAAAGACGACACAACCCATTCAAGAAGAACTGTATTCTCTTATCTTCAAAATAAAGAATCAGTAAAAACATTGTTTGGTGAAGTAGCTGGAAAAATTTCTGATCGTCCGGGTGGTTATACCCGTATCATTAAAATGGGTGATACCCGTGTTGGTGATAACGCAGAAATGTGCTTGATAGAGTTGGTAGATTTCAATACGCTTTACACGAAGGACGGCGCTGTAAAACAAGCTAAGACACGCCGCAGCCGGAGAGGTGGCAAAAAAGCGGACGGTACTCAGGAGGCAGCGGCGGAAGAAGCAGCAACACCAGACGCATCTGCAGAGCCTAAGGCAGAGAAAAAACCTAAGAAATCCTCTAAAAAAGAGAAAGAATAGTGTTTCAATCTATAAATATTGTGAAAAAGGGATTAAACTAAGTTTGATCCCTTTTTTTTGTTCAAACGTTACCAAATTGACTGTTCTATCCTTTATAATCCTGAAAAACCTAACGTATTTTTGTGACCACTTATGCAACAGAAAAAAGCGTATTTACTTCTTGAAGACGGCCTGCTAATCGAAGGAAAGGCCATTGGTAAAATTGGAACCTCCGGAGGCGAGATTTGCTTCAATACCGGTATGACAGGGTATCAGGAAATTTACACTGACCCATCTTACTATGGACAAATCATTGTAAACACGACACCCCATATCGGTAATTATGGTGCGCTCGATGATGAACAGGAGTCCAGTGCCCCTAAAATAGCTGGCCTTGTAGTTAATGATTTTGCTAAAGAATTCAGCCGAAAGTCCGCACAGGAAAGCCTCCAGCAATACCTAGAGAAGAAGGGCGTTGTGGGCATCACAGATGTCGATACCCGCATGTTGGTGCGTTACATCCGGAATAAGGGTGCAATGAATGCCATCATTTCCTCTGAACTAAATCCTGATGAACTGCTCATGGCGATTAAGAAAGTGCCATCGATGGATGGACTCGAACTTTCATCCGTGGTTACAACCAAAGAACCATATTATGTTGGAGATCCGGATGCACCATTCAAGGTTGCCATACTTGACCTTGGTATGAAGCGGAGTATTGTTGAGAATCTTGCCGCGAGGGGATGCTACTGTAAGGTGTTTCCTGCAAAAACATCCTACGATGAGATGGCTGCATGGAAACCGGATGGCTACTTTATTTCAAACGGCCCTGGCGATCCTGCTGCTATGGATTATGCGGTGACGACAGTAAAGAAAGCATTGGATTCAAGCAAACCTCTTTTTGGCATTTGTCTTGGTCATCAAATCCTCGCCCGTGCGTCAGGTGTGTCAACGTATAAGATGCACCATGGACACCGTGGGTTGAACCATCCTGTTAAAAATCTTTTTACAGGGAAGGGAGAAATGACTTCCCAAAATCACGGTTTCGCCGTAAGTGAAAAAGACATTGATAAAAACCCAGATGTTGAAGTTACACACTTGCATTTGAATGATAACACCATCATGGGAATTCGCAGGAAAGACAAGAAGGCATTTTCCGTTCAGTATCACCCAGAAGCTTCACCGGGTCCTCATGACTCAAGATATCTTTTTGATGATTTTATTAAACTGATACGGGAGGATATAAAAACACCCCAGGCTTCAGAAACCAAATCTTAAACAAATCCATAAATTAAAATTACTATGAGCTTAATTGAAAGCATTCATGCACGTCAGATACTTGACAGCCGCGGAAACCCAACTGTAGAAGTTGATGTGGTAACTGAATCAGGCGCTTTTGGTCGTGCAGCAGTTCCTTCCGGTGCTTCTACGGGAACCCACGAAGCCGTTGAACTTCGTGATGGCGATAAAAAGAGATATGTAGGGAAAGGTGTTACGAAAGCTGTTGAAAATGTTAACACAAAAATTTCAGCAGAGATAATTGGGTTTGATGTGTTCGATCAAAACCTCCTCGATAAAATAATGCTCGAACTGGATGGTACTCCGAATAAAGGAAATCTTGGTGCGAATGCTATCCTCGGTACATCGTTGGCAATTGCTAAAGCTGCTGCCATGGAAGCTGGCTTACCATTGTATCGTTATATAGGTGGTGTTAACGCCAATACATTGCCTGTTCCGATGATGAACATTCTTAATGGAGGATCTCATGCAGATAACTCAATCGACTTCCAGGAATTCATGGTAATGCCCGTGAAAGCAGATACATTTTCTGAATCGCTTCGTATGGGTACTGAAATATTTCATACCCTGAAAAAAGTATTACATGATGCTGGATTGTCTACGAATGTAGGCGATGAAGGTGGATTCGCACCTAACATTAAATCTAACGAAGAGGCTATTGAAATTGTATTGAAGGCCATTGAGAAAGCTGGTTTCAAACCAGGTGAAGATGTCTTTATTGCAATGGATGCAGCCAGCTCAGAATTTTATGATGCCAAAACAAATGCCTACACATTCAAGAAGTCAAGTGGTAAGTCATTAAGCTCTGCTGAAATGGTTGAATACTGGGCGTCGTGGGCTAAGAAATACCCTATCATCTCTATTGAAGATGGTATGGCAGAAGACGATTGGACTGGTTGGAAGGGATTGACCGACGCTATCGGTGCTAAAGTTCAACTGGTAGGCGACGACTTGTTCGTAACGAATGTAACACGTCTGCAGGATGGTATTGATCAAGGTGTAGCGAATTCAATTCTCGTTAAGGTAAATCAGATTGGTTCACTTACAGAAACGATCGATGCCGTTAACCTGGCGAAACGCAATGCTTATAAGAGTGTAATGTCTCACCGTTCAGGTGAAACTGAAGACAGTACCATTGCTGATCTTGCCGTAGCCCTTAATACCGGACAGATCAAAACCGGATCAGCAAGCCGTTCAGATCGGATGGCCAAGTACAATCAGTTGATCAGAATCGAAGAGGAACTGGGTGAGGTTGCTTATTTCCCGGGAAGAAAATTTTAAGGATTTCGTTATTGTGACTTTGTGAAAAATGCCGGCTTGACCGGCATTTTTGTTTCCTTTTTATGGCTATTTACCCAAGTAGGAAATGCGATTCCATTGGTTCATAAAAAAAGCGTTTCATTATACTAATCTTTTTTTCGCTATATTCGTATAACTTTTTCAACTGCTTTATGTATAAACGTATTCCCCAAGTCTTCCGTAATTTTTATATCATAGGCGCTGCCGGATTTTTGTTATGGATGTTGTTACTGGATTCCAATAACATCATTGCGCGTTATCAGTTAACTTCAAAGCTTAATGCACTGGAGAATGAGAAGGAATACTATGAAGTGAAGATTAAGGAAGTGGAAAAGGATCGCGATGAATTATTTGGCGACAAGGAATCCATTGAGAAATTCGCACGTGAGAAGTACCTTATGAAAAAGCAGACTGAAGATATTTTCATTATTGAAGAAATCGATTAAGCATATGAAAAAGTTATTACTGACGGGTCTGGTGCTTTTAACGTGTAGCGTGGCTTTTGCTCAGTGGGGAGAAGATGAACTGAGTGAAGAAGCTTCTTTTAAAGATCGGATCTTTACCGGTGGAGGTTTTGGATTGTCATTCTCCAGTTACAGTGATAATATTTCTGTGTCACCCTTAATTGGTTACCGATTCACCAATCGCTTGGCAGGAGGTATTCAGCTTCAATATCAGTATAACAAATACAAAGAAGTAACACCAAAAATATCTACGAATGATTATGGCGCCAGTATATTTGGACGCTACAATTTCTACGGGCCGCTATTCGTTCACGCCGAATATGAATACCTGAATTATGTTTACGCTATTGATACCGATAAAAAGAAACTTCGAGATAGCTATAATAGCTTTCTCGCTGGCGGTGGCTTTTTTCAACCTTTAGGTTCCAAAGCTGGATTCTATTTGCTCGCCCTCTATAATTTTAGTTACGAAAGCCCCTATTCAGGTGAAGTAACGCCCTATAACAGCCCGTGGGTTATTCGCGCAGGTGTAACTGCAGGATTCTAAAAACTCAGCTTTAATTTTTCAGCGAGTAATTTCAGATCTTCAACAACTTTAGGGTTTACAGGTATCCCTTCCGTTGTACGGATTTTGCTCATTTCTCTTTCCGGATCTCCTGGAATAATTACGCGCTCCTGTCCATCGACGGTTTTGGCATTTCTGAACCGACTGATCCAGGTATCCATGTTTTTCTTAAAATCGTCCGTCGATCTGAAGGCATCGACACGCATGGCGCCAACGAAGTGACCGATACCTTCTCCTACCGGATCGGCAGGTGGTGATAAGAAAGCAACAAAAGGCGGTACCCAGGGTCCATAGTTCGCACCGGAAAGCACGGCTGAAAAAATATCCACCCAGGCGCCAAGGCAAAATCCTTTGTGGCTCCCATGGTCCCGGTCACTTCCCAGCGGAATAAGCGCACCGCCATCTTTTAACTCATGTGGATTTTCTGATGGATCACCGTTCTGTTTTTGAATCCATCCCACAGGCGCCATTTTATTCTGGCGTTGGAGGATTTCAAGTTTCCCATTTGCTGCTGTGGTAGTCGCAAAATCAGCAACAAAAGGAGGCTGCTCACCTGCCGGAATCGCTACAGCAATTGGATTTGTACCGAGTAATCTTTCTATGGAGAACGTCGGAGCTACGAGCGGGCTTGCGTTGGTCATTGAGATTCCAATCATGTCGTGTGAAAGCGCGATCATTGCATGGTGACCTGCTATACCGAAATGATTTGAGTTCTTAACGGCAACCCAGCCGGTACCCGCCTTATTTGCTTTTTCGATGGCAACAGACATCGCATAGGGCGCTACGACTAAACCTAATCCACTATCACCATCTACAACTGCCGTACTTGGCGATTCATGCACAATGCGGATGTAAGGTGTAGCATTTATTCGCTTCGCTTCCCAGAGGCGTACATATCCGGACAATCGGGCGATACCATGAGAATCAATGCCGCGCAAATCTGCATTAAGCAAAACTTCTGTAGCGAGCTTTGCATGCGCTTGAGAACACCCCATGCGAATAAAAACGTCATATGTAAAACGTTCCAGTTGCGATAGTGAAAATAGTGGATCCATAATGACTGCAATATTGTGGTTTTTACAGAATGTTCACATCACGAAAGGATATAAAGACCTTTGAGTTTGAATAATCTAAATGCAGAGATTTGTAAGTGGTACTAACAAACCAATACGTTAAAGTTGTGAAGAGACTGTTACCGGCGCAGTATGGTATCATTTGAAAGTCATGGTGCTTTCATCAATCATCGAAGCCAATACGCCTTCTTTCAGCGAGTAAGTGGAGACACGTATTCGGTTGAAGGTGTGATGTTCCAATAAATAACGGATGAGACAACACGCTACAACGATCATGTCTACACGCATTTCTACCATTCCCGGAATTTGCAGGCGCTGCGCGCGATCCATGGTTAATATCTTGTGATAAATGTCGTAAAATCCTTCAATGGTCAATGGCGTTTCTACTTCTTCAACGGGTTTGTGAATATCATGTTCAGCGCAAAATATATCACTCAGTGTATCGAATGTGCCGGAAGAGCCAACCATGGTATGGGTTGGCAAACGTTTTAACGCATCGAAAAGCAGCGTTAAATTATCTTTAAAGTAATCATCCAGGGCATGAAGCTCTTCAGTGGTAATCGGGTCATGTTGTTGAAATTTTTCCAGCAGCCGTTGAGCGCCAATTTCAAAACTTTTTTTCCAGTGTATCTGGTGGTTGTTCCCAATAATAAACTCAACACTTCCACCACCAATGTCGATGATCAGCGAATTTTCTTCTCCTAACCCGAGTGCCGATTTTACGCCCAGGTAAATGTATTCAGCTTCAAGATCGCCGGAAATAATATTTGCTTTTATCCCTGTTACAGCTTCAATGCGCTGAACAATGTCGTTACTATTTGAGGCATTACGAAGGGCACTTGTTCCAAAGGCATAAATTTTAGACACATTGTGTTGGTCGGCCATGTTTTTAAAGCTTTGCATGGCCAATAAAGCACGGTTCATACCTTCTTCGGTGATAATGCCCCGGTTAATACCGTTCTTGCCGATCTTTACAGCTAACCTGTCGCGATAGGTAATATGATACCCGCGTGCATCGGCTTCAGCCAGCAGCAGATGGAACGTGTTGGTTCCCATATCGATAATCCCTATTTTGTTTTTCATGGTTAAAGGCGGGTGAAGTTAAAAAAATATCGATACACTAGGTAACAGGGCTCAAACACGGTACACGATTTTTCAAATACTTTGAATCCCACGCAAGACAATTATATTTAGCATTCAAATACATTGAGATATGGCCAATCACATCAACGATCCTTTGCTTTCGGGGAAGTTCAGGGAGTTGGAAAGAAAAAATCAGGAAGCCCTTTTGGGAGGGGGAGAAAAAAGGATCCAGCAGCAACATGCGAAAGGTAAATTAACCGCGCGCGAACGGATTCTGCTCCTGGTAGATGACGGCTCTTTTGAGGAGTTGGGGAAATTTGTAATGCATCGAAGTAAAGACTTCGGTCTCGATAAAGAATATTATCTGGGCGATGGTGTTATTACAGGTTATGGCACAGTGCGGGGGCGTCTCGTTTATGTTTTTTCACAGGACTTTACCATTTTCGGCGGTTCGTTGTCAGAGACGCATGCAGAAAAAATTGTAAAGATCATGGATCTCGCGATGCAGAATGGAGCGCCACTTATCGGCTTAAACGACAGCGGTGGAGCGCGGATCCAGGAAGGTGTTGTGTCCTTAGGCGGGTACGCTGATATCTTTTACAGGAATACACTGGCATCTGGTGTGATACCGCAGATTTCTGCCATTATGGGACCATGTGCCGGTGGTGCTGTTTATTCTCCGGCGATTACTGATTTTATTTTGATGGTTGAAAATACATCGTTCATGTTTGTTACGGGCCCGAACGTTGTAAAAACCGTAACGCATGAAAATGTTACCGCTGAAGAATTAGGTGGTGCGGTTACCCACAGCTCCAAAAGCGGCGTAACACACTTCGCTTGTGCGAATGAGATTCAATGTATCGACTACATTAAGACTTTACTGAGTTATATTCCGCAGAACTGCGAGGATGACGCGCCACGGCTACCCTATGCACCTGCCGATGAGAAGAGACCACTCTTAAATGATATTATACCGGCGAACCCAAATCAACCGTATGATATGCGGGAGGTTATTAACGGTGTTGTTGATGATGGCAGCTTCTTCGAGGTCCATAAAAATTTTGCAGAAAACATTGTGGTTGGATTTGCGCGTCTGGCCGGACGAAGCATTGGTATAGTTGGTAATCAGCCTGCGTCTTTGGCTGGTGTACTTGATATCGATGCCAGTGTAAAAGGCGCACGATTTGTAAGGTTTTGTGATTGTTTTAATATCCCCCTTCTCGTGTTTGAAGATGTGCCAGGATTTTTGCCAGGTACAGATCAGGAATGGAACGCCATCATTACAAATGGCGCAAAATTACTTTTTGCTTTTTCAGAAGCGACTGTGCCCCGGATTACTGTAATCACTCGTAAAGCGTATGGCGGAGCCTATGATGTGATGAATTCAAAACACATTGGTGCCGACCTGAATTTCGCCTGGCCCACGGCAGAGATTGCAGTGATGGGTGCAAAAGGAGCAGCTGAAATCATCTTCAAAAAAGAAATTGCAGAAGCTTCCGACCCCGAGCGAAAATTACAGGAAAAGGTAGATGAGTATACCCACAAGTTTGCTAATCCTTACCGGGCTGCCCATCGTGGATACATCGATGAAGTTATTTATCCGGAGCAGACGCGTGAAAAACTTATTCGTGCTTTTAAAATGTTAGAAAACAAAGTAGCTAAATTGCCAAAGAAAAAACATGGAAATATTCCTTTATAGAAAGGAGCAAACCTGAATTATGATTTGATTATGGACAAAAAAAGCAAACAATTTCTCTACGAGTATCTCAACAATGCTTCACCTACCGGTTTTGAATCTTCCGGACAACAGATTTGGCTTGATTATCTAAAACCGTATATCAGTGAATACATGGTTGATGTATATGGAACTGCTGTTGGAATTGTAAATCCAAAGGCCGCTTATAAGGTTGTTATTGAAGCGCATGCGGATGAGATTTCCTGGTTTGTTAACTATATCACGGAAGACGGTTATATCTACGTTCGAAGAAACGGAGGATCTGATCATCAAATCGCACCCAGTAAAAGAGTAAACATTCATACCGATCAGGGAATTGTCAAAGGAGTATTCGGATGGCCGGCAATTCACGTTCGCGACGCGGCAAGAGAAGAAGCTCCTTCGCTCAAGAATATTTTTATTGACGTTGGTGCAGAGTCTAAAAAGGAAGTTGAATCGCTGGGTATCCATGTAGGATGTGTGATCACTTTCGAAGATGAGTTAATGGAGCTGCATAAAAACTTCCTGGTAGGCCGCGCATTGGATAACAGAATGGGAGGATTTATAATTGCGGAAGTAGCACGCCGCCTTCACGAAAACAAAAAGAAACTTCCTTTTGGATTATACATTGTTAACGCCGTGCAGGAAGAAATCGGTTTGCGTGGTGCGGAAATGATCTCCCGTCGAATTAAGCCTGATCTTGCCATTTGTACCGATGTGACCCACGACACGCAATCCCCGATGTATAATAAAAAGGACAGTGGAAACCTGAAGTGCGGGAACGGTCCGGTGATTTGTTATGGTCCCGCAGTACAGAATAACGTTCTCAAAATGGTAATCGAGACAGCCCAAAAACGGAAAATTCCATTTCAACGCCAGGCAGTTTCGCGGTCTACCGGAACCGATACAGATTCGTTTGCGTATTCTGCCGAAGGCGTAGCCTCTGCCTTAATATCACTTCCGTTGAAATATATGCATACAACTGTTGAAATGGTACATAAAGAGGATGTAGATAACGTAATTAACCTGATTTACGAATTTCTGCTACAACTCAAAGCTGGCCATGATTTCCGCTACATTAAGTAAGCACTTCTTCTAAAAACTTACATCCCTAAGGTTACATCCTGAATAGGTTCTTGCACGATGATTGCAGAACCTATTTTTGTATTGTACAAATAACCAAAATTTAACCTGATATGAAATTTTTACAAGCTGTTGTTCTGGCGGTTTTAACGCTCTTCTTGGGGCAGCAAGCTTCAGCACAAACCAGACCTGTGCATGAAGTGTATTCTATGATGGTGTTTAATTTTACAAAATATGTTCAATGGCCTGATCACTCAGGTGCAGGTGAGTTTGTGATTGGTGTGATTGGGAACAATGATGTGTACAACACCCTTAACGACTGGTATGGTGGTAAACCGCGTGGTTCAAAGAAGTATGTGATCAAGAGGTTTAACTCAGCCTCCGAAGTTACTGAGTGCCACGTACTCTTTATTGACCGCAATAAAAGTGGCGAGTTCGATGCGGCAAACGATAAGGTGAAAGGAAAAGGAACTTTAGTAATTACAGATAAAACGGGACTAGGTGAGAAGGGGAGCGGTATTAACTTTAAAACAGTTGATAATAAACTGAAGTTTGAGCTCAATCAAAAAGCGATTGAGGCCTCAAATCTGAAAGTTTCGGGTGCGCTTTCTTCTATGGCGATATTGATTTAATGGGTTGTTTGGAAACCTCAGCTCCGAGCAATCGGGGTTGGGGTAATTCCAGAGTTAAATCATAGATTCAGAAAGTAGTTAAACTAACCATTAATCTATGAAGACCTTTATATTTTTATTTTCCTTGCTGGTATGCGGAAGTGTACAGGCGCAACAAAGGCCAACGCATGAAATTCATGCAGCCATGGTTTACAACTTTATAAAGTATGTACAATGGCCAGATGAATCGGAAGCCGGCCAGTTTATAGTCGGCGTGATTGGTGACGACAACGTCTACAATACATTGAAACAATGGTACGACGGCAAACCGAAGGGAAGTAAAAAATATGTAATCAAGAAGCTAGCTTCTTCGAGCGAATCAGGTTCTTGCCAAGTGGTTTACGTTGGGAAAAGCAAGAATAAAGAGTTTGATAATATTAAAACCAGTACGGACGGTAAATCGATTTTAACCGTAACGGATGGTAATGGAATGGGCCACAAAGGAAGTTGTATCAACTTCCGGGTGGTTGATGGAAAACTTAAATTTGAATTAAACCAGGGTGTGGTTTCGGGTTCAAATCTGAAAGTATCCAGCCAGTTAAGCAGTATGGCAATACTGATCTAATTTAACTGGTAAAAGATCTACGCACGGGGTAGCCAGAGTTTTTACAGAGAGGGTCTTTTCTTTGATTGCTCTGTGCGTTTTTTAAGATATTAACAGTGATCCCTAACCTGATCATTTATAATATACGTATAATGATTCAAAGTTTTTTGAGAGAGTTCTTTGGTCATTATGCGTTTTTTTGAAATTCAAAATGATCCGAACGAAGATCGTTTACAATAGTATTACGCACGGGGTCATAAAGTTTTATAGAGAGGGTCTTTTCTTTATGTGCTCTGTGCGTTTTTTTATCCTTTCTTTTCCTACTCGCTTTATTTACAAACGGCATCACGCAACTGTTTACTGGGCTGTGGATTAATTTTGAATGACTTGCATTTTGAATCTCGGTGTTTGAAATTTGATTCTCATGCAGACTCCGAAAACTGTTACAGACCAGCTTGGCGAACGAATTACTTTTCCTTTCCCACCGAAACGGATTATATCGTTAGTGCCGTCTCAAACCGAATGGCTTGCTTCTCTTGCACTTGATCAGGAAGTTATTGGTATCACTAAATTTTGTATTCATCCGTCGGTTTGGTATAAAACCAAAATCCACATCGGAGGTACCAAGAATTTTTCTTTCGAAGCCATAGCTGCATTAAAACCAGATTTGGTTATAGGAAATAAGGAGGAGAATTATCCTGAAGGCATTTACAGGTTAAGAAACGATTTTCCTGTATGGATGAGTGATATCTATTCACTGGATGATGCACTTAAGATGATGATTGCGGTGGCTGAAATAGCAGGAAAAACTGAAAAGGCTAATGCTTTACTTCAAAAGATCAAATCTTCTTTTGAAGATCTTAAACCCCGCAAAAAACGGTCTGTTTTGTATCTCATTTGGAGAAAGCCATGGATGGCTGTGGGAAAAAATACATTTATTGATGATATGTTATCGAGAAACGGGTTTGTTAATATCCTGGAGGAAGAACGTTACCCGGAAATAACCGCAGATAGTATCCAATCGTTGAAACCGGATCTGGTTTTTCTTTCTTCAGAACCTTACCCTTTTCGTGAAAGGCACGCTGAAGAAATTAAGTCGTTATTTCCAGATGCTACAACGGTATTGGTAGACGGTGAAATGTTTTCCTGGTATGGCAGCCGTTTACTCCTCGCCCCGGCCTACTTCGAAAACCTTCGTTTTTAGTGGCACACCAAAAATTCCAAAAGTCGGAAAATCGTGACCCAGTGTGAGCCGCCCAATGGCCCAGGGCTTTATTTAACTTTTGCGAATGCGCGCTAGTCGATAGATATTCCACAGGTCTTAAGGTCGTTCCAGTAGTTCGGATAAGATTTTTTAACCACTTCCGGTTTGTCAATCTCAACCGTCATACGAGTAGCCAGGGGAGCAAAGGCCATGGCCATTCGGTGATCCTTGTATGTGGCAAACGATGCAATTTGTGGTAACATGGTCGAAGGCACCAATGTCCAGTGTGCTGAGTCATGTTCAATGAGATCAGCTCCTATTTTTCGAAGTTCGTTCTGCAATGCGGCAATACGGTCGGTCTCCTTAATCCGTAAACTTTCCAATCCGGTGAAATTTCCCCTGACACCTTTTGCTGCACAGACTACAGCTACAGTTTGTCCAAGGTCAGGGCAGTGTGTGAAGTCCCAACTGATTTCATTTTCGGATCTTTGCTGACTCAGGTGTAAAAGATCATTTTTCATAACCGCATGAACACCGAGCTTTTCCATGATGGATACAATTACGCTATCACCTTGCAGGGATTGCAACGAAAGTCGTGGTAAAACGATGTTTGCCTTCTTTGCCAATGCTGCAAGCGCAAACCAATAGCTCGCCGCAGACCAGTCTGATTCCACAGTGTAAGTGGCAGGGTGATACTCCTGATGTGGGATAATAACCTTGTCGGAGAGCAGCTCGCACGTCGCCCCGAAATGTTTCATGATAGAAGCTGTCATTTCAATGTATGGACGACTTCCCACTTTTCCTTCCAGGTTTAGCGTGAGGCCTTGTGGAAGTGCTGGAGAAACCATCATGAGGGCAGAAATGTACTGACTGCTCACATCGCCACGAATGTTCAGGGTATTTGTCTTTTGTGTTGAAAATTCTTTAATCTCCAATGGAGGGTACCCATCGTTTTCCAAATAATCTATGCTTGCGCCCAAGGAGCGTAAGGCATCCACCAATAATCCGATCGGGCGTTCTTTCATTCGGGAAGTTCCCGTTAAAATCTTGTTTTGGTTGTTAACTGCAAAAAAGGCGGTGAGAAAACGCATCGTCGTTCCTGCATCCTCTACATCTATGGTCTTTTCTGGCGAATTGATAAGACGCAACATCAACTGTGTATCGTTGGCATCTGATAAATTGTGGAGCTCGGAATGATTTCCTGCCAGGGCGTTAATAATCAGGGCGCGATTGCTGATACTTTTAGAAGCTGGCAACAAGTTTGCAGTTCCTTCAATAACCGGGGTAAGTTTAAGTTGCATGATCTAAGCAGTCAAAGTAAATACAGGGGCTAAATTATACTTTTATAAAAGATAATTCCGGGCGAAGTGAAACATTTAGCAGTGAAAAAAAGTTATTGAAGTAATATGGGCGTAACAAAAAAACTGGCATTGGGTGTAGGGATTGCTTCCGGTGCAATTTTAACAGCATGGTTACTTACGGGTGATCGTAAAGAGAGAACACGTAGTTACCTGGTGAGGAGAACTGATTCAGTGAAAAAATCCTTCAAGCCTGAAGTGGTAATGGATGAAACTGAAGCACATTATTATATCTAAACGGATTGGTAGTAATCCAGTGCGGATTTTATTTCGTTGATGCTAATTTCTTCATCCCATCGCGCTTTTCCGATTCCATCGAGGAGAACGCAAAGAATCTGGTTTCCTTTATTTTTCTTGTCCTGAAGTGCAAACTTAGCGCTTTCCCGGATATCGCTTTCCGTAAGGCATACCTTACCAAATACCTGGACAATAAAGGTCTTGATCGCCTGTAATTCTTTTTCAGATAAAAAATTTCTTTGGTTGGCGATAAAACATTCTGCAATCAAACCGATGGCGATAGCTTCCCCGTGTAAAATGCGGTGACCTTTGCTTAACAGGTAACTCTCCACGGCATGACCAATAGTATGGCCGGCATTCAGAATTTTTCGTAGTCCTTTTTCTTTTGGGTCTTCCGTTGTTACACGCGCCTTGAACTCGACAGAGTGTTTTGCCAGTATTTCCCAACGTTGCTCATTCAGTTTCCTGGAGCTGATTTCCGTCCACATTGCAGCATCGGAAATCAAACAATGCTTTATCACTTCAGCAAATCCTGACCTCAACTCGGATACGGGAAGTGTTTTCAAAAATCCACTGAATAACAAGGTCAAGGCAGGTTGTTGGAATACACCGATATGATTTTTATAATTATTAAAATCAACACCAAGTTTTCCGCCAATGCTCGCATCCACCTGTGCCAGTAAAGTCGTGGGAATTAAAATAAAATCTATTCCACGTTTATAAGTAGCTGCACAAAATCCGCCCATATCGCCAAGTACGCCACCGCCCAATACAATCAACAGGGCATGCCGGTCTAGTGCCATCGTTGTCATTTCCTCCCAGATCAAACTACACGTGGCAATATTTTTTTGTTCTTCGCCGCTTTTCACTTCAATAATTTTTAAATCAGGTAAGGCTTCCCTGATTTCTGGAAAACAGTTTTTGCGGGTATTTTCATCAACCAGTACAACGACGTTACTGTATTTTTTACGCCGCAGAAACTGCGCTAAATCTGCATTGGGATCCTGGCTAAATAAAATGTTTTCCGGAAGCATTTGAATAATGACCTTTCAGCGCGAAAGTTATGGGTGTGGGCAACAGTAAACAAGCCAGGTATAGGCATTCAGTTTTAAAAAAGAAAAATTAAAAGTCTACGAGCTAACATTTGTTTGTATTTATATTTGCGTACCTAAATTGAGTATGGAAACAGCTCCCCAAATTTCATTTGACAATACTGCTGTCGCATTTAAGTATAAATCAGACAACGCACTTCGAAAGGCAAACTTTATTTTTTCATTGGTTAACCATCCCTGGATTTCTTCGCTTGCGACGGGGTTTGTTAAATTTTCTTTCCTTTTGCGACTTCCTGTTGATTCGATCATCAAACGGACTGCTTTTGAACACTTTTGTGGTGGTGAAAGCATTGCTGATAGTGAAAGAGTCATTGAACAGCTGGCGAATTACGGCGTTCAGACAATTCTCGATTATTCTGCTGAAGGTGAAAAAACAGAAGCAGGTTTTGACAATGCCGTTGAAGAAACCCTTCGTACGATAGAAAAGGCCAGGAGCGAATCGCATATTCCGTTTAGCGTTTTTAAAATAAGTGGTATTGCTTCGGTTGCGCTGTTGGAGAAAGTCCAACAAAAAACGACACTCACATCCGCGGAAGCGGAAGCGTATAACAGGATTCGTCTTCGTGTTAATAAAATTTGTGAACGGGCTTATGACTCGGGTGTGCCTGTCTTAATTGATGCTGAAGAAAGCTGGATCCAGGAGCCAATCGATGCGATGGCCTACGAAATGATGCGTTTATACAATGGGGAAAAGGCCATTGTGTTTAATACTTTTCAGCTTTACAGAACGGTTTCATTGATAAATCTTAAAGAAGCCTGTAATACTGCAGTGATGCATAACTTTCTGTTGGGCGCAAAACTCGTTCGCGGTGCTTATATGGAAAAAGAACGGGAGCGTGCCGAAAGATTTGGTTATCAAAGTCCTATTCATCCGCATAAGGATGCAACCGATCATGCTTTTAACGAAGCACTGTTGTATTGTCTGGAGAATAAGCAACGGGTGAATATGATGTGTGGTTCTCACAATGAGTATAGTAATTATTTCCTCACCGTTATGATGGAGAAGCATAATATGGCAAATAACGATCAGCGTATTTGGTTTGCACAACTCTATGGCATGAGTGATAACATTTCGTTTAATCTGGCCAAGGCCGGATACAATGTCGCGAAGTATGTTCCGTATGGCCCTGTCAAAAAGGTGATGCCGTATTTATTTCGAAGGGCGGAAGAAAACACTTCGGTGGCGGGACAAAGTAGCCGGGAATTAACGCTGATTCGAAAGGAATTAAAACGGAGAAAAGAAAGTAAAAAACTGTGATTGGACTTCAAACATTAAACCTCCTGCACTGTCGCCTTCCATTTCTCCCTATTTAGCGTATTTTTGCGAAAATTTTATTTATGCAATTAAGCGAACAGGAGATCATCCGAAGGAAAAGCAAAGAAGAGCTTGAAAAGCTAGGCATCAATCCTTATCCAGCCGAATTATTTGAAGTCAACGCTTCTGCGAAGGAAATCCTGGAGAATTTTGCCAAATCGGAAGGTGGGTTCAATAATGTATTAATCGCCGGACGTATCATGAGCAGGCGTATCATGGGTAATGCTTCGTTCGCTGAACTGCAGGATGAAACCGGTCGCATCCAGATTTACATTCGCCGTGATGATATCTGTCCGGGGGAAGATAAAACTTTATACAATACCGTATTCAAGAAGTTAATTGATATTGGTGACATCATCGGCGTGAAAGGATATGGCTTCACCACACAAACAGGTGAAATTTCCATTCATGTTACCTCATTTACGGTGCTTTCAAAGTCATTACGACCTCTACCTATTGTGAAAGAATCTGTGGACGAACAGGGAAATGTAACGCGTCATGACGCCTTTACTGATTCTGAACAACGTTATCGCATGCGTTATGTTGATCTTGTTGTAAATCCTCAGGTTCGCGATACGTTTGTAAAACGTACACAACTGGTGAACTCCATGCGTGAGCATCTCAATAAGAAAGGATATCTTGAAGTAGAGACACCTGTGCTTCAGCCACTATATGGAGGTGCAGCAGCAAGGCCATTTAAAACACATCACAATACACTTGATATGACGTTGTATCTGCGTATTGCGAATGAGTTGTACCTAAAGCGATTGATTGTAGGTGGTTTCAATGGCGTTTACGAATTCTCCAAAGACTTTCGTAACGAAGGGATGTCTCGATTTCATAATCCGGAATTTACTCAAATAGAATTATACGTTGCGTATAAAGACTATTACTGGATGATGGATCTGGTGGAGGAAATGATTGAAAAAGTAGCCCTTGACCTTCACGGAACAACAAAAGTTCAGGTGGGTGAAAATATCATTGACTTCAAAAGACCATGGAAACGTTATACCATGTTTGAAGCGATTCAGCATTTTACTGGTATAGATATTTCCGCCATGGATGAAGTTGCCCTGCGCGATACATGTAAAAAACTTAATGTGCCCATGGATGAAACGATGGGCAAGGGAAAACTTATCGATCAGATCTTTGGCGAGACGTGCGAGCCGGAATTAATTCAGCCTACGTTTATTACAGATTATCCCATTGAAATGTCGCCGCTGGCAAAAAAACACCGGACGAAACAAGGATTGGTGGAGCGGTTTGAAGCGATTTGTAACCGGAAAGAAATAGCCAACTCATTTTCCGAATTAAATGATCCGATCGATCAGCGTGAACGGTTCGAGCAGCAACTTGAGCTGGGTAAACGTGGTGATGAAGAAGCCATGACTCTGGATGAAGATTTTCTTCGCGCGCTGGAATTTGGTATGCCGCCTACCGCAGGTTTGGGTATTGGTATCGATCGTCTCAGCATGATCATGACAAATTCAGCATCGATTCAAGATGTATTATTTTTCCCGCAAATGAAGCCGGAAAAATCGGTTGCCGGCTTTGATGCGGCAGAATTTGAAGCGGCCGGTGTTCGTGCAGAATTAATTCCGATTCTCGAGAAACTCGGTTTTCAATCGCTGGCTCAGATGCGGGAAATGAAAGCTTCCAAACTTTTTAACGATGTTTGTGGTACACGTAAAAAGTTAAAACTGGAAGGCGTTCAAAATCCTACCGTGGAAGAGGTGGAAGGTTGGCTGAAATAGGCCAGTTGACTGTGGCGTTAAGAGATTTAGCCACGTAGTTATTTATAATTTGGCTCCGGTTGTGAAAATTGGTAAAGGTTTTTACATTTGTCGCCCTTAATACCTTGCCACAAATGAATTGCCCAGGTGGTGAAATTGGTAGACACGCTACTTTGAGGGGGTAGTGCCTTAACGGGTGTGCTGGTTCGAGTCCAGTCCTGGGCACCAGGTCTGCATCAGCTTCGTGAAGAAGTTGATGCAGATGTTTTTAAACCGAAGTGGTGGAATTGGTAGACACGCACGTTTCAGGGGCGTGTGTCGCAAGACATGAGGGTTCGAGTCCCTCCTTCGGTACTAAGGCTCGTTGTATCTAATTTGATTGTTCAATTTTAGGAACAAATTCCCTTTCCCTGTGTACAATCACCTTGGTGGATTTTGTTAAAAACGCATCGATTGCATTATCCCAGGTCGATAGGGTGGAAGTCACCAGGCTGAGATCCAGTTTCTTTTTCTTTATTAAGTCAAGGGCTTTTAATGCATTGGGTTGCGCATTTGCAAAACCGGTAATAAACGTACCTCCATTGGTATACATGTCAATGAAAGGAAAACAGGTCTTACGCATATAAATTCCGACGGCGGTGCAAACGCCACCTTTTGCCAAACTTCTGATCGCAGTATCTAATCCTTTTTTGTTGGAAGAGGCATCCACCACGATATCGTATTTCCGGGATATCTGACTAAATGATGCAAACACGTTATTGGCACCTGATCTTAATGCCGAAGACCTCCTTTCGTCGTCATAGTCAACATAGTCAATCAACGGACTGCCTAATGCTTTGGCGAGGACGACGGCGTACAAACCTATACTTTTAGCAACTCCTCCCAGTATTAAGACAGATTTCTCAGGATTGTTTTCCAGGTGAGGACCAACGGTTCGATAAGCATCCGGGATATTATCACTGAGGCTTGCCAGATGCAAAGCATCGATTTCAGGTGGAATAGGGATTAACATGGCATCGGCGAATGGCACTTTAATCAAGTCGGAAGCAGCACCACCGAATTCAAGGTGTTTACCGAATCCATACGTTGAAGTGGGTGGGGTGTTGTTACAGGCGTGGGTGTAACCAGCTGAGCAGTTCATGCAATTGCCACACGAAATCTGAAACGGAACAGAAACCACATCGCCACACTTAAGTTTCCTTACATCATCTCCGACCTCGATAACCTCTGCAACGCATTCGTGACCGAATGGAAATGGCCCTTGTAAAAAAATTTTCCCGAATGAGGAGAAGTACGCCGGATCGACCTTATTGAATAACTTTCCTAAGCGAAGTTTTAATGGTAGTGCATTAAACAGGTAAGCATCATCAAGATCACATTTTCGCGACCGCAAATGGCCTCACGATCGCTTCTTGTTTATGCTGAAGTACAGGTGCAGGGACATCCCGCCATTCCATTGTATTCTTTTTAACAAAATAAAGTTGTTGCATAATCCTTATGGGATAATGGAGTTGGCGTAACGTTCCTCTAGTGTATTGTTTGTTCCAATAAAATTTACGATCTCTTTCAGGATTTCCGGGGCCTTAAGATTATGTCCACGTCCCTTTGTGATGATTAGTTTGGAATTTGTCCAGGACTTATGTATGGCGACGGAATGAAGGTGTGAAGTTTCATCATCGTCTTCGTCGTGAATAATCAAGCCGGGTTGGGTAATTGTGGCGGCAAACTTAGAGGCTGAAAAAAAGTCAACCTTTTTTGAAATGACTTCTTCAAAATGATTTACGATATGACGAACTGATCGGTCGTTGAGGCGTAACGTTGTCCTATAAAAGTTAAAGAACTCAGTAGCTTCTCCGGGAGGCGCGAGCAGAATAGTTTTCTTTACAGGAAGCAATGGTAATCTTGATAAGGTATATAAAATAGTGAAGGCCCCTAAGGAATGGCTGATCACGGCTTCAACTTCGCCAAGCTGAAGCAACAGTTTTTCTATCACAACACTGTACAATGGAACCGTTAAAAAGCTTCCAGTACTTAATCCATGACCCGGCGCATCCAATGCATACAATGTATATTCGTTAGCTGGAAATTGTTCAATATAGTTCTTCCACCTGTAGCTATGGCTTTGCCAACCATGGAAGAATACAATTTTCTTTGCGCCACTTCCCCATTGATATACCTGTATACGCTGTCCTTCATGTTGAAGAATCGATGTTTTTGCCGTAGATAGAAATTTCTTGTGGTACGGCTTTAACGTTCCGCGAAATGGATAACAGAATACCTTAAATCCGATTTGGCCTGCATAGCGGGGTGCGATTGCACTTAGCAGATTAATGCAACGACCTAGTATGAGCGGGATTAATTTTTTCATACGCGATGATTCATTTTGATATTGATCACTGTGTTATTGGTAAGTGTGTGGGGTGAGGAGTGTTTTGTTTAATCTTATTAGATACCAATTGGTATCAATTCGAAGCAAAAAAAATTATATCTCAATTTCAGTCATTAGTTTGTCGAGGTGTTTAATAACGCGTCTGATATCGTCGTTATTTCCACTTAGTTTACTCATCATAATAGCGCCTTCCAGAGAAGCAAAAATGACAGTAGCATAATATGTTTTATCGATCTCCTTTTTGATTTGGCCATGTTTGATTCCATTTGCTAAAATCGTGATGAGCGATTCACGTAAGCTGTTCAGGATTTTCAGCGCACCTTGTCGTAATGCAGGATTTGAGTCATCTGCTTCCACGGCCACATTTAATAGGGGACAGCCTCCTTTTATAGGAGGATTTGTGATATAAGAATGAAAAAAAGAAAATATAGCGCGCATTTTTTTTCCGGCCGTAGGTTGCGCTTTTATGGCTTCGCGCATTTTCTCGTGGAGGATGGATGAAAGGTGGTATAGGGCTTTCTTTTCCAGGTCCTCTTTACTTTTGAAATGGCGGTAGATAGCTCCTTTTGTTAATCCGGTTGCCTTGGTGATATCGCTCAATGACGTAGCCTTATAACCCTGGGTATTAAATAGTACGCCGGATTTTCTGAGGATGGTATGGATGGTTCCTTCGGGATCACGCATAGTCAAAGATACCGATTGGTATCTTAATTCCAAACTTGTATGAGATTTTCGGAAACGATGGGGGTGGTGGCTCACAGAAAACTGGCTCACAGAAAGCACAGAAAACACGGAAGAATTCACTGAAAAGTTTTTGCGAAAATTGGAATTGAACCCTTTCCAGTTTGATCCGGAATCTCTACATTACGCTTCAGCTTAGAGCCGAGAAACGGAATTGAACCCACGGCCTTCCCGCTTGAGGCCGGATGCTCTACCTCGACACG
>DASPIZ010000158.1:0-33983 GCA_035628875.1 Ohtaekwangia sp. | reverse complement strand
AGGGTAAAAACAAAATGAGTGTGTTGAATGCTGTGCGTAATAAGTTAATAAGTCGGATTTTCTCGTGTATAAAAAACAACAGGGAGTATGAAAAACATTACCAAAATGCGCTTGCGTAAACCATAGAAATCGAGTTTGTTTGGGATGTAACTTATTGGTTTCTGCACTTATGAATGACAACAAGTTGAAGGAAGGATGCGATGCCATCTACCAGACTATTACAGTCATCCCGAATTGCAGACAGCGCAGCGGTTTGCGCAATGAAGAATCCCAAAAATAGCACAACAAACTACTCGTTATAAGAAAACCAAAATCACGCTACTAATTAAAAACATGGCAAAGCAGAACCATTTCTCGTTATCGTTAGTCGAATCGTCCTTCAGGCGCAGGCGTCAAAGAAAGCTAAGCGTATTGTGGTACACTTGAATCGAAATGATGACGGAGGTGTTTTTGATTTTCGTTACGACTCGTTTTCCTTCTTGATCATGCGGATTCTTCGGCCTGCGTTTGCTTTGCAACCGTGCCCTCAGAATGACGGTACGATGGGAGACGAACTTCAAACGCAAACATTCGCGAAGTATTTTCAATCAACCTGCCGGAAGTTTCTAAGCTGATTTGACAACCCAAATGATTTTCGCAAAACCAACCTCAAACCTCAGACATCGAACGTCAAACAGTTTTCTAAATCCCTTCGTTCACACCAATCCAACCTTGAACTTTAAACTATGAACTTTGAACCTATAAGTGATCGTTCTGGTCGTACAATTGTGCGTCAACAACGGCGATTGCTGCCATGTTAACAATTTCGCGAATCGAACTTCCAAGTTGTAAAATATGAACCGGCTTTTTCATGCCGAGCAGGATTGGTCCAATAGTTTCGGCACCACCGATTTCCATTAGTAGTTTATAAGCTATGTTTCCTGATGCAAGGTTAGGGAAGATTAACGTATTCGCTTCTTCTTTCGCCAGGGCGCTGAACGGAAAAGTCTCTTGCTGTATTTGTGTATTGAAGGCAACGTTGGCCTGGATATCACCTTCTACGATAAGGTCCGGATTTTTTTGGCGCGCCAGCCGTACTGCACCTTGAGTCTTCTCAGGGATTTCCCCTTTGGAAGATCCGAAATTGGAATATGATAATACCGCAATACGCGGTTCGATATCGAAGAACTTTACACCACGTGCAGTAAGCTCAATGATTTCGGCGAGTTCCTGTGCATTGGGATTTACATTTACTGTTGTATCAGCGAAAAAGAATGTGCCTCTTTTGTTCAGGATGATGTACATGCCGGCAACGCGATTCACACCTTCCGCGGTGCCAATGATTTGCAGCGAAGGAAGAATTGTTTTAGGATAGTCTTTTGTTAATCCGCTTACCAAGGCATCGGCTTCGCCAAATTCCACCATCATGGCGGCGAAGTAATTACGCTCACGGAGTAAGCGAAGGCAATCTTTGTAGGCCATGCCTTTACGTTGCCGTTTCTGATACAAGACTTCAGCATAACGTTTTACCGTTTCATCTTCTTCACGCGGAGAAATGATCGGACAATCCTGAAGATCGAGCTGATGCTCCTCGATCATTTCAAGTATCGACGCTTTATTTCCCAGTAAAATTGGATGCGCAATACCTTCATCTTTGAGTACCTGCGCCGCTTTCAGTATCTTAGGATGATCAGCTTCAGCAAATACAACACGTTTGGGATCTTTCTTTGCACGATCAATAATCCTTGACATGAGTTTTTGATCGATGCCAATTCTTTTCTGTAGTTCATGGTGATAGGCAACCCAATCTACGATAGGATTTTTTGCCATTCCCGAATCCATAGCAGCTTTAGCTACCGCCGGAGATATCGTGGTGATTAACCTGGGATCGAGTGGTTTCGGAATAAGATATTCACGGCCAAACTGCATCTTGTCTGTTCCATAAGCTTTCACTACCATGTCAGGTACGGGCTCTTTCGCCAGGTTTGCAATGGCATGAACCGCGGCAAGTTTCATCGCTTCGTTAATTTCCGTAGCCCTTACATCAAGTGCACCACGGAAAATGTATGGGAATCCCAATACGTTATTTACCTGGTTCGGATGATCAGATCGCCCGGTGGCAAGTAAAGCATCAGGACGGGTACGTTTCGCGAGGTTGTAATCAATTTCCGGATTGGGATTTGCCAATGCAAAAACGATTGGATTCTCCGCCATGTTGTTCAGGTCTTCCGGCGTAATAGCATCCGCCACAGATAATCCCACAAAAAAGTCAGCACCTTTGATAGCGTCTTGTAATGTGTCGAGAGAAGTATCAGAAACAAACTGGCTTTTAATGCTGTCCAGGTTTGTGCGCTTTTTATTCAACACGCCCTTGCTATCGCACATGATGATATTTTCTTTTCGTGCCCCCAGTGCAATGTATAACTTGGTACAGCTCACCGCAGCTGCACCAGCGCCGTTTACAACAATCTTTATTTCTTCAATTTTTTTCTGGACTACTTCAAGTGCATTCAGCAATGCAGCGGCAGAGATAATGGCAGTGCCGTGCTGATCGTCGTGCATTACCGGAATATGCATCTTCTCGCGAAGTTCAGTTTCAATTTTAAAACACTCCGGCGCTTTAATGTCTTCGAGGTTTATACCGCCGAAAGTAGGTTCAAGTGATTTGACGATCTTGATGAATTCATCCGGATCTTTTTCGTCTATCTCAATATCGAATACGTCGATGCCGGCAAATTTTTTAAAAAGAACACCCTTTCCTTCCATCACAGGTTTCGAAGCTTCGGGGCCGATATCACCTAGACCGAGCACAGCCGTACCGTTGGAAATCACCGCTACGAGATTCCCCTTGGCGGTGTATTTATAAACATCTTCTTTATTGGCGGCGATTTCTTTACACGGTTCAGCAACACCGGGTGAGTAAGCAAGCGCAAGATCAAGTTGGGAGCTGAGTACTTTTGTGGGAACAACTTCAATTTTACCTGGCTGCCCCTGAGTATGATAATTCAAGGCATCCTGTTTTCTGATTTTTATGGACATGTAGCGTTCGTGATTTTAGTCAAAAAAAATAAAGCAGTAGAATTAGAAAACGGAATATACAACGATTCACGTTTTGGTCATATGTTATGATCAATTGTCGTTTTATTGCGCCACTACTTCTTCTGTGGATACCGGAATTCCGGCTTTTTCCATGGCTCCAAATCCACCATATACATTGATCAGATTTTTAAATCCGTGATTGTGCATGATCGAAATGGCTGTCATGGATCGATATCCACCGCCGCAATGTACAACGTAAGGTTTATTTTTATCAAGAGAATTTAAATTAGTCGGAAAATCGGCCAACGGAACAAAATGCGCACCCCGCAGGTGCCCGGCATTCCATTCACCAGGTTTCCTCACATCCAGAACGCTTGCTCCTTTATTTAGTAAGTCCTTTAAGCTATCTGCATAAACTGAATATACGTGGCTGGTTTCTTCTGTCCATGAGGAGATGCCACCTTCGAGAAAGCCAACAACGCTTTCATATCCAACGCGTGCCAGACGCAACACACTTTCTTCTTCTTTGCCGTAATCAGTTACGAGAACAATGTCTTTGTTGATATCAACCAGGGTACCGACCCACACGGCGAATTGACCATTTAAGCCAATGTTGACTGATCCTGGAATGTATCCCTTTTCAAAATCATCAGCCTTTCGTGTGTCCAGTATAATAGCGCCGTTTCGCACCGCTTCCTTAAATGCTTCTATTGTGAGCGGCTTTGTGTTTTTATGAAGTACACTTTCAACAGGTTCATAGCCTTCGCGATTAATGCGGGCATCTTCAAAGAAATAGGCAGGTGGAGGTAAGATCCCATCAGTTAGTTTTTTAACGAACTCTTCCCGTGACATATTTTGCAAGGCATAATTCGTTTTCTTTTGTATGCCTATGGTCGAGACTGTTTCCTTGCCAATATTTTTTCCGCAGGCAGAACCGGGCCCGTGCGCGGGATAAACAATTACATCATCAGGAAGTGTTTTGATTTTTTCATTGAGGGAGTCGTACATCATACTCGCCAGTTCCTCCTGCGTCATTACGCCATCCAGCAAATCCGGCCTTCCAACATCACCGACAAATAAAGTATCACCTGTAAAAACAGCATGCTCTTTTCCGTCTTCATTCAACAGTAAGTAACAGCAAGATTCGGGTGTATGGCCAGGTGTATGCAACACACGGATTTTTATTTTTCCGATTGAAAAGAATTCGTTGTCTTTTGCAGTGTAGATGGCATAACCTGTTGTGGCCATCGGACCATATACGATGGCAGCGTCGCTTTTACGGGCCAGATCGATATGGCCGGATACAAAGTCGGCATGAAAATGCGTTTCAAAAACATACTTGATTTTTGATTTTCGATCAGCTGCTAATTTTATGTAGGGTTCCGTTTCCCGTAGTGGGTCGATCACAGCAGCTTCACCTTCCGATTCGATATAGTAAGCGGCTTCTGCAAGACAATTCGTATATAATTGTTCGATATACATATTGAAAGTTTTCGGGTAATGAATTAGCTACAAATCTCTTAAAAAATCTGCTTATTTCTTGGCTTGTCACCTAACTTTGCAATACATGAAGCGATACCGAAGTCTTATTATAACGCTGTTGATTTCCTTTTCTTCCGTGGCTCAGGCCTATATCGTATTTGAAGAGAATGGTAAGACAGGTTTAAAAGATGGACAGGGAAAAATTTTGATTCCTGCCATATATGACGCCATAGGATGGAGTAAGGGCAATTTTTCTATCGTGAATAACGTCACCGGATATAAGTTAAACGATCGGTGGGGCTTAATCAGTATTGACAATAAAAAAATTACAACCGATCAATTTGCTGAATTGCAACCCGTAGAAGGCGGGCTTATTCTGGCGCGCAAAATGCCGGCCTATTCACAACGGCTGGCGACAGGATGTATTAATACAACGGGAAAAGAAATAATTCCGTTTGTATATGATGGAATTAAAATCAATTCGTTACGTGCCATTGTGTTTACGAAGATCGGTAATCAGTACCGGCATGGACTGATCGACCTGAACAACAAGACCCTTATCCCGCAACAGTTCCAGGATATCCGTTCCATTGGAACCCTGCGATATGCAGTAAGAAATTTCGAAGGAAAAACGGCGCTTTACGCGGAAACCGGTGTACGGATAACCGATTTCACGATAGATAGTCTTTCGGAGTTTACGAAAGATCACGCCATCGTTTATCAGGGAAAATATCGCGGACTCGTGGATAGAAACGGTGTGATGAAAGTTCCGGCGAAGTATAGCGATATCGTTGTACAGCCCAACGGTACGGTAAAAACGCGTGAAGCAGATGAATGGATCGTCCTCAATGGACAAAACAAAACCATTCGTACTGTACGTGCCGATTCTATAAACGCGCTGGCAAAAAATCTGCTCGAACTCAAGACCAATAACGAGGCGATATTGACTGATCAATCATTGAAGCCAATTACAAGCGCAGTCTATAGTGATGTGAGTCATTTTATTCGCAACAAGGCAATTTACCGTTTAGGAGATTATTACGGGGTTATCACGAAAAACGGAAGTGTAGTTGTTCCCGCATTGTATCATAAAATAATAATTGGTAATAGTTACATCTTCGCGGATCAGTCCACGGCCGGAAAAAAAGTTTGGATGTTGTTTGACTCCGCCGGTGCGAGGCTTACCGACAAAGGCTATGAAGCGATACAACCGCTTCCTTTCGGATTTGCTGTAAAGCAACGTGACGCTTGGGGAATAATAAACCATGCCGGTATTCAAAAGGTGGCGTGTGCCTACGATTCTATCATTCAGAATAACGGAGCGCAGCTGGTGGTAAAGTTCAAGGGGCTATACGGCATCATTGATCTGAAAGAAGATTGGAAGGTGAGTCCCCGGAAAAATAGGCTTCATGTGATTAACGAAGACCGGTATATCGAATATTCGCCGACATCAACGTTGTTGAAATCGATGAATGGTACTGTGATTTATTTTACCACCAACCGCATAGAAATTTTCGCTGACCATTTGCTGGAGTATTTACCATCCGGAAACATCTGGCAAATTGATATGAGCGGTGTGATCGAAAACAGGCAAGTGATTCCGGCGGAAGCCACAGAAGAAATTTATGAAGCCTCCGAAGGCTACCGCGCCATAAAACGAAACGGCAGGTTTGGATTTATTGATGCTAAAGGAAGATTGCGTATAGCCAACCGTTATGAAGCAGTCCGGAAGTTCAGTGATGGGTATGCCGCCATAAAGATCTTAGGGAAATGGGGTTTTGTGAATCAGCAGGATAACATTGCGGTGCAACCGGTGTATGATGACGTAATGCCGTTTAAAGAGGGATATGCACTGGTGCAGCAAAATGGATTATCCGGACTTATTGATAAAACAGGTAAGCAGGTGTTGCCCGTACGATACAATAACATCGAAGCGTTGCCGACAAAAAATCTGCTTGTTGAATTAAATGGGTTAAAAGGATTAAGTGATGGATCAGGAAAAATGCTGATTCATCCCAAGTACACGCTTATAAATGATGTAGGCAACGGTTTTGTTATTGTTGAACGCGACGGAAAGTATGGTGTAATTACAGACCAGGGCATCAGTACCATTCCATTAATTTACGACCTCATTACGTACGATCGATTCCACGACGTTTTTTTTGCGCAGAGGAAAAGCGAATGGGTTGAGGTGAGGCTTTGAAAATGTCTTAAAAATTATTCCAAACGTCCTCGATTTCTGATGTGAAGGCATTATTGCTTATGTACAATCCTAGCAAAAGTTTGTATTCTCAGAATATACATTCCCTTGGGTAAGCCTGATAAATTTAAATCGTTTCCATTTACATTGATTATGGTGGTATAATCCTGTCCAACCATATTGTAGATCTTAATATCATTTGCGTTAAAGGATATTCCCGAAACGGTTACGATATGTTTAAATGGATTGGGATAGATATCAATTTCTTCACCATGTATTTTGTTCCTGGTTCCAACGGTATGCGAAATTTTTGGGTACAGAAAATTGGTAATATCTGTTACTGTAGAGTCTAAATAAGTTAACCAGTTTGGATTGCCATAATACCACGGACAGTGCGTTGCACCTTGATACGGTCTCGCCTCAATGGGGAGTCCTATATGACTGGCTCGTAATACTACATTAAAAGCAAGCCAGAGAGGAATAAAATTATCATCGGTGCCATGCGTCCATAAAATCGGCGGGTCTGTTGGTGATTCAATGGCCAACGTATCTAAAATCATCCCACATAGGCACAGCGTACCCTTTACCGAGTTACTCATATCAGCGTTTGAAGTGCTTCCAATCGGATCGTTCGGATCTGCCATTGGATACGGCGTCATTTCGCTCTGCTTGTCAACAAACGATGCCATCATAGCGGTGATTGCGCCAGCTGATTCTCCGCCGATAAAAACAAAAGCCGTATCGATTTTATAAATGGCTGCATTTGCTTTAAAATATCTGATGGCTTGTTTGGCATCATGCATCGCGTCCGTCATAGCGCGTCTATCGCTGGAGGAATTGTATAGATTAAAGTCTGGATCTAAACGGTAATCGATATTTGCCACCGCATAGCCTTTGGTGGCCATACGTCTGCTGATTAATTTAACCGAAGGGTAAGACCTGCTTCCAGAATTAAATCCACCACCATGAAGATATATAATTAATGGTCTCTTTGAGTTGGTGTCATTTGCCGGTTCATAAAAATCAAATTGAAGATTTTGTGTTACACCTTGATAGTCTGTTGCTGTTCCATATGTGCCACCAATAATAGAGTCGAGCTCAGGATATTCGTCCGCGAGATACCTTTGCGAATATCCTGAAAGGCATAAAAACACGAATATTAATGAGACTAATTTTCTCATGACTACATTCAAACTTTACTCAAAGTTAAGCGCGTAAACACGACGTGCTTAAACACAATATCTTTCAAACGGGGATGTCTTACGACAAGATACAAACTTTATGTACGATATTAGTCTAAGTAAGCGATTTAAGTCCCATCAGCCAGGGGCATTCGCGTGTAGCCCAGCTGTTATTATTTTATCGATTTGCGGTGAGTTACTGTTGTTAGCTTAGTCAGTAATTTTACTGATCTCGTGAAAAATAAATTCAGTCGATGTACTGTCTTTTCGGATGCTAAACTTTAGATCTTTCAGTTCAGCGCCACGATAGCCTATTCCTTTATTTTCAATAATTTCTTCAAGTCCCTCACGCTTACCATTTAATGTAAGTACAATTATGGCGCATAGGCCGTCGCCCTGAATATGTGCATGAAGCTATTGTGAATTCTTATCTTCTTGATAACTGTCCATCCAATACGACAATCTGGACTTATCGATATTTGATAGTTGTTTGACTAATTCGTCCTTATATATTTTTGTTTCTGGTGAATATTTATCGAAAATTGAATTTGTGTTATTGCATGCTGGTCGGTCGCATGAAACAATAAAAGTTAGCAAGTAAAAAACTGTAAGGGCTTTGATAAGATTTTTTGTCATAGGAATCGTATAGATTAAAACAAAATTATTATTTCCCATCACTGTTTGTTGTCCTTGCATACAGCCTAGTGTATTACTGCATCAATTTTTTCCCATAGTGCGTTATCGAAACCGGATACGGCGAAGTTTGGATTTTCAGGATCAGACGCATCTCCCATTCTAAGCACAACCATATTTTTACTGGGAATTATATATATACGTTGGTCATTTGCGCCCATGGCTGCATACATATCCGAAGGCGCATTTGGTACCAATGATCCGGGAAAAACGGTTTGCCCACCAGGAATCATAGAACTTGACTTTCCATTAAGCCACCATAGGTATCCATAGGAAGGATTGATATCCTGAGAGGAGGTAATACTCTCATTGAAGAAAGATTCATTTATGATCTGTTCATTATTCCATTTTCCTTTGTTCAATGCAAGCAACCCAAACCTGGCCATACTGCGTGTGTCGCTATGATATATTTTAAAAATCAGTCCATTGTTCCAGAAACCGTTCATTCCGATTTTATTCTTCAGTGTATTGTTAAAATATGTTTCAAAGTCTTGATCACTCGCTTGGGCAACTACATCCATTAACTTTTGAAAAACATTATGATAAGACCATCGTGTGCCGGCATCGGCAAGGTATGTTAAGTTTGCCTTGATGACCAGGTTACTTTCATCATTAATGCCTGAAGTCATGGTGAGTAAATGCTTTGAAGTAATTAAGTTTTCCTTTTCCAGGGGCTCACTTGTCCAACCTTCATCCAGATACTCCGAAACTTTGTCATCTATATTCAATATGCCGTTTTCCTGGGCAATCCCAACTGTTGTGGCTACGAGTGTTTTTCCCGCGCTATTCCATTCCCAGGTAAGAGTTGCGTCATGACCGTTAAAATATTCTTCCATTACAATCCTTCCATTGACAAGGATGATGAAAGACTTGTTCTTCTGATCCAGAAAATCCATTAAAGGTTGAATAGCATCTTGATTCCATCCCAAAGCTGGGATCGATGCTGTCTCCCATACATTGTTCGTATTTGAAGGAAAATACATTGAATTGGAAGATGGTGGTTGAATATCGTCTTCATCACGATTACAGCTTGTAATGACGAATAGCAGCATAAAGAAACAGGTCAGGGGCTTCATAGCTTTTTTGTTGATAGTTCGGCTTCTATCTCGAAAGTTCAAGTCATTTCAAATTAATTTACTAAAATAAAATTTGTCGGTACAATTGCCTAGTTCCAAAATACCAACTTATTGCCTTCAATATTTAACCGCTCTTATCTTCAGGAACGCTAAAATCAATTTCAGGCTTCTCAATGATATTTTCGCTAGCTAAATACTCGCTAGATGAAAATGCGCACCTTTTGGGTGTACATTTTTATATTACGTACTTTTCTTTGCACTTTTTACGCTGGACTTGTGTCGTTCCCATATAATAAACACGCTCCAGCCAGTTCCGCTTGGGAATAGCTTTATTCCAAAGGGTTTTGCATTTCGGACATTTTTGACTTTCTATGAAAGTCTTGGCAAGTACGCGTGAAACAATCCTGCGTATGATAAAATAGTCAGGGCATGAACGCTAGCTTGATAACACGGATCAGGGTACCTTCCGGTGGCACTTCCTTTGGTTGAAATAAACGTCCTCAATCCGACGTCCTTGAAGCACAAGTGCCGGCTTATGATATCTTGTTTGTAACGAATGACGACTCCTTATGCCACTTCAGCCGCCTTAGAAACCTTCCGGTAGGTGTATGAATGGTAAATATGTCTTCTGGCAAAACGGTCGGGCGATCCTGAACTTAATAATTTTCCATAAATGGATTTTGGCAACCCGAAATATTCATAACGGCTTCCATCTGCAAAGTGCAGCGTTAAAGTCTGCGATTTGTATTGGAAGTCAATGATTTTAGACGACGTAATTGCTTGCGTATATTGTTCGCGTTCTTGTTCGTGCGTTTCTGGCGCAATGCTTACGAGAAGATGATACGATTCAATAAAGGCTTTGCTCTTTTCTTCAGCTTCCAGCCTGGCCACTTCGTTATCCTGAAACTTGTCCGGATGCCAGTCCTTCATAAAGTTCCGGTATATGGTTTTTAATTCCTTAAGCGCTACATTCTTGTCGACACCCAAAAGTTTCCTGGACTCAATGATTTTTTTCATGCGGCCGCAAAAGTAAACTATTTCATTTTGCGGTACAAATAAGTCCCTCTCGATCGTGGAGAGGGACTCTTTTTGATCCTTTTCGTTGAGGGAGAAAGGATTTGGAATGAGGTTGTATGTAACCTCGGACTAAATTCTTAATTGATTAAACCTACTCTTTTTCAGGACCGCTCATTTGGAAAACATTCACTTTTCCGTTGCCTTCACAACTTACAACCAGCGTACTTCTCTTGTTCGGGCTATCACTGCCTTTAATAAAGAGAATTCCTTCGGGTGCATCACCTGTAGGAAGTGCCTGAACAAATATCGGAGCATTAGGATTGGTGACATCGACTACCATCACAACATCAGCACGTTCTATTCCTAAAAAAGCAATGGTACGTGATCCGATTTTACCAACAGCAACATTTTCTGGTTCGGCACCCTTATCGTCACTACGTGCATCGTCATAACGACCTGGTAATTCACTGATCAGAAAGTTTTCCAGTTTATGACCGCTGTCGAATACCCGCGCACCGGTATTACCATTCCAGATTGTAAAAGAGCGGGTACCGAACGTATACAGTTCATCGTAGTCACCATCTCCATCAGTATCACCCATTCTATTGGTAATTTTCAGCCTGCCTAATTTATCTTCAGCCTGAAGCGCGGCTGCATTTGGAAATTTAACCGGATCAAGGACCACATCACCAATGCGTGATTCTTCGTTAAACAAGTCACCTTCTTCATATGGCGGTAAAGCTTCGTCGCTGGTTGGACGAATGCGGCTATCGCCTTCGTTTACAGTAACCAAATAGTTAGTTCCACCAGAAGCATATGAAGCGATACCATCTGGCATAAAGATGCCTTTCACAGGGTGGTTACCAAAGAATAAACCATTGTCTTTGTCACTTGGATCCAGTTCATTTCCGGGAAGCCTGTGATCCAGAAATCCCAAAGGAAAAATCTTTTCAATAACTTTATTTTTAAGGTTAACCTTTGCAATGCCGTTATTTTCCTGGAGGGTAACCCATGCGGTTTTATTATCATGAGAAATGGTAAGATACTCTGGCTCTGTATCGGCAGCTAATGTAATGCCGGTAGGGCCAGGCAGACGATAGCCTTTGCTTAGCAGTGACTGAGTCTGGCTGTTAAAAGGTGTAAAGTCAAGTGTGGTTACACTATAGTTTTGCTTTACATTAATAATAGATACGGATCCGTTTGGATCTACAGAATAATCTTCATTCGGCTCTCCTTCGTTAGCGGTTACAAGATATGAACCATCAGGGCTAAATGTTACCATATCAGGAAGAGATCCTACCGTTACTACGGCTTTCTCAGCCATCGTCTCTGTGTCCCATACTACAACTTTACCAGGATCTGTTTTTGGATTGGATTCAATCGCAGCAGCAAGCAAACCATTTTTTACCGACACACTGGTAACGCCATGGCCATACGCGGTGATACTAATTTCGCTTTCATAGGTAAGATTAAAAGGATCTTCCATGTTAATGACATCGATCGCAGGTTTTACGGCATTAATAACAAAGAGCCTCTTCGTCTTGGAATCATATGCAGAAATTTCTGCAGCAGTTTCGCCTCCGACTAACTGAATCTCATCAATCTGTGTAAACAGCGATATCGGCTCATGTGGTCCATGACCATCTGGATCGTTACATGCTGCAAATAATAGCGCACTAAGGAATAAGGAACGTGTGAATGTTTTTTTCATAAGTTATGTAGTTTAAACATACCGCCAAGATAATGCAGAGTTAATCCAAGTAAAACTTTTTCCGGCGACCAGCGATTCAGGTATGTAAGATCCGATTTTTACAAGAGGCAGTCATTCGCCTAATTAACAATTCAAAGTTTGGCTTAAACGAAAGATCGACACATTACCCATAAACGTCGAATGCAAAGCAGATTCAAATTGAATCTACAATAAACGTTCATATAAGTATTAACCCGTACGTATGATTTTTTGAGATGATAAACTGGATTTATACGGGTATAAAATTAAATGGCTGATGCATTTCGAAAAAAGTAATAGCCAGTCATATTCATTAAACATTACATGAGTACAGCATCAACCGGATATAAGACGTCGAACTTTTTGAATGCGACTTCAATGAGGCATGCCAGCAGATTATCAGCTTGTTATAAATTTTAGTAAACTGTTTACCGGAAATTTTATACCGTATTTATCGGGGAATATATTTCCTCTAAAAGAAACATGTTAACTCCATAAGCATTGTTAAAGTAGGTGACTCTTACACATGAAATCAACTGTGCTTTATTTCAATAATTATCCGAAGCATCGGCCTCTATCTTTGCTAAGTATCATTTAAACAAGCGATATAGTTAAAGCTATATCAATAGTTTAGCTACAAGCACTTAAGCAGATTAACCAACTTTTAATAACAAAAATTCACACGATGAAAAAACTTCTATGCGTCATGATGGTGTCGGGAATTGCTTCAGTTGGCTACGGCCAGACTGTATCGAATCCTGATTCTGTCGATATGTATTCATTATCCCTTGAGGAATTAATGAATATTACAGTAGTCTCCTCCACCAAAACGGAGATGAGTATTCAAAAAGCGCCTTCCGTTATTCGCCTTTTTACGAAGGAAGACATCAAAGAAAATGGATTTCAAACCTTACGTGAGGTGTTGGATCAGGTTCCGGGATTCGAAATTCAGGAATACCGTGCGGGTCATCAGCTCACCTGGGTAAGAGGTGTACAATCAAGATATAACAATAAAGTATTGTTACTTATTGACGGTGTACCAATGCGCGACAGCTACTATGGCAACTTTAATGTAGATGAAATGATTCCCATCGAGATTGTTGAACGCGTTGAAATTATCAATGGTCCTGGATCCGTTCTTTATGGAACAAACAGTTTCTCCGGTGTGGTAAGCATCACGACCAAGAAAATTGGTAAAAGTGTTTCTGTTGAAGCTGGTTCATTTAACTCGTATTCAGCGAATGCGCAGTTTGATTACAAAGGCTTATTTGCAAATGCGAATGTATTTAAAACCAATGGCTTTAATCCAGGCCTAAACTCAGATGGAAAAGTTCGCGACCATGATCAGTCAGCGACCAATCAATCCTTTATGGCTTCTTATAACTATAAAGGACTTCAGTTAACAGGTAGTTATACAAACTATGAATATCCATACAGATACAGAGATTCTAAAGGGGATTATAATTTTAAACGCAATCCTATATATGGAGCCGCTTCGTATAATTTTGATATTTCCGATAATTCAAGTCTGATGCTTCGTGCGTTTTATAATAAATACGGCTTTGAAATTCATAAAACAAAATATGTAAGCGCTGAAAGCAACGAAATAAAATCCTTGTCGAAGGAACTGTTAAATTCTAATTTATACGGCGTTGATGCAGAGTATTTTTTAAAGATGAAGAAGAACGAAATAGTGGCGGGTGCTAGCATGCTTACAGATAATGCGGATAACATTCATGCGCTGGTTACCAACGAATCGGGTGCTGCTGTTCACATTAAAGAACCTATGATTGCCGGGGGCGATGCTTCTTTTACGCGTACAACGGTAGGTATATTCTTACAGGATACATATACACTTTCCAATATCCTCAGCTTAACGGCAGGCGTTCGATATGATATCTTATCAGATTTTGACGACCAGTTTAACTATCGTGTTGGACTTACCGGTTCATTTAGCGACAATTGGTATGGTAAATTATTGTACGGAACAGCATACCGTATTCCTGCGTACCGCGAATATCTGGATGTAGTCTCTTTCAATAATGATTTAAAGCCAGAGACATTAAAAACGATAGAGGCACAATTCGGTTATGTGTCCAGAAAATTCGACATAAATTTGACAATTTATAATAATCATTACACTGATTTTATCAGCGAAGTGTTGGTTGATTCTATACAGGTGAATGGTGGGGAGATGCGTGAAATTGACGATGAGATCGCTTTTAATTTTGACAACCGGAATATTACCGGTCTTGAATTGAACAGTGTCTTCAAAGCTAATTCAAATCTTCGCTTTCTCGTAGGGCTTTCCTATAAGTTTAATGCAACCGAAAAATTGGGAGGTTATGGTGTAGGAAATGAGGTGTATACATCACAGGAAATTGATTTCGACGAACGGGACCTGATCTTCTTAAGTAAGTTTACTGGTAATTTCACGGCTACTTATAAATTTGGAACACGGGCGCGTGTTAACTTAAGCGGACAATATTTTTCTGCACGTAACACGCCTTCCGATTACCAGGTTGATGCTCCGGCTGAAGCACAGGACGCATCACTTGCAGATGGCTTCGTTCGGCTAAACTTTTACGGAAGTATCAATATTGTGAAAGGCTTAAGTGCAAATGTTAATGTATATAATCTTTTCGATCAGAAAACCTTTTCACCTCCTTTTGGAAACCAACGTGAATTCGATGCGGAATGGACCGGTCGTGTTTTCAGAGCAGGATTGTTGTATAATTTTTAATTGAATTATTCTCTTTCATAAAAAAAGGATTCTCATTTCGAGGATCTTTTTTTTTAGCTGAATTTGCGGCAGTCATGAAGCGAGATGGTTTGCTTGTGACAAATTCTTCCGTGAATTCGGTGATTTCTGTGAGCGAAATAAAACATTTCGTTACCGATAACCTCGAAGAGTAAGATCTCACGGATAACACAGAATGCACAGAAAATCCGCGGAAGGCGTGTGCTAACTAAGCTGAGTATGTTGATTAGCATGTTTTTTAAATGCACTTAACCGCAAAGTCGGAGAGGCGCAAGGGTACGCAAAGGACTAAAACAACATCTAATTTGGAAGGCAAATCATTCCGTGTATTCTTCCGTGAATTCGGTGATTTCTGTGAGCGGAATAAACATTTTGTTACCGATAACTTCGAAGAGTAAGATCTCACGGAATAACACAGAATGCACAGAAAACCCGCGGAAGGCGTTTGCTAACTAAGTTGAGTATGTTGATTAGCATGTTTTTTAAATGCACTTAACCGCAAAGTCGGAGAGGCGCAAGGGCACGCAAAGGACTAAAACAACATCTAATTTGGAAGGCAAATCATTCCGTGTATTCTTCCGTGAATTCGGTGATTTCTGTGAGCGGAATAAACATTTCGTTACCGATAACCTCGAAGAGTAAGATCTCACGGAATAACACAGAATGCACAGAAAACCCGCGGAAGGCGTGTGCTAACTAAGTTGAGTATGTTGATTAGCATGTTTTTTAAATGCACTTAACCGCAAAGTCGGAGAGGCGAGGGCACGCAAAGGACTAAAACAACACCTAATTTCGAAGGTAAATCATTCCGTGTGTTCTTCCGTGAATTCGGTGATCTCTGTGAGCAGAATAAGACGCTTCGTCACCGATAACCTCGAAGAGTAAGGGCCGCCGACGCAACTACGTTTGCTTTTTATTTTTTAAAACGGTTTTCTACTATTCCAAAAATTTCTGTTCTCCATAACGTTATAGTCATGACCAGAGATAAATTTCTTGAACTCCACTTGTATGTCGTTGTCATACATGTTGTCTAAAAATTGAACATTGTCATTAAAAATACTTGTCTCGTATGTTCATGCTCCCATGTAGAATTTGGGATATTTATGAAATTTGTTGGGTTCATCATTTTGCGCCATTGAAGAAATATAATCAGCTGTTGAGAATGCAGGATTTTATTTCCAGCGGCTCAATCCAAAACTATTCAAATAATCTTCGAGTGGACCATGGCCATTCCAAAGCCTCAACGAGTCAATTTTCGTTGTGTCTGCGATGGGCCATACGTATGCAGAATCACGTTTTAATCCTGTATTGGCGTCAGTTATATGTTCAATTCTAATTTGAGTGCCATAGATTTGCGGTTCATTCCGATGCATCAGATACCGGTCCTGGTACATTGATGTCAACCTGGCTTTAAGCTCTTTGTTTTTCCCTGCGGTCAATATTATGTCGTAATATTTATCCTGAACACTATCGGCTGCGTGTTGTAGAACGAAAAATGCAGCTTCACTTGCAGATGCTCCGACAAGGCTTTCACCCGGGTATGTACCAACTTCTTCAATGATCTCAAATTATTCGGACAAGATTAGATGAGTCTATTTTATTCTGATAGCTCCATAGCTTTCTCATCTCATCAGAATCCCAACCAAAATTTTCAAAGGTGCTGTTCATTTGGCTTCTATATTTTTGATCCTCGACCAATATACTATCCAGTTCAAGTGCCAAAGCTTCATAGTTTATTGGCTGATCTTTATGGCAGCTAAATAAGCTTAATGAGATCAGCGAAATTAAAATTGTCTTCATTTTAGTCATTGTTCTCTGACGGGGTGCTTACGTTGAACGTATGTAGCGTTGTGGCTTAAATACAATATTATCCTGTGGAGTACAGGTAAAGGTAATACAGGTTGTTCAGAACGACAAAACCGACCGCCTATCCCTTATATGAAGGCATCGTATATGAAAATGGAAAGCGTGCGTTCCTTTACTGAAGTGATTTGCCCGAGACTATGTTGTGTTCTTACTAAACTTCCATACACTACCCGGTTTAATGTGGTAGAACGTCTGCAGTCAATTCATTAGTTACTATCCGCTGAAAGCGAGGATGTAGTCTTTCTCAGCACTTGCATGTTCAAATATTCGCTTTAATGCTTCAAAATCATTTCGGATGTGATGGAGGTTATATGCTTTCCCTGGATTTTCATCCGAAGTCCAAAGAGATGGATAAATGTTGTTAGCATTCAACGCATCAGCATCATAAAGCATTTTAACTTCCAGATCATCTAAAGTGGTAAGAAATGAATTTATGGCAATTACTTTTTCAGGAGGCAAAAAATAAAATGTAGAAGCAGTGATTCTTTCTATTTCTTCATACTGATAAGAAGCAACCAATTTCTGGAATTCTTCGTCGTTCACAGCCCCTCTACTTTCTTTTGGAGAAAAAATTTCTTCAACATCGCAGGCCTCGGATCCGGTTCTCTTTTTTAAAAGAAAAATTATTGCATCGGGAGAGTCTTGAAAAGTGGCAATTTCCTTAGCGTCCGTAACCAGTTGATTTGACTTGATTGATCCTGATTCTAGTCTACGGAACAGGTCTTCAGAAATCCTATAAAGTGTGGTTGAGAAACTCATACTGCATATTAAATGTATGATCGATTGTGCGAATTTCGAGCGCTTGTCAATTACATCAGGTTGGTAGATTTACAATTAGGAAGTTAAACCTATTATCCTAATTTTTTTTAAATACGTGGTTTAAATTTTCGAAAGGAAATAATAATGCGCTTCATCACTCGTTCTTCAACGCTTCCGCCGGATTGATATTCGCCATGTGCCAGCTTTTCCAGGTAACGGTTATGAGTGCAAGCGTCATGCACAAAGCGCCTGCAGTAATAAATATCCACGGCCTTAATGCAATCTTATATGGAAATTCCTGTAGCCACTGGTTCATTAAATACGCCGCGATAGGACAGGCAAGCAAAAATGCAATTAACACCCACCACATGAAGTCGCGGGTTAGCAGGCCCACAACCCTTGCGGATGACGAGCCGAGTACTTTTCGGACGCCAATCTCTTTGGTACGCAACAGGATCAGGTAAGATGACACACCAAACAATCCCAGCGAAGCAATGATTATCGCAAGGAAAGAGAATACAGCAAATACGCGCCCGAAGCGTTGATCGCTTTTATACTGGTTGAAGAAATAATTATCGAGAAAGAAATAATCAAACGGATTATCGGTAAACACTTTTCCGTAGGGCGGTGTACCTGGTCCTTATAAAATTTTCAGCGACTTGAATAAAACAATTAAGCGGTGTGAAGATGTGAGTTAGAAGAAACATTTTTAATTTTTCTCTTACTCTAAGTGTGCTCATGCTCACCGCATTACCCGCTGAACCCTGTAGTTACTTTTTTTCAGTCGTTCCATTTCTTTTTTCAATGTCTGTTTTTCCGTTACCGACTTTGTCAGGATTATAGCTTGTTCGTAATGTTCAATCGCTTTCCGAATGTTTGATTGTGAATATAAATACCCCAACAACTCGTGATATTGATTGTTTCCTGTAATATTTAACTTTTCGGCTTCGGAAATGGCTTTTTTGTTTCCGTAAACTTTTGAAAAAGCAAATATTTTGTTAAGTGCGGTTATGGGCGAACCTTCAATTAAAATTAGTTGATTGTACAGTTGTAGAATGTTTTGCCACTTGTTTTCGTTGTCTGTCGTATGCCAATAAGCAATGCCCGCTTCCAAATGATATTTTGAAATCTCTTTCCCGTTTGTGGCGTTCACCAGATAGTAGTTTCCTTTTTCTATGAGCGATTTATCCCAACGATTTTTGTCCTGTTCGTCGAAAAGCACGGCTTCACTTTTTTCGTTTATCCTGGCTTCAATCCGTGAACTCTGGAAACACATTAATGCCAATAAAGCATTTGTTCGTGACGTGTTTGTTAATGGGTTTTCGGTCAATGTCAAAGTCAGTCTGATAGCTTCCGAGCAAAGTTCTTTTCGGATAAACTGATTGTTTGATTTTGAAAAATATCCTTCGTTGAAGAGTAAGTATAATGTTTGTATAACGGTATCTAACCTTGATTGGATTTCAGTTTTGGTCAAAGTTCCGATTCGAAAACTATTGTTACGAAGGTTGTTTCTTGCCCGTTGTAATCGTTTTTTTATGATTTCCGTTTTTGTGAGGAACGCATTGGCAATTTCTTCTACGCTAAAACCACAAAGAATTTGAAGTGCCAATGCAATTTGACTTTCACGATTATTAGCTGGATTGCACACAGCAAAAATCATGGCTAGCTGACTGTCGGAAATGATTTGTTCGCCAAACTCAAGATCGACTTCATTATTTTGTATGCCCGATTTTAAATCGTTTTCAATTTTGGTTTCAAAGACAGAAATATGTTTGAAGTAATCTTTGGTTTTATTTTTAGCAACGGTATAAAGCCACGCGGTTGGATCGTCGGGAATTCCGTTGATTGCCCAATGCTCAGAGGCTTTTAAGAAAGTATCGCTGGCAATGTCTTCAGCGATTTCAATATGTTTTAAACCAAAATGACGGCACAAAACTGCCGTCATTTTCGCATATTCTTGTCGGAACAAGTGAGGTAAAACTTCGTTGTATGGTTCTCCTTCTTTCAAATATTAATCACGTTTTAAAACTTCACGAACTTCAATGTTCCCTCCAACCTGGCTAAAAATCGGATTAGCTTTTGCGATCTCTACGGCTTCGTCGATATCTTCGGCTTTAACAACGATATAACCGCTGATAAACTCCTTGATTTCAGTGTATGGGCCATCCGTTACCACATTGTTTGGTTTTACGGTTTTTGCACTTCCGCGAATAGGAAGCAGTGTATTTCCTTTGTCAACCAGTTTGTTTTGTGCGGCAATGCTAGCCAGCCAGTTCATTCGTTCCTGCATTTGCTCAGGCGAAGGTTTAAAATCGGCAATGTCTTTTAGTCTGAAAATTAATGCAAATTCTTTCATTTGATAAGTTTTAAAGTTCATCCTCATGACGATTGGAATTTCAATATGGGGACAATTCTTTAATTATTTTTGTCGTTTGGTCATTAAAACTAACATGTTTGCGCGGCCACCTGGAGCCTGATTTATTAGGGGTAGTTACTTGGAGCCTTTAGGGTTCTCAAAAACAATTGCGGGTAGTCAGATACGAACCATCATTATCTACCGATATTTCTGCCTCAAAATCATTTGGAATATTTTCGTATTTCTAAACTTCGGCAGAGACCCTACTATATTTTTGTTTGACGCGTTTGATATTGTCTTCCAAAAGGTCAATATAGATAACGTCAATTTCTTTGGCTTCACCTTCGGATAATTTAAGACGATTAATCGGTAACGAATTCGTAAATGGTGTTAACGGGATGTCCACGTCGGTGCAACCATCGAATTCAGGAAAATATTTTCCGTCGAGCGACCACTTATCTTGATTACTTAAAAATTTTATGGTTTTAATCCGGTTATCAAATTGAGTTTTGATTATGCAATAATTTACTTGCCACAAGTTGTTGAGCTTGATAGTATACGCTACCCGATAAATTTTTTCATTATAGAGACCTATAATAGCTGAGTCAACACCTACTTTATTTTCTGATAGATCGATAATACAATTCTCTAAAGAGTAGTATTCTATTCCCGTCCAAAGAATGTTCGTTTGCATAAAGTTTTATTTGTAGTTGCCTCATAACTTATTTAAGTTCGTTGTTTGTGAGATAATTTTCTCAAAGGCATCGGTTTCAACGTTGATGCATAACTCGGTACCAAAAATTCACAGTGCGTCACTGTCCGACACAGGTGCGGGATATTCAAGGTATTTAATGGAATTATCTGTCTTTTTTGCACTTTAACCTGCAATTGACGTAGCAAATGTTTGAGTAACTGTTTCTTATTTTTTTAGCTAACTATTTTCTACATAATTAGCCAATTTACCTAATGTTGAAATTGTTCCTGCTTCATTATCTTCAGGCCGTATTCCTTTGGGTATATCTTTAAAAAAGTATGTAACGTTTGTTCCGTTTTCGCTGGGTTCAAAAGTTATTTCGATAATCATTTCTCCAGAAAACTCTGGATTAGGTGATTCAAAGTTTACAGCTTGAACTATTTTTTTATTGGGGATGAGCTCAACAAACCTTGCCGTAAACCTATCTTCTTTCCCCTGTGTTTTTCCTTGCATTTCCTTTTCAGTGTCAGGATAGAACAAAGACATTTCATATCCACCGCCAATGCGGAGGTCGAAATTGTGAACTTTAGCAGTCATATCTTCCGGAGCTTGCCAGACTTCCAATGCTCCTGGACTGGTAAAAGCCTTATAAATAGTATCAGCTGTTGCTTTTATAATTTTTGAATTTTTAGTTGTTTGTCCCATAGTCGCGTTTTTCGCTTGATACTTAATATTTAGATAAACACCGCTGCGGACCAAAAGGCCGCTTCATTGTCCAACTTGCAAATTAAAAATAACTATAAAAATTTCTTTATAAGCAGCAGTCGCCGTTCAGTTGTGTTAAGTTTATTTGTCTGCCGTTAGGAAGGGTTGATACTATCATTACTTTATATTAACTATCTTAAATAGGTGTTCAACCTGAGGCGGTCCAGTGTTTTATTACGGCGTAAAGGTTCAGTGTTTTCGTTAAGTTGGTAACGTTTTAATGTTAGCGGCGGGCTTTCAGTCACTGCTTGCGGAGAGTCTGTTCAGAAGAGGGTCTAATCAATCAGTGAGTTGGAGTTTAATAGGTGCCTATTGAACCTGAAGTTATTTTTTTCGAAAGCTGCGGGCGATGACGAGGTGTGTTTTTCAATCCAGTTAAATCTGTATTTGCGTTTCATTGATCATTATTTATAATTGTACATTCCATTTTGCCTTGTTAAAAAATACGAACTGGATTAAACAAACGCCTAACAACAACACGAGGATCATTTAATAGAAAACAAGGGATAAATCAAATGAAAAAAATAACGACTTTCGCCATTTTGCTTTGTGTGCTGCCCTTTCTGGTTGCGGCGCAGGAAATCATTAATCTCTACAGTGGTATCATTCCAAACTCGAAGGTAAAGGCAACGAAGGAAACTGAGTCTCCGATTTTTAAAGGGATGTACCGTCAATCTGCATTTCCTACGCTTGAAGTCTATTTAGCAGACAAGATAAAATCAACCGGAGCTGCTGTTGTCATTTGTCCCGGAGGAGGTTATAGTGTTCTTGTATATGATGGGGAAGGTGTGTCAACAGCCAAAGAATTAGCGAAGAACGGTGTCACTGCATTTGTTCTTAAATACAGACTTCCCAATGACTCAACGATGAAAGATAAAACAATTGGTCCATTGCAAGATGCTCAACAAGCTATTAAAGTTGTACGTGAGCGGGCGAAGGACTGGGACATTGATCCTGATAAGATTGGCATCATGGGTTTTTCTGCGGGCGGACACCTCGCATCTACGGAAGCAACGCACTTTAAAAATGCCCTTATTGAAAATAAAAATAAGACGAGTTTGCGCCCGGATTTTCAGATTCTCGTATATCCGGTGATCAGTATGCGCGACAGCTTAACACATCGCGATTCCAGAAGGAAGTTACTTGGCAAAGACCCGTCTGCGAACGCTATCAACGATTTTTCAAATGAACTGCAGGTGACTGAGGATACACCTCCTGCCTACATCACATACGCCACGGACGATAAATTAGTTGATGTCGATAATGGTATTGCCTACTATCAGGCGTTAAGACATCGCAATGTTGATGTAGAAATGCATATCTATTCAAAAGGGGGGCACGGCTTTATCTTCCGTGAGAAGAGCTGGACTGATCCGTTATTTCAATGGATGAGGAAGAATGAACTATTAAAGTAAGAAGTGATTGAAGGAAAATTGAAATTGGTGTTAGTCGCCTTCAGCCGGGATGTTGCAATAAGTTCATTACATTGGGCTTTGCTTTTTTTGACGGGACTTTACATCTGCCGCGCCTAATGCTGTGTAGAGTTCTTTTTCTCTAATTAACCTAGGATGGAGAACAATGTGTCAGAATCAAAATCTTTCGTTCCCTAAGTTGTTCTATCAATGGATCAATCTCGTCTGAACTATCTTTCCCAGCCGCGAATCCCTTTTCGATTGTGTGTTCCAGGTCTCTCACGAGTTTTATAGTGGTACCATCTGGTTCATTGTAATAGAGTACAGCGTATGTACATAATTTATCGCGTTCGATGACCATTTGCGTTTCTTTTCGCGTAGGTCCAGTTACCCATTCCTTGTCCATGGATTGCAATCGGGTGTAAGAAGATATCCATGGGTTATATTCAATCAATGCCAAAGGATATATTTTGTCAATGTCATTTTTGCATATCCTTACGGATTTATCGACCGGTAGTGCAGCGAGGTCGTGGTGTTTTACATAAAACATTTCAGAATAAAATGTAATGGTGTCTCCATATATCCAGCTTTTGGCCTGTCGCGTGAATTTTGGAACATCATAACTCAGTGAGTCATTCGTGACATACAAATAGCCCCAGACTTTAAAATACCCAACACGTTCCTTACCCTCGAAAACGATTTTTGCTTTTATAATATGAGACGTGCCGGGATCCGCAAATGCATTTTGCCCGACAAGAAATAAAACGGACATCCAAAGAGCTTTTTTCATGAGTTGCTTCATTAGGATTAAAAAACAAATCTAAAAAGAAGCACTCAATCCAGAAGAGCGGCACTTCTTATTAAATTACCTGCTACCCTCGGGCCAGAAGTTATATGCACCGACTGTGCATAACTCCACATCTGAGGTTCGTTTTCTATACTTTTACTTCAATGATCTCCCGGTAATGATTAAACCATTCTTTACATTACAATTAATGTTTTCATTGTTATAACATTTCTACTATTTGAATATTGTTTCCGCAGGTGTCATTGAAAACAGCGATTTTCACCGTTCCCATTTCGGTTGGTTTAACGCTGAATTTAACACCAACATTTACAAGTCTTTCGTATTCTTCCTGAACGTTGTCTGAACTGAATTGCGTATAAGGATGCCTTTGTTGAAAAGTGCCGTTTGGTATGCTTTGGCTTCTTCTAAATGGTTGGGCGAAGGTTCCAATAAAACCTGGACGCCATCTTGTTCTTCTTTGCTTACTAAGGTTAGCCAACGGTTATTTTCACTAAGTGGTATATCTACCTTTTTCAAAAAGCCCAGTTTTTTCGTATAGAATCGCAGGGCTTTTTCCTGGTCTTGGACCGGAATGCTGGTTACTTGTACTTTCATTTTATTTCCTTATTTGATTTACGCTACAAATTTCGAAATAAGAAATTAGTCGGACTTTGCGAAAATTGACTTTTTGTATTTCGAGGGAGAAACACCCACACGATTTTTGAACAGTGTGCAAAATGAGCTGGGACTTTCAAAACCTACATCAAAACAAGTTTCGGTTACGTTCAATCCCTCGTTCAGCAGCTTCTTGGCTTTTTCAATTCGTTTATCAGTAAGGTACTGAATTGGGGTTTGTCCGTAGTACTTTTTGAACAGCCGAAGCAAATGAAATTTTGACGCAAAGTGAGTTTTGGATAGCGAATCTAAATTCAATTCTTTGTCAAGGTTACTGTTGATATAATTACGAGTTCTAATGATGGTAGCTATTTGCCATTGGTTTGAATAGCAAACACCTTTAATCCGGGTTATTTCTTTAAGATAAAATGACATAGATTCTCTTGGGTATCGTTTCACTACAATGACGGTCAGCGTCTACGGTAAGGTATGCCGAACAGACCAAATTAATAAATTAATCGTCAAATTTCGTCAGTATTTGTTGTCAATGTTTAGCGGTAATAGTTCAAATTTCCACCTACTCGCGGGCACCTCGTTTTGTACAAAAGAGCATAAATTTATTGTAACATATACACTTATTTCACGAATGGCGATTACTTTGGAAGCTCATAAAGATCAGTTATGAAATGCAGGTTCTTGTATTGCGAAAAGTATCTACTGGTCTTGGTAGCCCAATGGGATCACTTTGGTAGTGCGGTTACGAATGGAAGCCTGAGGAAAAATCAGAAGCAGCAAACGATTCAGAAGAAGAGAATTCATTAGTCGTAAAGGATTCAAACGGGAATGTGTTACATGATGGTGATACGGTAGTGTTGATTAAAGGCCTGCCAGTGAAGGGTGCACCCAAACCCATCAAAGCCGGAACCAAGGTAAAAAATATTAAACTCACCACCGGCGATCACAACATTGACTGTAAGAAAGATGGCTTTGGGTCAATGGCACTCAAGTCGATTTATGTGCGGAAGGGATAGCGGTAGTAAGTTATCCCGCTTAATATAGTAGCCAGCGTGACCACTTTACACCATAAGTTCCTTCGTTAGATTTTTAATGTTGTTTTGCGAATCTTCGTTGCCAGAAAGATTTCCGCAGACTTCTTATAGTATTCGAGGGCTTTCTTTTTATCCCCTCTACTTTTCCAATACTGTCCCATATTTGCATATGCGCTCGAGCTGTTTGGATAGTTATCAATGTTCATTTGGAGGAATGCCTGAGCAGCGATGCTTCGATTTAAATCTGCGCTCGTTCAAATCAAAGTGCAAGGCATGCATTCTATTTTGCGTTGTAGACTGCGGCTTGAACCACTTATGAAATACCAGTTGACTCATCCTCTATTTTAATCCATGTTACAAAACACCATAGGTATGTTTTCCTCCAGGATGCCCCATATCCCAATATTTTTCCTCTTCATATACAACTTGATAGAAAACTCATAACTTGAAAAAATATTTATGCTGTCCTTCCAAACATAGCGTAGTAGAAAAATATAATTACAAGTAATAAAAAAGCTATCTTTTTCACCCTTCATTGATTATTGAAAGACTATCCCAGCCGTTGCCTACAACGTCAATGTAGGAATCGTAGCTTTGGTTTGTGCATTGGCTTTACACGGCTATGATTTCTTACATAATTTTAGATATCGTTTAGTTTTTGATCAACTTTGTTCTTGTCATAATATTTCCATATTCGTCGTGGATGTTTATTACATAGATTCCACTTGGCAAAGATTCTAGACTGATTTCATGTTTGTTGGACTTTATTATCCCGGAACCAGATAGATTTGAAATTATTGAATAACCATATTTTTGGCTTTGAATGTTTACGATATGAGAAGCAGGGTTGGGGTAAATTTGAATATTCTCTCTGACGGAATTGGTAATTGACGTAATTATTTCATCTTCATCAATATCTAGAAGGTGTATATAAATATGTGCGACTGATTTTCCACCGTATTCATTTTGCACTTCGACTTCAAATCTAAGAGAAGGATTGGTTTCAAAATCTAAGCTCATTGAATCTAAAACTGAGATTTCTCCTGTAATCGGTTCAATTTTAATTGGTGCATCGCTTGATTTCAAGTTATAGGTCAACACATTGTTGTTAATATCAAAAGCTTCTATTCTCCCAATCAAGGTGCCCACCTCCGAATGTTCTTCAATATAAAATACTTGAGCATCAAGTTCAGGACTACTTGCTATTGATTCAAAGTTTTCAATTTCGAAATTGTATAAGGCATGATTTCCATTCAATATTATATCTAATTTATCGTTTCCATCAACATCACCAATAACCATGCTTCCATGAATACCTATATTAGAGTTTATCACTCCACTTCTCCATGCTATTCTTGAATTGGCTAAATCATATAAATGAAGTCTACTATGGCTGGCAAAGGCAAGTTCCTGCTCATTGTCCCCGTTAAAATCAACTGCTTCAATTGCATTTATCTGTTCACCAAGCCCAAGCGCTATTGTGTTTTCAATTTCTAACGTAATTCCATTATATATATTAATATCCCCCCCATATGTGCCTACAACTAATCCGTCTCTTCCACTATTATTAAAATCAGCCAGATCAAAAGCACTTGCATCAATTTCTTTTTGGATTAGATCATGAGTTTTTGCATCAACAATATAAAGCACACTTTGATCATTTCTCCAAGAAACATATTGTATAGCCACTACCTCAAGGGCCTGATCTTCGTCTATGTTTCCTATTCGGATATTACCCACCTTAGAAGACATTCCTCCAAGTTGAGGGCTTTTCCATTCTATTTCCGCAGTTTTTCCATCAAATATGTAAATATAATTTTGCCATTCGTCCGGGTGAGTGCTTCCACCGACATTTGTTCCAGAAGTTACGATTACTTCGTTATTATTATCTTGATCTATATCACGAACAGCGACATCTATAATTATGTCCATCCCATCAATTTCATATGTTTTCTTGATCGAATAATCATCTGCAAAAGCATATACCCGACTTGAAGAATATCCATAATCAATGCCCAGAAGCAAATCGTTTTGGTCATCATTATCTACATCTGCTATTTCAACCACTGAAAATCCATCTGTATGAGCATTAAATATTTCTTCTTGATTTTGCCATTCTATTGATTTAGTTGATCCATCAAATACAGAAATAAAACCATGATCATAGTATTTAAGATATTCTCCAAAGACTGCTGATACTATTTCGGTTTCCCCATCATTATCACGGTCACCTATATCAAATGCTCTGAAATCACTAATGAAATGCTTACTCTGCCATTCCTTTTCTTTTGAGTTCACATCATATATGAAGAAATAATCAGCACAAGTGCATCCCGCTCCCATTGACCAGATTAATTCCTTATTTTCATCATTGTCAAGATTGGCAACAGCCAAGTTGACTACCCCATCACTAGAATTATCCCATATGCTGAAGTCCTTAGCGCCGGTATTACCGTTATAAGCATACACAGCATCCCAATCTTCATCTCCGATAAATATATCCTTAGTGCCATCATTGTTATAGTCAAATAACCACAACCCTGATATGTATCTATCATAGTGATAGTCAGAATCCCATTTTGTAGACCATATCAATTGATTTAGTATCATGTTTTTAGCAAAAAGTGTATCGTGAGAACTGTAGATTATGTCTAACACACCATCTTTATCAATGTCTTCTAACTCAATGGGAACTTCTAAATTGCTTTTCTGTATAGTATATTCCAAAGTAAATTCATCATCTGAAAATTCAAGAATTTGACCATTGGAATATATAAACTCAGTTTGTGAATCATTGTCTATATTTCCTAACCTTAAAAACTTTGCTCCGAAAAGCACCTTATTTTCAAGTTTGTAATATTGGTTATATATATAAGTGGTATCACCATTAGTAACTAAGAGTTTTTTCTTTCCGCTGCTGTTATAGTCTCCAATTTGAATACTACCAATACTATTTGGAGGATCAAAAACCGATGGTTCACCTCTTTCCGAGGTCCCCATAATAAGTAGTTCTTTTAATGTGATTGGATCTAAAATGTGTATTGTCCCATCCGAAAAACCGGCATAGATATTTTTGCTGCCATCATTATTAAAATCTAAAATTTGTAAACTTGTTATCTTATTGTAGTAGTTATTGCTTATTGCCTTAACCTTGTATTCATTATCATTTTCGTCAAACTCAAGGATAGAGATGTGGTAAGTTCCATCATAGTAATCTCCACTATTGCGTCCAGATGAAATTATTTCAACAACTCCATTATTATCAATATCTTCTACGAGAATTCCTGCCTCACCAAGATCTTCCCCTAAACTACCAAATTGCCAATTTAAGTTTGGCTCTGACTGGCCATATAAAAGTTGATTAGTTGTAAAAAATATTAAAACAATGGCTAGTTTTTTCATATTTGTGATCTAGAATATTGTAGGTTATGATATCTAACGATTTGCATATGCAGCGTTGCTGAAATGTAGCGAATCACTGTCCCACATACAAACCGTAATTTAAATACAAGTTAATAACCCAGCACGTCACAGGCAATGATGTATATGCTTTGTGTGCGCCCGGCATGAGCGCAAGGTATCGAAAGATACCGAATATTCTAGAGGGCGAAAGTCCTTATGGGCGAGTTGATAAAGCCAATTAGCTACCGCGATTGTCAACGGCCAGTACCTTCCGCAAATTCATTCTTGGTGTTGAAATTCCAAAAGAGAACGGAAAGACTCGCCTATTAGGTATCCCTACCGTTGTAGATCGCGTACTGCAACAAGCAGTCCATCAGGTAATCAGTCGTAAGTTCGAGCTAGAGTTCAAAGAACACAGCTACGGCTTTTTCCCAAATCGAAATGCCCACCAGGTGGTACAACAGGCACAGAAGAACATTCATACGGGGTACAACTACATTGTAGATATTGACCTGAAAAGCTTCTTCGATGAAGTGGATCATGGAGTGCAAGGCATGCATTATATTTTGTATTGAACCGACACCTTCGGTGAGGGTTATCATGATTAAAAAACCAATCTAAAAAAAGAAGCGCTTAATACGGAAGCGCAGCAGTCGCTGATTAAATTATCTGCTACCCTCCGGGCTGGAGGTTATTCTGAACGAACTGTGCGTAACTACACCTCTGAAGTTCGTTTTCTGTTTCTCTTACGCTTCCCGAAATTATTTCCCAACAACAGACTGCTCATCTTTTCAGCGTTGTAAAAAAAAATCAAGCATCGTTGTATGATCGGACTACTCTACGGTGTCGGACTGCGCGCCTTAACGAACTCCGATTGTTAAAGGTAAACTTCATCGATAGCACCGCTATGCAAATCAAGGTTGTGCAGGGCAAAGGAAATAAAGATCGGTTCATCATTCTTCCCAAATTTATTCTCGATGACTTGCGTAACTACTACCGCCAGAATCGCCCCAAAGAATTTCTCTTGAGGTCTATATTCCCGATCGACCAATGCACGAGCGGGGCGTTTTGAGCAACACATTCTTCCGAAAAGTTTTGTGAAAATCCGCAGTTATGGTTTTCTGAAAAATTATAATAAGTCTGCACGACTCAATGCGTTACGGCTATCTATGAACCTGCCACCTTCGCCACCGAAAGTAAGGATACCGGTTAGGCAACGCATCGACATTGACCTCAATCCCGATTGATCGGGATGATGAGGTTGATCATGAAATACTTTTACGTGTGTTGTTTGCCAAGGTGAAGTGCCCGGTTACCTTACGCCTGATCCGTCAATGGTTACGCGCTCCGATCTTAATAGATGGAAAACTAATCAAGCGAAGAAAAGGGGTACCACAGGGAAGCCCGATGAGTCCGTTACTGTCTAACATCATGCTTCATGAGTTGGATAAGGAATTGGAAAAGCGAGGCAATCGTTATGTCGTTATGCTGACGACTTTAGTTTTTACACGAAGAGTAAGAAGCAGCGCGAAGAGTGGGCAACAGTATATTTTTGTTTCTCAAGAACAAGATGAAGCTACCCATCAATCGTGAGAAAAGCGGCATACGAAACTGGTGCAATTCAAAATACTGGGACATGAGTTTGTTCCCACGTACAAGAAAGGAGAAACCGGAAAATACCAGATAGTGGTTTCGGAAAAGAAATGGAAGTCGTTGAAAACGGAACTGAAACGGGTCACACAGAAGACTGCTCCGCTTACCTTCGACCAACGTATCGCCCAGTTGAAAACAGTTCATCGAGGATGGATTAACTACTTCCGCATGGCAAGTATGCAATCCAAACTCAAAGAACTAGACGGTTGGCTACGTAACCGGTTAAGGTATTGCATTTGGAAAGTGTTCCGACGAAAGTCGGAATCCCGAAATATTCGGGAGAAGAAACCTGAACGGAAAAGGAAGAATCTGATCCGGCTCGGTATTCACAACGGTCAGGCCTATGCGTGGAGTAGAACACGAATGGGTGGATGGGCGGTAGCACAAAGCCCTATTTTAGGAACGACGATCACCGTGGAAAGGCTTGTCAAGTGAGGCTATGAATCTATGTTCTCATATTACGCAAAAGCATCTCCTGATCTTAATGAACCGCTGTATACGAGGAGTGGTGTGAGAGGCGAACCTCGCTGCTATTTAGCGGCGAGGCCGTCTACTCGATTAGCGGCTGTTACTCTAGTCGTACTCGTTTTTCTCTCTAAACTGTAAAAATGGAAGGTTTATCTCGAAAAAGTTAAAACCAATGTCTATAGTTCTCTGTCCTTGTCCTTCAATGTCAAAAGCGTAGTGTCGTCCATCGCTAACAATGCTCCTTACTTTATTTTCACTTTTTTCACCATATGAATCGTCCATTTCGTCACTCGATGGTGCCCAAATATAATTGCGCACAAAACTCAGATTAAATTTTTTATCAAATGAATTTTGCACGATGCTGCCCTTTCGCAAATAGTTCCAAAGTAAAAAGCTTTCCGATTGCGTTAAAACACAAACTTCATTCTTTCTCTCAAATCTAAAATAGTGCAGGTTTAGATAAAACGGCAGTTTTGTTGAATCAATCCTTTTTAGCTCCAAAGTCTGAAACAAATAACGAAGCGGATAGTAACCCCAAACAAGTTCATCTGGTCCAGCTTCTCCGTAGTCCTCGATTGAGTTGACAAACTTATTTTGTCTACAAAATGTGGTTGAAATAGTTTCGTCATCTGTCCAGCCAACTGCATATTCACCCTTAAGCTGTTGAAGGTTTGCTTTCCTAAATTCATATTCAATCTGTAAGAAAGTTTCCTTAGGAATTTGTCCTTCGTAAAAACCTACCTTTGTAGTCGTCCCAATAAATCTCACTTCTCTCTCTCTCGTTTTTGATTTGATTATCTTATAGTAGTCCGTCTTGGTGTCGACAATGCTATCATTCAAAAATGAATATGATCTACCTCGTCCTCGATTCCAAAAGGCGAGGGTGGATTTTGATCGGCAGTATCCACAACTAGTTTCCAATTACCAATTAATAATTTCCGATGATTCTTCTCTTGACACGAGAATAGGTAAACAAATAAAATGATTATGTAGTAGAGCTTAAACTTAGAATTTTTGAATTGCGTCATGCGATGTCTTTGAACTTCTAAATCCATGTTCCTCTAATAAGTCACTACTCTGTCCAGAAGTAATTGCCGCTAACGATTGGGCTATGATCTGTGGCCGTCTTAAAACCACGTCACTATCCGCCCTAGATAAAGATAGTGAAAAGAAGAGAAGTATCCGTCACCTAAATACCGGCCATAGATTATAGCCTCGTGTTGGCGGTAGGTGTTTTTAATTATGCTTGTTTTATAAATTCATAACATGCTTATAAATTAATCCTCTTTCATCTAATAGTCTAAATTTTTTATGAAGCACATCAATTAAAGGAGTTTTGTTCTGACACATAATAAAAAGCTCTTCAACTGTTAACACGACAAACCTTGAACTTCTATCCGTGAAATAATCCACCGCCTTATTATCCAATAAAGAATATGTTATAAATAAACCTCTCGCAAAGTGAGATTTTAATTTTATTTTCCTTGAAAATAAAATCAAATCATCCTTTGGGATAGAATTTTTCCTGTATTTGGCTTCAATGAGAATGGTATTTTTATCTAAAACAAAACTTCCATCAATCTGGTCAAATTCTGTTCTATAAGAGGCATGAGGATCTAACCCAAAAGCTTTAAACAACGTATTAAGATACTTTTCAAATTCATACCCTCTTATTTGAGAATTTGATATTTTCTCTAAATCAAGTAAAGAAGTATTAAATCCATCATAATCAATATTCAAACTTTCTGATGTATTTTTAACTTCCTTTTTATTATCTGGTTTAGAATTGCTTTTACCTAAAAGTCTTTTCCCAAGTTCATACAACTTTTCAGTTTTTTCATTTTTATCTATTGTTATCAAATTAGCATCTTTCATATGATTAATCAATAGAATGATAGCCTTACCTACTAAAGTATCTGATTCGTCTTTTAAAAATTCTCTAAACATTTTAGCTTTTGATAACCCTGGATATTTAGCGTAAATATTATATTGAACCACATCCTTCATAAACTCTTCAAATTCTCTGTTTGAAAAATTTATTACATAACCAGAACTCATATCAAAAACAGATTCAATTAATTGTTTATCACTAAATGAAAGATTTGCCATTCGTACTTCTTAAAATTTAAACTATCCTAATTGATGGTGTCTACGTCATTTTTCACTTACCGCCACAACCAAATATACGTATTGCGTTTATTCCTTATTTACCTGAGATGAAATTTTCTTAAGTCTCCGTGCGGTTCACATGGAGGTTTGTGAATAATTACGAGTTTATCAATCGCTAAAAACGATTTTTTCCTTTATACGCTTAGCTAAAGCCGAAATATTATTCCAATAGCTTCAATGTTGTTGGAGGTGTTCTGTTTCGAAATTATCCGTGTATTACTCGAGTAACAACTCGCATAACACGGATCTGAGAACTAGACCACTTTCAATTTTCAGCCAATAAAAAAAACAGAGCCGGTTTTCGACTCTGTTTTTTTTACGTAACGAATAATTATGCTGCAGTTCCCGTGTTTCAGGAACGGTAAATTATTTAGGATTTTGCGAAGACGACTGACCGCTCTTACCACTGCCAGAAATTGCCTGGCGCATGTCGGTATCAGCCTGCACGTTTTGCATCTTGTAATAATCCATTACGCCCAGATTTCCTTTTACAAAAGCATCGGCCATGGCTTTTGGAATTTCTGCTTCTGCTTCAATTACTTTTGCCCGGGCTTCTTGTGCTTTCGCTTTCATCTCCTGTTCTAACGCCACCGCCATCGCTCTTCTTTCTTCTGCTTTCGCTTCGGCTACTTTTAAATCGGCTGTAGCCTGATCGATCTGAAGTTTAGCACCGATGTTAGCACCTACGTCAACGTCGGCAATATCAATCGATAAGATTTCGAAGGCTGTTCCGGCATCAAGACCGCGGGAAAGCACCAGTTTGGAAATGTTATCCGGGCTTTCCAATACTTCTTTATGTGATTTTGCTGAACCGATAGAGGAAACAATTCC
>DASPIZ010000157.1:0-82057 GCA_035628875.1 Ohtaekwangia sp. | reverse complement strand
ATCAAGACTTCTGAAATCATAAATGACCGGTAGCCCGGACGTGGCATGGATAGCATTACCATTTCCCAGCTGACTTGTAAACCCTCTCTTTGGCTGATGAAAAACGGTGTGCCCATGGGATGCAACAAAATCCACCGAAAGATTATGCTCCCGAATAAAAGCAGCACACACCTTACCCAGATAATGCCCGTATTCAACATCTAGCGCCACCCATTCTTCGGCCGTACAATGTTGCGCCGAAGCTAATTTCTCCTTCCACGAAGAAGAATACTTAACAACACTTGTTTTCTGCAGTTCATATTCCCATCCGTTGCGGGATGGTGTAAAATGGCAGTACGCTATATCAAGGCCATCCAGCGACGTACCCGACATTAATCCAATAACTTTATAGATGTTCTTCATACTTTTACCTTAAAAAGGCATCCTGATGACTGAGTACATTTGTTGTCTGATCCGGTAACTTAAAATGTGAAACGATGAATCTAATAGTTGATTATGGAAACTCCTCCGCCAAGGTAGGGATTTTTCAACATCACGACCTTACAGCCAAAATGATGTTTACAGACGCCAGGGAATTGAAGAAATTCATTCAGAACTTTTCCGGTCAGGGCATCATCATAAGTTCGGTAAACCAGGATCCTGCGGTGCTTGCATCGTGGGCCACACATTTCAGAACTACCCTTATTTTGGACGAACATCTTCCGCTACCGATCAAAAACAATTACAACACACCAAACACGTTGGGTGTTGACCGTATTGCCGCAGTTTGTGGTGCGCATCACCGGTTTCCGAATAAAAATTGTCTGGTTATTGATGCGGGTACTTGCATTACATACGATTTTATCGATGCTCATGCAACATACCATGGCGGCGCCATTTCACCGGGATTGAATATGCGTTTTAAAGCCATGCATCAATTTACCGCACGGTTGCCGCAAGTTGAAGTAGTTGAGGATGTTCCCCTGATCGGAACTTCTACACAAAGTTGCATGCAAAGCGGAGCGATTTATGGTGTATTGGATGAAATGGATGGGATAATTCGCAGGTATGAGGAAAAATTTGACAAATTACAGGTGATTTTATGTGGCGGTGACACACCTTTTTTTGAAAACAAACTGAAAGCCTCCATATTTGCGGTCCCTGAACTGGTTCTCAGTGGACTAAACAGCATTTTAATTTATAATGTCAATCGTTAAGAAGTTTCTATTTATAATTTTTGTTGTTGGAATAGCGTCAGCAAAAGTTTCAGGTCAGGCAGCACGATCTCCCTTTACCACATTCGGCATCGGTGAACCCTACGGCAACAGTTTGATTCAAAGCCAGGGTATGGCAGGTGTAGGCGTTAGTCAACCGCAATATTGGTACATCAACAATCAGAATCCTGCTTTGCTGGTCTACAACATGAATACCATGTTTCAGGCTGGAATTGTGGGAGAGCGCCGCGATCTGCGTGGTGACACCCTTCAGCAACGAAGTATTAATGGTAATCTTAATTATCTCGTAACAGCTTTTAATGTTTCACGCAAGCCTGGTCGGTGGACTACATCGTTAGGCCTTATGCCATACACTACGGTTAACTATGAGTTCGAATCAGCTATTCAAACACTTGATGCGAATGGCGCGGTGGTAGATACGGCTTCCGTGTATGAATCGGGGGATGGCGGATTGAATCAGTTTTACTGGTCTAATGGTGTACGACTGAATAAAAATTTTTCTGTTGGATTAAAGGCGGCGTACCTGTTTGGCCCGGTTCAGACTACATATTCGAGTTCCATTTCAAGTGCCGAGCAGAGTTTTCCTTTTGTGGTGATTATTGAAGAAAAAACGAATGTTAAGGATTTCTTATTCTCCCTTGGCGGGCATTATTCCAAAGATTCATTAGGAAGAAAAAATAAATACCGGTTCAGTGCAGGCGCGGTTTATGAGTTTGGAACAAAATTAAAAGCAAAACGGCGTGGTGAAGTAACGCGCACCACACCCGGTGGCAGTATTATAAACGCTGATACGCTTTTTACCCGCAATGGGCGAATAAAACTGCCGGGAAGTCTTACCTTAGGAGTCTCGCTTGCGAGCGGCATGAAATGGTCGGTAGGCACGGAATTTACTTATCAGGACTGGTCACAGTTTGAAAGTATCAACCAGGATGATGAAGGACTTGGAAAATCGTGGAAAATAGCCTTGGGCAGCGAAATAACACCGGACGCCCTTGCTTTCGAAAATTATCTAAAAAGGATAACTTACAGACTGGGTTTAAGTTATGAACGAACACCATTCATTGTAGACAATGCGGAGGAAGGCACAAGTCCTATTTTGAACCCTGTAAATGATTTTGGCATTAATTTTGGCTTCTCACTACCCGCAGGCCGATCAAGTTTAGATTTTGCCTTTAAAGCAGGAAAACGTGGAAATAGACAAGATAATGTTTTTGAGGAAAACTACTTTAAAGTATACTTCGGTTTGACCTTTAACGATCAATGGTTTATAAAAAGAAAGTTTGACTAGTAAATGAAAAGAACAATGAAAAACACAATTCTCGCTGGCGCCATGGCATTAGCACTAATGACAGGAGCCAACGCAGCATTCTCTCAGTGTCAGGGCGTAGTCTGGCCTGAAAACCCTGAAATGAGGGCCAAGGCTGAAGAAAGTAAAGTATTATACGAAGATGCTGTTAAGGCAGACCAATTCAAACAGGCTCTGAAACCCTGGAACTGGATGCTGAAAAATGTTCCAAATCATGGTACCAGTCTATACATCTATGGCGCTGATATTTATGATAATCTTGCGTCAAAAGAAAAAGATCCTGCGCGCAAAGCGGTATTGGTTGATTCATTAATGATCATTTATGATCTGCGGATTAAAACCTGTGGTGATGAGGCCGCTGTTTACAATCGCAAAGCGCTTTCGTTCCTTAAATTCAACGCAAATGATAAACCAGAAGAATCCCTTAAGATGCTGGACCGTGCTTTTGAATTGAGTGGAAATGAGATACTCGACGGTACAATTATTCCTTACTTTCAGATGGTCCGTTTGAACAAATTGAAGTTCAAAACAATGACCGATGAGGAAGTACTTGAACGATACGACAAAGTTCAGGAAATCATAGATGCGAAAATCAAGGAAGCACAGAGCAAAGGCAAGCCAGTTGATAAATTACAAAAGATCAAGGCTACTGTTGATGAAATCCTCCCTACAACGGGCGTTCAAATCGATTGTGAATTTGTTAAAACCAAGCTTGAACCGAAATTCCGACAGAATCCTACTGACATGGATCTGGCGAAAAAGATCTTTAGTTTCATGTTGAAAGGCAAATGTACTGATGATCCGCTTTGGTTGGAAACTGCTGAATTAATCCACAACAGTGGAGAAAAGGATTGTGGTTTAGCCAAGAACCTGGGTATTATCTATATCACAAAGCAAGATTTCGAAAAAGCTGAAAAGTATCTGAAAGAAGCGCAAACCATCTGTACTGAAGGCGCTGACAAAGCCGATGTTCTCCTTTACCTGGGAAGTCTTGAAGCAAAACGCGGAAGAGGTCAGGCAGCGCGGGATCTTTACAGACAGGCGATTAGCGCTGATGCATCGGTGGCGAAAAAAGCGTATGAAAACATCGGTGATTTATATCTAAATAGTTTTGATGCTTGTAAAAAACTAAAAAGCAAAGTAGACGACAGATTGGTGTATCTCCTCGCTTTTGATTATTATCAGAAGGCTGGCGATGCGCGTAAGATGGCTGTAGCAAAAGAAGGTTTTCCATCAAAAACGGAAATCTTTGAAGAAAATATACAAGCCGGTACATCCAAAAATGTAGAGTGCTGGGGCGAATCCACGACTATTAGAACACGCGATTAATTAATCGAAGGTTATACAAAAGGCCATAGCTTGTCTATGGCCTTTTCATTTTACCATGAAAATCTTTTTATACTACATACTGTTTATTATCTCCTTGATCACGACTTCTTGTGGTAACAACGAGATCAAAGAACCCCTGGAGTATAACGGGCCCGTGAGTGAGGTTGAGAATGTAGAATTGTACTACAGCGAGAAGGACATGATTAAGGTAAAAATGACAGCTGCCTTATTGTATGAGTTTAAAAATGGTGACCGCGAATTTCCCCAGGGAGTTTATATTGAATTTTTTGATGAAACCGGAAAACTTGAATCAACCTTAAAGGCAAATCATGCCTATTTTTTTAAGGAAGAAAATCAGTGGCGTGGTCGCGATAATGTTGAAGTGAAAAACCTGGAAAAGAGAGAACAATTGAACACAGAGGAGCTCTTCTGGAAACCTGCTGAAAAACGAATTTTTACAGACAAGTTTGTCACCATCCGACAACAAAAAGATGTGCTTTATGGAGAAGGCCTGGAGGCAAACGAAGATCTTTCTGATTACACCATCACGAATATTTCCGGTGAAATGGAAGTTGAAGAATAACCGCGAGATTGAACCAGAACCGCATGAAATTATCCGATATTTTACTTCTTGGTCTTGCCTTAGCTTTTATCATCATTGGCATTGATCAAACCATTGTATTAGGCTTTAACCATGCGTATTGGGCTTTTATGGCAGCCCTAACCTTGTTTTTCGTATTCAACTTCAAAAAAAACAAACAAAAGCAAGAGGCCAGACAGCAGGGTTCGTCGGAAAAAAAAGGAGCCACCAAGCCTGTCCGTAAGAAATAAGGCTCGAAAAGGCTTCCGAAGCTTCGGATTTGGCACTCTTTATCGGTCTTTTTCGTTTTTTAAAATCCGATATTTTTCTAATACAGATAACCAGTTAAATTTGCGGCTCTTTAAAATTTAAATTATGGCATTAATAGGTTCGTTACGTGATAGAATGGGCACCTGGGTGGTGGTTTTCGTGTTTGTCGCGATTGCAGCTTTTATTCTTGGAGACATTTTTAGCGGTAACTCCAATATTCTGAATATGGGCAGAAACAAAGTGGGCGAAATTGCCGGCAATGATATTTCCATCGAAGAATTTCAGGCCGTAATCCGGGAACGGGAGGCTAGCTTTTACCTTTCGAATGGTTATGAACCTACCGAACGCGACATGATCGGAATTCGTCAGCAGGCGTGGGATCTTTTGATCGCCCGTAATGCCATCGTTCCTCAATACGAGAAAGTGGGCGTTGCAGTACCTGATAAAGAACTCGAAGATATGGTTTACGGTAAGAACATTGCACCCGGAATCCGGCAGTCGTTTACCAACCAGGAAACCGGTGAATTTGATCGTGCGCAGTTGGGCAACTACATCAAACAAATAAGCACTATGCCGGTAGGCTCGGAAGCGCGTGTCCGCTGGGATATTTTTCAACGCGACCTCAAGCCTGCACGCGAGAGAATCAAGTACGAGAACCTCCTGCTGAAAACCACATACGTAACAACAGCTGAAGCAGAACGCGAATACCATCTTCAGAGCGATGTTGCCGAAGTGAAATACCTTTATGTGCCTTATTACGCTGTAAGTGATTCAACCGTCAATGTAACAGATCAGGCTTTCCAAAAATATTACAATGAAAACAAGGAACGATTCAAAACAGACGAAGTACGCAGCCTGAAATATGTAACATTTCCCGTAGTTCCATCAGCGGAAGATTCTGCTGCGGTTCAGGAACAATTGGCTGATGTTGTTGCGCACCTGAAAAATTCCGACAATGACTCTGTCTACGCAGCAGCACAAACAACCGGAGACAACCCCTACGGAAAATACAACAAAGGAAATATTCCGGTTTACCTCAGCGAAACTGACCTGATCGAAGGAAATGTGATCGGGCCTGTTCTTGATGGCAATACCTACCGTGTGATTAAAGTATCTGAGGTATTCAATGACACTTCGTACAGTGCCCATGCGCGACACATTTTGATTCGTTGGACGGATACAACCGATGAAGCCAAAAAAGAAGCGAAAGAAAAAGCACAGGAAATTTTGAAAGATATTAAAGGCGGTGCTGACTTTGCGGCCAAAGCACGTGAGTTCGGAACCGATGGAACCGCTTCCCGCGGTGGCGACCTGGGATGGTTTAGCAGTGGCCAAATGGTTAAACCATTCGAAACGGCTGTCTTCAATGCCACTAAAACAGGTGTATTGAACGATCTTGTTGAGACTGACTATGGATATCATATCATTGAAGTGGTGAACACAAAAACCAACCAGGCTTATAATCTGGCTATTGTAGAACAGGAAATTGTGCCTAGTGATCATACCATCAATGAATCATACAGAAAAGCCGAATTGTTCGCTGCTGATCTTTCAAACGAAGCTGATTTTGTGGCACGAGCAAAAGAACAAGGCATAGCTGTTTTAGAAGCAAAGAACGTTGCCTCAGGTGATACGCGTATCGGCACGGTGGATGGTGCTCGCCAAATTGTGCAGTGGTTATACCGTGATGCCGAACAAGGTGAAGTTTCTGATATTTTTGATTTACAGGATCTTCAGGTAGTTGCCGTAATGACAGAAAAAATTGAGGAAGGGTACAAACCCCTCGAGGCTGTAAAGACAGAAATCACACCTGCAGTAACGAAAGAACTGAAAGGCGATTATATTATCGAAAAATTAAAATCACTAAATGGAAGTCTGGATGAAATCGCCAAAGCATTCGGCCCTGATGCCAATGTGTATTCCAGCAGCGATTTAAAACTCAGCAGCAACTCCATGCCTACTGTAGGATTTGATCCGAAAGCGGTTGGCGTGGCCTTTTCACTTGAGAGCGGAAAACGGTCAGCACCTTTGGCAGGAGAAAATGGTGTTGTTATTATTGAAAGCCAGAACAAGACTGTAGCACCGGCGCTGAATGATTACACTGCGTATAAAGAGCAAATGAATCAAAATGCCTTTAACACCAACTCAATGGGTATTGCAGAGGCAATACGTGAAGAAGCGGATATTGAAGACTATCGATTTAAGTTTTATTGATTCATTTTTTAAACGAAATTAACGCCTTCCCGGCCTGGACCGGGAAGGCGTTGTTTTTTTAAGTGCCATTGGGAATGGCAGTTGATTTTATTCCTGTACTGTTACATTTTAACCACTTCACATGGATCAGCAATGGATGATATCTTTTCGGGAAAAGCTTGACCAGCATCACACCTGGCCATCGGTCTACCTGTTTAAATTTATTGTTCCGAAAGGAAAAGAAGCTGAAGTAAAGGACCTGTTTCCCGACCACAAAACATCAGACCGCGCTTCAAAAAAAGGTAATTACATCAGTGTAAGCATAGAACTGATGATGCCTTCTAGTGAAGCAGTAATCGATGTATACGAAAAAGCGTCGAAGATTGAAGGAATTGTCGCCTTATAAAATATGATTTTAAAATCATCGAGTCACCAGTAATCAAACAGTTAACACGCTAAAGATTAAAGATTATGGAATGGAAAAACGAAAATAACCGATTGACTAAAGAATTTAAGTTCGTCGATTTTACAGAAGCCTTTGGGTTTATGACCCGGGTTGCTTTCGTAGCAGAAAAAATGAATCACCACCCGACCTGGACAAATACCTACAACAAAATTAATTTCGAATTATCCACGCACGACGCCGGGGATGTGGTAACCGAAAAAGATCGTAAACTTGCGACCGAGATTGACCGCCTGGCAAAACAACAATAAACCGGCGATCCGGAGAAAAAAGTATTCATGGAAAAAACAGAAATGATCTATGGCACGCGTGCTGTGATCGAAGCGATTTCAGCTGGTAAGGTGATTGAAAAAATCATGATCCAGTCAGGTCAAAACAATGATCTGATTAAAGAATTACTCCATACCGCGCGTGAGCATAATGTGCCGGTGTCTTTCGTTCCCCAGGAAAAACTCAAGCGATTATCGACGAAGAACCATCAGGGTGTTATCTGCATTTTGTCCGCAGTAACTTTTGCTTCACTTGAAAACGTGATCCACCAGGCATTTACCGAAGGACGCGACCCATTCCTGCTTTTACTCGACCGCATTACCGATGTGCGAAATTTTGGCGCTATTGTAAGAACCGCAGAATGTGTTGGCCTTGATGCAATTGTGGTCGGAGAAAAGGGAAGCGCTCCAATCACCAGTGATGCGATGAAAACTTCAGCAGGCGCGTTAAATCATGTACCCATTTGTCGGGAAAAAGATCTTAAGAAAGTTTTACAACTGTTACGAGAAAGTGGGATTCGTGTTGTAGCGTGTACAGAAAAGGCAAATGAAGATCTTTACAACCTCACACTTACCGGACCCATTGCACTTATCATGGGCTCAGAGGAAGATGGTATATCAGATGTCTTATTACGTGAGGCTGACGATCTCGCCCGCATTCCAATGCGGGGCAAGATCAGTTCCCTGAATGTATCTGTCGCTGCAGGTGTTGCCGTTTACGAAGTACTTCGTCAGCAACAGGCCAAGTAAGTACTTTAAAACTTATCAGCACTTGCTGCCGCAAAAGACATTTTATAGCGTTCCGGCATTTGCTCATGAAGCATACCTCCCAATGGCACAGAAGGATAAATCTCTTCAAAGGTTTTTACTTCATTCATAAAGACCCTTCTGCTAATTTGGTGACGGTTCAATTTTCCGGGCTGGTCCAATCCGGCTGCTGCTAAAAGCTCAACGAAACTTTCGATTGTGTGTTTGTGGTAGTTGGCAATGCGTACCTTTTTCTCCGCAACAACCAACCCGTTCACTAATTCCGGATTTTGCGTTGCTACTCCAGCAGGACAAGTATTCTTATTACACTCCAGCGCCTGAATGCAACCGAGGGCCATCATCATGGCACGCGCACTGTTGCAGATTTCGGCGCCTAACGAAATCGCACGAATCATATGGAATCCCGTCAAAATTTTCCCCGAACACCCGACGCGGATGTGGTGGCGGATATTAAATCCTTTCAGCATATTATCCACGAAAGCCAGCCCATCCAACAACGGCATCCCAACGGAATTTGAAAATTCAGGTGGCGCCGCTCCTGTACCACCTTCACCGCCATCAACGGTAATAAAATCAGGAAATATATCCAATTCAACCATAGCTTTACACACTGAGATAAATTCACTTTTACGGCCAATGCAAAGTTTAAAACCTACAGGCTTACCACCTGACAGCTCGCGCATTTTATGGATGAAGAGAATCAATTCCCGAGGGGTTGAAAAGGCGCTATGGAACGGTGGCGAAAATACGGTTGTATATGGTTTCACGGATCGGATCGCGGCAATCTCAGGCGTATTCTTTTTTGCAGGTAAAATACCGCCATGTCCAGGTTTTGCACCCTGAGAAAGCTTGAGCTCAATCATCTTAACTTCAGGCCGCAAAGCATTCACCTGGAAAGTGTGCGGTGAGAAATTCCCCTCCGCGTCACGCGCGCCGAAATAGCCTGTACCGATCTGCCAGATAATGTCTCCACCGTATTTCAAATGATGCGGACTGATTCCGCCTTCGCCAGTATTGTGCGCAAAGCCACCAATCTTGGCACCGGCATTCAACGCCTCTACAGCGTTTCCGCTCAATGATCCGAAACTCATCGCGGACACATTCAGAATACTTGACTGGTAAGGTTGCTTACAATCTTTATTACCGACAAGAATGCGCGGATGATGTTCCAGGATATGAAAATCAAGTGGTGCAATAGAATGACTTAGCCATTCATACCCTTCTGAGTACACATCGAGCTGTGTGCCGAATGGCGTGGTATCGATTTGTTTTTTTGCACGTTGATAAATAACAGACCGGTCTATGCGGTTAATGGGAGCGCCATCTGTATCGTTTTCAACAAAGTATTGCTGAATCTTTGGACGCATATCTTCAAACACGTATCGCAGTCTTCCAAGCAAAGGAAAGTTTCGTTTTATAGACTGCTTTTTCTGAACCATGTCCTGAATCCCCATCACGATCAACGGCCCAACGATAAGAAATCCCAGTAGCGCATCAACATGCCAGAATATAGCTGCCAGAATCAAAAGAATGGTAACAGTGATACTGGTGCCGATAAAAATCTTTCTCATATGTAAAACTCAAGGGTAATGATCAAATATACTTAAAAACTGAGCGTAATGTAATTGAATCAGTTCCTGGTCCTTGTGATCCTGTGCCAGCAAAATAATAATTTTGACATCACGAAAGGGAACCATAAGATTTATTGTACTGTATATACCTTTGATTCAAAAGCACGCACTGACACAATCATGGAACAAGTTCCTTTTCTGATCCAACGGATCAATTTCAGCACCACCTTCATGGTCTTCGATCTTTTTGCTGTTTTCATGTTTGCTTCTTCCGGCGCGCTCTCTGCTATTCGCAAAAAATATGATATTGTAGGTGTCTTCATGCTTGCCTTTGTATCCGGATTGGGTGGAGGACTAATCCGTGATGCCATCTTTATCCAGACCGGACCTCCAAAAGCCGTTACAGATGGCAACTACCTGCTGGTGATCATCGCTGCCTTTATCCTGGTCATGTTGTTCCATGGAAAATTCAATAAGTTAAAACGCCCAATACTTATTGTTGATGCGCTTGGTCTTGGCGCGTATGGTGTGGTAGGATCACAGGCTGCCCTTCAGGCGCATTTGGTTCCGTTGGCCGCGATTCTTGTTGGTGTCTTTAATGCAATCGGCGCGGGACTTATACGCGACGTTTTGATCAGGGAAGAACCGATCATTTTTAAACCTGGCCAGTTCTACGCACTCGCAGCGATTGTAGGATGTAGCTTATATGTATCCTTAGTTACAGTAGCAGAAACAAACGTGACACTTTCCGCCATCACGGCTACTTCGATCGCTTTTATCATACGTTTACTTTCCGTGAAATTTAACTGGCAGACTAAGCCCATTGAAAAAGAAGATAAACCATCTTAATTCAATGTCGTTTACCTAAGCTTGTTTGTTTTTTGCCTCACCCTGCCCTCTCCAAAGGAGAAGGTTGACGGAAGCTTAAGTAAACGACATTGCATCTTAATTGTACCTGACAAAGTCAGGAGGCCGGACAAAACTTCCGCTGTATTTGATACGTACATTGGTGGTGACCTTAAAACTAACAGGATCTACGCCCGGAATTGTTCGTGGAAAAAAGTAAGCCCGAAATTCAATGGTTCCAAAGATGAGGTTTTCATTTCTGATTCTGATTCCACCGGAAGTACCACCAAAAATTTCATGGCTTTGTTTACCATTCACCAGCCTTCTGTGAATGTACGCTCCTTCAAGGGAAGCAAAAGGTGCAAAGCGAAATCCGATCAGGTGCCATGGCGTAAAAATGGTTGTTTCGGTACTTAATAATAAACGCTGACGCCCGTACAAACTGTCTGGAGAGAATCCCTGTAGCTCATTATTCAGCGAGAGCAGCGGACGAACGCGGTTATTGAACGCCCTTGAATATCCCGCGGTAAATTTATGGCGGACATGCGACTTCTTGGCCTCATATAACTTTGTATAAAAAGCGCCGCGCAGGTATGCTACGCCATCCTCGGTGGAACCATCATTGAAAAACGTTCCTGCGCCAGCTTCAATATCATAAAACCGCCCACTGGGCCTTACAATTCTTTTTAATGCATAAGAACCGACATAAATACGACTAAGCCCCAGTTCCTCTGACCATCCTGCCGTAAGGTTTATGGTTTGACCGTAAGGAACGTCTTCTGTTCGGCCGAAACCAAAAATATAATTCATTTTATAAAAGTTCTGATTATAAAAAGTGAGCTCTGCCAATACAGATTGCCGGTCATTGTATAGCCTGGTTCGGCTATAATTTTCCTGTGATGGTTGTTCACCAAAGTGCTGGCGATTGTAACGAATGCCTACAAAGTGCCGCGTGCGATTGGCTATTTTATTCTTAATACCAATGTTATAACCAGCCCAGATATCCTGTACATCATACCGGTATCGCTTAAATAACGAATCATCCACGTGATCTACATTTACCGACCAGTTGCTGCTGAGTTCTAACCCACCTGCCATTCGGGAATACGGAGAAACCAACGGTCTGTCTAGCCGCAGATAGAACGCATATTCGTTTTCTTCTCCTGCACTTCGACCATTATTAATTTCAGTGTACCCCGTGGAAAGATGTATGAGCGATCCGAATATGCTGGACTTCGTATACAAAAAACTTTTACCTACAACAGGCTCACGCTCACGCTCCACAAGGAATTCACCCTGCACACGTTGCCCCTGTCCCATCAGGTTAGCTTCGTAAATCCCAATTGAAAATTCATCCACATCTCGAAGGCGTCCATGAACCCCCAGGGTAAAGAGGTCGCGGGTGGTTACAATAACGTCAACAGAATCTCTTCGGCCACGGACTGGAATTACGCGAATCTTACTATCCAGGATAAAATCCAGATCGCGGAGGTAACGCTCATTATCGGCGAGGAGATACGGATTGAGGGGCCGGTTAGCTTTAAAAAATAAGTGATTTCTGATCACCTGGTCCCTGGTGTTGGTGTGTAGTGAATTTGCAATCCGTGTTACTGTATTCCGGATGCTTCTGCTGGAATCATAAATGGATTTTTCAAATCCGTTTTGACGAATGATGATCTTGCGAATAATTCTTCCTTGGTAACGAAGGAAGATATCCTCACTTTTCACCGTACTTGTTTTTTCTTCCGGGTGTTTTCTGGTTACGGCGTCCAGAAGTTCCTTCGTTAATTTATTATTAAAAATAGTGTTAGAAGTCGTATCCTTCTTTTGCGCATATACTTCCGGCACAATCATTCCGATCAACACATACAATAACACAAAACGCCACATCATGAAATTCCCGAACATTAATTCTGTTTATTCTTAATTCTCTCTGTAAACAAAACTGCTGCCAGTCTGATATTACTTTCAAGTCAGTTCCATGATTTGTCTTTCAATAGGTAAACATTTCATTATCTCGGAACTTGGCTACGCACCTTTCAATACATTAACCACAGCCTGTAAAATATAAAAAGCCTGGCTGCTTGGCCTAGGCTTTTATATTAAGTGCTGTATTGGGAGTTAAGCGAGCGCTTCGACAGACTTAACTTCCCCGGGCATCATACGGGTAAAAAGGTTTTCAATACCAGCCTTCAGGGTAATCATGGATGATGGACATCCACTGCAAGAGCCTTGTAATTGAACTTTTACAATACCGTCGTGAAAACTATGATAGGTGATCGCTCCACCATCCTGTTCCACTGCAGGCCTGATGTATTCTTCCAGTATCGCCTTAATTTTCTTAATGGTCTCTGTTTCTTCCTGCGCGGGAATTTCAGGTTCTTTTACTTCAATTATAAATTTGCCCGCCTCAAGGTATTTCTTGATATGCTCTTTGATTATCTGTTGGATTTCAAGCCATTCAACATCTTCGCTTTTCGTTACTGTAATAAAATTACTGGCAAAAAAAACACGATTGACGAATTCAAATCCAAATAATTCTTTTGCCAGCGGCGATATGCAGGAAGATTCAACATCCGGGAAATCGAAGCTCATACCATCGGGAACGAGCATTTCGTTAATGACAAATTTTAAGGAATTCGGGTTTGGATTGGACTCCAGATAGATGTGAATATTTTTTGGATCAGCTTGTAACATAATACGGTTTCTTATTGAACAAAATTAGTTAATTAAAGTTCGTGCAAAAACCATAAGCACCTCTATTCCGACTTTCCACGCTGATTTGATGGGTCGTTAATTAACCTAATTTGGAAAATTAGGGGTGAAATCCGCATATTGCTACCGATTGTGAGTTAGTTCCTGGCGCCTAAACTGAAAATAACTGATGAATTGGAAAAAATTACCACTGTTTGCTAAAATCCTTATTGGAATGGGCCTCGGCCTCGTATGGGGATTAAGCGCTAAAAGTCTCGGCCTGTTAGAATTCACCCATGACTGGATCCGGCCGTGGGGCACGATATTCATCAACTCTTTAAAGCTTATTGCCATACCGCTTATTGTGTTTTCGTTGATTGATGGCGTCTCCAATCTCACTGATGTTTCGCGACTTTCAAGGATTGGAGGACGAACCATCATTTTTTATTTAGCTACCACTTTCCTTGCCGTAGCCATTGGCCTTATTTCTGTAAATCTCATTAAACCTGGAAAATTTTTATCGTCAGAAAAACGCGAAGAATTGCGTGTAGCCTATGCTTCAGATATCGATACATCAATTTCCTCAGCCGAGGGTGTTAAGGGAGATGGTCCACTGCAAATGCTGGTAGACATTGTTCCTGAAAATTTTCTGAACGCCGCCTCCAACAATGGCAATATGTTACAAGTTATTTTCTTCTCCATTCTTTTTGGCGTGGCGATGATCCTTGTGAAGCCGGAAAAAATTAGTGGCGTAAAATCATTTTTTGATGGTGCAAATCATGTTATCCTAAAGATTGTCGATATCATCATGAACTTTGCACCGATCGGTGTATTTGCCTTGCTGGCAAGCCTGAATATTGATCTTCAGTTAATGCAGGCGCTGGGTGTGTTTAGTATCAATGTAGTGATGGCCCTTGCCTTAATGGCATTTATCGTTTATCCGAGTATTCTGAAAATGTTTACAAAGGTATCACCCTTTGCGTTCTTTAAAGGAATTATGCCTGCGCAGATCTTGGCCTTTTCAACCAGCTCAAGCGCAGCTACCTTACCTGCCACGATGGATTGTGTAGAAAAAAACTTAGGTGTTTCTGAAGAAGTATCGAGTTTTGTGCTGCCTTTAGGTGCTACGGTAAACATGGATGGCACCAGCATTCATCAGGCTGTATCTGCCGTGTTTATCGCGCAAGCATTTGGTATCGATCTCACCTTAGGCCAACAGCTTACTATTTTATTTACAGCGGTATTGTCTTCAATCGGCGCAGCCGCGGTTCCAGGGGCTGGCATTATCATGCTGATTATTGTATTAGAAGCAGTGGGTCTTGACCCGACAGGATTAGCGCTTATCCTGGCCGTTGACAGACCGCTTGACATGTTACGCACCGTTGTAAACATTACCGGTGACGCCACCGTTGCCTGCGTAATTGGCACCAGTGAAGGCCAAATCAACCCACCCGGAGAAACATCATAGAATAGAATTTAAGCCACGAAAACACGAGGACACTAAGAAATACAAAAACATTGTCTGCATTCTTTGTGATTTGGTGCCTTCGTGGCCTTATCCCTTTTTTATAGCCACGAAGACACGAGGACACTAAGAAATACAAACACATTGTCTGCATTCTTTGTGAAAGGCCTTCGTGGCTTAATCCTTTTTTATAGCCACGAAGACACGAGGACACGAAAGAAATACAAAAACGTTGTCTGCATTCTTTGTGACTTGGTGCCTCCGTGGCCTTATCCCTTTTTTATAGCCACGAAGACACGAGGGCACGAAGAAATACAAAAAACATTGTCTGCATTCTTTGTGACTTGGTGCCTTCGTGGCCTTATCCATTACAAAATGATTCTTTTTATTCCGTGCTTTATTAGCGGGACATTAAAGTTTATCAGGTAGCCTAATCTCAACCCTGTGAGTTTCAGGTGGCTAAGTACCTGCGCCTGCCATACAGGATGGACCTGATCTACGGCTTTCACTTCAATGACCACTTTATTTTCAACCAGCAGGTCCAATCGTAAGCCTTCGTTGAAAACAATACCATCGTATTGAATGGGAACATCAATCTGACGTGCTACCGCAAGCCCAGCCTTTCGAAGATCATAGGCCAGACACGCCTCATAGATCTTTTCTAAGAGGCCAGGACCCAGTTCCTGGTGTACTTTAAATGAACTTTGTACAATGACACTTCCGACAGCCTCGTCGGCTTCAGATAATTTTCTGAATAACATAACGTACAACGGGTTTATAAAATCTTATTACTCCAAACGCGATACCTTGTCACGCAAAAGAAAATCAGCCAAAACTAACGCAGCCATTGCCTCTACAATAGGCACTGCACGCGGCAACACACAAGGATCATGTCTTCCCTTTCCTGACACCGTAGCTTCGTTACCCGATTTACTAACCGTTTGCTGATCCTGCATGATGGTTGCGACAGGTTTAAACGCTACGTTGAAATAAATATCCTCGCCGTTTGAAATACCTCCCTGAATGCCTCCGGAATAGTTCGTCTTCGTTCTGATTCTTCCACCATCATTGTAGAATTCGTCATTATGTTGTGAGCCCCTCAATGTAATGCCTTCGAAACCGCTTCCATATTCAAATCCTTTCACAGCGTTTATGCTAAGCATGGCCTTTCCTAAATCTGCATGCAGCTTATCAAAAACAGGTTCACCCAATCCAACCGGCACATTGTGAACTACACAGGTAACGATTCCTCCAATGGTATCACGATCAAGACGCACCTGATCAATTAACGCGATCATTCTTTCCGCCGTAGCTGGATCGGGGCACCTTACAATGTTTTCCTCCGTTGTGCCGAGGTCCATTTCGTTAAAATGTGGAGCTTTAATATCCCCTACCTGAGAAACATACGCCGTTATCTGAAGACCGTATTTATTGAGCAACAGTTTTGCCACCGCACCGGCTGCCACGCGCGCTGCCGTTTCGCGGGCTGAGCTGCGGCCACCACCACGGTAATCGCGGTTACCATATTTTGTTTCATAGGTATAATCAGCGTGTGATGGCCTGAACGTTTCAGCAATATGACTGTAGTCCTTGCTTCGCTGATCCTGGTTTTCGATCACAATGGCAAGTGGTGTACCCGTGGATTTTCCTTCGAATACACCACTTAGAATTTTAAAAGTATCATCCTCTTTCCGTTGTGTCGTGATCTTGGATTGACCTGGTTTTCTTCGATCAAGTTCACTTTGAATAAATGCTTCATCTATGGGTAATCCTGCAGGGCAGCCATCGATAATTACACCGATTGCAGGACCATGTGATTCGCCAAACGTCGTGATGTTAAAAAGTTTTCCGAAAGTATTGCTCATAAAGGCATGAAGATAAGTGCGCTGCCATACATGCTCCAAATTAAGCACAAGAAATGGCGTAATTTTATCAGGATTGGTTTATTTCCGGAAAAGCAAAAAGACTGAGCCACCCACCATAAGCACTAAAAAGCCGGAGAATAACCAAACAGGCAGATTATTTTCATCACGCGCGCGCAAATCGTTTTCGGCAAAACTGATCTTATCATAAAAACTGCCGGGGTCATTCGATTCGATCGCTGCATTTTTTTTGCTTTCCCCCTCTACGTTAAGTGTTATCCCCGCATATAACGTGTCATATTTCTCCTTTACAGGATTGAAAAAAATCCAACTGAAATAATTTTTTAAATCGTATTTACCAGGCTCACTCGGAATCATAAAGTATCGGAAAGACTTTGTTCCGCTCACACGATTATTACCCCGGTTGATGTCCTGGCGGATATTGGGATCGTAAATCTCAAAATTCTCATCATCAGCAACACGTGGATTTTGCACACCGGCAATGTTTCCTTCGCCGTAAATATTAAATTCATAAGAAACACTGTTTCCTGTCTGGAGCTGCGTTTCGCTGATCCGTTCATTCAATTTATAATCTCCTACAGAAACTGAATTACGTAACGGATGAGGTGGCAGTTCTTTTACCGTGACCGTTCTTGGTTTTGAATAGTAGGTTTTAAAATCCTCTTGTCGGTTCTGCCCGAAGAAAGAAGGATTTTTGGCCACCTTGAATTTAATCATCTCAAGCCCGATCCGTGGAAACGTAATTGGCTCTGTATTGAAAGGATAATACACGGCCTGATGAATTTTATATTGTGTATAGTTTTTGCCGTTGATCGTAATTCGTTCGGGCGATATGTTTTCAATATTGAAGTTTTCTTCCCAGCAATTAGAAGGGCGAATCCTTTTTAAAATCTCAGACAATTGTTTTTCGATATCATAAAACTGAAGCGGGGCACGATTATTTTCAGAGATCAGAAAAGAAACAGTTGTGGTAAATCCCTCCCCTACGTAAACGTCCGATTTATTGGTGCTCACAGAAAATAATGCCTCATCTTGTACCTCTACAAATTCCGTATCGCCATCGCCAAAAAATTCATCAGCAGGACTTCGGTCAAAGAAATTTTTGAACGGATCCGAACTTCGTTGTTTCACTGCAGGGCCAATCTTAATCTGCTTACCACTCACCTTGATCGGTTTATTATTCACGGTAAGTGTAAAAGAAGGAACCGTAACAACACCTTCCCGCATGGGGGTGTAATTCATTGTAAGACTTTCTGAAGAAGAGATCTGACCATTGATAATTGAAGTGCTGGACTGAGAGGAAGTACCGCGTTTTCGTAAGCCGGGTATTTCCGGAAAATTATCATAACTTTTGATTCGTCCATTATTTACTTTGATCACGATAGTCCAGCCCTGGTTCACACCAATTTCCTCGGGCCCAAGTGTCACATCGATCTCCTGGGCCTGGGCAAGACTCACACCCATTAGAATAACTAAAAATAATATCCACTTCATAAAGCTTATCTCGGAACGCTGAAATCAATCTAAAAATACGGAATCAACAAAAAAAGCGTTAAAATAAATCGTTAACCGGTTTTTTCAGGGTAGTTAAAGGCAGAAAAATAAACCAATTTCGTCTTACGAAGACAACTTTAACAAAAGTTAACGCTGCTTCTTTTGGATTATCCAACAATTTTATAATTTAACACTCGTTAGGCTTAAAAATCCTAATTATTTTTTAATGAACATGTTCGGTATGTTGAATTATGTCAAAACTGTACTCACTAAAGTGAGTTTTGACGCCCGACTCTTTGAGAAAGAGTTGAAAAAAGCGATCAAAATGTTGATTGCTGATGAAGTAAACGAACTCAAACAGTGGTGTTACAACCGGTTTGGGAGTGAACACGAAGCTATTCTGAACCGATGCTTCGTGGGTTCGTAAGCGGTTTATTTTTCAAACCCGTAAAGCCCTCGCCCTGGACCCAGGCGGGGGCTTTATTTTTATCAAAAATCAGAGAGAAAAAATCTTATTTTCATAGAACCGGATTGTAATGCGCACTTACTTATCTATGGTATACTACACCATGAAATCCATTACGCGTGAAGCCTGGATATGGGTTATTGCCTTGCTTGTGCTGGCCTGGGTAAATCCGCATAGCGAAAATCTCGTGAGCTTTTGTCCCTTGCACCATTTCGGTTTTGAATTTTGTCCCGGCTGTGGATTAGGGAAATCCATTTCACATCTTTTACACGGAGATCCCGTTACATCCTTTAAAACGCATCCCCTTGGGATCTTTGCATTTATTATATTGCTTGTAAGAATTATTACCTTAACTAAAAAATCCATTCAACGCCATGGCCAGAATTATTGATGTACTTCCAGAACTATCCGGAGAAGAACTCATTTTTGTACAATCCATTGTTACACCCATGACAGATGAGCAGGCACGTTCGTTTGCGAGCGTGTACCGTAACCGAAGAAGAGATCCGATGCTGATCCTGGTATTAACCCTTATTGGCTTCGTTGGTTTTGCAGGCATTCACCGGATGCTGACCGACCAGATTGGCATGGGCATCCTTTATTTTTTCACTGCCGGATTATGTCTCATCGGAACAATCATCGACCTGGTAAATTATCAAAAGCTTGCCTTCGAATATAATTCCAAAGTTGCACGTGAAGTGTCGATGTTAGTGTAATAGCGGATCAGTATCATTCTTACTTTCTTCGATTTGCGAAGGTTGTAAGAATGATATATTTCTTTTAAGCCCTTCAAATTTCGTCCGTTTCACAGCAGAATGTTTAAATACCTGCCGGAATACATCTGCCGTGATTTCCTGCCAGTCTCTTGTCGTCATGTGCTGCAGATCAGGGTGTGGCTGAAATGCGGGTTCGTTGTGTGGCTTTGAAAACCGGTTCCAGGGACAAACATCCTGACAAATGTCGCAGCCGAAAATCCAGTTCTGGAACTTATCCTTTACTTCATTCGGCAATTCGTCTTTTAATTCAATGGTATAGTAAGATATACACTTGCTGCCATCAACAACATAAGGAGCGGGTATCGCATCCGTTGGGCACGCATCCATACAGGCTGTACAGGTACCACAATAATCTTTAACAGGACCATCGTATTCAAGTTCAAGATCAATGATAAGCTCTGACAGAAAATAAAAACTTCCGCTGTTCTTGTTGATGAGCAGGGAGTTTTTACCGACCCAGCCCAACCCTGCGCGTTTTGCCCAGGCGCGCTCCATGACAGGCGCCGAATCTACAAATGCTCTTCCGTGGACTTCACCAATCTCTTCGGTTATTTTCTCCATGAATACTTTGAGCTTGTCCTTGATGACATGGTGATAATCGTCGCCATATGCATACTTGGCGATTTTTAAATCACCTTCTTTGGCATGATCGACCTCCGGATAATAATTATACAAAAGACTCACAACAGATTTCGCCCCCGGAACAAGTAAAGTAGGATCTAAACGTTTGTCAAAAGAATTTTCCAGGTAACTCATTTTGCCGGCATACCCACGCTTCAGCCACTCGGTTAACCGCGGTGCCTCCTCTTCAAGAAATTCTGCTTTTGAAATGCCACAGAAATTGAATCCGAGTTCATTGGCTATACTTTTTATCTGGCCAGCACGATGGGAAGGATTCATTGAGTAATTGGATTACGCTATGCACAGTAAAGCGTTGATTCGGAGGGAAAGTTCCGGACTCAAAGTCCAAGAAGTTCACGCCGCGTCCACACTTCATCAATGGGATCGCCTTTACTGCTAAATCCTTTGTGACGCCAGTTTCCATCTTCCAGTGCAAAATCAAAAGAAAGCTGCATACCCACACGACTGGCATCGCGTGAGAAAAACTCAATTGACTCTGTGTACTTACCCTTGTCTGTGGTGTAGGTTCCACCACCTGTTCCAAAGAACTCTTTTGTTTCCTCATTGTAGGCTATCCACTGAAACCGTGTACCCGACAAGATTTTCATAGTGCGTCGGGCTCCAGGTGTAATTTTTTGTTGTTCACCATTCACCATACGCCCCGTGATCAGCCACGCGCCGGATAATTTCCCAGGTGTACCGTTATCCACCCTGCCCCACTCTTTTTTCTCGCCACCTGTTGTTACTACCAGTTTATTTCCCTTAACAGAAAATTCGTTGCGTTGCTCTTTACTAACCTGCTCGGGTTGTTTTGTATTGAATTCGTCTATTAACAAAAGCTGGCCTCCTGCTATACGATAAGCACCACCACGTGTACTTTCGAACTTTTTTGTTTCGAGATCATAATATGTAAGTACAAAATGTTTCGCTGTAAAAATCAACGAAGCTTGTTGCCCATTGGCTTCCCATTTCCAGGCGCCGGCAAGATCCTGTGCTGTGACAAAACCAATCCCTATAAAACTGAGTAGTAAACAACCTGTTAGAAATTTCATAAGCATGTATTAATGATGGGCTAAAATTAAATCGATGATGTCGATGATATTCAACCTCTTTTTAAAACAAATCAAGCTGGAGGTGCAAATTGCTTTAACAGCCTATAATTCAGTGATCACCACAAATTTTGTGGATAATCACCACCTGCGATCATTTCTTTAATCCGGCGTGACACCTCTTCTTTATCTTCCTTGTAGGTTACCCCGAACCATACTTTACCTCCTCCGAGCACTTTTACTTTTCCCTTATTCTCGAGGATCATTCGGTTGGCGAACAAGGGAATATAAAATTCAGCCTTAATATTCTGATGATTCTCTTTTAGGAAATCCTGAAACATCGTGAGCGCCATGGCAAACATGTTTGGATGGAAGCCCCAGAAGTTCATTGACGTTGGTGCCTCAGGATCGAGTTGTACATCACCATCCTTTTCTTTGGAAATAATTTTCCCGTTTTCTTTTACAATGGTAATACGCTCTACAACTGATTTCAAATAACCATCAGCATCTACTTCACCTACTCCACGCGAAACGCTGCCATGATCTGAAAGCACATTCTTTAATGTAAAACCTACCATAGCATGCGCACCGTTTGTTTCAGTACGAAAGAAGTCAGCAACAGATTGAAATGCATCCTTGCCGTAGAAATCATCTGCATTGATGGCCACGAAAGGTTCGTTGATGGCGTCTTTAGCACAAAGTACAGCATGGGCTGTTCCCCAGGGTTTTGTGCGCCCGGGGTTCATGTATTGTGCCGGAATAAGTTTCTCCAGCGATTGGATCACAAAGTCCACTTCTACTTTCCCTTGTAATCTGGGTAAGAATTTCTCCTTCACGGTTTCGAGAATCTCTTCACGCACAATGAACACTACTTTGGTAAACCCTGCCCTGACAGCATCAAAAAGGGAATAATCCATGATTGTTTCACCGTTCGGCCCAAAACCATCAATTTGTTTGATTCCACCATAACGGCTGCCCATTCCGGCGGCCAGTACAAGAAGCGTAAGTTTTTTTTCCATGTTGCTTGGTGTGTCCATTATGTTTTAGTTTATTTCAGATATATTGCTGTGTTTACGAACACATTTTATTTAAATGATGATTTTACAATCTTTTAAAATGCTTAATTTCACTGATTCACGGTACTCATTGAACTGGAATTGCCGGTCCTTCTTATGAGGAAATGAAACACACCCGAAAAAGTATAAAATTAAAGGCCCAAAAATAAGTTTTACCTTAATAGTTGTGTGCGGAAAGGCACATATTTTAAAAAATAAACCACTGTTTGCATGAGTAATTCTAATAAAAAGTATGTGATCCCAATGATCATCATTGGAAGCCTGTTCTTCATTTTTGGTTTTATTACATGGCTTAACAGTGTACTGATTCCTTTCCTAAAACAGGCTTGTCAACTTACCGACTTTCAGGCTTACTTTGTTACACTCGCATTTTACATATCGTATTTTGTGATGGCAATACCTTCGTCGGCCATATTAAAGAAAACAGGTTTTACGAAGGGCATGTCTATCGGTTTGGGTATTATGGCCATTGGTTCATTGATTTTTATTCCAGCAGCGATGATCCGATCCTACCCGGTATTCCTCGTGGGATTATTCGCTCAGGGCGCGGGAATGACGCTACTTCAAACGGCGTCAAATCCATATGTAACCATTTTAGGTCCTATAGAAAGTGCCGCAAAGCGCATTAGTATTATGGGAATTTTCAACAAGATTGCTGGTATGATTGGCATCCTGATCCTTGGTGAATTGTTATTTAGTGATACCAAATCGCTTTCAGAAAATATTGCGTCATTAGAAGGTATCGCATTAGCAAATGAATTGGATGTTCTCGCTTCACGGCTCATTACACCATATATTATCATGGCTGTGATCCTGGCAGGCGTGTCGCTTGTTATTTTGAAAGCAAAACTCCCTGAGATTACTCCGGAAGAAGAATCCACTGAAGAGAATCGGCGCACGACAAAAGAAAAAACTTCCATACTACAATTCCCGCATCTTATCCTCGGCGTGATCTGCATCTTTGTGTATGTCGGCGTTGAGGTTATAGCCATTGATACGATTGGATTGTATGGCGAATTCCAAGGCTTTGATCTAATTACTGCCAGCAAATTCGGCATCTATTGCTTGATTGCCTTAACGATTGGTTATCTCCTTGCCATTGTGCTAATCCCAAAAGTTATTTCACAAAAAACTTCGTTGATTGTAAGTGCCTTACTGGGTATTGCTTTTACAATTGGCGCACTTTTAACCAGTGGATGGATTTCAATTGGCTTTATCGTTCTGTTGAGCTTCGCCCATGCCTTTATGTGGCCTTCTATCTGGCCCCTGGCATTGGACAATTTAGGACGATTCACCAAGTTAGGTTCGGCGCTGTTGATCATGGGTATTGTTGGAGGAGCAACATTACCGCTCGTATATGGTGCATTAGCAGACGGATCTGATCGCCAGCTGGCTTATTGGATTACGTTACCATGCTATGCCTACATGATTTTCTTTGGAAGTAAAGGCCACAAAATCGGCAAAGCTTAATCCATCCATGTCTTAATTTTATCATACACAAAATTTTCTCTTTCCTGATAAGTACCCTTTACCAATGTGAATGGTATTTTTCTTTTGGTCAGTTCTTCCTTAAAGGTATTGAACATCGCTTCACGATTAAAGTAGAGATCACGAAGTCCATCTGCTACCCAGGGAACATCAATATCAAATAGGAAATAGTGATCGTATTTTATCTTTTCTTCGAGTGCATACAGTTCAGGTGGAATTTCATGAAGATAGTACTGCGAATAAATCTGTGTGGTAATGGCATCTGTATCACACAAAAGAATTTTGTTTGCCGTTTGCACTTTTTCGCAAATGCGTTCGAAGTGAGCCTGACCAATCTGCACAATGTCGTTTACAGAAAAATCATTGGTGACCAACAGCTCACGTGCAACCTCGGGCACATATTCCGTATTGAATAGGTCAGCCATGCGCTCCACCATAACGGTTTTCCCGGTACTCTCAGGCCCATAAAAACAAATTTTCTTTACGAAATACGGCCGCACTTCATCCGGAATAAAATCCCAGTATTTTAATGGATGATTACGGATTAACGTCGCGGATACCTGAATCTTGCTTCGTGCAGAATCAAAGATAAAATGTGGTATACCGAGGTGTTTGGAAAACGGATTGCCATATTCTTCCGAGCTAAATAAGGCATTAACGGGGGGATAAACTTTCCTGATCTGGTCAGCCCAAATTTTCGTGCGTTGAACCAGGGGCAACGTGTCATCATCAAAATCGTCTCGAATCATGGCAGGTTTGATTTCAGGCTGATCTTTAAAGATACTTGTGATCCATGAAAACCGGCGCGATGGATCAATGATATCCCCATCGGTATAGCTCATTGAAACGATAAGCTCATCACATCGACTCGCAGCGAAATTTATCAATGCAATATGACCCTTGTGGATTGGTAAAAATTTACCAATGACGAGTCCCCGTTTCATTTCGATTGGGTTTGATAGCTGCGGTATTCTTTTATCCAGTGGTAAAGACCATAGGCAGCAATGAAGCAGAAAACAAAATAAAGCAGACTGTATAACTTCAGATCACGGATATAGTACAAATACGTTGCTACAACATCCACGAGGATCCAGATGATCCAGCATTCGATCTTTTTTTGAATCATGTAAAAAGTAGTTACAATGCTCATTACCATGATAAATGAATCTGCATAAGGATAGGCACTTGGTTCTTTAAACAGAGTGGGTAGAAGTGAATGCAGATGCTGGGCAAACTTTCCCATAAGGAATGTCCCCCCAATTGTAACAGCCAGGATCACAATTATTCCACTTAGTTTCAGAAAGCTGACCCGCAATTCCTTTTTACGGTCTTCTTCACCCGGTTTCGGATTCAGCCATCGCCACCACCCCAGTATGTTCGTCACAAAAAAGAACATCTGTAAAAACATATCCGGGTATAATTGCACCTGGTAAAACAGGAAGAACGACAAAACAACATTAACGATACCAACAGGCCAGCTCCATACATTTGCCCGGGACGAAAGGGTCACTGCTATAACTCCGGAAACCAACCCAAAAAATTCAAGGTAACTAACATCGTAGCGCCAGGCTGTAAAGAAAATATGATTTATATCGAAGAAATTCATGTGCGCTATAAATACCCTGTTATTGAATCAGCTACAAAAAAACATTAAATTAACCTCAGATTTAGTTTTGTCATGAAAAATGTTGTTTATCTGCTCCTGCTTTCGTTCAGTTTCTTATCCGTTGAAGCGCAAAAAAGGAAAAAAGAAGCAGATCTCCTCACACATAAAAAAACATGGTCCGAAGGATCAATTATGAAATCAGACGGAACTGAATTGAGTGGGTTGATCAACTATGACGACAAGACAAACATCCTTTTTTATAGGGAGGGCGATAATTCCAAATCTTTTATTGCGCGCTCTGTTCTGGGATTTGAATTTTTTGATGAGAACCTTCAACGTCAGCGCATTTTTTATTCTCTGGAATACGATTCAGAAGAGGAAGAAGTAAAACGGCATTACTTTTTTGAACTACTTAAAGATTTTAATGATTTTGTTGTGCTTTCGAAAAAAGATCCACTCGAAGTAAGACAAGTCTCCAGCCCAGTAGGTTACACGGGCCAGGCAAATGTTCCTGCACATTACAGTACGGAAACTCAAGTAAGTCAAACTGAAACTATCTATTTAATGAACGCCGAAGGAAAAATTCAACCGTATCTTAAGAATACACATGGCGCCAAAACACAATCACTCGTAAACAGTATTAAAGATCCAAATACAAAAATCGAAGACAAAGAAACGCTGGCTGATTTTGTATCCACTGAAGCTTATACTAAACTGAAGGAATACGCAAAAAACAACAATTTGAAATTTCAAAAAATTGAAGACCTGCTAAAAATTCTTTCCTACTATGAAACCATTCGGGGCAAATAGACCTACCGTTGGTTGATTAAACCAAAGCCGGATTTGTAAAATGCAACACAAAAATTACACGTCAGCCTCTTGAAATAAAGGTTTCGCTAATTTTGACAAACCTTTCACGGCTATGAAACTCCTCTTACCCCTCCTCTTTGTATTACCTGCCTTTGTGAACGCACAAGGTTTGATCGAAGATACCAGTATTTTTCCCGGACCAGAATGGTTTCAGGGATCACTGCTTTTAAACAATGGAAATGAATTAAAAGGCTTGTTAAAATACAACGACAAGAATGATATCGTCTGTTTCGAAAATGGCCGCGATTCACGTTCCTTCACGGCACGCCGTGTGAAAGCGTTTGAATTTTATGATGAGATTGCACAAAAGCAGCGCGTTTTTTATGCCGTTCCTGTGGAAGATACCAAACATAATGTAAAGCGTCCGTTGTTTTTTGAAGTGATTATGGAGCTTGGAAACTTCGCCTTGCTTTCAAAGTTGTCACCAATAAGGTTTGAAAAAAGAGAATATACTACACCTGCGATGTTTAACCCTGTTACGGGATCAATTTCAGCCGGCCGATATTACGGGTATCCCTCTGCCATATCATCAACCGAAACGTTGTTTGTTCTTTCACAAAATGGTTTAATTAAACCATACCTTCAGATTATTGAAAAAGACGTTGATGGGTTTTTATTTGATCGCTCTTCAGTGAAAAACAAAATCCTGGACGAGGATGCCATTAAAACGAATACTTCGCCCTACTACAATAAGCTTTTAACTTTCGCCGAAAAGAATGCGTTGAGTTTTGAACAGAAAAACGATCTCATCACCATTTTGAAATACTATAAAAACCTGAGCCGCAATTAAAGCTTAATGCAAATATTCTTTGCCTCAGTAAAAAACTTCATCGCTTCCCATCCGCCCTCACGGCCAGCGCCGGATTGTTTCATTCCACCGAAAGGTGTTCTTAAGTCGCGGAAAAGCCAGCAGTTCACCCATACAATTCCACTCTTCAACTGATCGGCTACACGGTGGGCACGCGTTAAATTTTCCGTCCAGACCGTAGCTGATAAACCATAGACGGTGCAATTCGCATAATGTAAAGCCTCCGCTTCATCGTCGAATGGCATAATGGTAACCACAGGCCCAAATATCTCTTCCTGGTTCGTACGGCACGTGGAATTCAAGCCCGTTATAATGGTTGGCTCCATAAAATATCCGTTAGCGCATCGCCCGGAAAGATGAATTTGTTTTCCACCGGCCAGGATGTGACCGTCCTCTTCACGCGCCAGGTCAATGTACGAAAGCACTTTTTCAAGGTGTTGTTGTGATACCATGGCACCCAGCTGCGATTCCTCATGCAACGGATCGCCTACTGTCAATTGTTTTGTCCTTGCCACAAATACGTCTACGAATCGCGGATAGAGACTTCTTTCCACCAAGATCCGCGATCCACATAAACAAATCTCCCCCTGATTGGAGAATGACGATTGAATAGACGTGGTTAATGCCTGTTCAAAATCACAATCTGCAAAAATGATGTTGGGATTTTTACCGCCGAGTTCCAGTGAAAGCTTTTTGAAAGCAGGCGCTGCGGTGGATGCAATTTTTCTTCCGGTAACGGTACCACCGGTAAACGAGATTGCAGCTACATCGGGATGATCAACAATCGCTTCTCCTGCGCTGGCACCCTTACCCTGAACAATATTCAAAACGCCTGCAGGAAGACCTGCTTCCGTGCAAATCGAACCTAACAAAAATGCTGTCATGGGTGTGAGTTCAGATGGCTTTGCCACCACCGTACATCCTGCAGCTAAAGCAGGTGCAACTTTCCATGTAAATAGATACAATGGCAGATTCCAGGGTGAAATACATCCGGCCACACCGATCGGTGTATGTGTCGTATAGTTAACGGCTTCACGACCGGTGATGTGTGCTTCGCTGGAGAAATGAATACAGGCAGTAGCAAAGAATCGCATGTTAGCCGAAGCTCTCGGGATATCTATGCGCCTGGCAAGCGAAAGCGGCTTACCATTATCAATACACTCTGCACGTGCCAGTGCATCGATACGACGATCAATCAAATCTGCAATACGAAGCATGATTGTACTCCGATCCTGCGCCGGCATAGTCGACCAATTTTGAAACGCGGCTTTTGCAGCATCGACAGCCAGACTGACATCGCGGGCATCGGAATCTGCCACAACACTATACACTTTTCCCTGGGAAGGGTCGTAATTATCGAGATAATTTCCAGATACAGGATCGGTGAACTCGCCGTTGATGTAGTTCTGTATTTTTTGCATACTCAAAGACTTGGTGTTCTCCCTCCGTCCACAGGAAGGTTAATGCCATTAATATACGCTGCAGCAGGTGAAGCAAGAAAAGCAATAGCGGCAGCAACCTCAGCAGGATCAGCGATTCGCCCTGCAGGAATTTCGCGGATCATTTCCGCTTTAACTTCATCCGTTGTTTTGTTTGATATCTGTGCATTGCCATGAATGATCGCTTCAAGCCTTGCTGTCATTGTTGCACCAGGCAAAACATTATTCACGGTTATTCCGTAACCACCAAGTTCAAAACTCAACGTCTTTGCCCAGTTCGCTACCGCACCACGAATGGTATTCGAAACACCCAATCCTTTGATCGGTGCTTTTACCGATGTAGAAATAATATTGATGATGCGACCATATCGTGCCTCCATCATGCTCGATACCACAGCCTGAACCAGAATCTGATTACACAGTAAATGATTTGAAAAAGCCTGCGTAAAATCTGTAAGTCCAGCATTCATCGCCGGTCCTGCAGGAGGCCCACCCGTATTGTTTACCAAAATATGAACAGCCTGATGCGCCACATACGCTTCCACCTTATTTTTTAAATCATCCCGATCATTGAAGTCAGCAACAATATAATCGTGTTGAAGTCCGGAATAAATCTGAAGTTCCTTTACGACAGCTTTTAACTTCACGTCATCTCGCGCCACAAGTGTGACGTGTGCTCCGGCCAGGGCGAGCTCAATCGCAGTTGCTTTCCCGATCCCTTGTGTGCTTCCGCAAACCAATGCGCGTTTTCCGTTCAAATTTAAATCCATTTCCTTGCTTTGATGTGTAAATATAGAACCAAACTTCTTAGTTTTGATGTGTGACTAAAACCATACACCGGGATATTCCGGTTGTTGGAGAACATCATAAACATTATCATTATGGCTATCCGCAGACCATTCAATCTTCAAAAATGGATCAATGAAAACCGTGATCTCTTAAAACCACCTGTCGGCAATAAAAACCTGTATGCAGATGCCGGCGATTATATCGTTATGATTGTTGGTGGACCAAACGCCCGCAAGGATTTTCATTGGAATGAAACAGAAGAACTTTTTTATCAATTAGAAGGCGATATTAACGTGCGCATCCAGGAAGATGGCAAACCTGTTGATATTCCCATTCGCGAAGGTGAAATGTTTTTGTTACCTGCACGGGTTCCCCATCGTCCGGAACGACCTGCAAATTCCATTGGTCTGGTAATTGAAACCAAACGCCCCGAACAAGACATTGAAGACGGGTTGATCTGGTACTGCGATAATTGCAATAACAAATTGCACGAATACAGGTTTCATCTCGACAACATTGAAAAAGATTTCTTACCCCGCTTCCGCGAATTTTATGGTTCTGAAGCATACCGCACCTGCAAAAAGTGCGGTACTGTGATGGAAGCAGACCCACGCTTTGTCTAATGATGGATACAACAATCGTAACACCTGTTACTGGCCGCGGTTATTACTCATCACCAATTGGAGAGCTGGTCATTACTTCACAAGATGAAGCCATCACTTCCATTCTTTTTATCAAAGACACAAAACTTCCGGAACACCGCACTGCTGTAATCCAGCAATGCATCGAAGAACTGGATGAATATTTTTTCAAAGGAAGAAAATTCTTCAATGTGGAGATCCTTCTTCGTGGAACCGAGTTTCAGAAAAAGATATGGAATGAACTATTGACCATTCCTTACGGAAAGACCATGTCTTATGAAGCACTTGCTATTCAAACAGGCGATATAAAATCAATTCGTGCTGTTGGACTCGCAAACGGACAAAATCCGATCTCCATTATTGTACCTTGCCATCGCGTCATTGGCAAAAACGGTGATCTTACAGGCTACACCGGTGGTATTGAAAATAAAGAATGGTTGTTATCCCACGAGGGTTCGGTACTAAAACAGCTCACGCTTTTTTAGGCAATAGATATTTATCAAAAGCTAAGAGTACTTCAAATTGAACTATCAAAATTCAATTCAATACGCTAAGAAGCTTGATCGTGAAGATCCGTTAAGATCGTTCAGGAAAAAATTCCTGGTCCCTCAGATCAACGGAAAACACACGATGTATTTTATCGGCAACTCACTCGGGCTTCAACCGAAATCAACAAAAAAGTTTATTGAAGAAGAGCTTACCGATTGGGCAAGGCTGGGCGGCGAAGGTCATACGCATGCCCGGAGACCTTGGTTATATTATCACAAGTTATCAAAGAAGGCACTAGCGGAAATCACAGGAGCGAAACCGTCTGAAGTCGTCGCGATGAACCAGCTTACTGTCAACCTTCATTTGATGTTGGTCTCGTTTTACCGCCCAACACCCAAACGATTTAAAATCATTACTGAAGCAGGTGCGTTTCCATCCGATCAATATGCATTTGAATCACATATAAAATTTCATGATTTCAACCCTGAAGAAGCCCTGATCGAATTAAAACCGAGAGAAGGCGAACACATCTTGCGTACCGACGATATACTGAACAGCATCAGGGAAAATGCCTCCAGTGTGGCATTGGTTATCTTTGGCGGCGTCCAATATTATACGGGTCAGTTTTTTGACCTGGCTAAAATTACAGCGGCTGGTCACGAAGCTGGCGCAGTTGTGGGTTTTGATCTCGCCCATGCCATTGGTAATACACCGTTACGCCTGCACAAAGATGAAGTAGACTTTGCTGTATGGTGTAGCTATAAATATTTAAATGCAGGTCCAGGTGGGTTAGCCGGTGCGTTCGTTCACGAAAAACACGGCAGTAATTTTTCGTTACCGCGCTTCGCAGGATGGTGGGGACACGACGAAAAAGAGCGCTTCGAAATGAAAAAAGAGTTCAAACCCATGCAAGGTGTTGATGGCTGGCAACTTTCTAATGTGCCGGTCTTCCAAGGTGCTGCGCTGCTTTCCTCCTTAATGATTTTTCAGGAAGCCGGAATGAACGCAATCCGAAAAAAAAGTATTTTACTTACTGGATTCCTCCAATTTCTATTCGACCAAATTGATCCGGATCAGCAGTTTTTCCAAATCATCACACCGCGAAATAAAAACGAAAGAGGCTGTCAACTTTCTTTGTTTATAAAATCTGACGCAAAAGCGATATTTAAAAAACTTGAAAAGAACGGTATCGTTGCAGACTATCGGTCTCCCGATGTAATTCGCATAGCACCCGTGCCACTATACAATACCTTTGAAGAAGTCTATCACTTTGCAACAATATTCAGTAAGTTATTTAAATGAAAACGCCGGCTAAACATGTTGCGATTGTCGGTGCCGGTTTGGTTGGCACACTGCTTTCCGTTTATTTACGCAAGAGAGGATATACTGTAACGGTCTTTGAACGCAGGTCCGACATTCGTAAGGGCTTATCCGACGCTGGGCGCTCTATTAACCTGGCTTTAAGTACGCGTGGTATCCGTGCCCTGAAAGAAATTGGGTTAGGTGAAATCGTAAAGCAGATAGCCATACCGATGCATGGACGAATGATGCATGACGTTGCCGGAAAACTTTCATCCCTTTCATATGGCGTAGCCGGTCAGTACATCAATTCAATTTCAAGAACAGATCTCAATGTAATCCTGATGAACGAAGCCGAAAAACTCGGCGTTGCAATTTTATTTAATCATCGTTGCCTTAACATTGATTTAGAAAAAACACAAATCACCTGGACGACTACACCGGCACTTAATCTCTTAGAAGCCAAGCCAACCGATATCTCCAACCAGTCTTTTGATTTGATCATCGGCGCCGATGGTGCTTACTCAGCTGTTCGCACAGCATTACAATACACCGATCGATTTGATTTCTCACAACATTATATTGAGCACGGATACAAAGAACTCCATATTCCGCCAGCGTATGGATCACACCTGGAGAAACATGCGCTTCACATCTGGCCACGTGAAAGCTTTATGATGATTGCGTTGCCCAATGCAGATGGCTCATTCACCTGCACTTTGTTTTTTCCGTTTAAAGGTTTTGATATACTAAATACAGAACAGGAAATTAAGCACTTCTTCCAGCAAAATTTTCCTGATGCATATTCACTGATGCCTTCCTTGCTTAATGACTTTTCCCGCAATCCAACTTCTTCCCTGATCACGATTAAATGTTTTCCCTGGTTTCGAAATAAAACATTGCTTATCGGCGATGCCGCACATGCCGTTGTTCCTTTTTATGGCCAGGGTATGAATGCCGGGTTTGAGGATTGCAGAATTCTGAATGCCTTACTGGATGAGCACTATGACAATTGGGATGCTGTTTTGACTGAATTTCAAAACGAACGAAAACCGGATGCCGATGCAATCGCGCAGCTGGCCTTAGACAATTTTATCGAAATGCGCGATCATGTCGCCGATGCGCAATTTTTGTTACGGAAAAAAATTGAAGCAAAACTGCATGAACTTTATCCCGATCAATGGATTCCATTATATACGATGGTAACTTTTCGCGATGACATCCGCTACTCGGAAGCAAAGATTACCGGAGAAAAACAAAAACAGATTATGGACGATGTCATGTCGCAAGATGACATTTTTTCTATTTGGGAAACACTTAACTTTCGTGAGATTGCAGGACGGCTAAATAAATGAACTAACCCACGATGCATCACGCATCGATATGAAGCTTGTATTGCTCATAACGATGCAGAATTTCTTTGATGTAATTCACAGGCTCTTCGCATTTACAATACCCCACAGATACAACGGGATCGCGATAATATTTTGGATTGGATTTACTAAGCAACAACACCTCTACATTGCCAGACCATCGTTTGGGATCTTTCCCATACTTTTCAGCTAATCGGTAAGCATCAATGATGTGCGACAAACCTGCATTGTATGAAGCAAGCATAAATTTCAATCGCTCTCCAGGGTCGGGCACCTTCTTGGACCAATATTTATCAAGGTATCTGAGGTAGCCAACACCTGCTTTCATACTTTGAACAGGATCATTCAGGTTTGTCGCACCAAAATGTTTTGCGGTTTGTGGCATCAATTGCATCAGGCCACGCGCACCTGCCCATGATTCTCCCGTTGGAATAAAATGCGATTCCTGGTAAACCAACGATGCCAGTAGACGCCAATCCCATCCAAGACTATCAGCACCGGCCTTGATCAAATCATCATACGGCGATAACTGGCGACCACCAAGCGAAGAGTAGTCACTTTGCATACGCATGAGTGATGTACGTGGACTTTTAAAGTAGCGGTTATAGATTACCATAAACGTGGCTTCCTTTTTAATTTTAGTAAGCCATGTATTGATACTGCTTTCCAGTTGCGTTGAATTTGTTCGTACTGCCCATGCAATCTGCCGTGGAAGACTAAGCACAAGGCTTACATCAAGGTTATCATAATAGGCGGCATTAACCTGTGCAAGCATGTGGTCAGCTACGGTGTAATCGATTTCTCCCATGGCCACCTTTCGGATCAGGGATTCAGTTTCCGGTGTTATCGAATCCTTTTTTATAATGATATCAGCACCGATTTCTTCTGATAAATTTTCCAGACGCATGCCATGCGTGGTCCCTGAAATAACATGAATTTCCTTGCCAACCAATTCACTCACATCGCGAATCAGGCTGTCGTTGAGTTGACGGTAGGAAAGACTGCGCCAATTATCGGGTTTCCTTTGTACTAAAACCTGGTACGTATTAAAATGTGGTTTCGTAAACGTGATGTATTTCTTACGTTCCTTATTAATTGTCAGCGGAAATGCCAGAATGTCGCCTTCACCACTATTTAACTGTTCTATGGCACGTTCTATACCAGACGTTACTTTGATTTTCAGTTCGACCTCAAGTTCTTTGGCAAGAAATTGCAATAACTCGTACTCATACCCCATGGGTACGCCCTTATATATAAAGTAACTTGTTGAATTATTATCAACCAATACGTTAATATACCCGCGTTTCTTTATCGCATCGAGGTCTACATTAACGTGTGGTTCAGAGAAAAAACCCTTTTTTGGTTTATCCTGACAAGAAAAAAAGACCAATAAAAGGCTAAAAACTAAAACACTCGATTTAATCACCCGCATAGCAGGAATGAAAATAGGCATTCTACAGAAAATAAAAAAGACCTCCATGGGGAGGCCTTTTTTATCTATGACTGAAAAATCCGATTAAAAGGAATAGCGGATACCAAGCTGGGCCTGCCAACGTGAACTGATTAATCCGGAATCGTCAATATTCTTTACGGTATTTGGTTTTTCGAAGTTGAAATTTGGAATGTTATCCCCCCCTAATCCAACATAATCGATCAAAGCAAAATTATCGTCGTTCAGGAAGTATTGTCTTCCCCAATCTTTATTCAACATATTAGTAAAGTTAAAAACGTCAAAACTGATTTGTAGCGTGTGTCGTGTGTTATTCACGGTGATAAAGAAATCCTGGAGAACACGCAGATCAATTACGTGGCTAAAAGGAAGACGTGCGCCATTTCGCTCAGCATATTTTCCACGTCTTGTACTCAAATAATCATCGCTTTCTATGAACGAGTTCAGCGCTTGCCATTGTTGCTCCGGACTTACGGGATTATCACCATCAATTGGCTCGAATCGTATTTCGCCTGCATTTACAGCGTCTGCATATGAATTAAATTTACGTGGCACGTAGATCAGATCGTTATCGGTACTTCCCGATTGCAAATCATCATTAACCAATGAGCCATTATAAATATAGGAGTATCGACTACCTGACTGCCCATTATAAAACAACGAGATTGTGGTTGCCATAAATCTCAAATACTCCTTGCGGTATGACACACTGGCAATGATCCGCGAACCCAAGTCAAAATCGGAATAAGAAAGATCAAGCTTATTTTTTCCGTTTACATTTTCTATATAACGCCACTGTGAAGAATTTTGAGATGAAGTTCCTTCGTTCAACACTTTTGCACGACCGAATGTATAACCGATGTTGGCCGACAAACCGAAATCAAATTGCTTTTTAAATTGTGCCGTTACATTATAGGTATATCCCTTGTTTGTGTTTTTACCTAACAGAATATGACGATAGGTTGCATCTACAGGATCAGATCTGTCCCAAATATTCCGGTCATCGGCACCACTCAAATTTGATGGTGGCTGTTTCAAATTCAACTGTGTATAATTGATATTATTTAACGTTTTGGAATAAATACCTTCCAGGGTACCTATCACTCCGCCCGGTAATCGCTGATCCACGGCAAGTGACGCCCTGAAGATTTGCGGAAACTTAAAATCCTTTGCAAAAATATTAATATCGCCGGAAGGCACAGCGACAGGTGCACCTACATCAGGACCTGTGTACTGATTGTAAGGATCGCCTATGAATGGAACTTCCGGTGCTGCACTTCCGGGGATTGCTCCAATAAGGATACCGTTATTAGTATAACTTCCACCGGGCCACACGTAAGGTATGCGACTGGTGAAAACACCAACACCGCCACGAAGCTGCGTAGATTGATTTCCATTTACATCATAATTAAAACCAAACCTGGGCGAGAGCATAACTTGAGTTTCAGGCATTGCACCTGTTTTTGCGCCATGCAGGCTATAACCTTCTGCTTCTATTTCTGGAATCACCGTTTCATTAAAATAGGCATCTGTTAATGGCTCATCTAAAAACATCGGTATATCTACACGGAGCCCTGCTGTTATCTTTAATTGCGGATTAATCATGATCTCATCCTGTATATAAAAACCCAGTTGAAGTGTATTGAAGTCTGCCGCAGCATTTGTACCGTCCCCGGTTATTTCATCAACGAGGGAATAACTGCGTTCGTAATCTGTAGAATTTCCGCGTGTTAAAAATGTATTAAGATCAGCAAAGGTGTAAGCCCCAAAATTATTTCCAATGAACGCATTGTAAAATGAACCGTATTCGTTGTGTGTTCCAAACGTAAGGGTATGATTTCCTTTGTAGATTGTAAAATTATTAGTCAGCGTGAGAATATTTGATTTTAGTTGATTCGTTGAAGAGAACGGTTCTGTACCAAACACGATATTGCTACCCCCATCGCGAATTGTTACTCTTGGAAAATCCTGGCCGATAGATCCGCGATCATCCAGCACAGAAGTATAACCGATGATCAGATTATTCGAACTCGAATTACCAAATGAGCTGTTTAATTCTATTGCGCTGGAATTTGTCGTGCTTGGAAAAAATTCACTATTGTTTGAGAAGTTAATTGTACTGGCCGACGATCGTGATCGTTTGTACGCTTCACCTTTGGTATAACTGTGACGCAGCGTTAATTTGTGGTTCTTACTAATGTTGTAATCCAGGCGAACCAGAAACTTATCACTTCGTGTTTCTGATGCATTATCCGTATAGCCACCGGCATCATAGCCATACTCATTTTCAAGAAAGCTGGTAAGTTCGTTCAGTTCTACTTGTGTTACTGCACCATTATAAGTGGAAAATTCAAAAGGCTGCGGTGTTTTATCACGTTGGAATTCCGCATTCACGAAAAAGAAGAGTTTATCGCGAAGGATCGGTCCGCCCAAACGAAAACCTGTTGTTTGCGATGAGAAGTCTTCAAGTCTTTTTCTTTTTACATCAGGATTATCAGTTGGTGTTTTCCCTGCCAGATCTTCATTCCTAAAGAAAGTATAAACAGAGCCGGAAAACTTATTACTGCCACTTCGTGTAACGGCGTTTATTCCGCCTCCCGCAAATCCGCCCAGCCTGACATCAAATGGAGCGATTACAACCTGAAACTCTTCAATAGCATCAATACTTATCGGACTAATACTATTTGCCTGCCCCCCGTTTGTTCCTGTTTCTGAAAGTCCGAATACGTCGTTATTCACAGCACCATCAATAAAAATCGAATTGTATCTGTTGTTTGCACCGGCAATTGACATACCCTGATTCTCGGTAACCGAAACCTGCGGCGTCATCCGGGTAAAGTCTGTAATATTTCTACCTACCGTTGGCAACGTGTTAATTTGTTCTGTTGAAATATTTGTTGAGGCGCCCGTACGTTCAGGGTTAAAAATATCACTACCACTGGCCGAAATTTCTACTCCTTCAAGTTCAATTGATGATTCAACCATTGCGATTTTCAAATCTGTTGTTTGCCCAAGATTCAGATAAACATTTTCTCTTTTAACTTCATTATATCCGACAAATGATACTGTGACTGTATATGGCCCCCCTACGCGTGCATTTGGTATTGTGAATCTGCCATCCGGTCGTGACGAAGTTCCATATTCTGATCCTGAGGGCGTATGAACAGCAATGATATTTGCACCAGGAAGCGAACTGCCTTGCTGATCAGCTATCATTCCGGAAAGCGTTGCAGTAGTAACGCCCTGCGAAAAAACCGGGAGCGAACCAAACAGAAGCAACAAGTTTAAAAGTAAAATTCGGGTCATATGCTTTTGAATTTTAATGATTTAGCACAGTGCAAAAATACCAGACCGTTCACAATTTCCTTGTTAAACATTCTTTAATCTTCAGCCCGAGAATTTACACAATATTAATCTCGTGTAGCGTCATAATCGTCGATTGGAAGATCGATTCGTTCTTAATTAAAAAACAATCGTTTGACTTTTACATTACTATCAATAAGTTTATGTCGATTTAGATTAAAAGATAACCCATGAAAACACTCGTGTTTATTTTCTTATGCGTTTCATTTCTAGCATCAGGGCAATCCTACAAATTAATGAGCTATAACATTCGCTATGCGACTGCTGCCGATGGTGTGAACGATTGGGAAAACCGAAAAGAAAAGGTTTATAATCTTATTCAAAGATACGATCCGGATATCATTGGTGTTCAGGAAGCCCTTCATCAACAACTCAATGACCTAATGACAAACCTTCCGGACTACAGCTATGTAGGCGTTGGACGGGAAGACGGAAAAAAAGCCGGAGAATTTTCAGCGATACTTTATAAAAAAGAAAAATTTAAAAATCTGGAAGACGATACATTTTGGCTTTCAACAACACCTGATGTGCCAGGAAGTAAAAGCTGGGACGCGGCGTTAACACGTGTGGCTTCGTGGATAAAAGTAAGAGACACTAAAAACAACCAAGTATTTTTTGTGATCAATACACATTTCGATCACGTCGGAGCAGAGGCAAGAAAACAAAGCGCGGTTCTCATAAAAGATCAAATAACAAAACTTACTGGCGATAGTCCTGCAGTTGTAATGGGAGACTTTAACTGCCTGCGTGAAGATTCTCCGTATCAAGTTATGATCAACAAGGAGGGCCGGCAATTATACGACCCTGCGCCAGAAAATGCGCCTGGTACATTTTGCAGTTTTGGAGTAAACAGCATCCCATGTCGCGCGATCGATTATATTTTTCATACTGCGGAATGGTCTAAAGAAAATTATGAGGTGATCCAGGATAATGACGGTAAATATTACCCATCAGATCATTTACCTGTTATGGTTGAACTTAAGTTGAAATCTAAAAACAAACGCAAGAATAAATAAGCCCCTGACTGCATAATAAATTACGTTAGACACAAGCAGATTTCCTTGTCTTTGACTGGACCTTCCGCGCGAGGCTTCGTTAGCTGTAAATCAATCTATCGCTAAGGAAATCACTAAAGAAGATTGTTCAACTTTGCATACTGTAAGAGCATAATGGTCTTTGCGTCTCTTATACTTCCATCGGACATCATGTGCAACGCCTTGTCGAACGGAAGCTCGAGCACCTCAATATCCTCATCTTCATCAACACCTCCACCTTCATGTACTTTCATTTCCTTTGAATAAGCGGCGACAAAAAAATGCAGGATCTCTGTTACAGAGCCTGGCGACATGTATGCTTCATAAATCTTTTTTACATCGGTGATTTTATATCCCGTTTCCTCTTCCGTTTCGCGACGAATACATTCTTCCGGATTATCTTTATCAAGCAGGCCGGCACATGCTTCAATCATAAAACCGTCGGGATTACCGTTTACAAAAGTTGGCAATCGAAATTGCCTGGTTAAAATAACATTTCGGCTTTCCTTATTATAAAGAAGAATGGTAGCACCATTTCCGCGATCATACGCCTCTCTGTGCTGTGTATGCCAGCTTCCATCCTTATTTTGCACATCAAAGGTGTATTTCCGTAAAGTATACCAGTTGTCGGAAAGGACTTCAGTTTTTGTAATTTTAGCTTTTGGTTCCATAAGATTTTATATGAAAGGGTAAACGACAATGCTGCCTCACTGTTTCGCTTTAGCTATGAATTTATTCCATATACAACGCAGGCGTTACTGTGATTTCAAACAAAAATGCTCCATGCTTATCCAGATAGCGATAGATTAATGTTGTTTTATGATCGCGATTAATTTGCATATCAGGGTTGGTTTTTACATTAGCAATAATCTCAGGTTCAAGTGAAGCTTTCAAATCCTGGATTTCAGTGTCGCGCTTGACCATATTTACAAGCGAGTATTTATACGCGATTTTATTTTCCGGTAATACCAACACCTCATCAAGCCGGGTTTCTTCATCCACCATCATGGGACAGGATTCATTTAATGTTTTTACGGCTCGTTTTAACTCCTGCTCGTAGGTAGGACTGGTAAAGAAAAACTGATAAATCGCAAACGCGAATAATAATGCAAGCAAGATTCCAACAGATACTGAAAATACATTGCTTTTCTTAGTGTCTTTTACCATAACTAAAGCTACACATACGAATTAAAAAATCGTTAATCTGTCGAATGTAACCATATACTCAGATCAAAAAAAGCTGCTCTTATTGGAGCAGCTTCTGATACACTATATAAGATTGAAAGTCGGCAATGTGTTAACCAACCATTTTATTTTCCCTTTAACGATGTAACTGCTTTTTTGAATGCGCCAACAACATTACGGGCGAGTTCTGTGTCATTTACCGCAAATTCGATTTTACTGGCGTAGGGTTGGATTTTGCCATCTTTATAGAAGTTAAAAATTTTATTTTTAAACTCACTTTCCATCGTTACATACAACCACTTTCCTTTCGCTGCAATCTCAATACTCAATGGATTAACATCCGCCAGATTAAATTCATAAACTTCCTCAGCGCCCGTTCCTTTCGCATTTAACTCCCGTGCCGTAAATTTTAACTTATCATTTTTACCTGCTTCAACCTGATCAAGTGACTGCTTGATGGTAACATCTTCCAGTGTAACCTCCTTAATATTATCTTTTAACCATGCGATTGCCTGACCGGCATCAGCGCCAAACGGTTCTTTATAACTTGCTTTGCATTTCTCAATAACTTTATCAACAGATGCTTTTACCCGGCGTGCGCTTTCAATATCCGTCATATAGAGTTTCAGTTCACTCTCATACCCATCGAACTTATCATTTTTGGTATGCATTACCATTTTCCTTTTATCGGTCACCTGTAGTTCGATAAACAATTTATCACCGGATACAGTAATGGCACTAAAGGTCGGATTAAAATCCATCCAGTTAAATTTGTACACATTACTTTCGGTAGATTTAGCATCACTCTCTGTTTGCGTAAACTTACATATACATTCTGCTTCAAGTTGTTGTGTGACCTGTTTTGCTCCAACCTTTAAATCCGTCGTTCCTGCTTTAATATTCTGTAACCCTGCTGAGGCGCTGTTCACAGTTGGAATATCTGCTTTCACTTTTTCGACGGCTAATGGAATCAACTGTGTTAATACCGTTTTAATATCCCGCGCTTCATCCACCCCGTTTGTGTTGATGGTAATCTCACTTACAAATGGTTTCACTTCACCATTTTTTCTCACGGCAATATATTTGTCTTTCTTCAGCGTTTCTACATTTATCGCGAAACGGTTTCCTGTAACCTTAAACGCAATAGTGTTGACGTTCAGGTCAGCAAGATTAAACATGAATATTTCTTCCGAAGAACTTTTGCCATCAGACAACACTTCCTTAAACACCAGCGTACCGACCTTTTCACCTTTCGATAATAACTGGGCCGATGTTTTTGTTCCCAAACTTACTTCTTTTACATTAGCTGTCAGCCAGTTTACCATGGCATCGTAGCCAGAAACTTTTAAGCGACCCGTTACTTCCTTTTCAGCCAGCGGAATGGCTTTTTTAACTGCGTCTGTGATTGCGCGTGCACTTTCAATATCTTTTACAATGATTGATACCTCGTTGTCGTAAGGTTGTACTTCACCATCTTTATAAACTTTAACAAGCTTTTGCTTATTTCGCACGGACAGCACTGCATAAATCGCATCCTTCTGTGTTTGCTCTCTCACGGCGTAAGGATCAATATCGGCAAGGTTAAATTCGTACAACATGGTTGTTTTTTTACCTTTCGAATCGATCTCATCAAAGCCATACTGTATTAATCCAGCCTCCATCGGCTCAAATTTTATTTCATAGGTCTTGGAGCCAGTCTGTACCGGTGTAATTTGTGCCTTAATCTGAGAAGTCAGCGTACCAAGATCTTGTGCATTCGCACCAAAGGCAAAACAAAACAAACAAAGGAGAATAATTAATGTGTGATTCTTATTCATCATATAGACAGTTTAAAATGATTACGCCATTCTGAAATTAAATACAAAAAATATTACTTCAACATCGTCCAGAGTATCTCGACAGGATGCAAGGCTTTTCTACCTGTACCATCTTTGATCTGATGCCGGCAACTCGTACCCGGTGCCGCAATAATTACGTTATCAGGTTGTTTTCGAACCGCAGGAAACAACACCAGCTCTCCAATCTTCATTGATATATCGTAGTGTTCTTCCTCATACCCAAATGATCCAGCCATGCCACAGCAACCAGAGTTGATCAGGTGTACCTGGTTATTACCCATTCGTGTTAGAATCATCTTCACCGGCGTTAAAGACGAAAGCGCTTTTTGCTGACAATGCCCATGCAACTTGATCAACGCTTTTTCATCTTTAAACAAAGCAAGGTCAATGTTGCCCAATTCCAGTTCCCTGGCAAGGAATTCTTCGACCATAAATGTATTGTGGCCGATTTTTATAGCGTCGTCCTTTTCGTTACCCCGAAGCATGTCTGGATATTCATCGCGAAATGTAAGAATCGCAGAAGGTTCAATACCAATCAACGGCGTATCTTTTGTAACGATATCCTTAAATGTATTAACATTTTTTCGCGCAAGCGTTCTTGCCTCCTGCAACAATCCCTTAGAAAGAAAACTCCGTCCCGATTCTACATGCGGAACAAACTTGATTGCATAACCTAGTTTATCCAGCAACTTCACCGTAGTAATTCCAATTTCGGCTTCATTGTAATTCAACAACTCATCAATGAACAGGTAGACCGTTTTCACCGGACTCTTTACCGTAGGCCGAAATTTTTTCGTAAACCATTTCTTCCAGGTAGTCGATGAGATCTCCGGCATACTGCGTTGTTTTGCAAATCCCATCACGCCTTTTACGAGATTCCCTGTGACCTTGTTTCCAAAAACAAAACGGTAACCCCAGGGCACCAGGGATGCAAGCTTCATGCCGGAAGCAAAATTTCCAATGAGTCTGTTTCGGAACGGAACTCCTTTTTCTTTATAGTATTGATATTGCCACTCCTGTTTAAGCTTGGCCATATCTACGTTAGAGGGACATTCTGATTTACAACCTTTGCAGCTTATACAAAGATCCATGACGTCCTTAATCTCATCATGTGCAAAAGGATTGGCCTTGTCAGAACGCGTGATCATTTCACGTAAAATATTTGCTCTGGCACGCGTGGTATCTTTCTCATTTCGTGTTGCCATGTAGCTGGGGCACATGGTACCTCCGCTTAACTCTGACTTGCGACAGTCACCGGATCCGTTGCATTGTTCCGCTGCACGCAAAATTCCCATGTTGTCAGAAAAATCAAGAATCGTATCAAATTCTTTTGTCACCTGATCTTTCTCGTATCGAAGATGGGTATCCATCGGTGGCGTGTGTACGATCTTACCGGGATTAAACACATCATTTGGATCCCAGACTTGTTTCAGTGATTTAACCAGGTTGTAATTGTGCTCACCGATCATCTTAGGAATGAATTCGCCGCGCAACCGTCCATCGCCATGTTCACCTGATAATGATCCCTTGTATTTCTTTACCAGTGTAGCGGTCTCTTCTGCAATCGTTCTGAAAAGCTTTACCCCCTCCGTTGTTTTTAAATCAATAATTGGTCTTAAATGCAATTCACCTGAACCTGCGTGTGCATAATGGACGCTATATAATCCGTGTTTCTTCAGTATCTCATTCATTTCTGCGATATACGCGGGAAGATCATGCACATCTACCGCGGTATCTTCAATCACCGGAACCGGTTTTTTATCACCAGGTACGTTGGACAATAAACCTAAACCAGCTTTCCTGAGGTTCCACACTTTTTTGATATTATCCCCGGAAACAATCGGATAAGAATATCCCAGTCCTCTATTTTTCAAATCAAAAATAAGTGCTTCCGCATCGGCCTGAACTTGTTCTTCAGATCCACGCGTGAGTTCTGCAACCAGAATGGCTTGCGGATCACCTTCAATAAAAAAACGGTTTTCAGCCTGGCCGCGGTTTCTTTTCGTTGCTTCAAAAACATAGTGATCCATCAACTCAACCGCAGAAGGTTTATGTTCCAACGCAACCAGGTTCGCATGCAACGATTCGTCTATACTTGTACAATGAATACAAACCAGTTTTTTATACGGAGAGGCAATCTTGCTTAACTTAATCTTCACCGATGTTACAAAAGCAAGTGTTCCCTCCGAACCAGCGATGAGACTGCAAAAATTAAACAGATCGCCAGTTGGATCAAACGGTTGCATTCGGGACAACATATCAATCGCATAACCGGTATTGCGCCTTACTACACTTGGTTTCGGATATTCTTTTTCGATCTCCTCACGATTTTTAGCATCCGATAAAACTGCTTTGGCGTGCGCATACAAATTCTGCTCAAGTTTTCCCGCGGTTTTTCCATTTACCTTATCTTCAAATTCGGCATCCGACATGGGGCCAAACCAAACTTGCGTTCCATCAGAGAGTATGGCATTTACTTCGAGTAGATGTTCACGTGTACTTCCGTAAATAACCGAATTTGATCCACAGGAATTATTTCCAATCATACCACCGATCATCGCGCGGTTTGCAGTAGATGTTTCAGGGGCGAAGAAATACCCGTAAGGTTTAAGGTGATAATTCAGATCATCGCGTACAATTCCAGGCTCAATGATGGCCCATGCTTCCGCTTCATTTATTTCAATAATCCGATTGAAGTGTTTTGATACATCAACAACAATTCCTCCACCAACTACCTGTCCTGCAAGCGATGTACCAGCGGTGCGCGGAATGACTGAAGTTTTGTTTTCATTTGCAAAACGGATGAGTTTTACAATATCCGCTTCTGATTTAGGAATAGCTACTGCCAGGGGCATTTCGCGATAAGCTGAAGCATCTGTGGCGTACAATCTACGGGCGGTTTCGTCAGTTAAGAGCTGGCCTTCCAGTTCTTTTTCCAAAGCGCTAAAATTCATGCAGTAAAACTAATGCAAAGGGTTTTCAGTTGCTACACGTAACGCGGAATTTTCAAATTTCTAGTTCATGGTTCAAAGCTCATGGTTTCAAGGTTGGACAATCCCATCCGTGAGTTTACGAATTGTTTGAAATTTGACGTTTGAGGTTTGAGGTTTGAGGTTGGTTTTATGATAATTCATAGCTTACGTAAACTTCAAGAAGAACGAACAAAAGGACGATTGAAAAATCTCGTGAATCCATTGCGTTTCTTGATTCCTAAGTCTCTCTCTCCCGGAGAGAGGAAGGAGTGAGGCCATAAAAAAAAGATCAAGAAACGCAATGATTATCCAGAATCGCCCTGAAGGTTTGCGTTTGGAGGTGTGTTATATAGGAGTTTCAACGTTGGACAATCCCATCGGTGAGTTTACGAATTGTTTGAAGTTTGAGGTTTGGTTTTCGGTAACTTATATAATGGACATTCAAACAGAAGTCTCAGGGGTTGTCTAAAGCATATAAATATGCAGCAACAAACTCGTAACTCAAGGCTCGCAGCTTGTTCGAAATCTCAACAATTATCGAAACACAACTTGTTGCCTGCAGTATGAAGCTTATCTAAAACACAAACGTTTACGAAACATTACCTCATGCTGCAATCTCAGATCCCGAATACGCTCCACTTACTTCATTCAAGATAGCAACAACATCATCGTAAGTCATGGCTTCCACCAGTCGTGTACGGAAAGGTTTAAAGTCAGGATACCCTTTAAAATAGTTCGCATAATGCCTTCGCATTTCGAAAATGCCAAGTTTATCGCCTTTCCATTGAATAGAAAAGTCAAGATGCTTTCGCGTTGCACGTACCCTTTCCTCAATACCAGGCGCAGACGCGTAAGTGCCGTGTTTAAGAAAATGTTTTATTTCAGAAAATATCCATGGATATCCGATGGACGCCCTGCCAATCATAATACCATCAACGCCGTAGCGATTCTTGTATTCGCGTGCTTTTTCTGGTGAATCGATATCGCCATTGCCAAAGATCGGTATGTGCATGCGCGGATTTTCTTTGATCTTTCCGATTAATGTCCAGTCGGCAGAACCTTTGTACATCTGTACACGGGTGCGACCATGCACTGTCAAAGCCTTAATGCCAATATCCTGTAAACGTTCGGCTACCTCCACGATGTTCTTTGTTGAATCATCCCATCCCAAACGGGTTTTTACCGTCACGGGAAGGTGCGTACACTTGACGATCTCTTCTGTCATGCGCACCATTTTGGGAATATCCTGAAGTAACGCAGCGCCTGCTCCCCGGCATGCCACAGCTTTTACAGGACAGCCGTAATTTATGTCGATCAAATCCGGATTAACCGTTGTTGCGATACGGGCAGACTCCACCATATTGGTGATATCACCGCCGAAAAGCTGGATACCAATCGGTCTTTCGTATTCGAAAATATCGAGCTTTTGTTTGCTTTTAGCCGCGTCGCGAATCAGTCCTTCGGAAGAAATAAACTCGGTATACATCAGGTCAGCGCCACCTTCTTTGCAAACAGCCCGAAAAGGTGGATCACTCACATCCTCCATGGGTGCCAGCAACAGTGGAAACTCAGCAAGTTCTATCGTATCGATTTTAACCATTCTTTTTTCCTAACGACACTTCTTTTACTTTCGGAGCGTCTATTCCTTATATTAGGCGCAAATTTAAAAAGGATTTTCGGATCATTTTCAGCATTCTATGGATCAGTCTTACAATTCATTACGTCGCCCAATGGTATCGATCCTGGTTACTTTGCTGACGGTTTTTATTGGATTTCAGGTTGTTGGTCCATTTATCGGGTCATTAATCGCTTTTCCATTTTTTGACGGCGATGCGATAGCATTCGGGAAAGCATTTAATAATCCTGAAGATTTTTCAAGGTTAAAAATACCTGTCCTGATCATGCAGGGTTTCAGTGCTATCTTCGGATTGATCCTCATTCCGATTTTCCTGCTTCGCAAGCAGCAACGTTCCTGGAATGACCTTACCGTTCCAGATACCTGGCACATCCAACCGGCATTATTGATTCCCATTATCGTTATTGTTTTTATGGGTGTCAACTCGGTATTTATTAGCTGGAATGCCGACGCCAATTTGCCGGATGCTTTCGGCATCGAACAATGGGCGCGGACCATGGAAGATAAACTCGAAGACCTTACAAAGTCTATAACAAATTTCGAAAATACTGGAGAATTGATTCTGGCTTTTATTGTGATTGTTATTATTCCGGCTATTGGTGAAGAGCTTGTTTTCCGGGGGATGATCCAAAATGATTTTTATCGCGCCACCCGGAATTACCACGTAGCGATCTGGGTCTCCGCTTTTATCTTCAGCGCCATACATTTCCAATTTTATGGATTTGTTCCGCGGCTACTTTTGGGAGCCTTGTTCGGCTACCTATACTACTGGTCTGGGAACTTATGGATGCCGATCCTTGCACATTTTGTTAACAACGGGTTTACATTGATGGCCATGCACCTCCACCGCACAGGAACAATCACGGTAGATTTAGAAAATCCGGAAGCGGCACCGTTTGAAGCTGTGGTAATCTGCGCTATCTTTTCGATCTTGCTTTTGTATGCATATAAAACTTTTTACGCCAAACATGGCCGTAGTGAAATAACTGATTAACCGATCCTGATTTAAGTGACACTTTCTCGATACAACAATTTAACACAACGCCTCATTACCGGCATCTTAGGATCGGCAGGCATGATCGCGGCTGTGTGCTATGGACCGTATACTTATTTCCTGGTGTTCTTTATCATATGCCTGTTTTCATTGCTGGAATTTTATAAGCTGATCGGCCTCGATGGTATGGTGCCACAAAAAGCGTTTGGAACGTTATGCGGCATTCTCATCTTTATACTTTCTTTCTTTATCGAGTTTCAAGAACTGGACAGCAAATATTATTTTATCATCTATCCTTTACTGGCCTGTGTCTATCTCATCAAATTATACAAGAAAAAAGAACGAAAGCCATTTACCAACATCGCGTTCACCTTCCTGGGAATCATTTATGTTGCCATTCCATTTTCGCTACTAAACATTGCCGCATTTGATGATGGTGTATATAATTATGAAATTATCTTCGGTTCGTTGTTTATCCTTTGGGCATCAGACACAGGTGCTTACTTCGCAGGAACATTATTCGGAAAACGAAAACTATTCGAACGCATTTCCCCAAAAAAATCGTGGGAGGGCTTTTTTGGAGGTGCTTTCCTTGCGTTTTTATTTGCCTATGGCGTAGCACAGTTTTTTCATAGTTACGCACTCGCTGAATGGATGATTATCGGATCGATCATTATCATTGGTGGAACGTATGGCGACCTCGTTGAATCGCTTTTCAAACGCAGCATTGAAATCAAAGATTCTGGAACAAGTATTCCCGGACACGGTGGTTTTCTCGACCGCTTTGATGGATTGTTAATTTCAATTCCTTTTATTGTTGTGTATCTGGAGGTGTTTCGGTAGAATAGTCATTAAACATTAGGTATCAGGCATTGGAGAATGGGACGTGTTGAGTCAAAATTATCTGTTTAGTAATGTTTTCTGATGAAATATTTACTTAGACTAGAACGGTATTTCGAAAGACGAAAAGATTACGGCGTTGTATTCTTAAGAATCGTTATTGGCTGGCGGCTCATTGACGGCACGGTGGATAATGTTTTATCGTGGGAACGCATGCTTGAATTTCGTGATTTTCTGGAACATCATGGTGTAGCCTTTCCGTTGTTGGCTGCAGTTGTTTCGGTGTATGCGCAATTCATTTGTGGTATTCTTTATTTGACTGGCGCTTTCGTTCGCCCGGCAGCTGCGGTTATGATTATCAATTTTATTGCAGCCTTATTTATTGCACATATCGGCACAACCTTCGAGCAGTCTTTCGATGCCTTTATGATGTTGTCGGGCGCTGCATTCTTTCTGTTTTATGGAAGCGGACCAATTGCTTTTGATTCCTGGCGAAAAAACCAAAGCTGACAAACCGATCATTTACCCCTGTGCTCCAATCGGTCAGATATCCATTACAAGGTTTGTCAACAACATCCCCGGAGTTTACAAGTAGACAAGACAAATGGTCTTAAGTTAGTGGCATTGTTTTCATTATTGGCCTTGAATTTCTCGTAAAAGCATGAGGGCATGTCAAATTAAATTTATCTTTACAATGTTTCCGGCTTACGGGTTGAAGCTACAACTTTTGTTAAGGGGGAACCAGAATAACTCATTAAACATTGTTTAAAACCTATACGTATGGCGTATATCGAACCTGCTCCTTTAAAAGACAAGGAGAATCCTTTCGAAGCAATGATGTCGCGCTTTCATAAGGCATCCCAGATACTCGGTCTTGAAGAAGAAATTTATAATGTTTTAAAAAATCCTGCACGACAAGTGATTGTTTCGTTGCCGGTAACGATGGACGACGGAACCATTCGTGTGTTTGAAGGATACCGTGTGATTCACTCAACGATATTCGGTCCATCCAAAGGCGGCATTCGTTTTGATCCCCATGTAAACCTCGATGAAGTTAAAGCGTTGGCAGCCTGGATGACCTGGAAATGTGCTGTTGTTGATATTCCGTATGGTGGTGCCAAAGGAGGCGTGACATGCAATCCACGTGAAATGTCTTCCGGAGAAATTGAACGGCTTATCCGTGCATACACACAGGCGATGGCCGATGTGTTTGGTCCGGATAAAGATATACCTGCGCCCGATATGGGTACCGGCCCGCGTGAAATGGCGTGGTTAATGGATCAGTACTCCCGTATTCAGGGAATGACTACCCACGCCGTTGTAACGGGAAAACCTTTGGTGATGGGCGGATCACTCGGCCGAACAGAAGCTACAGGACGTGGTGTTATGGTATCAGCGATGACAGCCATGGAGAAACTCAAGATCAATCCTTACAAGGCAACATGTGCTGTGCAGGGATTCGGGAATGTTGGATCATGGGCGACCAGGTTATTACACGAACGTGGACTTATCGTACAAGCGATAAGCGATCTCTCCGGTGCTTACTTTAACAAGGACGGAATTGACATCAATGCCGCTATAAAATATCGTGACACAAACAAAGGTTCACTCGATGGTTTTTCCGGCGCAGAAAAAATGAGCAACAACGACTTGCTTACACTGGATGTTGACTTACTTGTTCCCGCAGCCACAGAGGATGTAATCACCAGTCACAATGCACCTGACATAAAAGCTAAATTGATCGTAGAAGGTGCGAACGGACCGACTTCCTCGCGTGCTGATAATATCATTCACGAAAAGGGAATTACCGTTGTCCCCGATATCCTCGCCAATGCCGGCGGTGTTACTGTTTCGTACTTTGAATGGGTGCAAAACCGTCTCGGATATAAATGGACTGCAGATCGGGTTAACCGGAGGTCGGACCGCATTATGAAAGATGCTTTTAACACCGTGTACAAAACGGCGATGGAGTATAAAGTATCACTCAGAATTGCTGCATACATGGTAGCCATCGACAAGGTAGCAAAAACGTATAAATTCAGGGGAGGATATTAAGGAAGTCATCGATAGTACAACCAGGACCAGTTCCGTGACCCTCTGAATGGTTGATTAATTCGTATAATCCAGCTATTATCGTTTTAATTCTTACGTCAACCTCACATCACAAAACTGATCTCCATTTTCTTATTACCTTTACAGGCTGAAAAAAAAGAACTCCATGACTATTCATCGCGAAGGCCGTACGTTACTCTTTGTTTTACTGATCGTGTTGTTTGGCCTTAACTGGGTTGTGTTCTATCTATACCCTGCCAGTGCCTACATTCAAAACAGCGCTATACTTATTAGTGTGCTCTTTTATTTATTGATTCTTCAGTTTTTTAGAAATCCGATCTTCGATATCACGGTTGATGAAAAACAGGTACTTGCGCCCGCGGATGGAAAAGTTGTTGTTATTGAAGAAACCGAGGAAACAGAATATCTAAAAGGAAGACGCAAGCAGATTTCAATCTTCATGTCACCGGTAAATGTTCATGTGAATCGTATGCCTGTCGGAGGAACAATCAGTTTTTTTAAATATCATCCGGGTAAATATCTCGTCGCATGGCATCCCAAGTCCAGCCTGGAAAATGAACGCACCACGGTAGCTGTAAAGATGAAAGATGGTGCAGAAATTCTTTTCCGTCAAATTGCCGGCGCCCTTGCCAGGCGTATACGGTGTTATGTGAAGGAAGGTCAAAAACTAGAACAGGGCCAGGAGTTTGGGTTTATTAAATTCGGATCACGCGTGGATATTTTTTTACCACTAGATGCAAAAGTGACCGTAAACATTGGTGACGTGACAAAAGGTGGCCGCACAGTTATTGCAGAGTTACCATAGTACATATTCCACGCTACTGCTTCTAAAGCACGAAGATTTAATCCAACTAGAGATATTGCATGAACAATGTTAATGCAATATCTTTTGTCGTTTCCTTACTTCTCTAAAATATCCAATGCTAACATTCGTTATATCAGTCTATTATAACTATTTTTAAATCGAGCACCATTCTTTTTATTCTAACAATCGGCATAATCACTTAAATTTATTTTTCATGAAGTCATCCGCTGGAATCAGGTTCTCTCCAACCCGGGCAGATTTTTTTACCACATTAAATCAACGCGTCAACGAGTATTTTAAGAACAATAAGATTTCGCGACATGCCAACGCCGAAATGAAATTCAAAACAGTTTTCATGTACTTGCTGTACTGGATTCCATTTTTACTTATCGTCACCAGCGCGGTAACCAACTCATGGGGCATGCTTGGATTGACCTTTGTAATGGGACTTGGACTGGCAGGGATCGGGTTATCCGTAATGCATGATGCAAATCACGGTGCTTATTCCGGAAAATCATGGCTTAACAATGCCCTGGGCTTTTCACTCAATATGGTGGGCGGAAATGCATTTAACTGGAAGGTTCAACACAACGTACTTCATCACACATACACCAACATCCACGATGTGGATGAAGACATCAGTCCGCGCGGAATCCTTCGGATGACACCGCATGGCGAATGGAAAGCCATTCACCAGTTTCAGCACCTGTATGCCTGGTTCTTTTATGGATTGATGACGTTGGTATGGGTGCTTGCAAAAGATTTTGTGAGGCTGGCCCGTTACCATCAGGACGGCCTGGTGAAAAATCAGAAAACAAATCTTACTAAAGAATTAACCGTTTTGTTGGTCACAAAAATTCTCTACGTAGGTTACATCCTGGTGTTACCGATGATGGTACTTGACATTACGATTTGGCAATGGCTCGCAGGGTTTGTATTGATGCATTATGTAGCCGGATTTATCCTGGCGATCATCTTTCAACCAGCGCATGTTATTGATGGAACCCAATATCCGTTGCCAAATGAAGAAGGTCGCATGGAAAATTCGTGGGCGATTCATCAACTACATACGACAACAAATTTTGCTAATAAAAGCAGGTTTCTTTCCTGGTACGTTGGAGGATTAAACTTTCAAATCGAACATCATTTATTTCCCAATGTCTGCCATGTACATTACCGACAGATATCTTCTATTGTAAAAGACACGGCAAAAGAGTTCAACCTGCCTTACAAATCGGCACCCACATTTCTGGATGCCATTATCGGACATGCAAAACTACTAAAAGAATTGGGTAAGAAGCCAGTGTTAAGAGCCGCCTAAGTCAGCGTGCTGGGTTGTTGCACAGAGGTACACGAAGGTTGCACAAAGTGTCACAAAGATTTTAATTAAATCGCATTGCGATTTAAGAATGTCCGTTAATAATTTTCTTTGTGCTACTCTGTGATTCTTTGCGAACCTCTGTGTAACAACAACCTTCGCTTATAAGAATCGAATACCAATTTTCCCGCCCCACCATAATTCAAGATAGTGGTCACTTCCAAGATTTCTTTCGTAAAAAATACCAGGGCTATAGTCGGCGAACAATACAGGGTAATCGTCATGCGAAAGTTTCGTGATATGCGCATTGAGGGTAATACCGGTTGTAATTGATAAGTTTTTTGCAAGACGAACATCCACGCCAGCGTAAAACTTATTCAATAAATTAATTGCCTCGATTTTGTTACCGTGAACGATCTGATTTGAAGTGACATCAAAATTAAGTGACAATCCATCCGAGATCTTTGGTGCCGTACCAATGCCATAACCAAAAGTCCAGAGCGTTGTATCTTGATCAAAAGTACCGGGGTTCGCGCCCGCGGTTAAGATATTATAAAATTGACGAACACCGGTTCGAAACGCAATGTTGGTATAAAAAACTTCGTCGGCAGAAATTTCAATCTTGTGATACCCATCACCAACAATAGACATTAAACCAATTGGAATACCGCGAATACTTTTTGAAATGTTAACAACGCCGATCTGTGCACCTTCAACGCGTTTAGCGAAATTGAATGGAGCGACCTGAATGCCCCGGATATATTTCGGCGAAACATTAAACAGGCCCGCTAACTGTACTCCCCTGACTTGTTCATCGGCATAATTAAAAAGACCGGCTACCTGAATACCATGATGACTACCTGCCGTGAAATTGAAAAGACCTGCGAGGTGAGCAGGTCCGGTATCGTGCGTCGCGAAATTAAACAGGCCCGTGACATGCGGACCTTTTTGTTCGCCCAGGGTAAAATTCGAAAGTCCCGCAAACATCCCTCCATGCGAGCTTCCCTCCGTATAGTTTGCGAGTCCGGCAAGTTGCAAACCTTTCGCTGAAGTGAAATTTGCATTGACAAGGCCGGCCACCTGCGGGCCTAAAGAGGAATCTCCTGTAACATTCGCCAACCCAGCGAATTGTACTCCTCTGTTCATTCCAAAAACGCCATTAAACAATCCGGCAAACTGCACGCCACCGAGATCACCACGAATCAAATTAAACATACTGCCGATTTCAAGTTTTCTAACACCCAGCGAATATCCCCCATGAACGTTTAATGAATAATCGTTAATTACGTTACCACTTAGTTTTCCATTTGATCCGATAAAAGGTAAAAACGAAATTTGCGCACGACGATAGATGGTATCCGAAATGTTTTCCATATTAATCGCCTGACGGGTTGCTTCTTTAGTCTTAAACCACGCACGTTTCAGTTTGCTGGTCACACTATCCATTACCGTATTAATTTTCTCCTTATTGATCCTTAGCGGAATATTGAGAAAATCAGACGTGGACGAAGGTATAACGACCAATGTATCGGCGTAATCCCGTTTGTTAATGGCAAGTCTGATATCTTCGCCGCTTGGCTTTTTAATCTCTAATTGAAAATACCCGGAAGAATCTGTTACCGCGGAAGCGAGTGTTGTAGGGTCATAAACACTTACGTTTTGTAAACGCTTACCTGTCCCTTCGTCTATTACATATCCACTTAAAAGTTTAACATCTTTTGTAGTTGAAGTCTCCCTCGATGCTTTTGTAAGGATGATATACTTACCACGCTGCTTATATTGCATGGACCCCTTAAAAATAGTATCGAGTATTTCGCGAACGGTTTTATTTTCGAATTGATAATTGATCTTTATATCGCGTTCCAGCAATGAAGCATTATAGGAAAAGGTAAATCCACCTGCCCGGGCAATTTTTTTTAATGATTCGTCCAGTCGCTCATCGACTAATGTGATGTTGATCCGCTTGTCAAGCAAGCTTGGCTTCGGCTGACTATAAACCGTGACTGAAAACAGAATGGCAATACAAATGAAAGAGATCAAACGCATGATACTTATGATTACATCATTGGCACCCATCGCCTGATAAATGGATTGTATCACCGGAAGTTGTTACCTGGAGATTAAGCGTTTCAGAAATAACAGCAGCAATTTCTTCAATATGCTCATTGCGGAATGAAACCGTAAGCAAGCAATTTTTCAGGTGATCCGGTACAACAATTTTTGTATTGTAAACACCATTCACCTGTGCGGCAAGCTCGCCGAGTGGTGTTCCGCTAAACATAAAGAACCTGGTTTTATAGGCAAGGATATTAGGTTCCGGTTGTTCAATGGTAAATGATTTTGTCTTTTTATTGTACACCCCTTTTCCGGATGCCTTTAAATGTAAGCCCGGATTATCGTTTGTAAAGAACACCACCTCACCCTCTTCAACCAAAACCTCGACGATGTCAGAATCGGGATAGGCTTTAACATTGAATGATGTACCGATATCACGAACATATACGCCACCGGCATCAATGAGGAAAGTAGCATCATTGCCATGATCCACACTAAAATATGCTTCACCTTTAAGGTTTACTTCATGTCGCTCTTTCTTTTTATTAAAAGCGTAATTGATTTTAGTTTTCTTATTGAGAAATACCGCACTCCCATCCGGCAGCGTATCGGATATGGCTTGCGTCGTCGCAACAACTTGCGTTGGTTTTAGGCCATCGGACCGATTCGATACAAAAAAATACAAGCCGATGCCGAGCACGATAATCACACTGGCCGCAATACGATAGGCGTTTTTCCAATCATTATGAAGTGTTCTCGATTTACCGGAAGGTTTGGATAGATTCGCTTTTACCTTATCCCAGGCAACGTCTGTATTGAATTGCTGTAATTCATGCACTGCCGCAGCTTTGGCAAAAATCATCTGCAACTGATCAAAGTATTTTTGATTAGTCTCACTTTCCTTTACCCATACTTCTACCAGCTGTGCTTCGTTTGGCGAAGCTTCACCGGCAAGGTATTTACCCAGGAGATCGTCTATATTTTCGAATTGCTTACTCAATTTTTATTTTAATAGTCCATTCATTAATATCAATAACAGTGGCAAATACTCTTTGAGCTGTTCACGCATAATTTTTAATGCTTTTCCCATTTGATTCTCTACCGTCTTAATTGAAATATTCAACTCAGCAGCGATTTCTGCATATTTCAATTCTTCAAACCGGCTTAACTTGAAAATAATGCGGCATTGTTGCGGCAGCGCTTCCATCGCCCGAAAAATATTATGTTCCAGTTCGGACGCCATAACTGTGCGCGCAACGGATTCGCTACTGCGTTCTGCAACGGCGAGTTCAAGTTCGGCGTGTTGCAGCTTTACCTTTTGATGCTTCAAAACGTTAAGACACGCATTGCGAACCATGGCATAGAGATAAGGCTTCACGGCAGTGCGAATTTCCAGCATCTCTCTTTTCTCCCATATGGACAAAAAAGCAGACTGCACAATCTCTTCGGCTTCATCACGATCCTGAACGAACGTGTAGGCATAGTTGCACAAGGGCTGATAATAGGTACGGAATAGCATCTCAAAAGCAGTTATATCTCCCGCTTTCAGCGTTTCAATGAGCTGATGTTCCCGTAATTCCAATGACTTTATTTGTTTCCATCGAAATGTACGGTTTTGCGGCTATTGAGTTAAGACAACCAGCAAAACTTTTACCCCTATTGTAGAAAAAATTAATTACGCTCACCCACCCAAAAACGCTGAGGAGACTTGATGTTTACCAGAGAGTCTGCTTTTACAATCAGTTTATCGCCTTGATTCTCAGCACCTTTTACTTCCAACGAATAGGTATTTGAAACAGGTGCGATTTCCAGCTGGGTCTCTGCGGGCAGCCACTTTTCTAACGATCCGGATTTAACGAAAAACCAACGGATCATTTCCTGAACAATGACAATTGAATTCAAATCATCTTTATCCCTCAAAAATTCCATCCATACCGTGGTATGGTCGCTCACGATGGTTACGTTTTTTTGACCTTCCGATTTAAGAAAATCAGAAAGCACGGCGTGTATCCCTGACTCAGATTCAAATTTTATAATACGGACGGGCATTTGATCAGCCAGTAGCGGGCTGAGTTCGTCCTCCTTTCTATCCGTTAAGACCACATCGATTTTTATTCCCCAAACCAGCACTTGCTCAATCACCGATCCTTCAACTATGACAAGCGGCGCCCACTCCAACAGCGGCTCAATAAGCTTATGCGAAATAGCATATTGAATGAATAACGCAGGTTCCTGCCCTTCTTTAACAAAATGATGCGACGACACGTGGGTTCAAGGGTTGAAGTTAAAATCAGGTATGGCTTAAAAGATCAAAGTTTATAGGACAAAGTTCATGGTTTTCGGTTTAAAATTTAACTTGCAATTTAATTATTTAGGTATGCTTTCAGCACAAGAATGTTATTCTGTTTTTCAACAAAGTATAGACGACTATCATAAAAATGATCATGTTGATTCGCCAGTTGTAAATCCTTATCCACAAGAGCGCTTTGAATATTTACTTTACGCAAAAAACTGGATCGACACTGTGCAATGGCACCTCGAGGATATTATCAGACTCCCCGAAATTGATGCAACTGAAGGAATAAAGATTAAACGCCGCATTGATAAATCAAACCAGGATCGAACTGACCTCGTAGAAAAAATTGATGATTATTTTTTATCATACTTTCATAACGTAACGGCTAAACCAGACACCCGTATTAATTCCGAAACACCGGCATGGCTACTCGACCGCATGAGTATACTTATGCTCAAGATCTATCACATGAAAGAACAAACGGGAAGAACAGATGCAAGTGCAGAACACATTGCCAGATGTCAGAATAAACTTAATATTCTGATGGAGCAAAAAACAGATATGCAATTGGCTTTTGACGAATTAATGGAAGACATCAGCAATGGCAACCGCAGGTTCAAAGTTTACCGACAAATGAAAATGTATAACGATGCTTCATTAAACCCCGTGCTTTACGCACAAAAGAAGGGATAGTTCAAATATATTATTTGTATGGTAAACTAATTTCCGTGTCGCTTCGAAAAATTCTTGTACTCCGTTTTTCTGCTATGGGTGATGTTGTTCTCCTCGTACCCGTAATCAGGTCGTTGGTAGAGGCTCATGTCGATATTGAAGTGACGATCGTAACGCGGCCGAAATTCGCTTCTTTTTTTACGGGTATCGAACGTGTTGTTCCTTTTCCTGCTGATGTGGATTACACCTACAACGGCATCTTTGGCATGCGTGAGCTATTCAGAAAACTTTTGCGAAAAGGCGACTACGAAGTAGTGATGGATATGCATGATCATATTCGTACCATTGCCATGCGTACGCTCTTCAAATTATTTGGCGTAAAAGTAGTCGTGTTTGAAAAAGGTCGAAAGGAAAAGAAACGATTCACGCAAAAAGAAAACAAAGATGTAACACCACTGCCGCACACGGTAGAAAGATACAGGATGGCGTTTGAAAAGGCTGGATTTCCGTTCCAGATTGTTTCACCACCCTATATCCGCGTGAATGATACCGTCCATACCGATTTAGCATCATGGCTTAGTAAAAACGGACTGACCAAAGCAGAAAAGTGGATAGGCATTGCACCTTTTGCAATGCATACCTCGAAGGTCTGGCCGGTAGAAAATTACAAGGAATTGATTGGGAGAATAGTAAAAACAACAAGTGTAAAATTTTTTCTTTTTGGTGGTGGCGATAAAGAGATTCTTTTTTTTGAAGGCTTAAAAAACGAGTTTCCATCACATTGCCATATTGTTGCCGGGCAATTAAAGATAAAGCAAGAATTTGCCTTGATGGCGAAACTTGATCTTATGATCTGCACTGATTCATCCAACATGCACCTTGCAACCATGATGAACGTACCCCTGATTTCGATATGGGGTGGAACACATCCCGACGTGGGTTTTGGTCCCTTTGGAAAATCAGCTGAAAGCATCGTTCAGATAAGCCGCGATGAACTTCCATGCAGGCCTTGTTCTGTTTATGGCAGGGAGCGATGTTACCGCGGTGATTTCGCTTGCCTTAATCGCATTACGCCGGAAATTATTTACGAAAGGGTTAACCAGGCTTTGCGTTAATCTGATTAAACATTTTAAACTTGAACGATACAACAAAATATACCAGCGTGTCGCCAGTAATCACATCCATCGTGTTCGACCTTGGCGGTGTTCTCATTGACTGGAATCCACGGTACCTCTACCGGAAAATATTTTCATCCGAAGATGAAGTAACCTGGTTTCTTGAAAACATTTGTACATCCGAATGGAACGATGAACAGGACGCCGGAAGATCTTTCGAAGAAGCAACCAAATCGCTTATCGCGAAACATCCGGATCTGGAAGTTCCCATTAGCGCATGGTATGGGCGTTGGCAGGAAACCATTCAAGGACCTATTCAGGGTACAGTTGAAATTCTGAAACAACTGAAAGAACGAGATAAATACCCCTTGTATGCACTGACAAATTGGTCATCAGAGACGTTTCCCTGGGCATTGGATAATTTCAGTTTCCTGCATTGGTTTAAAGGCATCGTAGTTTCCGGTCATGAAAAATGCAGAAAACCATTTCCGGAGTTTTACCAGATCTTGTTTGATCGCTATCAGATAGAACCATCAAAGACGTTATTTATTGATGATAACATCAAAAATATAGACGGCGCAAATGCACTTGGACTACATACCATCCATTTTCAGTCACCTGACCAACTTCAACGTGAGTTAATAATATATAATATCTTATAAGTAACGAAACTTCTGTTAGGTTTTCTTGTTCACGAGCAACTTTTTATTTAACAACCGGTCTCTATATTTACAAAACTCAAACAACCATGCTTAGAAACTTCCTCATTATTGCCACGCGGAATTTTTTACGTCATCGGCTCTATTCTTTCATCAACGTAATAGGGCTGACTTCGGGATTGGTATGTGCGCTCTTTATTTACCTATGGGTAAGAGATGAAGTTAAAAAGGATAAGTTCCATACAAATGCATCTCATATTTTTCATACTGTCGCGAACCTTAAACTAAATAATGGAGAAACTTTAACATGGCCGATAACGCCAGGACCGCTCGCAGATGCGTTACGTGATAATATGCCGGAAGCAGAATTTATTGCCAGAACAGTGGAGACTAACGGCAAGCTTTTTCAATACAATGAAAAAAATTTTCTCGAAAATGGCTTCTTCGCCGACCCGGACTTCTTCAATATATTCAGCTTTAAAATACTGCAGGGAACACCCGCCAAAAATCCTGAAGATGTTTCCTCTGTTTCAATATCTGAACGCCTGGCCGACAAGTTATTTCACGATGAAAACCCCATTGGCAAGACGGTTAAAGTTGACAAGGCCGGCGACTTTACCATTACCTCGGTATTTGAAAACCCATCCAACGAATCCTCCCTTCAATTCGATTTTATCTTACCATATGCCATCTATAAAAAACAACGTGGCGATGGTTATAACTGGGACAATTTCGATCATCCGCTTTACCTGAAGTTAACGACTTCCTCTGCAGCAATTGCGACGCAAAAAGTTAACGAGGTGGTGAAAAATTTAACGGGGGAAGAAAAAAGCAACAACTCTTTTTACATTCAACCTTTTACAGACCGGTATTTACATACCACATTTGAAAACGGGGTTCCTACAGGAGGAAGAATCGAATATGTAAAAATTTTTTCGATCGTAGCCATCTTCATCATGATTATTGCCTGCATCAATTTTATGAATATGGCTACCGCACGTTCTGCGATCCGATCTAAAGAAGTAGGTGTGCGCAAAGTAGTGGGCGCAAATCGTAGTTCGCTTATCTTCCAGTTTATATCAGAATCGATTTTAATAAGCGCCATGGCAATGATCTTCGCAATTGTAATCACCTACATGATGCTGCCTTTATTTAATTCGTTAGTTAGTAAAACGATTGTAATTGATCTTACAGATCCTACATTGTTATTGACCTTACTTTCTATTATTCTATTTACAGGTCTGCTCGCAGGAAGTTACCCTGCATTTTTCCTCTCTTCATTTAATCCGACAAAAGTATTGAAGGGTTCATCCACTACGAACTTAGGCGGAATTTCATTAAGACAGATCTTAATAATTTTTCAGTTCAGCTTAACCGTTATACTAATTACCTGTTCAATTGTAATCTACAACCAGATCAACTACATCCAAAATAAAAACATTGGCTATAACAGGGAGTCGGTACTTGTGCTTAACATCAGCGGAGATGTGTCAAAATCATTTGAGGGGTTCAAACAAGAGGCACTACAATCACCTTCCATTAAGTATGTGTCGCGCGCCAATCAATCGCTCGTAGAAGTACTTAACCAAAATAACTCCGTGGTATGGCCGGGCAAACCAGATGATAGCCAACAGTTTTTCCGAACAATCATTGCTGACTATGATTACATGGAAACGATGGGACTTCAGCTTAAGGAAGGAAGATTTTTTTCGCAACAACATGCTGACACCAGTTCCTTTATCGTTACGCAGCATGCTGTTGATGCGATGGGATTGACTGATCCCATCGGTGTTGAACTTTCGCAGTGGGGGAAAAAAGGCAAGATCGTTGGCGTTGTAGAAGATTTCCACAGCCGATCTTTGCACGAAGCGATGGACCCGATTGTTTTTTTATGCAATCCGGAAAATACGGGAATGATATTTATTCGGTTTGATGGAACACAAACACAAGAAGCGCTAGCACATCTTTCAAAAACATACCAAAAGCATAACACTGGCTTTCCCTTTACCTATACATTTATTGAAGACGACTTCGCAAGACTTTACCAAACTGAAAAAGTGACCGGATCATTAGCCTTCGTATTCACAATCATGACCGTGATCATTTCAGGTCTTGGATTAATTGGCCTGGCAGCTTATACTGCAGAACGAAAAAGGAAGGAAATCAGCATACGTAAAACTTTAGGTGCGTCTGCACCAGGAATTGTACGTATGATCTCACGCGACTTTTTAAAGTTGAGTTTGATTGCTGCCCTTATCGGATGTCCGATCTCGTATTACGTCATGCAGCAATTCTTGAACGGATACGCATACCATACTGAATTGGGATGGGAGGTATTCGCCACAACGGTAGCACTGTCTATGACCATCACCTTGTTCACCGTGGTCTTCCAGGTTGCACGTGCAGCAATGGCCAACCCTGTGGATGCATTACGCAGTGAATAGCGATATCTGCGTAGAACAAAAATTCTCGGTTAATAGGCAGAACTTACGTTAATCTATACGCAAGGATAACACGCTCTATAATATCACAACATTCGTGAAGCTGCTCTTCCGTGATCACCAACGGAGGGGCTAAGCGAATAATATTACCGTGGGTAGGCTTGGCCAGCAATCCTTCCTTCGCGAGTGCCAGGCATATATTCCAGGCTGTTTCGCTCTCTGGCGTATCGTCAATTACGATTGCATTCAGCAAACCTTTTCCACGTACAAGCTTAATGAGTTTAGTTTTTTCCATGAGATGTTGCATCCGGTTACGGAATACACTTCCCAGTCGTTCAGCATGAGTAGCAAGATTTTCATCGCGTACAACTTTCAATGCCTCAATGCACACCATAGCAGCCAATGGATTTCCGCCAAATGTAGATCCATGCTCTCCGGGTTTAAGCAGAAGCATAATGTCATCATCGGCGAGCACACACGAGATCGGCAATACACCACCGGATAACGCCTTACCGAGGATGAGCACATCCGGCCTTACGTTCTCGTGATCCGAGGCTAACATCTTTCCTGTACGCCCTATGCCGGTTTGGATCTCATCCATCATGAGTAAAACATTCTTTTCACGACAGATTCTTTCTACTGCTTTCAGATACCCTGCATCCGGCACAAAAACACCTGCTTCGCCCTGGATGGGTTCAATCCACAGCGCACATACATTTTGATTTACCAACGCCTTCTCGATTACTTCCGCATTGTTGTATTCCACAATTTCAAATCCTGGCATAAACGGTCCGAATCCTTTCCGTGCCAGCGAATCTGTCGACGCCGAAATTATAGTCGTGGTGCGGCCGTGAAAATTTTGTTTTGCAACTACTATGACTGCTTCGTTATCGGGAACTCCCTTTGTGAGATAACCCCACTTACGCGCCAGCTTGATCGCGGTTTCATTCGCTTCAGCGCCACTGTTCATAAACAGTGACTTGTTGTATCCAAATGTTTCACAAATGAATTTCTCCGCAACGCCGAGTTTATCATTATAAAAAGCACGGGACGTTAAGGTCAATTCCCGGGCCTGATCAATAAGTGCCTTAATAATGCGCGGATGACAATGGCCCTGATTAACGGCACTATATGCGGATAAAAAATCATAGTAACGTTTCCCTTCCACATCCCACAGGAAAACCCCCTCTCCTTTGTTTAAAACAACCGGAAGAGGATGATAATTATGGGCACCGTATTCATCTTCGAGTGCAATTGCCTGCTGACTTGTATTAATCGCTTCCACCATAGCGTGTCGCCTTTTTGTATCCACTACAAATCTATCAAATAAGTGCTGAAAATGTGCTATTTTGGTTAACTACCTTCTTCTATCTTTGCGGGATGGAAATTCTTTTGATACTAACCGGGCTTGTGACAGGAAGTTTGGCGGGATGGTTTATTGCAAAGTTTAAATTTACTGCAGAGGCCCAGGCCACAACATCTTCCGTACTCATCGAACAGGAAAAAAACAAAACACAGTTCCTTCAACTTACGGAGGTAAAAAAAGAACTTGCTTCCGAACGCAATAAAGTGCTGGAACTTACAAACAGTCTTGCGGCTACAGAGGCTGACTACAGAAACATTCAGGAAAAACTGGAAACACAAAAAAAAGAAGTAGAAGCGCTCACTGAAAAATTTACCCATCAATTTAAAAATCTAGCGAACGAGATATTCGAAGAAAAGAGCCGGAAGTTTACAGATCAAAACAAAAGCAATATTTTCGACCTGCTAAAACCACTCGGTGAAAAAATAAACGAGTTTGAGAAACGGGTCGAAGAAACACACAAGGATAACATCTCACGAAATTCTGCCCTGCGCGAACAACTGGAAAATCTTCAGAAATTAAATATCCAAATGACGCGTGAGGCGGAAAATCTCACACGCGCACTGCGCGGTGATACAAAAACACAAGGTGCCTGGGGTGAGTTTATCCTCGAAAGTATCCTTGAAAAATCAGGACTACAAAAAGATCGGGAATATACGGTGCAGGAATCTTTCACGACAATTGAGGGGCGACTCCGACCCGATGTAATCATTCGTTTACCTGAAAATAAGCATGTAATCATCGATTCTAAAGTAAGCTTAACAGCGTATAATAATTTTGTGAACGCAGATACCGAAGAACAGAAGCTCTTTTTTCTCAAAAGCCACCTTACGTCTATACGCCAGCACATGAAACTGCTCGGCGATAAAAATTATCAAAAAAATATCAGCGAAAGCAGCCTGGATTTTGTGATGATGTTTATTCCGATTGAACCGGCTTACATCCTCGCTATTCAAAGTGAAAAAACACTCTACGAGGAAGCACTGGAGCGGCGAATTGTTTTCGTGAGCCCGACGTTGCTTATTCCTTCTCTTCAACTGATCAAGAATACCTGGAAACAGGAATATCAAACCAGACACGTGCTTGATATAGCAAATAAAGCCGGTGACCTGTACGATAAATTTGTCGGCTTTACTGACGACCTTATTACTTTGGGGCGACATCTTGAAACGTCGAAAAAACATTATGAAGAATCAATGAAAAAATTATCCGTTGGAAGTGGAAATCTGGTACGCCGTGTAGAGGATCTCAAAAAACTTGGTGCACGCGCAAGCAAAAGTATCGATGCAAACTTATTAAAGCGGTCTGAAGACCAGGCTGGTTTATTTGAATAATGGAACTACTTTAGGATTTTTACACCTTTGTTTTGCGTGGTTAAAAATTTAGTATAATAATCATGCTGTATTTTATTTGAGCGTATGAAGTTAACATCGGATAATAAACTAAAGAAATTGATAGTGGTGGGTGACCGTGTTCTAATCAGACCTGCTAAACAGTCTGATAAAACCGCCAGTGGATTATATCTTCCGCCCGGTGTACAGGAGAAAGAAAAAATTCAGAGCGGATGGGTTATTAAAGTTGGCCCGGGATATCCGTTACCACTACCGGCAGATGAAGATGACGTTTGGAAAGGCAAAGAAGATCAGGTAAAATATTTACCCTTGCAGTCGCAGGAAGGCGACCTGGCTATCTTTCTGCAAAAAGGTGCTATTGAAGTTATTTACGAAGAAGAAAAATATTTCATCGTTCCACAGGCATCCATTTTGATGCTTGAACGAGACGAAGACTTATAATTATGGCGGGACTGGCATTTGACGTTTTACGGACTGGTAGAAAATACCGCCTCACCAACTTCGGTGAGACCCATGAATTTGAAATTGAAAGTATACTGAGCAACGGAGATTTCCGGGTAAAGGATATTTTTACATTAGAACGTTTTCTACTGAAAGACCTGATCCGCTATGGAAAAGGAAACGATTTTTTGTTGGAAGAACTTGAAAACCAGGAAGATCCTTTTGGAAAAATTAAAGGCAGATGATGAGATCTGCCTTTATCAGAAAGGGCCTACAAATTCTTAGCGCAGGATTAAGTGTTATGAATAACTGAATTAATGGCAAAAATTGATACACGCAATCGACAAACGGTCTCCTGCATCAATAAACTACCTATTTTTAAAAAAATGACCCTGAATTTTAAGGTAGTAGTTCTAAAAAAAACCATTCACGAAACCGCTGCACCTTATATAAAGATTTGCCATTCGTGATACCATTTTCGCGTTATATTCATTAAAAAACCGGTCGATATGAGAGCATTGTATTTTTTACCCTTTATTTTTCTTGTATCCGCGGCTTATGGACAAGAAGCTGAGCAGCCTACAGATTTCTTATCAAAGGAGTTCCATAAAGAACGCCGTGAAAAATTGCGCGAAAAAATTCCTGCAAATTCGGTAGCTGTCTTTTTTGCAAACGCGGTACGAAACCGATCGAATGATGTGGACTACGTGTATCATCAGGATCCCGATTTTTACTACCTCACAGGGTACAAAGAACCACATGCCGTGCTGCTCATTTTTAAAGACAAACAAACTGCAGCAAACGGTTTATTATATAACGAGATCATCTTTGTACAACCCCGCAATATGATTCGCGAAATGTGGACTGGCCGCAGACTTGGCGATGTAAAAACCAAAGAGATGCTGGGCCTTGAACAGGCCTTCAACAATACTGAGTTTAAAAACTACAATGTAGACTTCAGTAAATTCAGTGAGATCTTGTTTTTCGATTTTAAAAATGACGTTAGAAACACAGAAGACCAGGCTGACCTTTTCGATTTGATCGAGCAGTTCAAAACAAAAGTAAACTATCCATCGGAGAAAAATCTCGCGGTTGACCGCGAACCTAATAAGAGCAATCTGAATACACAAGACCTCACGCATATCATGAACGATCTTCGTGGTATCAAAACAGCTGAAGAATTAAACCTTTTACGTAAGGCCGTACAGATATCATGCCGCGGTCAAGTTGAAGTAATGAAAGCAATGCGGCCCGGAATGTCGGAACGTGAGATTCAAGGGATACACGAATTTGTTTTCAAAAAATATCAGGCGGAAGATATCGGCTATCCTTCCATCGTAGGTGGTGGACACAACGGATGCATTCTTCATTATATCGATAACTACAAACCTGCAATCTCCACACGAGAAATGGTGTTGATGGATCTTGGCGCGGAATACCACGGATACACGGCCGACATCACACGAACTATTCCTGCGAATGGAAAATTTTCTACTGAACAGAAACTCATTTACGATATTGTATTCAAAGCCCAGGAAGAAGCCATGAAAATATGTAAGCCTGGGACAAGCTTTGCACAGCTCACACAGGTTACCAAAGAGGTAATCAACAAAGGTCTTAAGGAACTTGGTATCCTTCAACGTGAATCGGAATACCATTTGTATTATCCGCATGGCTGTTGTCATCATATCGGATTGGACGTACATGACCGCGGCAATTATGATGTACTCCAGGAGAATATGGTGATAACGATCGAACCTGGTATCTATATTCCGGAAAACGCGAAATGCGATAAACGTTGGTGGGGAATTGCTGTAAGAATAGAAGATGACTTTTTAATTACCGCAGGCGGAAATGAACATCTTTCCACTACGGCGCCGCGAACAACGGAGGACATAGAGGCAACCATGGCATTACCGAGTCCGCTGGATGATTTTACACTGCCTGCACTGGAGCCGGAAAAGAATTAAACATCTATTGCACTGTCAATATCGTTTAGTTAAGCTTGTTTTTTATGGCCTCACCCTGCCCTCTTCGCAGGAGAAGGTTTTATGGAAGTTTAACTAGCCGATATTGATTACACTGACTAAATTTTCTGCTTGTATTTTGATTTGCTTCAGCATATGCTTTCTAATGATACCGCTGAAGGGTTTAATCAGAAACCAGTAACGGGCGAACCGTCGGCGAACAACGGGATCTATACACGCAATACGTGTTTCCGTTTCGACAGTAAGAAGATTTCCCCTACCGGGCAAAATTTTGAAATTCCAGGTTACTTTCGCAAAATCGGGATCATTAAACGCTTTAAAATCAACGGGAGCTACACGCTGAATTTTCCCTGATGGCTCCCAGAACCGACCAATTAATCCGAGGATCAATTCCTCATCCTGATGTACCGCCAAAAGTGAAAACCCCATCTTAAGAACACCATCTAGTCCTTTGGTGGTATTTGTCGGTAAGCCGCGGAGCCTTAATAGTAACCTGATCACCGTCGATCCGCTAAAATCAAAAGCGTTTATCTTTCCAAAAACCTTTTCCCTTGGCGCTTCAATGGTAATACGGTGAACTTCATTGAAATGAAAATCCGGGAGATATTGATTTTGCAATGTGAGGGATTCAGGCTTCATCATTTTTATAAGCAGGGAGTGTGAAATAAAAAGTCGTACCTTTTCCTTCTTCCGTTTCAAACCAGATTCTTCCATTGTTCCGCTCAACGAATTCTTTACATAATAACAGCCCCAGGCCTGTGCCCCTTTCTTGCCCTGTGCCTGGCGTCGTAACGATATCGAGTGAAAAAATTAGCGACTGATTTTTCTTCGGTATACCGATCCCTGTATCAGCAATAGCAATTGTAATAAACTCAGCATTTGCTGTGGCCTGAATCCCAACATGCCCCCCATTACCGGTAAACTTAACGGCGTTTGTCAGTAAATTTCGTAAAATTGATTTCACCATATTGACATCGGCTTTTGCATGCCATGATCCGTCAATTGTGTCTTCAATCTCAATGTTCTTTTTTCTGAGTTCAAAATCCAAAAGACCAATGGTTTGTTGGATCAATACTGAAAGATTTACTTTTACCGGCTCAAAAGATTCGCCGCGTATCTGAAGCGTTGCCCACTGAAGCAGATTATCAATAAACTCGGTGGTCTGTGTAAATTTTGTTTCAAGGGAATGAGTCAGTTGCTGAAATTCCTTTTGCGTTATAGTCTCATTCTTGGTGAGTGCTAATGCGAGGTGCAAGGATGTGAGTGGCCCTTTAATGTCATGTGATACAACAGAAAATAATTTATCCTTAATCCGGTTAACTTCTTCGAGCTTCTGATTTTTATGATTAATCTCCTCCAGCCGTAACTGTACCTCTTGTTCAAGCCGTTCTTTCTCCAGCTGACCTCGTTGCACTTCAAGCTCTTTACTTTTCTGGTTTTCCCGCACCATTATACTCCAGCGATTTCCAAGCGCAAAAGAGATGAGTAACATTTGTAAAAGGCATCCGATGATAAGGCCGGTAGAACTGGTATTCAGATACGCCGGAAAGAGACCTAGGTTACTCATTGAAAAAATCAATGTAGCGACAAGCAAGGTAATCCACGACAAGAGGTAATATAAAGCGGGCCTGAAATTTCGGTACAAACAATATCCTGCGGCGATGAGCGCAAAAACGCAGTGCAACAATATGGCATAGTGGTGAAAACGATATGAAATCTTTCCAAAAAACACGATCATCATGATGGCTGCCAGTATATCGAGCTCCATATTAATCAACAAAAGTTTATCCATCGTGGGACTATTCTTTTTCAGATCCAAGAATGCTCGTGTGAGCCATGTCGAAAACAAAAGAAACAATGGACCCGTAACAATTGCCATCAGGTGGTTTAGCTGTGGATGTTCTGGATACATATACAAAAAGCTATAGCCTTGAAAAAAGGCAACAACATGCATCATCGCCACCAGCGTTAGAACATAATACAACGTGATGCGATCATGTGTGGATAGAAATACAAACAATTGATACAATATCATGATCATCATGGCGCCATAAAACAATCCATTGATGATATTGACCGTATTTGATGTAGCAATAAAAGCATCACGCTTCCAAAGGATCAACGGCACCTGGACTGAAGAGGTAGTTTTAACCCGCAGGTAAATTGTTCGGGTATAACCCTGTGGAAGGGAAAATAAAAAAACGGCATGTGGGTGCCTTACATCGCGGATGCTCATCGGTAACAGATCGCCTGCACTTTTTTCGATCCAACCGGACTCACTCCGGATAAAAAAATCTATTTTATCAAGAGGAGCGAAAGCTACTTCAAGCAGCCAGTCTTCATCCTTTGATTCATTGTCAATTTGAAAAGCAAACCAATGTGCAGCATCATCAAATCCATAGTTTAGTGCCCGCGACTGAAAAGGGATTCTCTTCCTTATGATATCATCAAGCGTAAGATCGCCTTCGGTGTCGCGATAATGCAGAATGTGGTCGGCTAATTCAATGCGTTCCTGCCCGGCAAGTATCAACGACTGGGAAAATGTTTTCCACGACGTGAGGAAAAGAAGACTAAAAAGAAAAATCCTCAACGTCATATAGTATGATGGATTAACGGTTTGCCAGAGTGGCAAATTCTTTTGCAAAATAGGTTAGTATAATATCGGCACCAGCGCGTTTAATACTGAGTAAGCTTTCAATCATGGCACGTTCACCATCCAGCCATCCTTTTAAAGCAGCTGCTTTAACCATGGAATATTCACCACTTACGTTATAAGCAGAAACCGGTAAATCAGTATTGTCCTTGAGAAGGCGAATGATATCAAGATACGCAAGCGCGGGCTTCACCATCAAAAAATCTGCCCCTTCCTGTGCATCCAAAGACGCTTCGATCAGCGCTTCTCTGCGGTTCGCCGGATTCATCTGATATGTTTTTTTATCGCCAAATTTTGGTGCAGAATCCAGGGCATCACGAAAAGGATTATAAAAAGCACTGGCATATTTTGCAGTATAACTCATGATGGATACTTCGGTAAACCCGTTCTCATCAAGTAAATTACGGATATAGCCGACACGGCCGTCCATCATATCGGAAGGCCCGAGGATATCGATACCGGTTTCTGCCTGAGCCAGGGCCATCTTACCCAATATATCGAGTGTTTTATCATTTACAATCTTTCCATCCAATACTAAACCATCGTGTCCATCAGAACTGTATGGATCCATGGCCACATCGGTCATAATACAAGCCTCAGGAAATTGCTTTTTAATTTCACGAAGCGCCTTGAGGTAAAAGAAAGTTTTATCGAAGCTGTGTGAAGCTGTTTTATCTTTGTACGCTTCTTCAACAACAGGAAAAATATCAAAGGCCCGAATACCCAATTTCATACAGGCTTCCACCTCCTTTAACATCAGGTCTGTTGAAAGCCTGTGAATATCCGGCATAGACGCGATCGCCTCTTTTTTGTTTGCGCCTTCGATAAGAAAGAGCGGAAAAATCAAATCATCTGTAGTAACACGAGTTTCTTGCACCAGTGCACGAATTGCCTCACTCTTGCGGTTACGTCGGGGTCTGCGGGTTAAAAAAGACATAGCAGTATTGAAAATTGAATCAGATTGAAACCATTCAAAATTAAGTTTGTTGGCCTCCTAAAAAAAATTTTTACGGAAAGCTTTTAAACATAATTAATCTCATGCAACCTTGAGGAAGAGAACGGCAATAAATACACCTTACAAACACTGCAGCGTTTATGAAAAGGAAAATCACGTGGCTTATTCTACCTGGGCTTATTGTCATAAACGCGATTGCCTATCTCCATGCCTATCGCTTTACCCACTTTAGTTTGAGTGATGATGATGCACGCACGAAGGATCCAAAAGAACTTAGCACAATGGGCAAGTTAAAAGTTCTTTTTGCAGGCATTGATAATCCGAAACCACAGCACATACAGATCCCTGAACGTCCATTCAAGACACTCCATATTAAAAGCGACGTTACCTTGGAAGCCTGGTATATTCCCGCTGAAAGTGCCCGAGGCACAATCGTACTTTTTCACGGATATGCCGGGGAAAAATCCGCTCTCCTCTCACGCGCTGAAGAGTTTTACAAACTTGGCTATCACACGCTCCTCGTTGACTTTATGGGGTCAGGAGGATCAGAAGGAAATAGCACCAGTATTGGTTTTACCGAAAGCCGGGAAGTAAAGGATGCTTTTGATTACGTTGAGGCACAAGGCGAAAAAAATATCCATTTATTCGGCACCTCGATGGGCGCTGCCGCAGTCCTTAAAGCCATACACGACGATCAATTTGAGCCTAGTTCTATTATACTGGAATGTCCTTTCGGTAGTTTACAAAAAACCGTGTCCGCACGATTTAATATGATGGGTGTACCTTCATTCCCGATGTCTTACCTGTTAACATTTTGGGGCGGCGCGCAACATGGGTATTGGGCCTTCGCTCATAATCCACAAGAATATGCCTTAGATGTAAAATGTCCAACACTGATCTTGTTTGGAGAAAAGGATAATCGCGTTTCAATGGAAGAAACAGAAACACTGTTCAATAATCTTGGTGGACAAAAGACCTTAGCAACCTATCCGGATGAAGGTCACGCGCTTTTTACAGAAACAAATCAATCCAACTGGATACGTGACGTTTCGAAATTTCTTGAATCAATAGACCCCCAATGAATCAATCCGAGTAACGATTCAAAATATGCTGACTGACCACTTTATAAATTTCAGCTACCGCTTCATCCTCTTGTAATAACGCCAGGTGATTATCCAGCACTTCGAGATCTCCCCTTCGTGCTGGCCCTGTCTGCGCATGCTCCGGACCAATGGCCAGACTTTTATTTAAAGTCTCTGCGATGAGTGGCTTAAGGTGATCAAAATTTAGTCCATGAGCAGTCATAATGTCTTTGGATAAACTGAGCATGTGATTGGTGAAATTAGAAGCAAATACAGCCGCCACATGAATGATCTTTCTATCCTGAGAAGAGATTTTTATAACATTCTTACCAATGGTCTTTGCCATCGCCATTAGTCTTCGCTCCACTGAGGGATCGTCACTTTCAATAAAAAAAGGTACCGTCTCAAGATCTATTTTTCTGTTTTTCGTAAAAGTTTGAAGCGGATAAAAAACGCCTTTCGTCCATTCATTGTTATTCTCCAAAATTTGTAACGGCTTGCTTCCGGATGTGTGAACCAGCAAAGCATCCGGAGGCAATGTTATTGATTTAACCACCTCATTAATGGCATCGTCAGGAACAGCAATAATAAAAATGTCGGAGGGGCTGTCCGAAAAATCAAGCGAATCTTTTACGATGGATTGATATAAACGATCTGACAAAGCTGCTGCATTTTTTTTTCTTGCACTGTAAACCTCACGAACAGCATAGCCCACATTATCGAGGGCAGGTGCAAGGTGCCAGGCTACATTACCTGATCCGATAAACGATACAGACGCTGGTTTCATCTTGTTACTTTTTAATACCGCTTACGATTCGTTGCTTTTGATTCAAATCGTAAATTATTTTAACATCTTCATATCCTTCATCACTAAGAAGACGTGATACCTCGTTACCGAACCGTTCATTTATTTCGAAGATCAGTAATCCTCCTGCGCGAAGCGCATTTTTTGCCTTTCGGGAAATCGCCTTATAAAACAATAATGGATCTTCATCAGGAACGAACAACGCGAGGTGTGGTTCAAACGAGGTAACATTGGTTTGCATATAAATCTTTTCTTCTGATGCAATGTAGGGCGGATTACTTACCAATACATCGAGCTCAACCACTTCCAACTCATCGCCTAAAATATCATGCAATAAAACAGTAACCTGTGCCTTCAGTCGATCTGCATTTTCCCTCGAAATTGTGATCGCCTCAGCACTCACATCGGTTGCCAGAATTTCGGCCTGGTTCAATGCCAACGCAAGAGATATTGGAATACATCCACTTCCGGTTCCAATGTCAAGTATTTTGTATGAAGGTTGAGGATGTAGTTTAATATGTTGCAGCACCTGCATTACAAGTTCTTCGGTTTCAGGGCGTGGAATTAAAACCGCAGGACTTACCATAAACTTTCTGCCAAGGAAAAAAGCTTCGCCAAGAACGTATTGAACCGGTTCGAAGGCATTGATACGGGCGATTACACTGTCAATGATTTGGTGTTGTTCTTGGGTGATTTCCACTGCTGCATCCATCATCACCTGCATGGTATCAAGGTGAAAAAGATGTTCAATTACCATGTAGGCCATACTTTCAATTTCCGCCTGGCTTTCATTTAATTGAATATTCGAAAGTAAATACCGGAGCAGTGCTTTGGAATTCTTCATGGGTTATCAATCTTTGCAAACTTAACAGGATTTCGACTATCTAATGGCCGATTCCTGATGTAACCATGAATAAATCTGATCATAAACAGGACGAACTTTATATGCAGCGCGCGATTGAACTTGCTGCGCTCGGGCGTGGTTACGTAAGCCCTAATCCGTTGGTTGGAAGCGTCGTGGTTTACAACGACACTATTATAGGAGAGGGATGGCACAAGAAATGGGGTGACGCGCATGCGGAAGTAAATGCCATTCGTTCGGTTAAAGACAAAATGTTACTTCCCCACGCAACGGTCTACGTAACACTTGAACCATGTTCGCATTTCGGAAAAACGCCTCCATGTACGGACCTGTTGATCGAACATAAAGTAAAAAAAGTAGTCGTCGCGACCCTGGACACTAACCCCCTGGTGGCCGGAGAAGGTATCAAGAAATTACGTGCTGCCGGCATTGAAGTGATCACCGGCATCCTTGACAAAGTTGGTCGCGAGCTTAACAAACGTTTTTTCACCTTCATGGAAAAACAACGACCGTATATTATTCTGAAATGGGCGGAAACCTCCGATGGATTTATCGCACAGGAAAATTACGATTCCAAATGGATCAGCAATGCGTTATCCCGGCAGTGGGTGCACAAGTGGCGTTCGGAAGAGGATGCGATTCTGATTGGCACCAAAACAGTGGTGCATGACAATCCTCAATTGAATGTCCGGGACTGGACGGGACGAAATCCGACGCGGGTGATTATCGACCGCTTTTTAAAGCTGAACGAAAAACTTCATGTGTTTGATCGTTCTCAACCCACACTGTGTTATAACCTTTTGAAACATGAAGAATTCCCGAATCTTTCGCTGGTGCGCATTGATGAAAATAATTTTCTTCAAAACGTCTTGCACGATCTCTGGAAAAGAAAAATTCAGTCACTGGTTATCGAAGGCGGCGCAACATTGCTTCGGTTATTCATAGAAGCAGGCTTATGGGATGAAGCGCGTGTTTTTCAGTCGCCCCGAATGTTTAACAAAGGCATTGCAGCCCCTGATCTTAAGGGAAAACTACAACAGCGTAAACGAATCGAAGATGACTGGCTCAGTATTCATGTACCGCATTAAAAAAACCGCATTTCTAAAATAAGACGATACTAAACTCAACTGATCAGAACAATAAATTATCAATAACCCGTAATTGCAGGAGAAGAAGAACTACTTACTCGAATACGCTATGGCTGAAGAACTCATCATCAATAACTCCGGCAGTAAAGCAGAACGGTATGCGGCCCTTTTACCACAGATTAAAAACTTGGTGAATGGTGAATCTGATGTGATAGCAAATCTTGCAAACATCGCAGCAGCCCTTAAACAAACGATGAATTTTTATTGGGTAGGATTTTATCTCGTAAAAGACAATCAACTTGTACTTGGACCATTTCAAGGACCTATTGCGTGTACCCGGATCGGTTATGGCAACGGCGTATGCGGAACATCATGGAAAGATAAAAGAACAATCGTGGTTCCCAATGTAGATGAATTTCCAGGACATATTGCATGCAGCTCCGCTTCGAAGTCTGAAATTGTATTGCCTGCATTTAAAAAAGACCAAATCGCTTTAGTACTCGATGTAGATAGCGACTCATTAAATGACTTCGATCAGACAGATCAACGTTATCTCGAAGAGGTTATCCGGATTATTGAGCAGTTTATTTAACCCCATGACATTACAGGAACTCCATTTACTTTACGAGAAAAGAAGCAATAATTTTTCGGTTGCACAGTCAAAAAGCAAAAAGCAGATCAATCTAATCTCTAATGTCAGGTTGATTACAGCGCTTGCCGGAATTGGTTTCGCGTACCTTTCGATTTCAAATCCATGGTTTGGTTTTGGTATTGCTGTGTGCCTCGTCTTCTTCCTGTTTCTCGTAAAAAAACACGCCTTACTTTTTCACGAACACGCACTACTGGAAAACCTCTTTAAGATTAACATAACAGAAAGGAAAGTTTTGGATGGCGATTACATGTCATTGCCTGAAGGCACCGGCTTTGTCGATCCGCATCACCCCTACACACACGATCTGGATATATTTGGTAAAGGCTCCTTGTTTCAATACATGAATCGTTGTAATACGATAAACGGTCAAAAACAATTTGCTTATGGATTGGCAAACCCATTGACGGATCGTCAGACCATAGAAGATAGACAGGATGCTATCCGCGATGTAACCGCGCGAATAGAATTCCGTCAGCACATTCAGGCCGCGGGGATGGAGTCCGGTGAACAACCTGGTGATCACGAACAACTTCTTGCCTGGCTTAAGCAACCTTCATTTCTTCCCTCGGGGAACGCATTCCGGATGTTGCTCATCGTAATACCCCTTCTTACCTTGTGTGCTTTGATTGGCTCTTTTTTTATAAAAGAAGTGAAAGTGGTATTGTTTGCCTTAATCATTACCCAATGGAGTATAACCGGGTTAAGGTTAAAAAAAATCAACATCTTTCATGATTACATCAGCCAAAAGAAAAACATCCTGCAAAAATACTCCCGATTATTATATTACCTGCAACAGGAGAAATTCACTGCGACAAAATGCAAAACATTACAAAGTGTTGCACACGAAGCTGATGTCAATATCCGCAAGCTTGCTTCTCTCGTGAATGCGCTCGATGCCCGGACAAATGCATTGGCAACGCTGTTTGTAAACAGCTTATTGATGTATGATTTGCAATGCGTTTATCGGCTGGAAAAATGGAAGGCAGACCATGCTGATAAACTGCCCATATGGCTAAACGCCATTACCGAAACAGAAGTACTTTGCAGCTATGGAACATTTGCATTCAACAATCCGGGGCTGAACTATGCTGTTATCACGGACGAATTAAAGATTGAAGCAAAAGACCTGGCCCATCCGCTCATTGATGCCGCAGAACGGGTACCAAATACAATCGTTATGGGACCGGCCCCTGCAGTATTCATCGTAACAGGAGCAAACATGGCAGGAAAGAGTACGTTTCTTCGCACCCTGGGTGTGAATTTGATACTTGCACTCAATGGAACGCCTGTATGTGCATCGTCTTTTTTATGTCCGGCAATATCATTAAGGACCGGAATGCGAACTGCCGATTCGTTACAAGACCATCAGTCATACTTTTATGCCGAATTGAACAGATTAAAAACCATCATGGATGAACTCCGCCAAAAAAAGCCATTATTGATTTTACTGGATGAGATTTTAAAAGGAACAAACAGCACCGACAAACAAGCTGGTTCTATGGCACTGGTGAAACAACTCCTGCCCTATCCGTGTTTGGCTATTATTGCGACGCATGATCTCGCATTAGGGGCGCTCGAACAAGAATATCCCAATGAGGTTAAAAATTATTGCTTCGAAGCTAACATTGAAAATGATCAACTGTCTTTCGATTATAAACTCAACGCTGGTTTAGCACAGAAAATGAATGCCAGTTTTTTAATGAAGAAAATGGGTATTATCCCAAAATAAGCTTAACGACTCCACGGGATCAAACTGAAACTTTTACGAGCTCAGCAAGCTTGTCTACAACAAAATCAATTTCCGTTGGCGTGTTATACTTACTGAAAGAAAATCTAATCGCTCCTTTTTTTGAGCCAGGATACAGATGACTGAGTACATGCGAACCTGTTGTTGCACCGCTCGAACATGCGCTACCACCGGAAGCTGAAATGCCTTGAAGATCAAGGTTGAACAGCAGCATATTGTTTGTATCCGACTCCGGCAGACCAACATTAAGTACCGTATATAAACTGTTATCAATATCAGCAGAGTTGCCGTTGAAATCCACACCAGGAATAGTTGCCCTGAGTTTTTCTATCATGCGAAGCTTAAGTGTCTTGATATACGTTGTATGTTGCTCCATATCGCGATATGCAATCTCAAGTGCTTTTGCCATACCAATAATGCCATACACGTTTTCGGTACCGCCACGCATGTTACGTTCCTGCGCTCCGCCTACAAGTAGCGGCTGAATCTTTTTTTCTTTTCGGATATACATAAATCCGACTCCTTTCGGGCCATGGAATTTATGGGCAGCCGCCGTCATGCCATGCAATCTTAATGTAGAAAGGTCGTGGGCAAAATGACCGACTGTTTGAACCGTATCTGAATGGAGGTATGCGTTATACTTGGCGCATAGCTCACCAACACGATGCAGGTCAAGAAGATTTCCAATTTCATTATTGGCATGCATCAGCGAAACCAATACATTGGGAAATTGCTGAAGCAGGATTTCAAAATGTTGAAGATCAACATTCCCATGCGAATCAAGTTGAACAAAATGCAGTTCGATGGCATTATCGTGCACGATCTTTTCCAAGGTATGTGTTACCGCATGATGTTCTAAGGGAGATGAGATGATGTGACGGATATTATACGTACGCACGGCGGAATGAAGAATGGTATTATCTGCTTCGGTACCTCCGGATGTAAAAAGAATTTCCCCTGGTGTGCAGTGAAGCAATGCGGCAATTTGTTTACGCGCCGATTCAATTGCGGCCCGGACTTTTCGCCCGTGGGCATGTGTAGAAGACGGATTTCCAAAATCCTCTAAAAGAAAAGGCTTCATCGCTTCGAAAACCTCCGGATCAAGCGGAGTAGTCGCAGCGTTATCGAGGTAAACGCTCATGCAGGTTAATGTCTCCCATCAAAGTTAGCGGAAATTATTGAGTTACTTAAATGAATATTTTAAATGCAACGAAACACACTACACTATCTATACGTCGGATCAACTTGCCATTGCTTTTTCAGCAATAATCTCTCGGATATCAGAAATGATTTTCTTCGCGAGATTTTCCGCTTTCACCTCCATATCAGACTCAGAATAAATTCGAATAATAGGTTCTGTATTTGATTTACGAAGATGAACCCATTCGGCATCAAACTCAATCTTTATACCATCCACTGTATTAACGGGTTGGTTTCTGTATTTCTTTTTCACGGCATCCAATACATGATCGACATTGATGTCGCGTGTTAATTCAATTTTATTTTTTGAAATATGATAACCAGGATAGGTAGAACGAAGGCGAAGCGCAGTCAGGTTGGTTTTTGCAAGGTGCGTAAGGAACAACGCAATACCAGCCAATGCATCGCGTCCATAATGCAACTCAGGATAAATGACGCCGCCATTACCTTCACCGCCTATGATAGCGTCACATTCTTTCATCATGTTCACCACATTAACTTCGCCAACCGCGGCCGCAAAATATTTTCCACCAGCCTTTTCTGTTACATCGCGTAACGCCCGCGTTGAAGACAAGTTCGAAACTGTATTTTTTCTGTTTGAAGAATCTGCGTTCAAAACATAATCAGCCACAGCAACCAATGTATATTCTTCACCAAAAGGAGACCCATCTTCACAGATCAAGGCAAGTCGGTCAACATCCGGATCCACAACAATACCCAGATCATATTTTCCTTTTTCAATTTCACGACAAATATCAGTAAGGTTTTCCGGTAGCGGCTCGGGGTTATGCGCAAAGTGGCCTGTAGGTTCACAATGAATTTCTTTCACCATTACACCCAACTGTTTCAGCAACATGGGCACAGCAATACCTCCCGAAGAATTTACGGCATCAACCACAACCTTAAAATTCCTTTTCCTGACAGCCTCAACATCAACAAGCGGTAACTTCAAAATCATATCAATGTGCTTCTGAAGATAACCATCTTTCCGCGCGTAATTTCCAAGCTTGGTTACAGGCGCAAAATCAAAATCTTCCTGATCAGCTAAAGCAAGTACTTCCTCTCCATCCTTTCCTGATATAAATTCTCCCTTTGCGTTTAGCAATTTCAATGCATTCCATTGGGCCGGATTATGACTCGCGGTAAGAATAATTCCACCCGCTGCGTGTTCCAACGGTACCGCTATCTCCACAGTAGGTGTAGTGGATAAGCCGAGATCCACAACATCAATTCCCAATCCTTGCAGCGTGGCAGATACCAAAGCATTCACCATTTCACCTGAAAGCCGGGCGTCGCGACCAATTACAATTTTCGCAGAAGCTTGATCTTTCTTCAGCCATGTCCCAAAAGCAGCAGCAAATTTTACAACATCGAGTGGTGTGAGGTTATCACCTGTTTTACCACCTATCGTTCCACGGATCCCTGAAATAGATTTTATTAGAGCCATCGCATTTTAATTTTTTTCAACGGACCACAAAGATATACGAAATCAAATTCGATGGTGAATTATGAGCAATCGATGCTAATTTTTCTTTTTGATGTCCGGCATTGATGTCGCCAGCTGTGCGTCGGGATCGCCACAGGCATCACCCGGCTTTAACGTTTTACCGCAGAAGCCACACTCAACACCTTCTTTATTTAACCAGGGACTTTGACTCGCACAAGTCCCCCGGAATTCTCCGTTCTTTAAAAAAATCAGACGCACTGACATGAGAATGAAAAAGAGGGCGAAAATTCCAAGAGCCAAAAGAAAAACCAACATAGCAATGGCGATTAAATTTATTGAATCAATATTATTTTATTACACCTCTACGGAGCTTTCATTAGGCAGAAAACGTCGCAGCAATAATCACGTAAATGTAAACGACTTTCTTTTAAGCATTTAACATTTTTAGGTGTACTTTACCGCAAAGTTAACATGCTTATAGAGAACGCCTGATCCCTTTTTTAAGTTTATTCATTATGAAGAAAGTTTTATCTACCCCGGATGTAAATCGCGACAAAAAATTAGAAGCCTTTGGACGGCTGCTCACCGTGATGGACGAGCTCCGTGAAAACTGCCCCTGGGATAAAAAACAAACGATTGAAACGCTACGCCACTTAACAGTGGAAGAAACATACGAACTGTCGGACGCGATTATTGAAGGCGATCTGCAGGAAGTAAAAAAAGAAATTGGCGACATTATGCTTCACCTGGTTTTTTATGCGCGGATCGCCTCGGAGATGAAGGCGTTCGATATCGCTGATGTGTTGAATAGCTTATGTGATAAGTTGGTTGAACGTCACCCACACATTTACGGTGAGGTGATCGCGAATGATGAAGAAACCGTAAAAGCAAACTGGGAAAAAATAAAGTTAAAGAAAGGCAACAAATCTGTATTGGAAGGCGTCCCCAAATCGTTACCTGCCCTGGTGAAAGCTATACGAATACAAGATAAAGCCAGGGGGATTGGATTTGATTGGGAACACAAACAGCAAGTATGGGAAAAAGTAGAAGAGGAAATGCAGGAATTTAAAACAGAATATAATGCAGAAACAAATAGACCTGTTGACCAGGAAAAAGCAATGAACGAATTTGGCGACCTGCTCTTCTCACTGGTAAACTACGCCAGGTTCATTAACATCGATCCGGAAGAAGCACTTGAACGTACCAATAAAAAATTCATTAAGCGTTTTCAGTACCTTGAAACAGAATCAGCAAAAGACGGAAAACAAATTGGCGAAATGACCCTGGCCGAAATGGACGTTTATTGGAACCGCGCTAAGAATTTATGAATCGATTACTCAACTTCGCATTCGTTTGTGATTTCTTCATAGCCCCCACAAATCCCGAATAGGTTATGCTGCTTTTCAGCAAAGCGGACGCTAGATTGCTGTGGCGCCCAATTGAGACGCTTGCGCGAGTTGAGTTTCATGATCCAAACTTGTATTCCTTTGTGTCTTTGTGCCTTCGTGGCATAATCCTTTTTATAGCCACAAAGACACGAGGACACTAAGAAATACAAAAAACATTTCCTGCATTCTTTGTGGCTTTGTGCCTCCGGGCTAAACCTTCGTAGCTAAACAAAGACGAATCATCCCGTATAATACAACGCATACCTTGGGAAATATCCTTATCATTTGGCCCTCCTCCGTAACAACAACCGCAGGAAATACAGAAATTCTTCAAATTTTAGCGGTTCAAGTTCCAGCGATAATAAAAAAAACGATTCTTCCCTTCGAAATCATGCACGCATAGAGTAGCCCGTATTTATGCCGCAGTTGTTGCCGGACGGTACGATAATTTTGTATGATTAATGACTTCGGCGCATGCAAATAAACAAATGGATCCGGAATCTGGTTATCGGTGAGAATCAGTTTATATCATCCTATGGTGATTATAAAAGAGCGATGCTCTCGGGTAAAATCGCTGTCATGGCGATATTCCTCTGTCTCTTTTACTTTACGGTAGATCTTATTTTTAATTACACGCACGTAATCCTGCTTTATCCGGCAGGTATCCTTTTTCTTGCGCTCACCATTTACCTTCACCGCAAAGGTCTTCACCACGTTGCAAATACGGTACTACTCCCTACAATCAACATCATTGTTTATTTGTTCGCTTCGAGCGACTCGCCCTATGGTGGGACGTATATTTTCTTCGTATCGAACGCGGTAGCTGCATTTGCCGTGTTCGGTTATAATGAACGCCTTCAATCCATTCTTTTTTCTGTGGGCACATACGTATTATTCGTACTGGCTTACTTTATAGATTTTAGCCTCCTGCCAAAAAGGGATTTCGGACAAGAGCTGCTCCTTTTTAATGTCATCATTAATTTTTCCTTCGCCCTTCTTGCCACCGTAATGAGTGTGTATCTCTTAATCACGCTAAACCATTACAACGCCATGCAGCTGGTAGAACGCAACGATCAGCTAAAAAAAACCAATACAGAACTGGACCGGTTTGTTTACAGTACATCCCATGACTTGCGTGCGCCCCTCACTTCTT
>DASPIZ010000156.1:0-22037 GCA_035628875.1 Ohtaekwangia sp. | reverse complement strand
CAGATAAAGGTGTGAACAGTAGGCTCGATGAGATTCAGGCCGCGGTCTTGCGAATAAAATTACGTCATCTGGACGCATGGAATGAAGCGCGAAGAAGGCTCGCGGATGCCTACCTAAAAGGCCTGCATGGTGCTGGCGATTTAATTTTACCGCTGTCGGCGAAAGAGGCTTACCATGTATACCACCAGTTTGTTATTCGAACGGATTCACGCGATTTACTCCAGGCTTTTTTGCATAGCCATGGCGTTGAAACCATGATACATTATCCGATCCCCCCGCACCTGCAACCTGCTTATTCAGATTTAGACTTTAAGAAAGGAGCGTTTCCAATGACAGAACGTATTGCGGAAACAGCCCTTAGCTTACCAATCTGGCCCGGTATGGAAATGGATCAGGTGTATCGTGTAATTGATCTCATTCATAAGTTTTTCAAATAGGTTTTAGGCCACGAAGGCACTAAGTCACGAAGAATACAAAGTTATTTCCTGAATAGTTTGTTGCCCTAACCTCGCGTAAGTGTCTCACTTGGGCGCCATTGCCCTTTAGCGTCCGCTTTACTGAAAAACAGCATATCAATCCGGCGTTTCTACACGGAGACATGCAGAAAATACAAACAAATTTCCTGCATTCTTTGTGATTTCGTGTCCTACTTATAAACGATCACATAAAAGACCAGCCAAAGGAAAAATAATAAAATATAGGAACAAGATACAATGATCCAGACGTATTTTTTATCTTTTTTAGCACGGTGATGGATGGCCTGGACGAGCACAAACCAATAGATAATTTCGAAAACATTCAGGGCTCGCAACGGATAGGCAAAGCGTTTATCCAGCGTATTATAATCAACAAAATGGATCAACGAGAAAGGATAGAAGCTGCGAATTTCGTGGTAAGTTGGATCGCGTTCGATGAAGAGGAACCATGCAATCTTCAGGACTTCAGGAATCAGGAATACGAATTCGGCGGCAATCACAACACCCCAGCACTGGCTGTAGGTTACCCGGTAGCCAAACATAAAACAGCCGATCCAGATTACCAGCGCAATGAGGGTGAACTTCCACAAATAAATTAATGGTATGGAAAGAAACTTTAAGCCGTTAAATAGCCTTAGGATATATCCTTCCGGGCGATCCTGAAGAAACTCAAAAGCGGCAGTTTCGTTCTCTATGAAGGCGATCTTAACGTAAAGTAATAGTACCGTGATCAGACACAATAGAATAAAAAGCAGCCTTTTGTCGGCTGAAAAGAATGAAGTAGTTTCGTGGTCAGTTATGGTGTTCATGAAGAAAAGATAAAATACAAAGCTTACGGCAGGCGTTTAAGGTTCATATGAATAAAAATAGTTGTACTTCTCCGATACAGTTTAAGCATAATCCATTTTTGACGGCTTTTTATCCTGCCTTGTTTCTGCTCCTTTTTTTATTGGTCGCTGCTACGACCGCGAAAGCACAGGAAGACGCGAAAAAAGATACTACTATTATTTTAATTAATGACCTGCAGGTGCAGCTGGAATGTACGCAGGCACTCAACGACTTGTACAATTTCAAGTTTGATAAAGCTGAACTGCAGTTTCGGTATTTAAAAGCCAGGTATCGCTGGCATCCCCTACCGTATTTTTTGATGGGTTTGATTGAGTGGTGGAAGATCATGCCGAACACGCGCGATCAATCGCATGACGCGAGTTTTATGGCATACATGGATACCACCATCCTGGTTGGTGAAAATCTGTACAAAAAGCATCCTGCGTATAAAACGGAAGCAGCATTTTTTCTGGCAGCAGCTTATGGATTCAAGGCGCGGCTTTATTCAGATGAGGAGCGTAAACAATGGCGCAAAGCGGCAACAACGGGAAAAAGTGCCCTAAACTACCTTGAAGTAAGCAAGGAAAGGGAAAATCTTAGTGTCGAACTTTTATTTGGTGATGCATTGTACAATTATTTTTCAGAATGGGTACCCGAAAATTATCCTTCGCTTAAACCTATTCTGTGGTTTTTTCCGAAAGGAGATAAAGCATTGGGATTAAAGCAGCTCAAAGAAGTTTCTTACAACGCATTCTATACACGCACTGAAGCTATGGTCTGGTTGATGCGCATTCTCAACAGTTATGAGAATGATCAGCCACGCGCTTTTCAAATCAGTTTGTTCCTGCATGAAACCTACCCCGATAACCCCTATTTCCACCGATACTATGCGCGCATGCTGTATTCGTTAGGTCGTCATCGCGAAACAGAAAAAGTAAGCCTGGAGATATTGAAGCGAATCAATGAAAAACAGATCGGCTATGAGGGAACCAGTGGCCGGTATGCTGCTTTCTTTCTTGGCCAGGTAAATGAACACAGGCAGAATTGGGAAGAGGCAAAGCAGTATTATAAATTGTGTATAAAATTTGCGGAAGAAATCGAAGCCACCGAATCCGGATATTACTTGTATTCCATCATTGCGCTTGGAGAAATCGCTGAACAGCAAGGTAACAAAGCTGAAGCCAGACGTTATTTCAAGGAAGCGAAGAAGAAAGCCAACCGTAAAGATGAAGCCTTCAAAGACGCAAAACGGAGGCTGAAGCGGATGGAAAGGGGGGAGTAGGGTTCAAAGTTCATGGTTCATGGTTCAAGGTTGGTTTGCGATAACGAAGGGTTTGTGCCAAGGGTTTGAGGTTTGAGGTTTGACGTTTGAGGTTGGTTTTCGAAAGTTTAGGTGTTGACGGAATTGAGCTTATTGGAAATCGTTTAAATCCGTTGTGTTTCTTGATTCCATAGGTCTTTCTCCTTTGGAGAGACGTGGGAAAAAAATATCAAGAAACACATTGGGTCTTGTCGTTCAAAGTTCATGGTTCAAAGTTGGGTTGCGATAACGAAGTGCTTGTGCCAGGGGTATGAGGTTTGAAGTTTGACGTTTGAGGTTGGTTTTCGGAAGTTTAGGTGTTGACGGAATCGAGCTTATAGGAAATCGTTTTAATCTGTTGTGTTTCTTGATTCCATAGTTCTTTCTCCTTTGGAGAGAGGTAGGAAAAAAATATCAAGAAACACAATGGATTTTGTCGGTTGTTTCAAAGCTATCGTAAACACGTCGGTTACAGCCAAACAAATTCATAGGCAGCTCGCAACGCGTAGCTTATCGAAATTTGAGAAGTTATCGAAAACAACTTGCACCTTGCAGCATGTGACTTGCAGCTTATCGTAAACTCAAACAGCAGATAAAACATAAAATTATAAATCAACAAATTCGATTTCTTGCAGCTCAAAGCCCGCGGCCAAAGAATACTTATAAAAACCTCAAACCTCAAACTTCAAATCTAGCCCCCACGCATTGGAAATCCGCGATATCATAGTTACCCCGCTTTTGCTTATCCTCGTATATGGTATTGCATACCTGGTAAGGCCCTATGCTACTGATCAGGTGAACCGGAAGTATTTTATTCCAGGACTTTCGGTGCGTATTGTAGGGGCACTTGCTGTAGGCTTTATTTACCAGTTTTATTACCAGGGGGGCGATACTTTTGCTTTCCATACATACGGGAGCCGGTTGATTTGGAATGCTTTTGTCGATGACCCGTATAAGGGAGTTCAACTTCTTTTTTCAGATGGAGAGTATATTCCCGATCTGTATAAATATTCAAGTAAGATCTGGTACTACCGTGATCCGCAATCTTATTTTGTTATCCGCATAGCTGCGATATTTGATCTTTTCACATTTTCGTCGTATTCAGCAACGGCAGTGCTATTCGCGGTAGTGGGATTTACCGGTGCATGGCTTTTGTTCCTAACATTTTATAAAATAGAACCCAATTTTCATCGGTGGTTGGCTTTGTCGTGTTTATTTATTCCGACCGTTTTCTTTTGGGGCTCAGGTATTTTTAAAGACACGCTAACCTTAGCCGCATTAGGTATTGCCACCTTTTTCATCCACAAACTATTGGTTGAAAAGAAATATTCCATCATGGCAGTAATTATAATACTGCTTTCTTTTTGGATCATTTACTCCATTAAAAAATACATTCTGTTAAGTTTCCTGCCAGCGATTATTGTGTGGATTATGGCGCGGCAGATGTATAAGATCCGATCGCTGATGCTTAAACTCATCCTGGTTCCGGTTATGATTTTAATTTCGGGAAGCTTCGGATACTTTACCATACAGCAGGTAGCAGCCGATGATCCCCGGTATAACTTAAACAAGCTAGCCGAGACCGCGCGAACAACTGCCTACGACATCCGATACTGGACCGGAAAGGATGCAGGTTCGGGGTACACACTTGGGGAGTTGGATGGAAGTTTTGGAAGTATGATCAGTCTGGCACCGGGTGCCATCAACGTGGCGTTGTTCAGGCCTTATCTGTGGGAGGTGAGCAATCCGCTTATGCTACTAGCAGCTTTTGAAGGCATTGTATTGTTTGTACTTACGATCTTTGTTTTCATTCACTCGGGTCGAAGGATATTCCGCTACCTTCAAAATGGCGATGTGATCTTTTGCTTATTATTTTCCCTGGTGTTTGCTTTTGCTGTAGGTGTCTCCACCTATAATTTCGGAACGCTCTCCAGGTACAAAATTCCATTGATCCCGTTCTACCTTATCGGTATAGGGCTGATTTATTATTATTCAAAGAGAGATAAAAAGTTGAATGTATTGGAAGAAACGGAGAAATGATCAAGCACTGTTTTCCTCCCGGCAACGCCCATTCTTTTCCGTAAACTTCTATCCAGAATCAATTTCTCCAATGCTTCAAACCATGCTGTTTCTGAACGACAGCAAAAACCGTTAACGCCATCCTCGACGATAGCCGAATTCACGCCAACAGGTGAAACTACAGCCGGAATCTCGAGGGCCAGATATTGAAGCGCTTTGAAACCGCATTTCCCCTTTGCCCAGATGTCATCTGGTAACGGCATTATCCCTATGTCGAAGTTCAGCAGGTCCTTTATTTCAGTTTCTTTGTTCCAGGGGATAAAGCTGAGATTTTTTAGCTCCAGGTTGGGAGGCCGGTCTGCGATTGCAACGAACCGAACTTGCGGATATTTTCTTTCAATGTTTTGCAGTACGGATGCTAATCCCTCCAGGTACTTTAAAGTTGAATGCGATCCGGTCCAACCAATAGTGAGGGCATTGTTTATCGGCCGAGCGTATAAATCGGGATTGTGAATATGTAAGGTATCGATGGTAGTTGGATTAACTACAACCATTTTGTTGAACTGCCGGGCATACGAACCCAGGTAGTCATTTCCACAGCTTACCTTATAACTCCATTTACAAATTGATCCTACCTTATCACGCCACCGTAGTTTTTTTTCGAAAAAAGACTCATTGGACTTATCGGTTAGCCAGATGGCATCATCGAAGTCGTAAATGATTTTTTTTCTGAAGACCTTTGCAAGCAACCATTCAATAATCGGTGGGCCGGCAGGCGTAGCCTCGCGGTGAATGAAAACAAAGTCATATTGCGATACATGTAATAAAACGAATAAACGCTTTAAATATCCATAGGAGATTGCGCTTATTTTTGAAAAATAATTCCCTGACTGATAAATCGTGGCATATTGACCTTGCGTAAGAAATGCGTTTAATTCATATTGAATCCCTTTTACCGTAAGCTGGCCTAGGTATTGTTCATAGCGAAAACGTTGCGAGGGGGCTATGCCATGCGGATAAGGACAAAGGAATATGACTTTTTTCAGTGACAAGGTCGTATGATGCGAATTAAAGTAATTTTATACAAGGAAACTGTACTTTGCTAATCGATCTTATTTTTTTATGTGTATTGACTTAATCTCTCTTTAGACGCCTTGGTAACACTGAGATCATTTTTTAATCGACATACTTTTTCAGAGTACAAGAGCGGCTTCTTATATATTTTTTCGTCGAAGGTATTACTGGTTATAATAGTGTTCTTAACAACGCCGATTCTTGCCAGGATATATAATCCTGAAGATTACGGTCTTTTTGCCTTAATGAATTCGGCTGTATTTACCATTTCGCTTTTTTCAAATCTTTCTTTGCCGGTTTGCTTGTTGGCGATCGATGATGAAAAACTGGTTAAGACCGTTTCAGGTATTGTTGGATATGCTATCATTACTAATTTTCTGCTTGCCGGCTTTGGATGCATCGCGGTTTTAATCGGAAGGCATTTTGGGCTGCTTCATGGTTTGATTATCGACGTTCAAATTGTTTGTATGGTTTGCTTATCTTCGTTACTAGTCACAATAACGCAGGTGCTTGCTAATATAAACATCCGGGAAAAAACTTTTCGGAATAACGTAATCGTAAACTTGGCAGATAATATTTCCATCAGATTATCAAGTCTTTCATTAGGGCTTATTGGTTTTACAAAACTGGGATTATTCTATGCGGAATTAACGGGAAAAGTAGTTAACATATTAACCCAGTATTATTTTAAAAAATTTGATGGGTCCCTCCTTGATAAAAAAAATCTTTTTAGTTTCGCAAACATCCGGTCAACCATTGTTGAAAATAAAGATTATCCGATTTACAATTTACCGGTTTCTTTAATCAACACCTTTTCAAACCAAGTAGTCTTATGGATGCTTGCGTTCTTTTTCTCCCGACAATCGGTTGGATACTTTACGATGTCGCTGGGACTGGTAAATATTCCCTTGTTACTTTTCGCCAATTCGTTCCAGCCTCTGGTCATGAGGAAGTTAATCGATGAGTCCAAAAATTTTCCGTCACAATTCTTTTTCAGCATCTCCATAAAGATTTTTTTGCTCAGTTTCGCGATTTATTTTCTGCTCTATTTATTCTCACCTGCTTTTATTCAATTGTACCTGGGTGAGAAGTGGCTAAACAGCATACCATTTATTCAAATACTTTGTATACCGTTTGCCTTCCAATTGTTGGGAAACAGTATAGGCGGAGCATTCATCGTATTCAAAAAGCAAAAGGCAAACTTTGTAATAAAGGGTATCTTTTTAGCCATACTGTTAATGGCGTTGGTATTTCAACATCAGGTATATCCGGACTTAAAGTCAATGGTCATTGTATATGCTGTAGTGGTATCGCTGGAAGAATTAACAAAAATTTTGTTTTTAGGATTAAGCTTGCAAAATGTCAGACGTAATTGAATTCTATGATAATTTTTCCAGCCGTCAGGCTCGTGCTGGTATTAATAACAGACATATAAGTATTCTGTTTCATCTCGAACAATTGGGGCTAAAAAAGGATCACCATGTTCTGGAAGTAGGCTGCGGAATAGGTACTGTATCTGAATTAATACTGCAGAGCTTGTCCCCTCACGGAACGCTTCATGCAGTGGATATCAGCCCCAAAAGTATTGACATTGCAAAACGGTTAATCTCAAAGTATAAGAATGCTACTGTTGAGGTTAGGGACTTAACAAAAGAAAAGATTAACACAACCTTTGATGTTATTGTTTTACCGGATGTCCTGGAACATATTCCATTTGATCTTTATACACCGCTCTTTGAGAATTTAAATCAAATGCTGTCGGACGACGGGTTCATTTTTATTCATATTCCACATCCCAATTATCTGGAATGGCTAATCAAACAGGGAAGCAAGGAGTTACAAATTATTGATAACCCTGTCTATACCAACAAACTTTCATCACTGATCTACCCTGCTGGTTTTTATATTGATTATCTAAAGTCGTATTCTGTTTATAGCAAAAGTCCCGATTATCAGATCATTCTCTTAAGGAAGAAATCAGCGACCTTGGATTATACAAGCCGTACAACTTTTTTTCAAATGCCCCTTTCCAGGAAAGTGATCAAGAAATTCTCCTACCTGTTACGTGGATTCAAATAATGTAGCTATGTGTGGAATTGGCGGCATTTTAGATTTTAAAAACAACAGACCAACTAAAGACGAAACCTCCGCCTTTGTAAAGCCGCTAAACCATCGTGGTCCGGATAAGGAGGAGCAAACTTTGCTTGAAAACGAATGGGGCTACGTTTGGCTGGCACACAGAAGATTGAGTATAATAGATTTGACGGATGCTGGCAATCAGCCAATGGTGAGCTGTTCAGGGCGTTCGATTATTGTTTTTAATGGCGAGATCTATAATTATAAAGCACTTCGGGACGACCTCACAAAACAAGGATTTCAATTTCGATCACATTCCGATACTGAAGTGATTTTAAATGCTTTCGAGTGTTGGGGTATAGAAAAGACCCTTCTTCGGTTGGATGGGATGTTTGCTTTTGCACTGTTTGATAAAGCAACAACAAGCCTGTATCTGGCAAGAGATCGGTTCGGTAAAAAGCCTTTGTATTATTTTGCCGAGGGCGATCGATTAATTTTCAGTTCTGATATCCGTAGCTTTCGGGCGATCAACTCTATTTCACTTAACCTGGATCTTCATGCACTGGGATATTACTTCGCAGAACTTGCAACGCCGCATGAATGTACAATCTGGAAAGAAGTCAAGAAAGTTAAGCCTGCATCCTACCTTCAATTTAATCATACGGGGGTCTCAAAAAATATCGCGTATTGGGAGTTGGTGTATTCGGAAAACTGCTCATTAAGTAGAAACGATATCATTGAAAAAGCCGACTATTTATTGGGCCAGGCAGTAAAAAAAAGATTAGTAGCTGATGTTAAGGTGAGTGCGCTATTAAGTGGAGGAATAGATTCTTCTCTTGTGGTCGCTAAAATGGCACAGGAAAGCGGTGAAAGAATCAACACCTATTCGGTAGGTTTTAAAGAAAACGATTTTAATGAGTTGCCTTATGCGCGGCAAGTGGCGGAAAAGTTTAATACGCGGCACAATGAATATATCCTTGATTCAAATAGCCTACAAGATCTCACCGGCTTAATATTGGAGTACGGAGAGCCGTTTGCAGATTCTTCAATGATACCTACGTACCTCATATCAAAACAGATTTCTCAACATGAAAAGGTTGTATTAGGCGGCGATGGTGGCGACGAGGTTTTTGGTGGATATTATTCCTATCACTTTGCACGCAAGTTTGATTCGGTTAAACGCCTTGCCTGGACTTATCCTTTTGCAAAGCTCGCGAATAGGTGGCTGCCTTCGTATCGGAGTGATTTCCTGGTAAGGCTGTTTCAACAAGCAAAGTTACCGCGATATACTTTATTAAACAGGAGCTTAGGGTTCGATGAAAGTGAGTTGAGAGAACTGTTAAATGAGGACATGTTTTACAAATCACTAGCCCGTGAACACAATTATATTTGGAATCACTACGCACCAGCATCCTCCAATGACGTTGTGAATGTTTTATCAGCCTCTTTTAAAACGCGGCTGTTGAACGATTATTTGGTTAAGGTGGATCGGGCGACTATGTATGCTTCGCTGGAAATGCGTACGCCTTTTCTGGATAAGGAATTAGCCGAGTTTGGTGCTACATTAAAACCCAGCCAGATTTTTTATAAGTCAGGAACTAAGTCCATACTTAAAGAAATTGCCGGCAGATATTTCAGTCCTGAATTTGTACATCGAAAGAAAATGGGTTTCGGCATTCCCGTAAATAAGTGGTTCAAAAATGAGTTTTCGTCACATTTGAGTGAGGTCATTTTGGGCGGAAAGCAGTCTATGATTGATCTTAACTATGGTTATATTGAAAAGTTAATTAATGAACACCGAACTGGCAAAGCTGATCACACACATAAGATCTGGTCGCTTTATGTTTTTCATATTTGGGCAACAAATCAATGAACATACTTTACCTGGCAGACCCAAATTCAATACATGATATAAAATGGATTTCCTTTTTCTCCGAAAAGAATCTAAATGCTTTTATGCTAAAACGGAATCATCATGATCCAGCAAAAAGTGTCCATCTTAATAAGGTGATACCGGTTGGTTCAATTGCGGATTTTTCAATTTTTCGTTTTTATCGTACGCTTAGCACAGCCCTTTTTATTAAGCGGATTTTAAAAAAGAATAAAATCGACTTAATCCACATCCTGTACGCAGAACCAAATGCACTCTGGTGTTTATTCAGATTTTTTTTTGGGATACCAATGATTGTCACAACGAGGGGCACTGACGTACTGAAGACCATTCCGGAGTCATTTGAAAAAAGTACGGGTATTAATTTTTTGGTTTCTCGCCTCTATAAGAAATCTTTTTTAAACGCTGATTGGGTCACTGGAACATCTTTGAGACAATTGGAATCGATAGAAAGCTTTTCAACGCGAAAAGAAAATATGTCAGTAGTTCGAACAGGTATAGAAGTACGCTATGTGGAATCAGATACTTCTTCATTCTCCAGCGTCGAAGGGCCATTTCTTCTGTTTCCACGATACATACGACGTTTGTACAATCACGAATTTTGCCTGGATGCAATTGAACAACTGCCTTCGAACGTAAAGAAAAATTATAAGATGGTTTTTGTAGGAAAGGACAGTGGCGACGCGGGCTATCAAAGCTATTTGGAAAGTCGGATGTACTCGTTGAGGGATGTGCAATTCGTATTTTTGCCACTTCAATCACAAGAAGCTATAATTGAATTATACAAAAGAGCTTCGCTGGTAATTATGACACCAAAATCTGACGGAAGCCCTGTTTCAGCAATGGAAGCAATTGCCTGCGGCGCGAAAGTAATTTTAGGTCCGTTAAGGTATGATGCTGAATTGTATAAGGATTATGTATTCCAACTTAATACCTGGAGTAGTAATGAACTTACAACTTTAATTCAGGATGCCCTCAAGGCCGAAGGGAAACGAGATATAAAATCATTTTTAAAAAGTGTTGATCGAAGAATGGAAATGGATAAGATTTATATGCTTTATAAAAAATTGCTAAAAATTGAAGTACAATGAAATCATAGGCTTTACTTTTATAGATAGTGAATAACAGGATGAAAAGAATATTGATTATTGTGGGTACACGGCCAGAGGCAATAAAGTTGTTCCCTGTTGTAAAAGCATTCAAAGCGGATAAAAGATTTCAAACTTTACTTCTTACCAGCGGACAACATGGTGAGGGCATGATGGCACCGCTTATTAACTTTTTTGAAATTGAAGTTGACGTTGCTTTAAATACCATGGTGCCCAATCAATCGATTAGCGAATTTGCGTCATTGCTTATGCTTTCGCTTGATAAAGAAATTGAAAAACATAAGCCGGATTTGGTGATTGTTCAAGGGGATACAACATCGTGTATGGTAGGTTCGCTAACAGCATTTTATCGCGGTATTAAAGTCGCGCACGTTGAAGCGGGACTCCGCACGTATAACCGACAATCTCCTTATCCTGAAGAAATCAACCGTAGAATAACATCGTTATTAACTGACCTTCACTTTGCACCAACAGAAAACGCAAAATTAAATCTCAAGAAGGAAGGTGTTGAAGGCAGGGTTGACGTAGTTGGTAATACAGTTATCGATAGTTTATTGGAAGCGAGTGACCGCATCAATCGATCACATAGCAAATACAAGCAAAAGTATAGTTACCTCGTTGACAAATTCACCAGAATTATTTTAATAACTGGCCATAGAAGGGAAAATATTGGAAGCAAGTTTGGGGAAATATATTCAGCCATAAAGCAACTTGCAGAAATCTATCCTGATTTCGCTTTCGTTTATCCGCTTCATGTTAATCCGGCCGTACGCTATGCCGCGCAGAAGATCCTAAGCGGTTCTTCGAATATTTTTTTAATTGAACCGTTGCCATATGATGAAATGGTTTTTCTAATGCGGGAAAGTTATTTGGTAATGACTGATTCCGGCGGTATTCAGGAAGAATGCCCTTCATTAAATATACCGGTATTGGTGTTGCGTGATACAACGGAGCGTCCAGAAGGTATTGAAGCGGGATGTAGTGTATTGGCTGGGGTCGAGACCCATTTTATCATCGAAACTTTTATTGACATCGTGAATGACGAGAACCGCTATAACAAAATGAGCAGGGCACAAAATCCGTTCGGTAAAGGTGATTCTTCATTGCAAATTGTAAAAATAGTGAGTGAGTTCTTCAGCATATGAAAAGTGAAAGACGTTATACATTTTTTTCTGTCGGCGAGTGCAATATGTGTAAATCGCCCGTTGCGAATCATAAGATCCTTGGTAAACGACTTAACCAATCCCAAGGGTTCAAGCCACAAACAAAAGGTGGCATAACAACATCAATTTACAAATGTGATCAATGTGATTTGATTTATTCAAACCCCCAACCACGACCTGTAAATCTTCAGGACCATTATGGAGTTCCGCCAGAGTCATACTGGAAAGAAGAATATTTTAATGTAACCGCGGATTACTTTAAATCTGAGATAAACGCTGCCTTACGATTATTAGAAAACAGACCTTCATTAAAGTCGTTGGATATTGGTGCTGGTATCGGTAAGTGTATGGTGGCTTTATCCAATGCCGGCTTTGATTCATATGGTTTTGAACCATCTCAACCCTTTTATGAAAAGGCAATCGGAAGGATGGGAATAGATAATGGAAAATTGAAGCTGGCTTCAATTGAAACCGCAGAATATCCTGCCGACTATTTTGACTTTATTACCTTTGGCGCCGTTTTAGAACATTTGTACGATCCATCATCAGCCATTGTAAAAGCATTGCGCTGGCTGAAAAAAGATGGCATTATTCATATTGAAGTCCCGTCTTCGAATTGGTTGATTAATAAACTTATAAATTTTTCCTATTCCGCAAGATTGATGGATTATGTAGGAAACTTAAGCCCAATGCATGAGCCATTTCATTTATATGAATTTGGACTGAAATCATTTTTACACCATGCCGAACAGCATCAGTATCGTGTTGCAGATCATACGTTTTATGTCTGTGATACTTTTCTGCCTGGCGCCTTAGATTTTGTCATCAAACCATATATGCGAATGACAAAGCAAGGCATGCAATTATGTGTTTGGTTAAGAAAATGAAGCGTTAATATTGACGAATGGGAAGAGGATACCAATATTTTGAAAAGTTGACTTTTAAAACGCGATTTTTTAATCTGTTTCGAAGTTTATTTCAGAATCTCCCATTTGAAAAGTTTTTAATTTCAAAAACATACGGCAAAGATCCGGCTTCTTTTTGGGCTAAGCTGGTTCCACCGGAATATCTGTATGAAAAAAATAGTTGTCGGTCTGCTATAATAAATGGTGTTAAGTACAAACTTGATATTTCCGATACGGTCGATCATTTTATTTATTTTGGATTTTCCGATAAAGCTTTCGATAGCATTAAATCGCATGTAAAAAAGGATTCAATAATCGTAGATGTTGGTGCCAACATGGGAAGATTTACCTTAGACTTTGCCTTCGCGGCCAGAGATGGCCAAATCATAAGTTATGAGCCTGATCCAAGGAGCTTTGAAAAGCTAATGTGCAACATTGCGTTAAATGATTTTCAACATATAAAGACCTTCAAAAAAGCATTGGGGAACGCCTTATGTGTGCGTGAGTTGTTTAAAGTGAATCACCATAATGCTGGAATGAACCGGTTCGTTTCTGGTAAGATTGCAGACGGAATTGATTCGATAGAAACTAAGGTGAGTGTACTCGATGAGGAAGTAAAAATATTGGGAGTGACGCATATTGATATTATCAAGATTGATGTTGAAGGATTTGAGCATAAAGTGTTGCAGGGAGCTGAAGAGTCAATTAAGAAATACCGCCCTATTTTATTTCTTGAGTTAGTAGATGAAAACCTAAAAGATCATGGCGATACACCCGGAGATGTTATCAAATGGCTAAGAGAGAGAAAGTATAGTATCTTTAGAGCGAGCAATATGAAGGTGGTTGATGAAACATCAGATTTATCCAAATGTCATTTTGATGTTTTGTGTCTTCCAGAAAGAAATTAGTGAACATGGTTAAAGTAGTTTACATCCTTTCCTTAATTTTCAAATCACTCGAGTATGAGTGGATCGTTCGATATTTAAACAGGTCAAAAATTGAGCTGGTTTTTATCTTGCTAAATCCGATATCGAGCGAACTACAACAATGGTTAATTGACAACGGAATCAGAACCTATTACATTCCATTTCATGGAAAGAAGTCCTATCCACGGTGCCTTTTTAAAACCGTTAAAATTTTAAAGCACGAAAAACCAGATTTCGTAAACTGTAATTTGCTTGACGCGAATATGATTGGCCTCACTGCGGCGTGGGTGACTGGTATAAAAAACAGAGTGTATACGCGCCATCATAGTACTTTTCATCATGTTTATTTTCGAAAAGGAAGGTATTATGATTACTACGCCAACGCACTGGCTACACAAATAGTAGCCGTTAGTTCTCTGGTAAAGAAAGTGTTGGTTGAATACGAAGATGTCCCTTCAGAAAAGGTAAGACTTATACCGCATGGGTTCGGCATCCCTGATTTTGAACGTGTACGTGCTGAAGAAGTTGAGGCTTTGAGGGAGAAGTATGCAATCCGGAATAAAGGCCCTGTCATAGGTGCTATATCCCGATACATTGAATGGAAAGGTGTTCAATATATAATTCCAGCTTTCGTAGAAATATTAAAGGAATTTCCTAATGCTGTCTTATTGATTGCGAATGCACGGCAGGGAACTTACACGCCACAAATTTTATCATTATTAGCAGAAGTGCCTGCCGAATCATATCGTGAGATTGAGTTTGAAAGCAATATAATCGCATTTTACAGGTTACTTGATGTATTTGTCCATGTTCCCATCGATGATCATTCGGAAGCATTTGGAAGAATATACCCCGAGGCTCTTGCTTCTGGCGTACCTGTGGTTTGTACCATTTCGGGTATTGCACACGATATAATCGAGGACCAAAAGAATGCAATAACGGTTGCCCATAGAGATTCCACTGCTATTGCTAACGCGATAAAACTTATTTTGTCGGATGATATGCTTTCGGAGTCATTATCTAAGCAAGCAAAACAGACTGCCAGTAAGTATATGAATATGGATATTCAAAAGGAATTATTGGAAAAGTTATACCTTGGAATAAATGACGAGTGAAACATTCCAATTGGCCGGCAAGAATATTCTCATCATTTCTCCTGAAGGTTGGGGCGATAATTTACTTTCCAAACATCATATTGCCCTTACGCTTGCGAAGTTGGACAATAAAGTGTGGTTTGTTTCTCCGAATAGCGTCGGGACTAAGTCGCCGCATCCCAACCTGAATTTAATTTCTTATAAACCAGTTAAGGGAATCAACAGACTACCCTTGACTCTGGCGCGATTTGCTACGAGATTGGAAGTGTATAAATTGTTAAGAACAATAAAGCATCAGCTTGATGTCGTCTGGAGCTTTGATCCGCATCACCTTCAGTTTCTTCGCTTATTTGATGCACGGATAACAATTTATCATCCGGTGGATAATCATTACACGGCACTTGAACAACGCGTTGTTGATGAGTCCGATATAATTTTTTCAAACGCTGAAGTCACATTGTCAAGGCTTTCACATAAAAACAAATACCGGATTGGTCATGGCGTGGCTTCCCACTTTTTCGAACATGCCGCTACTGTGAAATTACCTGGACGGTTCAGCACTAAAGTTGGATATGTTGGTAATCTCAATAACAGATTGTTCGATTTTGAGCTTTTTGCCAAACTGGTCAAAACACATTCCGAAACTGGTTTTTATATGATCGGGCCACGTGGCTCAAGTAACCTCGCGTCAACCAATAAACCTCAATTCGATTGGACAGAAATAGATAAGCTACCTAATGTCTTTTGGCTTGGCCAACAGTCATCAGAGAAAATTCCATCATATCTTGCTCAGATGGATGTTCTATTAATCCTTTACAAATCGGATAGAAGTGGTTTTACAGTAAATTCTCATAAAATGCTGGAATACCTAAGCTCCGGTAAATTAATCATTACACCCGCTAATCACGAGAATGATAAAATTGCTCATTTGATTTTACAAGCAAAACATCTTGATGAGATACCCCAGGTTTTTGACGATGCCTTAAGAAATTTGCCTCGCTACATGACGAAGGAAATATGTGAAGCGAGGAGGAAGTATGCTTTCTCATTGCGTTATGAAAACCGGATTCAAACGGTTGAAGAAGTTCTCAACAAAACATTACGATAGGATGACAAGGAGAATACTATTTGTTTCTATAGCGTTTCCTCCAAAAGGAGATCCTGAATGTATTCAAACAGCACGATATTCATACTATCTGTCGTTACATCAAGAGTTCGTTGTCGATGTAGTTACATCAAAAAGTCCTACCCTGTTCATGCCACTCGATGCGGCACTGGCAAAGTATATTAATGTATCTGGTCAGGTGATCGAAATTCCCTTGTACGAATCGAAGTATACCAATTTTGCGTTACGGAAATTTTTCCCGGGTCTTTTATCCAAGCCTGATAGTAAAATGACTTTTCATTGGCAGTGGAAAAAGGTTATCAAGAGCTTGAAAGTAAAACCTGATATTATTTACTCGAGGTCGTATCCGTTAAGCTCCGCTATCATGGCCCTTAAATTATCGCGGTTTTACAAAATCCCGTGGGTTTTACATTTGAGTGATCCTTGGACTGAAAATGCTTTGCACGTATACTCGGATGCGGAATTAGTATATCACACCAGGATGGAGAAGGCATGCTTTGAACAAGCATCTCTGATTTCATTCACATCTGAAAAAATGGCCTCAATGTATCAGCAGAAATATCCGGCTTGGAAAAATAAAATGACGGTTTTTCCGAATGTGTATGACCCTCAACTGGCCGCCGGAGCTACCGTCAAACGGTCATCTGATGTTGTAAAAATTGTTTATACCGGGGGACTTGCTAACACCAGAACGGCACAATCGTTTTTAGCGGCTCTTGATTTGATGATAAAGAAATCTCCACATCTTGTAACCGCTCTTCACGTAGTGTTTGCAGGAGACATGGATAGAAGAAATAACGAGTTATTTAAGCGGTACAAATTTCCTTTCTTGGAACACTTCGGTCTTGTTTCAACTGATACAGCAAAACAATTACAAGAGGAAGCGGATATATTAGTTGTGATAGATAGCAAAATACCGGATGCGAATAAGGCAGTCTTTTTCCCGTCTAAACTATTGGACTATGCGATACTTCAAAAACCGATTGTAGCCATTACAGATAAAGGAAGCGTTACCGAAGGGTTTGTTGTCGGGCAGGGTGGTGCTTCGTTTTCACATGATGCTGTTGAAGATTTAGCAGATTGGTTGTCAATGTACATAGAAGGTAAAATAAAATTATCGATGAAGGAAATTGATACTTATTTTTCTGCACCCAAACAGGCATCCAGGTTAGCTCAGGTTTTTAAAAATATATAAAGTGAAACTGCTATACATAAGTTATTGGGGGATCAATGATGTGTTGACAAAAGCCACAGTTATTCCTAATTTAAACATACTTAGACCGCATTTCACAAAGATCTATTTTACAACGATTGAACGCACACGTATACCTGAACCGGCTCCTCCGGACAACATCACGTACATTCCATTTTATAGTGTCACATGGCTCCCAAGATTTTTACAGAAGGTAGCCGATTTTCTATTGTTTAGCATGAAGCTCTTTTGGTTGACAAAAACAAAAGGGGTGGACGTGGTAATTTGCCGGGGGGCAATGGCTGCCGCGTTTGGTGTATTCCTGCATAAAGTTTCAGCCAAACCTTTTATTGTCGAATCGTTTGAACCGCATGCGGATTATATGTTAGAAGGTGGTACTTGGACAAAACATGGAATTGAATATCGATTTCAAAAATGGATAGAAGCACAAACAATCGGCAAGGCAAGATATCTCCTTCCGGTAACGGAAAATTATCGAAATGCACTAAAGGATCAGGGTGTATCTGCTGATAGGATACTTGTAATGCCCTGTTGTGTCGATATTGACCGATTTAGATTTAAAGAAGAGGAGAGAAGGAAGGTACGAAGGGAATTGGAGATTGCCGATGATGTTATTGTAGGTATCTATGTAGGAAAGTTCGGCGATATTTATTTAAAGGAGGAGTCTTTCTTAGTGTTTAAAAAAGCAGCCGAAGTTTTTGGTGACAAATTTTTTTTAATAATTCTTACACCGCAGCCAATAGCAGAAATAAAGGAGCAATTAATTTCTGTAAATTTTAATCTGGAATCTGTACATATTAAATACGCAGATCATACCCGCGTTCCTGATTACCTGTCGGCTGCAGATTTTGCCTTCTCATTGATTCGCACCTCACCGAGCCGAAAATATTGCTCACCAATAAAAAACGGGGAATACTGGGCTAATGGATTACCAATTTTATTAACCAGTGGTGTTAGTGATGATGAGCAAATACTGGTGGAAAATAATGCCGGCGCGATTCTAAATCTCGCTGATAATAACCTAGAATCATCTTTGCTAAAAATAAAAGATATAATTAAAGAAGATCGTACGCTACTCGAAAAAAAAATATCACCTGTTGCGGCGCATCACCGCCATTTTAACATCATCATTGAAGGATATACAAAAATTTTCCCGTTGCCGAAAACTTAGTGTGCAAATATCACTGCTCTGGCTAAAGGTCGTTATTGCATCATCACCGAGTTATGTTATGATCATTGGGTCATGGCTTTTTATTTTATCTTTCTTATCACTTGGAATCATAACATATTCGCATAGGTTCATATCTGAGTGAAGCTCAATGTTGAAAATCTCTTTTAGATGTAAGAATTTGTCATTTTGCTTTATTACCCGGTAAATTGAATAATCAATAGCTGTAACAATTCGGACGATCTCATTTTGCCTTTCAATCCTGTCCGTGTTAGTTTCATCATAGGCGGGTAAAATTTCGATTAGAATGATGGGCTTGTTTTGTTCTATTAAAGAGAGAAAACTTTTTATCACTTCTAATTCAGCACCCTCAACATCAATTTTTAGGATCGAAAATTCATTAAATCCAATTTGCTCTTTGATTTGGTCTACCTGAAAAAGTGAAACGTATTCCTTTCGCACGATTTTCAGATTTGGCCTAAAGTCTGAGATGATTGAGGCAGAACTATCCGTTGTTGAATCACTGAAAAAGTTGAGCACGCCAATGCCTGTTGAATCAGACAAACCTACGGGGATCAGGTGACAATCCGTAAAGTTGTTTTCCTTTATCAGATTTTTTACATAGAAAATGCAAAGCGGGTTGGGTTCAAAGCCAATATATTTTATTTTATCTGAAACACTTTTAAGCTTTAACAATGTTTGGCCAATATTCACACCAACATCTATGAAGCATTTATTTTCATTTTTTAAGATCACTTTCATCAACGCTACCATCCATGGTTCGGACATAAACATATTATCGTATCCGGTATTTTGTATGATGGGAATGGTAAATCGCGTTTGATTTAGGATAATAGATCCTTTTAAATTTAAATAAGGCAACACCCTAAGTTTCTTCAATATTTTTAAAGAAAATTTATTCATGTGTATAGCGTTGAGGGTTACTGGCCATAGATTAAATATTCATTGGCATGACAAGTACGTTCGGTCATAGTTTCACGTGTGCACTAAAATTAATCAACACAAGACACGCAAAGCGGGAACCGTCGTAATTTCTTGAACTTTATTATTTCATGTGCTATCCAGCAGCTCAGCTTTAGTGGCCTGAATCCACTCGGGCCTGGTATTATCATACTACAAAGCGACTTCATAAATACCAACACAAATAATGCAGTCGCAGACGTTTTTTGAAGTTCTTTTTCCCTATTTTTGGCCAAATAAAATTTGGCAAATCTACCCATGAACATGAAAGGACCCATTAAGCTGGATGCTACAGATCGTAAGATCCTGGAAATACTTCAAAAAAATTCCAACATCACCAATGCGCAGCTAGCGAAGGAGATTGGCCTTTCCCCCGCGCCGACGCTGGAACGTGTGAATAAACTCGAAACATCAGGGGTTATCAAAAGCTATCATGCGGTGATTGATCCGGCAAGTGTTGGTTTGGGTGTGAGTACTTTTGTGATGGCTACCCTGCGTGGTCATAATAAAGAAAACATCAATAAATTTATTGGTGCTATTAAGAGTGTTGATGAAGTAGTAGAATGCCATCACATTACCGGTTCCGGTGATTTCATCCTGAAAGTGGTCTGTGCGGATATTGCGGCCTATCAACAACTGATGCTCGATAAGGTGTCCAACATCGAAGTGGTTGACAGCCTGCAATCGATGGTAATTCTTTCTACATTTAAAGACAGTAAAGCACTCCCTATTACGAATTGATTAATCAATATGATTGCAGAACGAAGCCTGATTCTGGATGCCCGGCAGATAAAACAAAAGATCAGGCGGATGGCGTCCGAGATTTACGAACACAATTTCAAAGAAAAGGGGCTTATCATGGCCGGAATTGAAGGGCACGGGTATACACTCGCAAAACTGTTAGCCACAGAGTTAGATAAAATCTCTCCGGCACCTGTCAAACTGGTAAAAGTTAGTCTTGATAAATCAGCACCACAGCAAAGTGACATTGCGCTGGACTGCGATTTGAAAGAAATACGGAAGAAGTGTATTATCATAGTTGATGATGTTCTCAACACGGGGCGCACTTTCGCGTATGGCATGAAGCCGTTTCTCAACACCGAAGTTAAAAAGATTGAAACTGCCGTGCTTGTCAACAGAAGCCATACGCTATTCCCGATTTATCCACAATACACCGGTTATGAACTTGCCACCACACTCAAAGAGCATGTAGAGGTAAGGTTGGGCGACGAAGACACCGGTGTTTATCTTCATTAGCAGCGAATCACTTCCGCGAGATGCTCGCCACGTAACCATAAACTTTGAACCTTGAACTTTAAACTTCGCCATTATGTCTGTGCACAAGCAAGAAGTAAAAAAGATTACAACGCACCAGTTGCAGGAGATGAAAAATCGCGGTGAAAAAATCGCCATGCTCACGGCTTATGATTATAGCATGGCCAAGATCATCGATAATGCGGGCATTGATATTATTCTTGTTGGCGATTCCGCATCCAATGTGATGGCGGGTCATGAAACAACATTGCCGATCACACTTGATCAAATGATCTATCATGCCGCATCGGTTGTTCGTGCTGTGAAGCGGTCACTCGTAGTAGTAGACCTTCCGTTTGGAACTTATCAGGGCAGTTCCGGCGAAGCATTACGATCTTCTATTCGTATCATGAAAGAAGCAGGGGCGCATGCGGTAAAACTGGAGGGCGGAAGTGAAGTGAAGGATTCCATCGTTCGTATTTTAAGTGCGGGTATACCGGTGATGGGTCACCTTGGCTTAACACCACAATCTATCTATAAGTTCGGAACATACACCGTACGCGCACGCGAGGAGGCCGAAGCAAAAAAATTAAAAGAAGACGCTGTGCTTCTGGAGGAATGCGGCTGCTTTGGAATGGTCCTGGAAAAAATTCCGGCAAAGTTAGCTGCAGAAGTAACCGCATCGGTCCGCATTCCAACGATAGGCATAGGCGCCGGCGCGGATGTTGATGGGCAGGTGCTTGTTATGCAAGACATGCTCGGAATCAACAAGGAATTTAAACCTCGCTTTCTCCGAAGATACGCTGACCTTGATACCGTTGTATCCGGTGCTGTCGAACGATATGTGTCTGATGTAAAGGCCAGAGATTTTCCGAACGAAGAGGAGAAATATTGAATTGTTTTGTGCTTCGATTATGTTTTCGATCAGCTTCAAGGTATAGGCTGCAAGCTGCAGGTTGTTTTCGAAAACGTATAGTGTTTGGTCATTAGCTGCGAGCTTCGAGCCGAGCCCAAAAATTGTTTCCCTCCTTTTTTTAAGGAGGGACAGTCCCGTTTACCGGGACGGACACGGTGGTTAGCCAAACTAATTTTTTACCGGTGGCGAGGAAGCAACAAAGTACACAAAGTTGGAGCAATCTGATTACCGAAGTGATCAGACTTGAGAAAAAATGTCTCGCGCAAAACTCCGTGTTTTAACCACCCTGATCCTGCCGACTTCGTCGGCGAATCTGTCCCTCCTGAACCCAGGAGGGAAGTTGGATTTGTAATAACTCGAACTTAGAACTTCAAACTTCAAACGTCAAACTATTAGTGTCCGGAATAAATTTTCGAAAAAAAATGAGGCAGGCCTTTTGGGCCTGCCTTTTTCATGGGAATTTTGGATTTACCACAAAACAAAACCCCATGAACAAAAGTACCCATTTTTCCGGACAG
>DASPIZ010000155.1:0-5237 GCA_035628875.1 Ohtaekwangia sp. | reverse complement strand
AAGATAATTATCAGTGATACCGTCCAGACGATCCGCGATTTGCTCAGCAAATGCCTGGCCTCCGAATTGACTGATAATCATTTCTTTGGCCTTTGCCCGTACCTCATCAGCCTCTACTGTGATTTTATTATCTTCGGCTATCCTGTTTTTTACAAGATCCCATTTTAAACCGCGCTTATACTCGTTAAATTCTTTTTCAAGCACCACATCATCAATCTTTCCTTCACTGGACACTTTCAACCAATTCTTCAGAAATTCATCCGGAAGATTGATATTGGTATTGGCGATAAAGTGATCTTCGATATGATGATTCAGGAAATGTTCAGATTCACGATTGTAATTTTCACCAATGGTTTCTTTCACTTTATTGATGAAATCTTCTTCGGTGGCAACCGTATCTTTTCCGAACACGCGATCAAATAATTCCTGGTTAACAGCAGCAGGTTCAACCCGGTTAATGTTGGTTACTTTTAAGATAACTTTACCAGTGCCATGGTTTTCAGCATCATCGCCCAACATTTCAGCGATTACCTCCTGGCCAGTAAATGTGTTTTGCAAGTCGAACTCCACTTCATCGTCTTTTTTAAGACCAACGAATTTTTTCTGTTCTTTAGCAACGACTTTATCGGTCGGAAGAAGCGTATACTCCTTTTTGAAGTCACTCCCATCCGCAGCACGTAATTCGCCAAAAAGATTATCTCCTGCTTCGCTGATTTCAGGGTACGTTGCTTTTCCAAAGCGTTTCTTTACATCTCCGATTGTTTCGTCAATCACTTTTGCGTCCACTTCAATGGGGAAAGACTTTACCTTAACTTTCTTAGATAAATCATAAGAAAAGTCGTCTACCATGCCTACCTGGTACTCGAATTCAAAATCTTTTTGGGTATCCCAATCGATATTGCGGCTTTTTTCAGCATCCGGAAGGGGTTCTCCCAGAATCTTCAGATTATTTTCCCGGATGTAGTCCGTGAGTTTGTGTGAAAGGACATGGTTGATCTCATCGACGAGGATCGATTTACCGAACATCTTTTTAATCACCCCGGCAGGCACTTTTCCCTGGCGAAAACCTTTGATATTCGCTTTTCGGGAATAATCCCTTACTTTTTCTTCAACATGGGGTTGATAATCACCTTCGGTTAATTTAATTTTAATTATACCTTCAGTGTTGTTCTTTTTGTCCAGTGTTATTTCCAAAACTTATAACGTTTGATGTTTACCTGATAAAACTAAGAACCCTCAATACATGTTTCAGTATTAAGGGTTCGGTTAGTCCGGATGGAGGGACTCGAACCCCCACGCCTTGCGGCACCAGATCCTAAGTCTGGCGCGGCTACCAATTACGCCACATCCGGAAAAGGAGGCGCAAATTTATTGAATATTTAGAAATAGAATAACTTTATTGATTAAAATTGAGGTATAACTGATTTTATTTTGAAAAATTAGTGAAAACCCTGAAATAAAAGAAAAAAAGCGATAATGGTAATAGATGCCGAGCAGGAGAAAAGAGAGATCATCAACCGTTACAGGAGATTACTTCGCAAAGCAAAGCCGATTTTAAACGACGGTGATGCTAAACTGATAAAGAAAGCTTTTACGATTTCGGTGCAGGCACATAAAGATATGCGTCGGAAGTCGGGTGAGCCTTATATTTTTCATCCCTTAGCGGTTGCTGAAATTTGTGTTGAAGAAATTGGTCTGGGAACTACTTCAATAATTGCTGCGCTTATGCACGATGTTGTTGAAGACACGGACATCGAGTTGTCGGATATCGAACGAATGTTCGATAAAAAGATCGTTAGAATTATTGACGGGCTTACCAAGATCCGCGGTGTTTTCGAGTATGGAACCTCTCAGCAGGCTGAAAATTTCCGGAAGATGCTCTTCACCCTTTCGGAAGATGTACGGGTAATTCTGATAAAGCTTGCGGACAGGTTGCATAATATGCGCACGCTCGATAGTATGCCGCGTAACAAGCAGCTAAAAATTGCTAACGAGACAATTTATCTTTACGCACCCCTGGCCCATCGGCTGGGCCTGAATGCCATAAAAACCGAACTTGAGGATCTTTTCCTTCGCTTTACAGACCGGGCCATCTATGATAGTGTCGTCCGGAAAATAGATGCTACACGGGCCGCGCGTAATAAATTTATTAAGCAATTTATGGTGCCGATCAACGAAGAGTTGGATAAACTGAAGATCGCGTACGAAATTAAAGGTCGGCCGAAATCAATTCATTCCATCTGGAGTAAAATGCGAAAGCAAAATATTCCTTTCGAGGAGGTTTTCGATTTGTTTGCCATCCGTATTATCCTGGATACACCTTACGAAAATGAAAAAGCACTTTGCTGGCAGGCGTATTCTATTGTAACCGATTTCTACACCCCAAATCCGGACCGGCTGAGGGATTGGATCAGTACGCCAAAAGCAAACGGATATGAATCACTGCACACCACGGTAATGGCCAAGAATGGTCAGTGGGTGGAAGTTCAGATCCGCAGTAAACGGATGGATGAGATTGCTGAAAAAGGATACGCAGCTCATTGGAAATACAAAGACACGAGCGCGACCGCTGAATCTAATCTTGAAAAATGGCTCGCCCGTGTACGGGATTTGCTGGAACAAAACAACCACAGTGCACTTGATTTTGTAGACGATTTCCGTGGCAACCTTTTCAGTGAAGAGGTTTTTGTGTTTACACCACGTGGCGAATTAAAAAACCTGCCCTACGGTGCTACAGCACTTGATTTTGCTTTTGAGATTCATACGCAAGTGGGCTCAAAATGTATTGGAGCTAAAGTGAACAACAAACTGGTGCCGATTAATTATGTGTTGAAAAATGGCGATCAGATTGAAATTCTCACTTCAGCGAAGCAAAAACCTCACGAAGACTGGTTGCGATTTGTGATTAGTTCAAAAGCCAAATCGAGGATCAAGGATGTTCTAAAAGAAGATAAGAAAAAATCAGCTGAAGACGGAAAAGAAATCATTCTGCGGAAGTTGCGCCAGCTGAAAGAAGAACCAACACAACCATTAATGGAGCAAATGCGGGATTATTTTAACGCGCCCACGCATTTTGACCTCTATTTCCGTGTTGGAGGTGGGTTCATCAGTACCGCAGATATTAAACGTTTTATTGAGAATAAACCTTTATCGCCGCTTAAAACGCGTCCGCACATCCAGGTTGCAGATGCCAGAATAATAGAGCAGGAGATCACAAAAGTAAAAGGCCGTTACGATGATATCCTCCTCATTGGTGAGGATATGGATGTAGTAGACTATAAACTGGCCAAATGTTGTACACCAATTCCAGGTGACGATGTTTTTGGCTTTGTTACTGTAAGTGAGGGAATTAAGATTCACCGAACAAATTGTCCTAATGCCCCGGAGTTGTTGTCTCACCACGGAAATCGCGTTGTAAAGGCGAAATGGACTAGCCAACATGAAGTGGCGTTTTTAACGGGTTTGAAGATTCGGGGGACTGACCGGGTGGGGCTGATCAATGATGTATCAAAAGTTATTTCAGATGAATTGAAAGTAAACATGAGTTCCATGTCAATTCACACGGATTCGGGAATTTTTGAAGGTGAAATTATGCTTTATGTAAACGATACCAGACACCTCGAGCAATTGATGGAAAAACTCAGGAACGTGGAAGGTGTTGTAAAGACAAGCCGATTCGATTCGAAAGAAAATGCGCCTTCAAAGTGGCAAAGCGATTAATGGGATCAGATAGGTGATCCAGCGATCCGAAATCTTGAGAAGATCATTCTGCTTTAAATTTTACCATTCTATTAATTCTGGTGTATCTTTGTCCCCGCTTAAAAAAACATGGCACTTAACCCGAAACTATACGAAGAAGTTAAAAAAATCTTCACGGCATACCTTGAAAACAAGGAATTGCGGAAGACACCGGAACGTTATGCTATTTTGGAAGAGATTTATTCACGCGAAGGCCATTTCGATGTAGAGTCGCTCTACATCAGCATGAAGAATAAGAATTATCGGGTTAGCCGGGCTACGGTCTATAATACGCTCGACCTGTTGGTAGAATGTGATCTGGTGAGCAAACACCAGTTCGGAAAGAACCTGGCCCAATACGAAAAGTCGTATGGCTATAAACAACATGATCACTTGATTTGTACAGAATGTCATAAAGTGATTGAATTTTGCGATCCGCGTATCCAGAATATCCAGAATACAGTGGAAGAAATTTTAAATTTTCAGGTGTTACATCATTCCTTGATTTTATATGGAACCTGTACGAAGCAAAATTGTGAAAATCGCACAGTGACTCAACCCAACCTAGTATGAAGTTTACACATGAAATTAAAAACCAAAAATTGGTTATCCGCTTATCAGGTGATTTGATTGGTGAAGATAATGGTGCCGCTGTGATCGAGGTTGTAACCCAGGCTATTCAACAGGAAGTGCTGTCGTGTATTGTCGATATTTCTGAGCTCCGTTATATCAATAGCAGTGGTATCGGCGTATTAATCACCATCTTAACAAAATTCAGAAATAAGGGAGGCGAAGTATATTTAATGAAGCCTTCCGAAAATGTACAAAAGTTATTGGTGATCACGAAGCTGAATGCCATTTTCCAGATCATAGGAACAGAAGAAGAAATTCTAAAATAAAATCACGTAATGTCTAAGGTAGATGTATTATTAGGCCTTCAGTGGGGCGATGAAGGTAAGGGTAAAATTGTGGACGTATTAGCGCCCAGGTATGATGTCGTAGCACGATTCCAGGGTGGACCAAATGCTGGCCATACACTCGAATTCGATGGCATTAAACATGTTTTACATCAGATACCGTCAGGCATCTTCAGGGAAAAAACCCGTAATGTAATTGGCAACGGCGTGGTACTGGATCCGATTATTTTTAAATCTGAAATTGAAAAGCTGGGCAAGTTCAACCTGAACGTTTATAAAAATCTTTTTATTTCAAAAAAAGCAACCTTGATTTTGCCAACACACAGGTTGTTGGATGTCGCCTATGAAAAAGCAAAAGGCGAAAATAAGATTGGGTCGACTTTAAAGGGTATTGGACCGACATATCAGGATAAAATCGGACGACAAGGTCTTCGTGTTGGGGATATATTGTCAGAACATTTTGGTACTAAACTGGATAAGTTAACCGATATCCATTTTAAAATTTTAAAAGAATATGACATTGAATTTAACTGGCCTGAACTAAAAGCGACTTTTTTGGATGCTGTTAATTTTCTCAAGTCA
>DASPIZ010000154.1:0-38459 GCA_035628875.1 Ohtaekwangia sp. | reverse complement strand
ACCGCCATCGCTCTTCTTTCTTCTGCTTTCGCTTCGGCTACTTTTAAATCGGCTGTAGCCTGATCGATCTGAAGTTTTGCACCGATGTTAGCACCAACATCAACGTCGGCGATATCAATCGATAAGATTTCAAAGGCTGTTCCGGCATCAAGACCGCGGGAAAGCACGAGCTTGGAAATGTTATCCGGACTTTCCAATACTTCTTTATGTGATTTTGCTGAACCAATAGAAGAAACAATTCCTTCACCCACACGCGCCAGGATCGTGTCTTCACCGGCACCACCAACAAGCTGCGCAATACTGGCACGAACAGTTACGCGCGCTACGGCGATAAGCTGAATACCATCCGAAGCAACGGCAGCAACTTTTGGTGTTGTAATTACTTTTGGATTAACAGATATCTGTACGGCCTGAAATACATCGCGTCCTGCGAGATCAATCGCGGTAGCTTGTTTGAAGCTCAGGCTGATGTTTGCTTTATCTGCAGAGATGAGCGCACGAATCACATTCGGCACATTTCCGCCAGCGAGGTAATGGGTTTCAAGTTCGTTGGAAGAGATTTGTAAACCAGCCTTGGTCGCGGTGATCAAAGAGTCAACGACGATGCGCGGCGGTACTTTACGAATTCGCATAAACACGAGTTCAAATAATCCGACCTTAACATTCGAAAACAGGGCCGTGATCCAGAGGTTTACCGGTACAAAATATAAAAAGACAAAAAACAGGATGATCCCGCCAAAGACCAGAGCCAGTAAGTAAATAGGTTCACTCATATACGTTAGTTATTAATTTGTTCTACAACTATTTGGTTACCCTCAATTTGTATGATTTTGATTTTCGTTTGGGGATTAAGGAAGTTTCCGGTGGTCCGAACTTCAAAATACTTGTTTTGAAATTCTGCTTTTCCGGAAGGTCTTAAGCTTGAAACAGTAATTCCTTCCTCGCCAATAGAAAGCACATCCAGAAGGCCTTCATTTACTTTACTGGTGATCGAGGATTTTAAAGCGAATCTTTTCCAGGCACCTGACCGGAAACTATAATAGAGACCAAGTCCTGTTGCGGCCAGTGTACCCAAAAGAATATAAAAACCGGTTTCATCGCCAAGATTGCGGTAAGCAACCACCACACCAACAACGGAAAAGCCGACACCCAGCAAACCCACTATGGTGGTTCCTGGTATAAATATGACTTCTACAATGAGCAGCGCCAGGCCAATCACAAGCAGAGAAAGTATGATAATCCACATTAGCATAAAATGAAGCAACACGAAAGTGCAGAATATTTCACTAATATTCTAACCCTGGGCCGCTTGCCTTAGTAAGCCCTCGCAAATAACACCCTGCGCGCAGACGGTTTTCCGGAATAAACGCATTTTCCAGCCTCTTCTTTGGCATCAAGGGGAATGCAGCGGATGGTAGCTTTTGTTTCTTCTTTAATGGCGGCTTCCGTTTCAGGCGTGCCATCCCAATGCGCTGAAACAAATCCACCGGTTTCATCGAGGATCTTTTTTAGCTCCTCGTAACTATCTACCGAAGTTGTTGATTTCGTTTTAAATGCCAGTGCTTTCTGATAAATCGAATCCTGAATTTCTTCCAGTAACTTAGGAATGTCTTCCGCCACACGGTCCAGATTCATCACTTGTTTTTGTTTTGTATCGCGTCGCGCAACTTCTACTGTTCCGTTTTGCAGGTCACGCGGGCCGATAGCAAGTCTCACCGGAACACCTTTTAGTTCCCATTCAGCGAATTTAAAACCTGGTTTATGTGTATCGCGATTATCAAACTTAACGCTGAATCCTTGTTTGCGAAGTGCCACGCTGATCTCATCGGCCTTTGCGGTGATGGCATTCATTTCTTCTTCCGTTTTAAAGATCGGCACGATAACGACATGGATAGGCGCCAGTTTAGGAGGAAGGATCAATCCATCGTCATCGGAATGCGCCATGATTAAAGCACCCATCAGGCGGGTACTTACACCCCAGGAAGTTCCCCACACATATTCAAGTTTTCCATCTTTTCCGGTGAACTGAACATTAAATGCTTTTGCAAAATTCTGTCCCAGGAAATGCGATGTGCCGGCTTGTAAAGCTTTGCCATCCTGCATCATGGCTTCAATGCAATAGGTATCAATGGCGCCGGGGAATTTTTCACCTTCGGATTTTTTGCCTTTCACGACTGGCAATGCCATGAATTTTTCTGCAAATTCTGCGTAAACATCCAGCATTTGAATGGTTTCTTTTACGGCTTCGTCGCTGGTGCTGTGCGCGGTGTGGCCTTCCTGCCAGAGAAATTCTGCAGTACGGAGGAACAATCTTGTGCGCATCTCCCAACGCACCACATTGGCCCACTGATTCACTAAAATCGGCAGGTCACGGTATGATTGAATCCATTTTTTGTAGGTATTCCAGATAATGGCTTCGCTTGTCGGGCGCACCACAAGTTCCTCTTCCAGTTTTGCTTCAGGGTCAACCATTAGCTTTCCTTTTCTGTCAGGATCGTTTTTTAAGCGGTAATGCGTAACAATAGCACATTCTTTCGCGAAGCCTTCTGCATTTTGCTCTTCTGCCTCAAAGAGGCTTTTAGGAACAAATAGGGGAAAATAAGCGTTGGAATGGCCTGTATCCTTAAACATTTTATCAAGTGCCTGCTGCATTTTTTCCCAAATGCTGTAACCATAGGGTTTAATGACCATACACCCGCGAACATCAGAATGTTCGGCCAGATCTGCCTTCTTCACTAATTCGTTGTACCATAACGAGTAATCTTCACTTCGGCTTGGTATTTCTTTTCCCATTGGTATAATTATTGTTTAATTTCAATCCGTTGGCAAATATAATTTTAGCAGTTTAATTACCGTTCAAATTTTGTAGCTTTATCAGCACTTTTATTGAGTTTTTACGTTTAGTATATAGATCATTAGACCACTACGATATGAATATCAAATCAATATTTTTCGGGCTTCTTTCAGTTTTAACTGTGGGTTCATACGCACAGGGTATTGAAACTGATGATATGTACTTTAATTCGAAGGACAGGGCAAAACTCAGGGCAGCTGAAGGAGAGGGCGACGTCTACGCCTCCGTGAAGAAAACAACACGTGAAGAGGAACAGATGAATCCTACAGACAGCTATTCTGCCCGTAACGTAAATCCGGAATATGCTGCGCGTGAAAACGCTGAAGTAGCGCAGTCGGATAATGAAGATTATTACGTTTCCGATTACGACAAAGCAAACAACCTTAATGCATGGAACAACAATTTTAATCACCAGTACAATAATCAGTGGTACCCATCAGGTTATTATGGTTCTAATATGGGTGGCTGGAATTCGCCATACTACGGAAACAATTATTACGATCCATATGGCAGCATGTGGGATAGCCCATACTATAACGCAGGCTGGGGTTCATCTTATTACGGAAGTCCGTGGGGTCGTGGTTATGGAAGTGGATGGAGCATGAGCTTTGGTTATGGTAATCCTTATGCGCACTGGTATGGTTATCCTTCATGGGGTTATTCTTATTATAGCTCGCCTTATTCTTACTGGGGAGGATACTCCAGGAACGTAATCGTAGTAAACAACAACTACGGTGAAAATACTGGCAGAAAAGTAACTTACGGAAAACGCCCGACACGGAGCACAGCGATTGTGAATCAAAACCAGCGTAATGAAAACACGCGGTCACGTACAGCTACTACAACTAGATATAACAACGAAGCCGGACGTAACTCCAATGCGCGAACCAATAATACGACACGTAAAACTGAGTACTACGATAGGACCTGGAAATATACAGCGCCCAATCAGAACAATACCAGTAACAATTCGGGTCGAACAACAAGTACTTACTCCAATACCCAGCGAAGCAATTCATCCTATAATAATCAGAGGACCAATTCTTCGTATACGCCGTCTCGAAGTAACAATAGTGGAAGGAGTAGTTCATACACGCCGTCGAACAGTGGCTCAAGAAGCAGTGCGCCATCTTCGTCAGGATCAAATGGAAGAAGCAGAGGCGGTAGATAATTCTTAATTCAATGTCGTTTATTTAAGCTTCCGTCAACCTTCTCCTTCGGAGAGGGCAGAGTGAGGCAAAAAACAAACAAGCTTAAGTAAACGACATTAATTCTTAACAACTAAAAAGGTCCCTTATGATAAAGTGGAGGTTAATATTCTTCCTCGGTGCAATAACTTTGTCCATACAATTCGCAACGGCTCAGGATTATGTCGAGTCTGCGTTAATGTTTAGTCGTACGAAGATAGGAGGCAGTGCGAGGATTCAAGGCCTGGGCGGTGCGCAGATATCGCTGGGCGGTGATTACAGTTCAGCATTTTCTAACCCGGCAGGACTCGGTATGTTTAATCGCTCTGAAGTGAGTTTAACACCTGCGCTGACGGGCTTCTCAACAGGAAGTAATTTTCTTGGCAATAAAAACGATGAATCACTTTCACGCCTTCAGATTCCGGGCTTTGGCATTGTATTCAATGTACCCGGCAGACAGGGGGGTGATTACATTGGTGGATCATTTGCCATTACATTAAATAGAACCAACGACTTTAGAGAAGACTTTACCTATTTCGGTGCTAATGAAAATAGTTCTATTATAGATTCGTTCCTTTCGGAGGCTGACGGTTTTACTACTGAACAGTTTGAAGAAGGACAGTACCATTATAATACGCCTACAGGATTAGCCTATTTCAATTATTTAATAGGCCCTACGAGTACGCGGGATCCTGATGATGGTTTAGATACAGAATACTTCACCGATGTTCAATCCAATTTTCAGAACATATTATCTCCCGCTGATCAATTTGAACAGGTCTCCAGGAAGGGTGCGATGAATCAATGGAGTTTGTCCTATGGTGCGAACTTCAGAGATCGTTATTTTGTCGGTGGTGGTATTGGCATTGCTTCGTTGCGCTATGAATCACGAACAAGGTTCTATGAGTCTTATGCAGAAGATAATTTTTTTGATAACCTGATGCTGGAGGAGAATGTTGAAATAACAGGTTCCGGTATCAATGCTACATTGGGTGCGATCGTACGCCCAGTTGATTTCTTACAGGTTGGTATATCATACACGACGCCAACATACTATACGATTACAGATACCTATAGTGCATCAATGAATACCACATGGAAGAACTTTGATTACTATGGAGAAGAACTGCCAGGACAGGATGAAGTGATTCTTAACAATGAATCCGCATCAACAGACATTGTTACTTCCGAATATAACTTCACAGTGCCCTCACGATTAAGAGCAGGTGTCACGTTCATTTCGAAAATTGGTTTTATTTCCACGGATCTTGAATTTACCAACCCTTCACGAGGAAAGTATTCATCTGAAACGCCCGGCGTGGATTATCAACCGGAGAATGAAGGAATCAAAAGTTCTTATGCGTCAACAATGAATTTTCGTGTCGGTGGTGAATACCGTTACAAAATCCTTCGCTTCCGTGCCGGATATGGTATTGAAGGTAATCCATATAAAAGTAATCTCGACATCGATGATAAGATCACATCCATCAGTGGCGGTATCGGCGTGAGGTTGAAGAAATTTTATATTGATTTTGCTTTGATTCAGCGGAAGGGAGATTCATTATATCAGCCATACACCTATTGGGATGGTAATGACTATGTGGGGCCAGTGGTAGATTTGTCCAGGAAACTAACTTCAGGATTGATCACAATCGGGTTTAACTACTGAGTTTGGATCAATTCAATAAGTTTGGAGATTTCTGTCGCCTTAAACCGGAGTTTAGCCTGTTCATAACACGTCACCCGTTCTGCATATAATTTTAATAAACGATCTTTTTTTATCGTTATGTCGTCGGTAGCCAGGAGCGGTCGGTTTGTCGCATGTTCAATACGTGCTACAATGGTTTCTAATGGCGGATCGAGAAACACGCTTAATCCTGAGTTGTTGATTACCGTTATTCCATCATGATAACACGGTGCACCTCCGCCTGTGGCCATCACAAATTCATCCTGCGATTCAGCCCAGCGATGAAGCAGCTGCGATTCCACCAATCGGAAGTGGGGCTCACCCTTGCCTGTAAATATCCCTGAAACGGATTGCCCTTCATGTGTTTCAATTTCTTTATCCAAGTCTATAAACGGCAGTCCCAACGCCCGGGCCAACTGCTTTCCAAGTGTTGTTTTGCCGGATCCGGGAAGACCGATAAGATAAATTTTCATCAGGATACAGCTTTCTATTTTGTTGATGCCAGCACTTCAATTGGTGTAGGCGTGTCGTTGTGATGCCACATATCTTTTACTGTGCCGTCTACCCACAGCGTTATACCGGGATTGGATCGTACAATGGTCTTCAACACCGTGGCGTCAGCGAAATAATACGGAATCGCAAGCTGATGTTCATGACGGAATGCTTCGGTTTCGGTTCCTCCCGAGGCGGTTAGCAACATCATATCAATTTTGCCGTCAAGGGCATCGATAAGTTCTTTAATGGAGGCTATATTTTCCGTCGAAGCCTTTTCAACATTATAAACAATAAAGAAAAGTTTTATTCCTTCGAAAGTTTGTTGTGTCATATCCTCTCCTTCAGTAGAGAATACAGCGTAGTCCGTAATTTTTGCTTTGGTATCCGGACTATCGGCATTCGTTTGGTTGATGCTTTTGTATTTATACAGTGTCGTATCGGTAAGGTATTTTTCAGATCGTATTTCTTCCCCGTTGTCTTTTCGTTCGAAGATGTATTCAAACTTGGCTTGTTCAGCAGGTTTCATTTGTGTTGGAATATGATTCCCGATTTTATAAGCGCGAAAATCTATAAATGGTAAATGTTGTATGGCATAAATTCCCGCGGCAGTTGAAAGAACCGTGATAGCAAAAATAACCGCATGTCCCGCTTTTTCAGGGAGCAGTTGTTTGTAGGTTTTTCTGTACCAGAAAAGATGGAGTACCCAAACCATCAGGAAAACGTCTTTGAAAAACGATTCCCATGGCGTTAATTTAATCGCGTCGCCAAAACATCCGCAATCAGTCACTTTGTTGAAGTATGCAGAATAAAAAGTAAGGAATGTGAAGAACGTTAACAACACGAGAAGGATTACCGCGGTAATATTCATCCTGTAATAGATCAGCACCGCGACACCCAGCACAACTTCCAGCACGATCATGATCATGCCGATTTCCATGGCAAAATCTTTAAAAAAAAGGAAGAACGATCCGAAGTCTTCCGCGAATACCTCAAAGTACTCTTCCATTTTGATTTCAGTTCCTACAGGATCATTGAGTTTGATCAATCCCGAGAAGATGAATAATCCACCAACAATAAATCGTGCAACCTGATCAACTATTTTTTTCATCTGTTTATGTAGGTTTGATTTTTAAAGGAACACATGGCCTTTTATATGCTATGCTGGTTTCGTTTCGTTCATGAGTATCATGGCAAACACGGCATAGTTTATCATGTCCTGGTAGTTGGCCTTAACACCTTCACTTACCAGTGTCTTGCCCTGGTTATCTTCAATTTGTTTCACACGAAGTAGCTTCATCAGGATTATATCCGTGATGGAAGTAACCCGCATATCGCGCCATGCTTCTCCGTAATCATGATTTTTATTTTGAAGCAGATCGAATGTCTCTGCAACAGCCTCTTCGTAGAGCGGTTTTAATTCTTCGAAAGGCATATCCATTTTTGAATGATTCACTAATCGGATCTGAATCAGGGCAATGATGCAATAATTGATAATGCCGATAAATTCATCGCGGATAGGATCGTCTACCTTTTGGGAACCCTTTTCCTGAATGCTGCGAATGCGCTGTGCTTTGATAAAGATCTGGTCGGTGATGGAAGGTAACCGCAATATCCGCCAGGCAGTTCCATAGTCACGGGTTTTCTTCTCAAAAAGTGATCGGCAGGTTTCGATCACGGCGTTGTATTCTTCTGTTGTTTTTTCAATCAAAGTAGTCATCTTTAGGACACAAACTTCATAATTTGAAGGATAATTCTCATCATCCCGGTTTTATGAAATCTGCGGCCCAAAGTAGCTTTTTTTCGACAAACAAAACACTGAACATATGCGGAAGGCTGGTTGATTTGAGTATTCCGCGTATTATGGGCATTCTCAATGTAACCCCTGATAGTTTTTATGATGGAGGGCGCTACCAATCTGAAGACGACATTTTAAAACAAACTGAAAAAATGTTAACCGAAGGAGCCACCTTCATTGATGTGGGGGCTTATTCATCACGGCCAGGTGCCAAAGACGTTTCGCTTGACGACGAGAAGAAAAGTGCTTTGCGGGCAGTAAAGGCCATCTCAAAGTGGTTTCCGGACGCCATTATTTCAGTGGATACGTTTCGCAGCGAAGTGGCGCGGGCCTGCATTTCGGAAGGTGCGACCCTGGTGAACGACGTATCGGGGGGAGAACTCGATCCACTGATGTTCAGTGCCATCGCTGAATTGAAAGTGCCGTACATTATCATGCACATGCGCGGAACACCGCAGACAATGGCATCGTTAACGCAGTATGATCACCTGATGAAGGAAATTGTTGATCATTTCCACGCTAAAATTGCCAGCCTGCATGCAATGGATGTAAGCGATATCATTGTAGATCCGGGCTTTGGCTTTTCGAAAACTGTTCCACAGAATTTTGAATTGCTCCGTCACTTCGATTATTTAAAGATCCTCGGGAAACCGTTGTTGGCAGGCCTCTCGCGGAAATCGATGGTTTGGCGAACATTAGAAATTTCTCCTGAAGAAGCGCTTCCTGGCACGACCGCTTTACATGCTGCTGCACTTTTAAAAGGTGCCACTATTTTACGGGTACACGACGTGAAAGAAGCCATACAAACTGTAAAGTTAATTTCCTACCTGATGTAATGTTCGTGTTATTCGTATTGATTAAAGGGCACATTTAATACCTTTGTAAAGCATGTTGTTTTTGTTTAAAATAGGTTTTTTGGAAGTTGGTTGGGTAGATTTTGTCGATATCGCCCTTGTTAGTGTGCTATTGTATCAGGTCTATAAACTTATCCGCGGTAGTATTGCGGTAAACATATTTCTTGGCATCTTGGCTTTGTACCTCGTGTATCTTATTGTTCGTGCGGCCCAGATGGAACTACTGGCCACTATTCTTGGACAATTTATGGGTGTTGGTGTACTGGCCATGATTATCCTCTTCCAGCCGGAGATCCGAAAATTTTTACTTGTTATTGGAAGGGGGACCGAATTCCGTGAAAATCTTTTTAAAAGTATATCGAGCTGGCGAAATCAATACCCGGAAGAGGTTGAAATTAGCGAAGTAATTGAGGCGGCAAAAGCGCTTAAAGCCGCTAAGACTGGAGCGCTCATCGTGTTCTCGCGCGATAGTGAATTGAAATTTTATGCGGAGACCGGCGATATGATTGAGGCAAAAGTTAATAAACGCCTTTTGATATCGATCTTCAATAAAAATTCGCCCTTGCATGATGGTGCAGTTATTTTATACAAAGGCCGGATTAAGGCAGCGCGTTGTGTACTTCCGGTGAGTGAGAACGATCACCTGCCACCTAATTTCGGGTTAAGGCATAGGGCTGCCGTTGGTATGTCTGAAAACACCGATACGTTGATCATGGCAATTTCGGAAGAAACCGGTCGGTTAATCCTCGCCCGAAATGGTAAGTATCTGCGCGGTTTAAAGATCAAACATATCGAGATTAAAATCCTTGAATATCTCAATAACAACGAACCGGCAAACTGGGAAGAACTTCCTGAAGAAGAAACTGAGGCATCAGTGACAAGTAGCCTGTAATAATTCGAAACGCAATCTTTATCTATGATATTTCGCTTTGCTATTTTGTTACTGGTTATACCGGTAACCCTATCCGCACAACCTTTGGAGACGGTTATTCAGAAAGGCCATGAACTCGCTGTTCTTGCTGTAGCCGTAAGTGCCGATTCCAACTACATCGCTACAGCCAGCAAGGATCGGTCTGCTAAATTATGGGAAGTTACTACAGGTCGCGAGGTAAGGAGTTTTTTGGGTCATGAGTTGTCTGTAACGACGCTGGCGTTTTCATCTGATAGCAAATTACTCCTTACCGGAAGCAACGACAAGAGTATACGCATCTGGGACGTTGAAACCGGAGAAGCGGTCTTTGTTTTGCAGACAAACGACTACATCACTTCAGTCTACTTCGATCCGTTAAGCAGGTTTTTTGTCTATGCCGGATATAACACCACTGGGAGAGGTGATAGCGCTGTTATTTTTGACCTCAATTCAAAACGGATAATCACAAAAATTCCCGTCGTTCCGGATACGGGACTGCGAAGCGGTGTTGATATAACCGTTAGTACAGACGGTACCTTACTCGCCTTCGGTGAAGATAATTATACGGCGACTGTGTATGAAACAACTTCCTGGAAACTGGTTAGGAAGTTTACGCCTGACAATGGGTTTTGTGGAAGCTGCGGAACACGGGTGGCATTCAGTGATGATCGCAAACATTTGTTTATGGCAAGTCACCATGGCGCCATCAAAAAACACAACATTGAAACAGGCGTTTTAGAAATACAGTATGCTGAAGAGATTGAAGATTTAACAGGGTTAAGCCTGAGTCCCGATGGCAAAAGCATTGCGATTGCTACAGAAAAAAAGATTAATGTTTACGATGTCGACAACGGACAAATGCTCGCATCCCTCGATGCCGAAGAGAAATCTGAATTTCATGATCTTGCGTTTGGTCTGAAAAGCGAAAAGGTATTTGTGGGTTCAGACAATAACACCGCTATGGTGTGGGATTTCCGGCAGCAAAAAAAACTTCCGGCCTTTACGGGATTTTTAAATGCTCGTGATAAAGGAGGGTTGAATTATGATCCTAATTTTTATTGGGAATCGCACATTGCCAAATATGTTCGTTTGAAGAATTCGCTGCGGATTACTAACGATGGCAAGACCCTGTTGAAAGGCAAGTTTGGCACAAAGGTGAAGCGTTGGGATATTGCCACCGGAAAAGCGGTGATGGATTATTCCGGTCATAAAAAAGCGGTACTCTGTTATGATCTTTCCCAAGATGGAAAAAGACTTTTGACGGGTGGAGGCGATGGAAAGATTATGATGTGGGATGTAGCAACGGGGGATTCATTGCTGGTGATTGAGAGCTATCGCGAACCGATCTTTGATATTCATTTCAGTACCGACGAAACAAAGGTTTTGTCTTCAAGTTGGGAAGCATCGTTGAAAATACATGATCTCGAAACGGGTAAGGCAACGACACAGATCTCTTTCCCGCAATATTCTGCCTATACCATTTTACCACACCCTACGGATCTTTATGTTTTTACCGCAAACCTCGATAACAGTTTGCAAATGTGGGAAACTGATACCCGTACCGTTGTACGGAATTTTGTGGGTCATACAGATGTCGTGTCCAGCCTCACCTTGAGTGCTGATCAGAAAATCTTATTGAGCGCCGGGTGGGATGGAAGCATCCGTATGTGGGATATCGGAACGGGTTTGATGACCAGGAAATTTGTACATCCGTCGGGTGCAGTACATACCGCCATTTTTAGTGCTGATAATAAATTAATCTACACGGGTGGAGCGGATCGCGTAATCCGCGTTTGGAATGTGAGCACTGGAAAATTGGTGACTAGTTTTTCCGGGCACAATGCCGAAATCACCTCGCTGTTGTTTAGTCCTGATAATAAAATGTTGATCAGCCACAGCCTTGATGGTGTCACGAAATTCTGGGAGTTGTCGTCAGGAAAAGAATTTTTCGAACACATTCATTTTGGCGACAACGATTGGCTTGTCAAAAACCCGGACGGTTATTTTACAGGAACGGATGATGCAAGGCGATATATTCACTTCGTAAGTGGTAAGAAAACGTATTCCGTTGATCAGTTCTTTCATGAATTCTATCGGCCCGATCTTCTTCCGAAGTTTTTTCAGAGTAGGGGAAGCGTTGATGAGTCGAAAGGCATACCCGGAAAGTTGAAGAACGCGCCACCGCCAACAGTCAAGGTCGCTATCGTGTCAACGGGTGAAAACAAGGCCGAACTTCATGTTCGTATGATTGACAATGGAGCGGGTGTTGAAAAGTTGAGGGTATTACACAACGGTAAAAGTATTCGATTAGACAGGGCTACACTCCGGTACCCGTCGGGGAAAGGCAAGTACACCAACTACAAACACCTTATTGATCTGGTTGGTGGTACAAACACGTTTACTGCAATCGCTTCAAATAAAGAAAATGTAGAATCAGATTCCCGATCTGTGGAAATTTTTACTGAGTCTGCGCTTAAACACAGCGTGTGTTATATACTGGCGGTAGGAATTAATGAATATAAAAATTCAAAACTGAATCTAAATTATGCGAAACCGGATGCTGAGTCGTTTAGTAAAGTAGTAGATCAGAAAAGCAGTGATCTTTTTAAGAGGATCGAAGTGATTGCTTTGTACGATCAGGAGGCTACACGCGCCGGCATACTCAACAAAATGGATCAGCTTGCAGAAAAGATTAATCAGGAAGATGTATTTGTTTTTTATTATGCTGGACACGGTAGTATGGTAGATAATAAATTTTATTTGATACCCACGGAAAATTCAAGACTCTACGATCATGGCTTGCTTGAGAAGGATGGGATTGAAGCCAGCGTACTTCAGGAGAAATTCAAAAACATTAAGGCGCTGAAGCAACTAATTGTGATGGACGCGTGTCAATCAGGTGGATCTGTTGAGTTGCTGGCGACCCGGGGAGTGAATGAGGAAAAAGCGATAGCACAACTTTCGCGAAGCACAGGTATACACGTTCTTGCTTCGGCTGGAAGTGAACAATTTGCTACCGAATTTTCTGCATTAGGACATGGTTTGTTTACCTACGTTTTAATTCAGGCTTTACAGGGCGCAGCGGATGGTGCACCAAAAGATGGTAAGGTTACCATTTATGAATTAAAGTCATTTATAGATGATCAGGTACCGGAGATGACGCGAAAACTGAAAGGTAAACCACAGTATCCATACACCTTTAGCCGTGGTCATGATTTTCCGGTTGTAATAAAAAGAGAGTAGTTGCACAACTTATGGTTGATAATTTCGTACCTTAGCTAAACCCTTTTAACCACTGAGACATGGTAGAGGCAAATCCTGTTAAATTTTACGTTGCAAAGTATTTTTCATTGGTCATCGCCCTGTTGCTTTGGACTGTTGTGGGAGTACTGTTATTGTTTGGTGAGATCACCTTACCTTATATCATATTGGATGTGGTATTCTTTCTCTTCGGCTTGCTTTTAATTTACTTGTTTTCCGTTATCAGCAGCAAAATCAAGCGTGTTGTGGTCGGAGAAAATAAATTTGTGGTACTCGAAGGTCGTTCAAACCTGAGGTTCGAATGGCAAGAAGTAAGGTCATTCACGATTTTGCCTTTTCTTAATTTATGTAAAGTGAAAGTAAAAGGAAAAAGAGGAGCCTTCTATTTCTTCTTTGCTTCGAATGTAATGAGCTCGTTTAAATCGTTAGCACAAACCGTTTCGAGAAAGAAAGCAGCGGAGTCTACGGGTAATTAACATTTTAAATTGTCCTTGAAACAAGGAGGCGCGTTTTCCGATCACGAGTAATGCCGATATCCATCGCGCACCCTTTCGCCAACACACATTGTTATTTCGCATAACACAGATTCCCCTTTAGGGGTCAGGGGTTTATGAAAGCCACGAGTGCTACTTTTCCATCACACACCCTTTTATCCCTGAAGGGAACCATCGCACATCTTACTTTCGCCCAACACAGTTCCCCTTCAGGGGTCAGGGGTTTATGAAAGCCGTGAGCACTACTTTTCCATTCGCGCCCTTTTATCCCTTTGGGAACCAACACAGAGTATGACTCGCGCAAGTGTCTCGCTTGGGCGCCAAGGAATGCTTAGCGTCCGCTTGTATGTGTTTGATCTTAAATTCCTGATTTATTAATCACCCCAAGTTCCCTTCCAACTTCAGTAAATGCCTTTATAGCAAGATCCAAATGTGCCTGTGTATGCGCTGCTGAAATTTGAACACGAATTCTCGCCTGGCCTTTGGGAACAACAGGGAAAAAGAATCCGATTACATAAATGCCTTTGTCGAGCAGTTTTTCTGCGAACTGCTGCGCCAACGGCGCTTCGTAAAGCATAATGGGAACAATGGGATGATCTCCGGGTTTGATATCAAATCCAGCTCTGGTGATTTCACGGCGAAAGTAATTTGTGTTGGCTTCCAGCTGATCGCGAAGTGCAGTTGTTTCAGAAAGCATGTTAAATACTTCAATCGACCCTCCCACAATACTTGGTGCAAGCGTATTACTAAAGAGATAGGGCCTTGAACGTTGACGAAGCATTTCAATGATGTCTTTCTTTCCGGAAGTAAATCCTCCCGAAGCACCGCCGAGGGCTTTGCCAAGTGTTCCTGTTATAATGTCGATCCGATCCATCACATTACAACGTTCATGAACACCACGACCCGATTTTCCGAGAAATCCAGTGGAGTGACTTTCATCTGACATAACAAGTGCTTCATACTGGTCGGCCAGATTACAAATCTTATCCAATTGTGCAATTGTTCCATCCATGCTGAATGCGCCGTCGGTCACGATCACGATTTGTTTTGCGCCGGCTTGTTTGGCAGCGTCAAGCTGATTTTTCAGGTCAGCCATATCGTTGTGTTTATACCGGTATCGCATGGCTTTACATAATCGAACGCCATCAATTATAGAAGCATGGTTTAGTTCATCCGAGATGATTGCATCTTCAGCGCCAAAGAGAGGTTCAAATACACCACCGTTCGCATCGAATGCAGCAGCATATAAAATGGTATCTTCTGTATGTAGGAAGGAACTGATCTTTCGCTCAAGTTCTTTATGAATATCTTGTGTTCCACAAATAAACCTGACGGATGACATACCATAGCCATGGGTGTCTATCGCCCGTTTTGCAGCTTCGATAACACGTGGATGCGATGAAAGTCCGAGGTAATTATTTGCACAAAAATTAATGACTTCCTTCCCTTGCGACGTTTTAATTTGGGCGCCCTGTGGCGAGGTTATGATGCGTTCACTTTTATACAGACCCGCATCCCGGATGGAATTCAGTTCTTTGATTAATGCAGGCTGAAGTTTTTTATACATATAACCTAATTGGTTTTGGGCCTTGGTTTAAACACAGGTCGTGGAATTGGGGGTTTTGCAACCGGTTTTGGGGCTTCAGGATTTGAAGGCCGATCCGGCGCGGCCGCTGCCTCAGTTTTAATAACCACTTTATTAGCAGGATTGTCTGAAGCAATTGGCGTAACGACTGGCTTCTCACTGACTTTTAACTGGTATAACCGTCGAATTGGGTTAATCAGAAAAAGATTTCGGGCGGTAAAACTGGAAGGGTGAAGTAACTCAAATTCTACTTTCCAGGATTGCCACAATTGAGGTTCTGCCTTCCGGAATGCCTCGGAATCAATTTTTTTAGATTGTAAGTAGGTTTCAAAGTCCACGGTGTAAAGTTAAGGAAAACCTCGCCTAACAAGTATTAGGTGAATACTAATTTTTGGTAATTTGCAAAGGTTCAACAGATGGGAATGAAAAAACACAAGGTTCTTGTAATCGGTGCCGGGGGGCAGTTAGGTTCGGAGTTAACCCAGGCCTTGTGGCAGATTCACGGCAAGGAGCAGGTAATGGCTTCTGATGTTAAGTTAGTTCAGGGTGAATTGGCCACGGGTAATTTCGAATTGCTTGATGTATTGGATCAAGCCCGGCTAAACGATCTCATCAGTAAAAATAAATTTACGACGATCTGCCATCTGGCAGCAGTATTAAGTGCTACCGGAGAAAAAAATCCCGGCTTTGCCTGGAAGCTCAACATGGATGGGCTGATCAATGTTTTGGATGCTGCAGTAAAACATGGCGTGGACAAAGTTTACTGGCCAAGTTCAATTGCTGTATTTGGACCATCAACGCCAAAAGTGAATACGCCCCAGGATACCACCATGGATCCAGCTACGATATATGGCATCAGCAAGCTTGCTGGCGAAAGATGGTGCGCGTGGTATCACGCGAAGTATGGACTTGATGTAAGAAGCCTTCGTTACCCGGGATTGATTGGATATAAAACACCCGCAGGTGGAGGCACAACGGATTATGCGGTGGATATTTTTTTCAAAGCCCTGACGGAAAAACGCTACGAGTGTTTTCTGAATGCGGATACTTATCTTCCGATGATGTATATGGATGATGCGATCAAAGCCACACTGCAACTCATGGACTCGCCGACGGAAAAAATCAAAGTAAGGTCGTCGTACAATATCAGTTCGATGAGTTTTAGTCCCGCCGAGATTGCACGCGAAATTAAAAAACACATTCCTGAATTTGAGATTACCTACAACGCAGATTTCCGGCAATCGATCGCTGAATCATGGCCGCAATCCATAGACGATTCAAAGGCACGATTGGATTGGGGATGGAATCCGGATTTTGGATTGGCCGAAATGACGAAGGATATTTTAGAAAAACTTCCCCGGTTTCATTTGGCTTTGTCCGATCTTCCGTGATTACTTTACAACGACTCTCGAAATGAAGTTACTTGTTCCCGACTGAACCTTAATAAAATACACACCAGCACTCAGGTTGATGGGGGTTTGAAACGAAGCGCCATTAAATTGGAAGGATAAAACTTCGGTTCCGGAAATATCAACTACGGTTGCATATGCGTTCCCGTCGATTGAGAAATTGAATGAAACTTTTAATTCGTCGTTAACGACTGGGTTAGGATAAACGGACATTTCTTTTTTGCCTTCAACCTCCACAGCGCTTATATTAAAGTATTCTGTATAACCATCAATATCTACAGCTTTCAGGCGGTAGTACGACCTACCTAACTGAGCGAATTCATCTTTAAAAACATATTCTTGTTTTGCTGAACTAAAGCCCGAAGCTTTGATAGTTCCGATATCGAAAAAATTTAACCCATCAAATGAGCGCTGTACATTGAAGTAATCGGAGTTCATTTCGGTAGCAGTAGCCCATTTTACAATAACGCTACCGTCGAGATAAGTTGTATTAAAGTATAACAGCGCTACAGGCAATGGACTGTTCGGTAAGTTAGCAACCCAATTGTAAAATGGAACGTTGGTATCAATCATGGTATCCTTATCGGCTGTATTAGAGTCCGTCGAGCTACCGCCTCCATTATTAGAGATGTTTCCGTTTACATAAAAACCAAAAGGATCGGTGGTGTTATTGTTATTAATGTGATTACCGCCGCCTCCGGTTAAAGCAATATCGCCATCAACATAAACTTGCCCACCATTGTTGATTGTGAAGATTACACCACCTCCGTTACCACGGACATCTCCAAACACGGCTACCCGCGCATTTCGATTTACAGTAACATCGCCACTACTTACGGAGATTAGGTCTTCCATGACGATAAAATCAGCATATGGCGGAGGATTGGTATTGGTTCCGATTGTTAAGTAATTGGAGCTGTTAACTGTTGTGCTTCCTTCCACAATTACCTTTCCTCCAGGATAAATTCTAAGGTTCGAATTAAGCGTTGCATCTCCTGAGATGTATAATGTGCCGTATACATTTATCGTCGATCCCCCGGTTATCGTCGCATTACCGGTTATACTGAGCGAGCCGGCCGCCTGAATATTTAAGGTACCAGAAACTGAAAGATTAGTGTTTAGCGTGAGCGTATGCCCCACATTAGTGGTTGTCCACCCAGAGGGAGCCGATCCTCCTGACCAAGTAGATCCTGCAGACCAGGATCCGTTCCTTGTTGAATTTTGGGCAAATCCGGCATTGAAAACAAAAGATAAAAACAGGATAAGTATAATATTTTTCATAATTCTTTGGCCAAATCTGAGGAGCGGCAATTTAGTGAAAACACGTAAGTATAAATGCTTATTGATGCCGAGCCATTATTAAAATTGACACCTACGTATATTTATCCAATTAGTGTACCGGACACCAAAAAATTACTTTTTATCGATTTTCATTACAGAGGGCGGGTTTGATTAAGGGACTCTGGACCGATTTGGGAAAAAATAAATTAAATTTCCTATATGTGGGAAGTCAGATGGCGCCACGTGGATAGTAGGACAGAATGGCTTGTATAGCGGTTTGGTTTACCAACCAATGCGAAGAAGCAAGAAAACCTTTGTGCTTTCACGAAATGCAATTAAGTTGGCCATCCTAATTCAAATCCGCTATGGCACTTGTAAAATCAATTCAGCCGGATGGTGTTCTGGTTTTAAAAATTTCACGCCCGGAAGCGCTAAATGCTTTAAATACATCCGTTCTTAACGCACTCATGGATCTCATTCAGGAAGCACAGGAAAGTCCTGAAATCAAGGGAATTATAATTACCGGAGAAGGAGAGAAGGCCTTCGTCGCGGGTGCTGATATTAAAGAACTCGCTGCTCTTGATAAAGGCCAGGCGTTTGAATTATCAAAAAAGGGCCAGCGTATTTTTTCCGCCATACAACATTGTTCAACACCGGTTTTAGCTGCGGTGAATGGATTTGCTTTAGGAGGCGGATGCGAGCTGGCCATGGCATGCCACATGAGAATTGCTACAGAAAACGCAAAATTCAGCCAACCGGAAGTTAACCTTGGGATAATACCGGGGTACGGCGGGACACAGCGCCTGACCCAGATCGTAGGTCGTGGTAAAGCTTTGGAGTTAATGATGACAGGTGATATGGTTACCGCCGAAGAAGCGAAGTCACTTGGATTGGTAAATCACGTCGTAGCAGATCAACATGCGCTAATGGAATTAGCACTTCAGATCATGCGTAAAATAGTAAACAAGGCACCGGTGGCAATTGCCCAGGTAATAAAGAGCGTTAATGCGGGATATGCTTTCGAAAAGGCTGGGTATGAAGCCGAAGCGAATGCTTTTGCTGAATGTGTAACTACACAAGACTTTGTTGAAGGAACCACGGCGTTTATTGAAAAAAGAAAACCGGTTTTTAAAGGCAAATGATTTTTGAAAGCTGCGAGCTTTGAGCTGTGAGTCGCGAGTTTGTTTAATCGATAGTATTGTGTTTTCGATAAGCTTCAAGCTACAGGCTACACGCTTCAAGTTGTTATCGAAAACCATTAAGCTTGCAGCAAACCAACCTCAAACTTTAAACGTCAAACCTCAAACAATTTCGAAACCCCATCAATATTGACAATCCCCAACTTTGAACCATGAACTTTGAACCTTGAATTTTGAACCATGAACTTTGAACCTTGAACTTTGAACCTTGAACCATGAACTTTCCAAATGAGTAAAATAAAACGGTTAGCCGGCGAAACAGTATTGTATGGACTGGGTAGCATCGTTCCGCGGTTTTTTAATTTTATGTTGGTGCCGCTTCATACCAGTGTTTTTACACCGGAAGAATATGGAATCGTTACGATATTATTTTCTTATACCGCCGTTGTAAATACGGTTTACATGTTTGGTATGGAAACCGCCTACTTCAGGTTTGCAACAAAACCGGGTGCTGATGAAAAATCAATTTACCGGTTGACGCAAACTGTGGTGATTGCCATCAGCGGCGTACTCTCATTGATTGCGATGCTGTTCTCAGAACCTTTAGCCACAGCGTTGGATGTTCCAGATAAACCACAATTGATCATGTGGTTAGCCGCCATCATGTTTATCGATGCGATAGTGGCTATTCCCTTTGCACGATTAAGATTGCAAAAAAAACCTTTTCGCTTCGCCCTGGGAAAGTTTATAAACATCATGATCCTTGTTGCGCTTAATGTTTATTACCTGGTGATATACTATACGCCAGATACACGTATTGATTTTGTTTTTCTGGCGAACCTCATCGCAAACCTATTCTACATTTTGTTCTTCTTTAAGATACTCAGTATATGGAGGCCACGCTATGATAAACAAATCACACCGGTGATTTTTAATTATGGATATCCGGTAATGCTAACCGGCCTCGCTGGGATGACAAATGAAATGTTTTCACGGATCATGCTAAATTTCTGGCTACCCAAGGATTTTTATCCCGGTCAAAGTTCAGCCTACGCGGTCGGCGTTTTTGGCGCCAGTTACAAGTTCGCGGTCATCATGAATCTTGCCATTACATCGTTCAGGTATGCAGCAGAACCTTTTTTCTTTTCCAATGCCGTAGACAAAAATTCACCGCAGCTCTTTGCACGCATTAATCATTATTTCATTATTGTGTGTTGTTTTATTTTGCTTGGCGTAAGCATTAATCTCGATATCCTGAAATATTTTTTTGGAAGACCTGAATATTGGGAAGGTTTATATATCGTGCCGATTTTACTGCTAGCCTACTTGTTTCTGGGCGTCTATTATAATTTTTCGGTTTGGTTCAAGCTAACCGATAAAACTTATTTCGGAACCTTGATAACCATTGGTGGTATGTTGATTACGATAGGAGCTAATTATTGGCTTATACCGATCGCAGGATATTATGGGAGTAGCTGGGCTGCTTTATTGTGCTACTTTGGTATGATGGTAGCGTGTTACTTCTTCGGTCAGAAATATTTGCCGATTCCCTATAATATTTCACGCGCTGTTTTTTACATCACGGTCACCATGATGCTGGTTTATGGAGTCAATGCAATTTCCATTGATCATCAGGGGCTGGCATTAACTTTTCATAGCGGAGTAATACTCTTTTTTGCTGTCTTTATTTTTTTAATGGAAAGAAATGCGTTCAAAGTGAGCCCTCGGTAAGATTTTTTACCCTGTTTGTGCAAGCGTTGATGTTGAAAATGAATATTTAAAAAGTGAACCTTTAATAACAAACTATGAACATTATTATCCCTATGGCGGGCTTGGGTAAACGCATGCGGCCGCACACCCTTACTGTACCAAAACCATTGTTGCCAATTGCAGGCAAACCGATAGTGCATCGGTTGGTAGAAGATATTGCCAAGGTGTGCCCGGAAAAGATTGATCAGATCGGATTCATTATTCATCCAGCCTTTGGAAAGGAAGTGGAAGAAAGTTTAAAAGGAATAGCCCGTGAAGTCGGCGCAGAGGGTAGAATTTTTTACCAGGAAAATGCCATGGGTATTTCGCATGCACTGCTTTTTGCCAAGGAGTTATTTAAAGGCAAAGTCATCGTCGCTTTCGCGGATACACTGTTTAAAGCGGAATTTAAATTGGACACAACGCAGGATGGCATCATTTGGGTACAGCGCGTGGAAGATCCCTCACAATTTGGTGTGGTGAAGCTGAATGACAAAAAGGAGATCGTCAACCTGGTGGAAAAACCGGATACATTCGTATCTGACCTTGCCATTATTGGAATTTATTTCTTCCGCGAAGGTGAAAAGCTGGCCAGCGAGATGCAATATCTTATCGACAATGATATCCGTGAAAAAGGAGAGTATCAATTTACTTCGGCGCTTCAGGGACTGAGTAAAAAAGGAGCTAAGCTTATTCCCGGAGAAGTAACAGAATGGCTGGATTGCGGAAATAAAAACGTGACCGTGCAAACCAACCAACGATACCTGGAATTCATTCAAGATCAAAAATTGGTTTCCGATCAGGCGGTAATTAAAAATGCGGTGATAATCGCACCATCATTCATTGCCGATGGTGTAGTAATCGAAAATTCTGTCGTTGGCCCCCATGTGTCTATCGGCCAAAATTCCGTCATTAGAGATAGTCGCATTAAAAATTCAATCATTCAGAAAGAAACAAACGTTTCTGATGTTGTGCTGGAGAACAGTATGTTAGGTAATTTCGTTACCTTTGAAGGTTCCGCCCTTGATTTGAGCCTGGGTGATTACAATACGATTACGTGACCAGATTAAAAATTTATCATATTCTCGCGCTTGCACTGATGATGTTGCCGTTGTCAGGGAGTGAATTGTGGGCGCAACGTAAAAAGAAAACAGATCAGCTTCAGGCTTCGGCGACCCGATTGCGTGAAGCTGAATTTTACTTTACAGAAGGCGAAAAATTTTTTATCCTGGAAGATTATGCCAAGGCGTTGATGTATTATCAGCGAACCATGGAAATTGCTCCCGACAACGCCACTGTACATTATAAAATTGCAGAGGTACTCATGGCGAGCAATCGACAGGATGATTTACTGAAAGCCTCGTTAAGCATTGAAAATGCCTTAAGACTCGAAAGAAAAAACAAATATTTCTATTTGCTTGCCGCTAATATTTACAGTTCGCTGGCGCGATTTGAAAAGGCTGCGCAGATTTATGAAGACATGATCCGCGAAGTAGCGGGCACAGAAGAATACTTATACGAACTAGCCGCAGTTTATCAATATGCCAATAAATTCGATGAGGCAATTAAAACCTATAATCGTGCAGAGCAGATTTTTGGCGTAAACGAAATTTCATCCATACAGAAGCAACGTTTGTTGCTGGAGCAGAATAAAATAAAAGAAGGTATAGCTGAGGGTGAAAAATTGATTCAAGCTTTTCCGCATGAAGAACGGTTTATGATGGGCTTCACGGAAGTGTTGTCAAAGAAGGGATTGCGGAATGAAGCTATTCAATACCTGGAAAAATTTGTGCAGGAAAATCCTGAGGCTGGAAATACCAAAATGTTACTGGCGGGATTTTACAGGGATAACAACCAGGAGCAAAAAGCAAGACCTCTTCTCCTTAGTTTGTTTGAAGATAACACCGTTGAATTGAGCAGCAAGCTCATTATACTTGGAGCGTATAACACAGAGCTCAATCAGGATAAAACGCGTGGCGTAACCGATTCTGATAAAGCCACATTTGCTACCAAACTATTCGAGCAATTATTGAAAACAAATCCGGAGGAAGTCACAGTCCATATCCTTGGGGGAGATTTGTTTCTTTCAACAGGCAAGAACCGTGAAGCACAACGTGAATATCTCAAGGCAATTGAGATGAGTGAGGTAAATTACGAGGTCTGGGAAAATCTACTTTACCTGGAAGCCAATCTTGAGCAATACGACCAGATGATTAAACATTCGGATCAGGCCTTGGAATTATTTCCGAATCAGCGGATGTTGCATTATTATAATGGCTTCGCGAATGTCCGCAAGAGAAACTTTGCTGAGGCGATTGTTTCCCTTGAACAGGCAAAACGGCTCTCTTCTTCAAACCCATCTTTTGTATGTGAAATAAACAGTCTGCTAGGCGACGCGTTTAACGCCATGAAGGATTATGAAAAATCCGATAACGCGTATGAAGAAGCATTGGCGTTTAACCCGAATTATGCCATCGTACTCAATAACTATAGTTACTTTCTGGCTATGCGAAAAGCAAACCTCGAAAAAGCAGAAAAAATGTCTGCGCTATTGATTAAGAATAATCCGGACAATCCCACCTTCCTTGATACACATGCCTGGGTGCTGTATACACGTGAAAAATACAAAGAAGCCAGAAAGGTGATCGAGCGCGCCATTGGCACCGGAAAAGCTTCGGCAACACATTTTGAACATTATGGTGATATTCTTTTCAAGTCAGGTGATGTGACGGGTGCTGTTGAACAGTGGGAAAAGGCCAGGGGGCTGAACGCAAACAGCGAAACATTAAATAAAAAAATCTCCAACCGAAACATGTATGAATAGAAACATCGGTTTCTTGCTCCTTATTAGTGCGATCATTTCAGTTTCTTGCAGCAAGAAAATAATCAGTCCTACAACGCCTGTTTCTTTGGGTACAACGCTTGACATAGAAGGAATTGAATTCGATTTTTTCCAGGGTAAGGCACGGATGATTCTGCGCGATGCAAACAAGGAACGCGAAGTTAAAGCCAATATCAGGATCCGTAAGGATAGCGTGATCTGGATGACTTTCTCCGTGATTGGGGTGCAAGGAGGAAAGGCGTTGATCAATAAAGATTCAATTACAATTGTGAGCAATGTGGACAAGGAGTATTACGTTTTTGATTATGATGAACTTTCCAAACGGTATAACTTCGAAGTAAATTACGATGTGATTCAGGCTGCGATGCTGGGCAACCTGATCATGCCCCGGGATGATAATGATCAGGTGGAGCAGGAAGCATCCATGTTTATTCTTAAACAACAGGCTGGTACTGTAATGGTATCGAACTACATCAATGCCGCCAATAAAAAAATTGAGAAAGTAGAGTTGAAAGAAAACACAAACAATAACTCTCTGGTTGTTAACTATTCAAATTTTCAACCTGTTGGTGATAAGATTTTTCCTTACAACGGTACCATTAGCCTTTTTTATAAAACGCTTGCCGGTGTACTGAATACAACGGTAATTTTTGAATACAATAAAGCTGAAGTAGGTGATAAGGAACTTAAATTCCCATTTAATATTCCAAAACGGTATGTCAGGAGGTAAGTGCGTACTTCTTTTTGTATTTATTCTGTTTGCCTTTAGCGCTGTTGCGCAGAAGAAGAGTAAAGCTCAACTACAAAAAGAAAAACAGCAAAACCTGGCGAAGATCAGTGAGGTGGAAAAAATTCTCACACAAACCGCCGCCCAGAAGAAAAATTCCCTGGGTGAACTCAATGCACTAAATCAACGGATTAAAGAACAGGAAAATCTGATCAGCTCCATTAAGGAGGAAGTGCGTTTGCTGGACACGGAGATATCAGAAAACAATGATATCATCAGCGTGCTGGAAGAAGATATTAAAAAACTTAAAGCAGAGTATGCCTCGATGTTATATGCTGCCCAGAAGGCAAATAACAGTACCACACGGTTGATGTTTTTGTTTTCATCAAAGTCATTCGATCAACTGATGATGCGTCTCAAATACATGGAGCAATATGGTGAGCGGCGAAAGATGCAGGCCGAGCAGATTGTGAAAGTACAGGATGAGCTTTCTGGTCACGTCAAATACATCCAGGCGCAGCGTGAAGAGAAAAATACGTTGTTGAATGACCAGATTCGTGAAAATGAACAACTCGCCTCCCTGAAGCAAAAACAAAACAAATTGGTTCGCACGCTGGTGAAGGAAGAAAAAAAACTTAAGCGAGACCTGGACCAGACAAAAAAAGCAGTCGCAAAACTCGATAATCTGATCAACGAGATCATTAAGGAAGAAATGGCGCGGGCGTCAGCTTCAAAGTCGAAATCCGCAGAATCCATTGCCTTATCTTCTTCATTTGAAGAGAACAAGAATAAATTTCCCTGGCCGGTAGCATCAGGGTTTGTTTCGGTGGGTTTTGGTCGGCAGAATCACCCTGTATTGAAGGGAATTGTTGTCCAGAATAACGGTGTTAATATTCAAACCAAAGAGGACGAAAAGGTAAAATCGATTTTCTCCGGAGAAGTGCGGCGCGTTGCCTTTATCCCAACCCTGGGAAGCACGGTGATCATTAACCATGGAGAGTATCTAACAGTATATGCCGGACTGAAAGAAGTGTTTGTTAAAGCTGGCCAGAAGGTCTCAACCAACCAGGAAATAGGAAGGATTTTCTCAAATCACGAGGGGGTTTCGGAGCTTCGTTTTCAGATTTTTAAAAATACCACGCCCCTGGATCCTGAGCTTTGGCTTAAAAAGATGTAATAAATCGGTACGTTATTCATTTATAGACCCGATTTGGTAAGGTTCGCCTAAAACAAGCTTTACCTGCCTGTTACCATTTCATTTGATCCTAATCTTTTTTACTCTAATTTTGTTTTTCGATTAAAATTTAAAGCCATGAACGCTACATTATTGTTTTTAAGTGGAGTTGGTTTCCAGGAAATTCTTCTCATCGGTTTATTTGTTCTGGTCTTTTTTGGCGCCAAAAAAATTCCTGAATTCATGAAAGGTCTTGGAAAAGGCGTTAAGGAATTTAAAAGTGCCGTAAAAGATGTTAAAAACGAAGTAGAGGAAACTACTTCAAGTGCAAAAATAGAAGAAGGGAAATAGGTATTGAAAACGTACGCTTCACTTCGCGCAATACAAACCGATTTGCAGCGAGGCACCCTTACGTGCTATGATCTGGTGCAATATCACCTTACTCAGATCAGAGAAAAAAAACATCTCAATGCATTCTTGAGTGTATATGAGCACGAGGCTCTTGCACAAGCCGCTCAAATAGATCAAAAGATAAAAGAAAAAAAAGCAGGCCGGTTAGCCGGACTTGTTGTTGGTATTAAAGATGTTCTCGCTTATGAGAATCATCCGCTTCAGGCCGGAAGCCGTATTTTAGACGGCTTTACATCTCAGTTTAATGCCACTGCAGTTCAACGCTTATGCGATGAAGATGCTATCATTATAGGCCGTCAGAATTGCGATGAATTTGCAATGGGCTCCTCGAATGAAAATTCTGCTTTTGGGCCAACATTAAATGAAATAGACAATACCCGGGTACCTGGTGGCTCTTCCGGAGGATCGGCCGTGGCTGTTCAGGCAGATCTGTGTCAGGTCTCCCTGGGGTCAGATACAGGTGGATCTGTACGTCAACCTGCCGCATTTTGTGGTGTAATTGGATTAAAACCTACCTATTCCCGAATTTCACGATATGGCTTGGTTGCCTATGGATCATCGTTCGATTGTATCGGTGTGTTTGGAAAATCCATCGAAGATGTAGCGATCGTGCTGGAAGTTATTGCTGGTTCAGATGATCACGATAGTACAGTTTCGAATGAAGCGGTACCGTCGTATTCAAAAGAGCTAAGTGTCAGTAATTCCAAAAAATACAAAGTAGCCTATGTTCGTGAGATTGAGGAATCTGACGGACTCCAGGCAGAGATACGGACGGCAATTCTTGCTAAGATAAATCAAATTAAGGCCGCTGGCCACAACGTCGAGGTTATTGATTTTCCCTTGCAGGAGTATGTTCTTCCTACCTATTACATTTTGGCAACTGCCGAAGCAAGCTCAAATTTGTCTCGGTATGATGGTGTGCGGTATGGGTACCGTAGCAGCAACACAACGGACCTGCATTCGATGTATAAGAAAAGCCGGTCAGAGGGTTTTGGAAAGGAAGTACAACGACGAATTTTGTTAGGTACTTTTGTATTAAGCGCAAGCTATTACGACGCCTATTACACCAAGGCTCAGAAGGTAAGAAATCTTATACGGCAAAAAACAAAATCGATTTTTAAGGAATATGATTTTATTGTAATGCCGATCACACCAACTACCGCATTTAAATTAGGAGAGCACACAGATAATCCTTTAGAAATGTACTTGGCTGATCTTTTTTCCGTTCAGGCTAATGTGGCTGGTGTTCCTGCCATTGCAATTCCGTGCGGATCAGATCAACAAGGTTTGCCCATCGGACTGCAAATTATTGCGGATGACTTTGAAGAGTCGAAATTGTTACAGTTTTCTGATTCCCTTTTAAAATAAACTAAGATGAGGTATTTTTTTCTCTTAGCTGCAACAGCTATTTCAACATTTGCTTATGGTCAGACACTCACCGATAGCACCCAGGTGATAGACTCTGTCGAGGTCGCTGAAGCAGAAGAGGAAATTCTGTACAAAACAGACACTGCTGACTTTGTCTATTATGCATTGCCTTCTGTAATGGAGTATGTTCCCGGCGATGATCATCCGGCATTGATTGAAGATAGGTTGAGTTGCTTGGAGGAAAACATGCCGTTGCACTACAATGATAAGGTTCATGCTTTCATCAATTATTTTACCATGCGTGACCGGGAGTATACGCGGATGGTCATGCGAAGAAAAAATCTTTATTTTCCGCTTTTTGAAAAACACCTGGCGAAGTATGGATTGCCAGATGAGTTGAAATATCTTTCTATCATTGAATCTGGATTAAACCCACGTGCAGTGTCGCGTGTGAGGGCAGTTGGTTTATGGCAGTTTATGTCGGCAACAGGAAAATACTATGGCCTTGATAACGACTGGTACATTGATGAACGTATGGACCCGGATAAAGCCACCGATGCAGCATGTCGTTACCTGCGCGATCTTCACCGTATGTTCAAAGATTGGGAGCTGGCCCTCGCTGCCTATAACACAGGACCAGGTAATGTAAAAAAAGCGATTAGAAGATCTGGCTATAAAAAAACGTTTTGGGATATTTATCCATTCCTGCCACGCGAAACGCGTGCTTATGTGCCGCAGTTTGTCGCGATGATCTATACGATGAATTACCTCGATCAACATAATTTTTTGAATGAAGGAGAAGAAATGCTTATCGTCGCAGATACCCTTCAGGTAAACAGGTTTTTACACTTTGAAACATTTGCCAGTCTTACCGGAACATGTGTAGAGGACCTTCAGAAATTGAATCCGTCGGTTTTACATGGCGCAATTCCACAATCGACAAAGCCATATGCCTTGCTTATCCCACTCGCTTCAAAAGAAAAATTAAAGTTGAACAGATTTGCGATCCTGGATTCTGCATCTAAGGTAGGTAAACAACAACTTGAATTGTTAGCGAAGAACTCAGCCGGATCTACCTATGGAACTGACCGTATTGTATACAAAGTGAAAAGCGGTGATGTATTGGGCTCCATAGCGCTTCGCCATCGCGTTTCCGTAACTAACCTGAAACGTTGGAATAACCTGCGAAGTAGTAATATCCGGATTGGTCAGCGATTAACAATCTACACCAAATCAAAAGGACCATCAACCGCCGTAGCCTCGGCAAAGTCCGCAAAACCGGTTGCCATTACAGCTGATACGAAAGTTTATACCGTTCAGCCGGGCGATACTTTGTGGACGATTTCAAGGAAATTTGAAGGTCTCACCATCGAGAAAATAAAATCGATGAATAAACTTAACAGCAGCGCAATTAAAGCCGGCCAAACCCTGATCATTGGGATTTAATTGCAGCCGCCGTTTGAAACTTTCGCACAGTTTCATTGACTGAATTTTCAGGCTTTCTTTTTTTTATCCAATTTTGATTATCCCATAAGGGATTGTGACTATGTCGCACATTTGCATTATGCTTAAAATTGGATTCATGAAACGCCTTGCTTTATACTTTTTAGTCGCCATAAGTTTTTTTTCCTGCTCGTCCGATAAGTCAGAATACTTGCCACGTGCAAATGGCAATCCCGGCGATATTGTACTTATTATGGACTCTGTTCAATGGAATGGAAATTTGGGAGAGGAAGTGAGAAAGGTTTTTCAGGTCGATGTTACGGGGCTTCCCCAGCCCGAACCAATGTTTAATGTAATTGCAATCCATCCCTCGCGCGACATCACCATGCTCACGCGTATGCGTAATCTGGTCTACGTTTTTACGCTTGATCAGCAGACTTCCGGATCGAAAATTTTGCGCCGCGAATTTTCCGAAGAAACGCTCAACAAAATAAGGACCGACACTACGTTTTACCTTTCTACAAATAAAGATGAATTCGCCCGTGGACAAGAGGTGATGTACCTGTTTGGAAAAACAGAAAAGGTGCTCGTCAAAAATCTTCGGCAGCAAAAGCAAAACATTATCGATTTCTTTAATAAGGCCGAACGCAAACGTTTATCTGCTGAAATATTAAATGTATCGTCTACGAAAGGTATCACGGCATTTCTTCCCAAAGAACAACAATGTAACATTGAATTGCCTGTAGGGTTTAGGTTGGCAGATAAGCAATCAGACTTTGTATGGTTCCGGTATATCACAGCGGAGATTGATAAAGACCTGTTTATTTCTTGGAAGCCTTATGAAAGTGAATATCAGCTCTTGCCGGATTCAATTATTGCCTGGAGAAATGAAATCTGTAAAAAATACCTTTACGAAGATCCGGAAAATCCCGCGAGTTACCTGGTGACAGAACAACACTACGCAGATGTACACGCCAGACAGATGAAATTAAATAATAATTTCGCCATGGAGGTGCGGGGTCTATGGAGAACCAATACACCAAGTATGGGCGGACCGTTTCTTGGGTATGCGCTTATTGATGAGCCTCGTGCAAGACTGTATTACATTGAAGGCTTTGTTTATGCTCCGGGAAAGGAAAAACGTGAAATGATGCGCGAATTAGAAGTTGCTCTCTGGTCGTTCAAGACCAGTGAAGAAATTAAAAAACCGGCATCTGAATAAATTCAGTATGTCGGAAAACGGGGACAACCATCTGAAGAATAAAACGCTACTCCAGTTTTCTGTAAAAATATGGTGTATAATCGGGGAGCAACTCAGGATGCGCAATCTTAACGAGATCCTGAAGGATAATATCAGGACGGAGGTATCCGAGTTCCAAAAATTCATTTCCGCCCTTAGCACCCATGCGCGCGTCGTAGTTGTATATTTTTCCTTTTTTAAAGGAAGCAAATTGTGTGTACCGATGGTCACCGGCCGCTAATCCCGCCAGGGATGAGTACATGCCAACACCAATCCATAAATCGGCATTGTTCGCTTTTTCATAAACGGTTTCAAAATTCAATTCAAGAAACCCATTCGATGAATCGCCTGCCCATAAATAATGGCATGCGGCGTCTTTCAGTATCGTGGAAGCATAGTTTTGACCGCCAGGCATAAACCAGGCATCTCCGTAAATTATGCCGCTCATTACACTCGGTTTATACGACTGCGTTTCTGCGAGCGATTTTATATTCAAATAACTTTGCTCAATAGTTTGAAAAACAGAATCGGCTTCTGCTTCCTTATCAAAAAATAAAGCCATGAATTTGATCCACTCGGCTCTTCCCAGGGGATGGTTCTCGAGGTATTCTGCGTTAATCACAACAGGAATGTTCATATCCTCCATCTTTTTGAACTGCCCGTAATCAGCATTCATGGCATAAGCCATCACCATGTCCGGCTGAAGAGATGCAAGCAATTCAAGGTTAATACCCTTATCAATACCGAGGTCCTGTACCTTACCGGCATCAATTAATTTCCGGGTGTTTTTTGAACTGATAAAATCGGTTGTGGGAAAGCCAACAAGTTTTTCACTTTCATTCAAATAATCTAATAATGGAATATGTGTTGTCGATGTACAGACGATGGAGTTCAGTGGCGTGCGAATTACTTTTACATCCGGATGGTGCTGAGGTACTTGTTCATGCCGGGGAACAAGAAGATAAGTATAGCTATGACCTGCACCTTGAAAAGGGTGATTAACAGTGACAGAGATGGAACCACTTTTTCGGGTGATAGAAAATCCGGTTGCATACTTTAACGACACACGCTCTTCAGCAAGATGGTCGCTATGGACGCTGCTGATTTTTTCTTTCTTTTGCTGGCAGCACGCCACGGTGAGAACGATTAGCGCGAAAATGACTTGTTTCATTTTGTAATTTTACATAAAAAGGAGGGTATAAGAGCAGTATATTTGAAGCTTAATATAAGCTGCATTAACGATATTGAAGGGTGCTCACGCTGGATATGATTTGTACGACTGTCCTTTTTGTTAAAACGATATGAAGCCAGATAAAAAAGACAAAGATGAATCGATTTACCATTATATCGAAAACGGGCTTATCGTTTTTACAGCAGCCTATCATTTAAAAAGAGGTTATTGTTGTAAAAATGGCTGTCGTCACTGCCCCTATGGATATAAAAAAGAAAGTCACCGTTAGCTGGAGCGGTGGAAAGGATGCTGCCTTGGCGCTTTATAAAATTAAAGCGCAACAGTTTGAAGTGGTTAGTCTTCACACATTGATTGACGCTGAAACAAAACGTGTTGGTATGCATGGTGTACACGAGCAATTAATCGATATGCAGGCAGAACAGATCGGTATTCCGCTGGAGAAACTTTACATGCATAGAAGTGGGACACAGGAAGAATACCAAAACACAATGGAGGCTTACTACAGAGATTGTAAGTGCCGTGAAATTGATGGTGTTGTTTTTGGTGATATTTTTCTTGAAGACTTAAAACTTTATCGTGAAAATTTGTTGGCACCTTTCGATCTTCTTGCAATCTACCCTTTATGGAAAAAAGAAACGTCAACCTTGCTCAGCGAATTTGTTTCCCTCGGATTTAAAACCATGGTGTGTGCCGTTGATGAACGTTGTTATTCAAATAATATACTCGGTCAAACAGTTGACGAAAATTTTGTGAATAAGTTACCAAATCAGACCGATCCTTGTGGTGAAAATGGTGAATATCATTCCTTTGTATATGATGGGCCTTTTTTTGAAAAAGCGGTTCAGTATAGAACGGGTGTTCAGGTTGAAAAAAAGTATAGCTACGGCGTTGTGAATAATGGAAAAACCGTGCACCGCGTCTCAAGCTTTTGGTTTCAGGAAATTTACTTACAGATGGATTGATAAAAAAGTTGAAGTAATTGATGCGCTGCCAGAGAAGGGGATAGCATCTGGCTAATTACTTTTTCTTTTAATGATTTTATCTGCTGCTGAAGGGTTTCAGATTCTGTCAGGTTACGCTGAAGCAAAAAATGAAATTGTTCTTCAAACCATATCAGGCGTTGATTTATTCTATTGGTGTCGAATTCGCCAGAAGCGGTTGTTTTATTTTTGAATTCAGTCATAGTATGCCATATCTCCTGAATTCCTGAGCCGGTCAATGAAGAAATAAGCATCACAGGGGTTCGCCACGTACTGCCACCTGGATTCAATAGATGTAATGCATGCTGATATTCGGCTTGTGCCTGCCGCGCGCGATCGAGATTATCACCGTCAGCTTTTGTAATAACGAGTGCGTCGGATAGTTCAACAATACCTTTCTTAATTCCCTGAAGTTCGTCGCCTGCGCCAGGTAAAAGCAAAAGCAGAAAAAAATCCACCATATTTTTAACCGCAACCTCAGATTGTCCGACGCCAACCGTTTCAACAATGATAACATTAAATCCGGCGGCTTCGCACAGCATCATCGCTTCTCGTGTTCGATTGGTGACGCCGCCTAATGCCTTACCTGCAGGCGATGGACGAATGAAAGCATGTGGGTTTCTTGCGAGGGTATCCATACGTGTTTTGTCGCCAAGTATGCTCCCTTTAGTGCGTGGACTGGAAGGATCAATGGTTAATACCGCGATTTTGTTATGCTGATCAGTAATGTGTTTTCCCAATGATTCAATGAGGCTGCTTTTGCCAACACCAGGTGCACCAGTAATGCCTACGCGAAGCGCGTTCCCCGAGTGGGGTTGCATAGTTTGGACGAGATTGGAAGCAATTTCCCTGTCCGATGATAATTCACTTTCAATCAATGTAATCGCTTGTGCCAGTACAACACGGTCACCTTTTATGATTCCGTCTGCATAATAGGCTAAAGCTGGCCGTGATTTCTTATTTTGCATTGATTATCTCCGGAAAAATCTTCTAAATTTACTAGATACATTCAGCCTAACAATGCTAAAATTCTGGATTGATTGCGTCCTTGCTACCATTTTCGTTTTTGCTGTACTATGGGGGCTGTTTCGGTTAACTGAATTGAGTGTTCTCAATGCGCTTGATCCGATTTCCCAGGCATTGGAGGATGTGGAGTTAACAGATTATGCTTTTTCCAAACTTCGGATTGCTGAACCACCTATCGATACCAATATTGTAATTGTAAACACGGGCTATCTTTCCAGAGCTGAGATCGGACAACAAATCAGGGTATTGAGCCAGTTTAATCCAAAATTATTTGCGCTCGATATCATTTTCAGTTGTGACGGTGGTTTGACCGATTCCATCAATTGTCCGCAACGATACGACACCCTGGGTAACCTTTTATTTGCGGATGCCATAGCGAACGCTGGGACCGTGGTGATGGCAAATAAACTATGGCAGAGTTCCAGGGCCTTAAAAGCAAGCAATAAAGATGATGCTGCTGTGTATGATTCACTTGAGCATACCGATGAAGACCTGCGTTTAAATTCATTAGAGGGGTTTGTGAATTTACCCACAGGAGCAGAGCATCAAGAGGATTTGAAAGTTTGCCGGTCTGTCATACCTGCTATACAGGTTGGAAACAAAACAGAACTCGCTTTTGCGGTTAAGGTGGCGCAGGCTTATGATTCTGTAGTTACGAATCGATTTTTAAGTCGTGGAAAGGAAGAAGAAATTATTAATTACCGTGGTAATATTGTGGATTGGCATGGCGCTTCCACCTACCCTGGCCGATACATCGTGCTCGACTGGGATCAGGCTTTGGATCCCTCAAAATTCACACCTGGGCTCATTAAGGACAAAATTATTCTAATGGGTTTTTTAGGTGGCGATTTACGTGATACCTCCTGGGATGATAAATTTTTTACTCCATTAAATAAAATATTCGCAGGCCGGGCAAGACCAGATATGTATGGTGTTGTTGTGCATGCAAATATCATCTCTATGATACTTGAAAGCGATTATATTGATGAATTGATGCAGTGGGAACAGATTGCTATTGCAATCATAATTTGCTTCTTAAACGTGGCATTGTTTTCGTTTATATTTAAAACTATTCCGATTTGGTTCGATACGGTAACGGTGGGCCTTCAGTTAGTTCAATTGCTTCTTTTTGCTGTACTGGTGCCTTACATTTTTTATTGGTTTAACTTTAAGTTGGAAATAACGTTAGCATTGGCAACCCTTGCGCTTGCTGGCCCATGTTTTGAGATATACATCAGCATTATTAAGGCTGGGGCCAAGTATTTCAAAAAAAGAATCAGACTTACCAAACAAAGAAAAAAGGTATTAACATAAGGAAACCTATAATTAGTATTTTTGACTATAAAAAAAATATCATGAAAAAAGGCAAGTTGGCGCTTTGTTACCTTTTATTTGCAGGCTCTTTAACAGTTTCAGCACAAGACTATGCTTTTAAAGTCTTGGCTAATAAAGGAAGTAATGAGCATAAATCCGGTGATGCGTGGCAGCCTTTAAGAACCGGAGCTTCCCTTAATGCCAATGATGAAATAAAAATTTCCGATAATGCGTACATTGGAATGGTTCATGTTACGGGAAAGCCATTGGAAATAAAACAACCAGGAACATATACTGTAATGGCCTTGGCGGAAAAAATAAAACAGGGGTCAACGGTGCTTTCAAAGTATACCGATTTTATCATGAGTAGCAATTCGGCTGAAGCAAAAAAGAACCGGTTAAGTGCAACCGGAGCAGTACACAGGGGAGAATCGTCAGAGGCTATTGAACTATTGTTACCTGGAAATCATGATGCGCATATTTTTAATAATACGGCTACGGTCATCTGGGAAAGTACTGATGTTGAAGGTCCATACATTGTGACCTTAAGAAATATGTTTGAGGATAAGATCTTGACTTTTGAAACGACCGAATCAAAGTATACAGTTGATTTGTCTTCACCGGCGCTTGCCAGGGAAAATGCAATTCTCGTGGAAGTGAAGTCGAAGGCAGACGCGAAAAAGGCTTCCAGTCAATATATGATTAAGCGGCTGACGCCTGCCGATGCATCAAAGGTTGGTGAATTATTAAGCCAGATAAGCGATGAAGTAAAAGAATCCACGGCTTTAAACCAGATGATCTTAGCTGTGTTCTTCGAACAAAATAAGTTGTATATCGACGCTATCTCGGCCTATAATAATGCAATTTCTCTGGCACCCGAAGTTCCTGAGTATAAAGCGGCATTCGAAGAATTTCTTTTACGACAAGGGATAAAGTAATATAATTGAAACGAAGTTGGCGTAAGCTGAAAATGAAAACCTCTTGTTGTATTTCTCGTTAAATATTTTTCTAAACAGAAACGTTAACATATGTCTATTTTAAAAAGTTTTTTGGCGCTTGTCTTGCTGGCCATACTTTGTACTCCACTCACTGCACAGGAAAATTTTACTTTTAAAGTAATTGTTAACAAAGGGAAAAATGAATTTAAGTCGGGCGTAACGTGGCAACCCATTAAAGTGGGGGCCAGCCTGCTAAAGTCTGATGAACTTCGACTAAGCGAAAATTCTTATATCGGCCTCATGCATACTTCCGGTAAGCCATTAGAATTAAAACATTCCGGTAAGTATAAGGTAGTCGATCTTGCGAATAAAATGTCCGGAGGAACAAGCGTAATAAGCAAGTACACAGACTTTATTCTTAGTTCGTCCGAAAATCCAAAGAACACTTTAAAGGCAACAGGGGCCGTACACAGGGGTTCGAACATAACCTTGTATTTACCAGTTTCCGATCAGGCTTTGATCTTTAACGATGAAATTACTTTTGGGTGGGATAAGGATAAGATTCCTGGTCCGTATGAGGTGGTTTTTAATAGCCTTTTTGAAGACGAGTTACACCACATTGAAACAACGGATAATGTGGTATCGGTGAATATGAATGATCCTTCATTGTCGAATGAGGATAACATTATTGTGTACGTGATATCAAAATCAGATCCTAATAAAGTGTCTGAACGATACTCGCTACGGAGGTTATCGAAAGCGGATAATGAACGAATTAAATCACAACTTCAGGAATATAATCTGAATGTGGACGAAAATTCTGCTTTGAACAAACTTTATCTTGCCAGTTTCTTCGAAGAAAATTCACTGTTGATAGATGCCGCTACGGCGTTGCAGGAAGCCATAAAACTGGAGCCCGAAGTCCCTTTTTATCAAGATGCATATCAGGGTTTCCTGATCAGGAACGGATTGAAAAAATAATTTACAGATCATGTTATACGACGAAGGCTGCAGGAAAAGGCAGCTTTCTTCGTTTATACAGGTTTGGCTGAAACGTTTATTATTCTATTTTTGTGCTTCTCAAAAAGCAACATCCATGAGTGTACTGGTTAATAAAGACTCCCGCGTAATAGTTCAAGGTTTTACAGGTTCAGAAGGCACATTTCATGCCGGCCAGATGATCGAATACGGTACCAACGTGGTTGGTGGTGTTACGCCTGCTAAGGGAGGATCAGAGCATTTAGGGCGTCCTGTATTTAATTCAGTGAAAGAAGCCGTTGAAAAAACCGGTGCTGATGTTTCCATCATATTTGTTCCTCCGGCGTTCGCAGCAGATGCAATCATGGAAGCGGCAGATGCGGGTATTAAAGTCGTTATCGCTATTACCGAAGGAATTCCGGTAAAGGATATGATGATCGCAAAAAAATATATTAAACAACGCGGTGTCACCCTCATTGGTCCCAACTGCCCGGGTGTTATTACACCAGGTGAAGCAAAAGTGGGAATCATGCCTGGTTTTGTATTCAAAAAAGGAAGAGTCGGTATTGTTTCTAAGTCAGGAACATTAACCTATGAAGCGGCGGATCAAATTGTAAAAGCTGGATTGGGTATTTCTACAGCCATCGGCATTGGAGGAGATCCAATCATCGGAACTCCCACAAAAGAAGCTGTTGAACTGTTAATGAACGATCCGGAAACAGATGCCATCGTTATGATCGGGGAGATCGGTGGTAATTATGAGCCATTGGCAGCGCGTTGGATTAAAGAGAACGGAAATAAGAAACCAGTAGTAGGATTTATTGCTGGTCAAACAGCTCCTCCAGGCAGAAGAATGGGACATGCCGGTGCCATTATTGGTGGTGCAGATGATACAGCGGCCGCAAAAATGAAAATTATGCAGGAGTGTGGTATTCACGTAGTGGAATCACCTGCCGAAATCGGTGAAACCATGCTGAAGGTGTTGCGCAACAAATAAGTTTTAGAAAGTCGCCTTAAATTCTTTTTCCAGGTAATCGTTAAGGTTTTCCAGGCCACGGAGGATATTTATTTGTTCTGCCTCCTCATCGACATTGTCGTTCCTGTAAACAATCTCTACAAAAAGATCACCCAACATATAGATATAAATTTTGCGGCCTTCTTTAAGTCTTGTTCCCAGCATAATACCTTTTTTCTTCAGATATCTCGCCTGCTTTTGTAATGACATTTTGCTGAAAAAGAACCGGAAGAACATAGCGTTTTATTTGTATTCCTCTTACAGCTTTCGAATATCAAGCCAGTTTACAAAACCGTCTATTCAGTTAATAAAACCATCTTTCAAAAATCCTATTTTCTGATTTTGGGAATTAATTGGGTGATTTTCTCACTTTTAATCGCATGTTTTAATAATTGTAGAATCCGCCGCTTCACCGAACCACACCAGGCCATATTCCTTGTAGATTCCTATACCAATGGCGTTCCATTTCAATTTGTCCCAAATCCCTGTATTGATTAACAAAGGATTATGACCGGGACTGGCTTTCCATCCCTCCAGCCCTTCTTCTGCATTGGCCCCTGCAGAACTATAGTAAGCAATTTCATAACCGGAACCATTATAACCTGCAATCTCTTTGGGTTTATTCCACATACATTCAGCCTCTTTATGATCACTGGTATAGCAGCAACCGGACCACTTACCTTTTTTTGACCAGCTGTGAGGATTGCATTTATTGGTCGGATCAAAAGAATAATGATCCACAAGATCGCGGGCATGTACTTTTGCAACTTTTGTCAACTTGGAAGAAATTGGAATAGCCTCCAGATTGTTCTTTTTGCGGTAGTCCATAATCAATTTATAAAGCTTCAATTCTTCCTTTGACAGGCATACTTCCTCCGCTACAGCGACTTCGGTTTCTGGTGATACGGAAAAAATTAAAACAAGAAGGCCGAGAACAAACGATTTCATAAGACAATTAAGATGTGATCCCTTTTAACGCAAATAAAAAACACTTCGTTTGTGATTTGAATTTTTTAATTTTCGGCCCCCAAAAGGATCGGGAACCTGCTCACGAAGCGGGTGCAATAAAAAAAATAAAAATTCAAGAAAAATGAGCGATCAAAAAATCAGC
>DASPIZ010000153.1:0-42793 GCA_035628875.1 Ohtaekwangia sp. | reverse complement strand
TCAGGATGGGGTGGGCTTAACGGCTCAACCTCACCGGGTGGTCGCATATAGCGGAAAAGAGCTTGCTGTGACTAAACCATAATTGAAAGAACAAAACTAACCCTAAAATAAATAATCTATGATTCGAAAACTCTACAGATGCTTTGGTGTTTCTGTACTGTTCTTCTTCTCGTGTGTGATTTCCTACGCACAGTCGAATACAGTAACAGGAACAATTAAAGACGATGCCGGCATGGCTATGCCAGGTGTTAATGTTATCATTAAAGGCACAACCAACGGTACGTCTACCGATTCTCAGGGTGCCTTTTCAATTCAGGCCAGTCCGTCGGATGTGCTCGTTGTATCTTTTATTGGATATGCCACTCAGGAAATTGCTATCGGTAATCAAACAAATTTTGAGATCTCATTAGCAGAAGATCTTTCCACGCTGGAAGAAGTGGTGGTAGTTGGTTATGGCGAACAGAAGAAAAAGTTACTTACCGGAGCAAACGTTCAGGTTTCCGGTGAAAAATTGCAACAGCAAAATCAATTGAATCCGCTGCAGGCACTGCAGGGACAGGCGCCAGGCGTTGCGATCAGCTCAACATCGGGTCAGCCGGGATCAATGATGAAAGTTGTTATTCGCGGATTGGGAACCATTGGTAACTCCGGACCACTATATGTTATTGACGGAGTTCCAGGTGGAGATATTGCTGTACTAAATCCCAATGATATTAAATCCATCGATATCTTAAAAGATGCGGCATCAGCAGCGATTTATGGAGCACAGTCTGCAAATGGTGTAGTTTTGGTTACTACTAAAACAGGATCGCAGGGTAAAGCGAAGGTAACGTTTGATGCGTATACTGGTATTCAAAATGTAGGTCGTAAAGTGGATATGTTGAATGCCGAAGAGTATAAGACCATCATGAATGAACAGGCGCTTAACTCTGGTGCTGCACCAATAGACTTTGCGAGTATGGGCGAATTGGCAGATACCGATTGGATGAATTACATGTTCAAAGACAATGCAAGAACCAGCAATTATTCCCTGGGGATCACCGGAGGTTCTGAAAATTCTAGGTATGCTATTTCAATGAACTACATCGATCAGGAAGGTATTGTCGGTGGTAAGAATGTATCCTATTACGAGCGTTATGGTTTCAGAACAAATTCAGAGCATAAATTGTATGACGGATTTTTGAAAATCGGGCAGCACCTGAATTTCAACTATACGAAGAATAATGGTATCAATGTAGGTAATCAATATAATAATACACTGCGTGGTGCATTTACGACATCTCCTTTATCACCAGTGTATAGTGACAATAACCTTTTCAACAGCCCGTACAACGATACACAAAATTCTACCTGGTACAATGGCGATGGAAATCCTTACGGTTCAATGATGACAAATTCAAATAACAGTACGGATGGTCAACGGCTCCAGGCCGATGTTTATGCTGAGTTGGAACCTGTTCGTGGATTGAAAGTACGCTCACTGTTTGGCTTTAATTACTATGCCTCGGAGAATCGCAGCTTTACGCCATTATACCAGTTTTCGGTTTACTCGTTTAACACTGATCATACTACGATAAATCAAAACATGAGTAAGGGTCATACTATGCTATGGACAAATACTGCATCGTATGATTTTACAATTCAGAATAAGCATATTTTTTCTGTTATGGTGGGAACAGAGACGCAACGGTACCAGGGAACGAACTTATCCGGATCGAACTGGAATTTGTTGTCTCAGTTTAATGATTTCTCTCACGCATACCTGGGTAACACTACAGGACAACCACATCTTGATGATGACGGTAATATAGTTATTACCCGCACAGTAGGTGGTGGCCCTGAAAATCAAAGCCGGAGACTTTCTTACTTTGGACGTGTCAGCTATAACTATGATGAAAAGTATTTGTTCAACGCAACCATCAGAAGAGATGGATCATCAAACTTTGCACCCGGGCATCAATGGGGCGTATTCCCTTCGTTTTCTGCTGGCTGGATTGTAACGTATGAAGACTTCATGGAATCATCGTCGATTTCTAACTGGCTAAACTTTTTCAAATTACGTGCGAGCTGGGGCCAGGTTGGTAATCAGAATATTGATCCTTATCAGTTCGCTGCGCCAATTAATACGTCAACCAGTATTGCCAGCGATAACGTTGCTGCATACTATACATTTGGAACCAACAACACAGCAACAGCAGGTGCATATCAAAAGCGCCTGGCAAATCTTGGTGTGAAGTGGGAAACCTCTGAACAGACTGATATTGGATTCGATGCACAACTCATGGAAAATCGGCTGCAGGTTACTTTTGATTACTACATTAAGAATACAAAAGACTGGTTGGTAGAGGCACCCATTTTAGCGACTGCAGGGGCAGAGCCACCCGTTATCAATGGCGGTAGTGTGAAAAATACTGGTGTGGAACTCGCCCTTGCGTGGAATGATAATGTCGGCGAATTAAACTATCAAATTGGTGTAAATGGTGCTTACAATAAAAACACCGTGGGATCGATACCAACTGAAGACGGCATTATTCATGGTGACATTAATATGCTATACGATAATTCTGAAGAGTTCTACCGTGCACAGAATGGTTTCCCAATCGGTTATTTCTGGGGATATGAGACTGCAGGTATATTCCAGAGTGAAGGGGATATCGAGGCATGGACTGGTGCCGGAAATGGCGTACTGCAGGCAGATGTAAAACCCGGTGACGTCAAATATGTTGATCGAGATAACAATGGCAGAATTGACAGTGAAGACAAGACCAACTTAGGAAGTGGTATGCCAGATGTAACGCTTGGTTTTAACGTAGCCCTGGACTTTAAAGGCTTCGACCTCTCGGTAAATGCCTTTGGTGCTATTGGAAACGAAATCGTACAATCGTATCGCAATCATTCCAATAAGCAGGCTAACTATACTTCGGCAATCCTAAATCGCTGGACCGGTGAAGGAACGTCGAACCGTATGCCACGTGTTACGGAAACCAATGTGAACTGGCAGTTTTCTGATTTGTATATCCACGATGGTGATTACCTGCGCATCAGTAATATTTCGCTAGGGTATGATTTTTCTAAACTGATCAAGTTGAAAAACATCAGTAAAGTGCGGGTATATGTACAGGCACAAAATCTCTTCACATTTACAAAGTACAATGGTATGGATCCAGAGATCGGATACGGTACGGATGACTGGGCGACAGGTGTTGACTTAGGTTATTATCCGCGGCCAAAAATTGTGATGGCAGGTGTTAATCTTCAATTCTAATATTAAACAGAATACAGGTGAAAAAGATATATATACTCGCATTGGGAATCAGCATGGCTTTTTCCTCTTGCTCCGATGATTATTTAAATGTAGAACCGCAGACAGAAGTGTTGGATAATAATTTTTATCAAACCGTCGATGATGCCGAAATGGCTTTGGTGGGATGTTACGATGGTTATCAACGTACATCAGCCAACGGAAACCTTTCATTTTATGTTACTTCTGAAATTCTATCGGATAACATGTTTGGTGGTACCGGAAATACAGACGGAAGAGGTTATCAAGCATTAGACCGTTTTGATATAACGCAATCACCTTCGGATAATAACTTATTCAACGGAACTTGGGCTGATTATTATGCTGGTATTTTTCGGTGTAATGTGTTGCTCAGTAAATTGGACGGCGTAGCGTTTGAATCTGAATCAGTAACACGCAATCGTATCGAGGGTGAAACCCGTTTTTTACGCGCTATGTTGTATTTCGATTTGGTTCGCCTTTTTGAAAACGTACCGTTGTTGACAACACCTACAAAGGAGAATATCCCGCAGTCGGAACCGGCTGAAATCTATAAACTGATTGCAGAAGATTTAAAGTTTGCTGCAGCAAATATTCCTGCTGATGCGTATCCTAAAGCCGATGCAGAAAACAACGATGGACGTGCGACACAATATGCTGCTAAAGCGTTGTTGGCGCGTGTCTATCTATTCTATACGGGTTACTATGGCACAGATGATTTAGGTGTCAGTAGTGCAGAAGTACTCGCTGGCCTGGAAGACGTAATTGCCAGTAACGAGTTTGGATTGGTAGATGACTTTAAAGCTTTATGGCCTGCTTCAAGTTACGTACCGGTGATGCCCGGCAATACTTTGGATCGCACTGCTTATGCCGGTGAAGGAAATAAAGAAGTGGTGTTTGCTCAAAAATTCAGCAATACGCAAGACTACAACGGTAACGTTGATGGTAACCGCTGGCTAGTGATGATGGGTATGCGCAATACTAACTATTCTCCGTATGGAAAAGGATGGGGCGCTGGTACTGTAAATCCAAGACTCGTTGCCGAATTTTCTAATGATGATGAAAGAAAGTCAGCTTCTATCATTGATATTGAAGCAGAAGGTGTCGCAGATTTTGATCAGAAAGATCAACGCGAGTACACAGGATATACCAATAAAAAATATACTCCTACAGCCTTACCTGATGGCACATCGAACACAGGCGGATCAAATGATTTTCAGATTTCACAGGATCAAGATTTTTTTGTGATTCGTTACGCCGATGTTCTCTTAATGGCTGCGGAGCTGGGGTCTCCCAATGCACAGACTTATTATGATTTGGTACGGACAAGATCCGGTTTAACGGCACGTCCTGTTTCATTGGCCAATATCATGGAAGAAAGAAAATTTGAATTTGCTTTTGAAGGTATTCGCTATTGGGATCTGCTGCGCCAGGGATTAAACACGGCAGCGTCAACCATAGCTCAAACACAGGACGTGTTGAGTGGAACTGTACCTGACCAGATTGTTATTCAGGAAGCAAATATCCTGGAGACAAGAGGATTTATGCAGATTCCGAATACACAGATCACGTTGTCTAACAACGTGCTGGTTCAAAATGAAGGTTGGAATTAACGATTAATGAGAAATTTTATGAAAAAAATATTCAAAATATTTACAGCTGTCCTTCTTGGCGCGCTGTGGTTCGGCTGTTCTCCGGAAGAATCGAATTTGGGTGATGTCGATGTAAGTCCGGATGAATTGGTGGAAGGAATTGCATACAAAATTGAACACGATGCCGACAATCCAAACATTGTTTATTTAACAAGTTTGATGGACGCCAGATATACGCCGCAATGGGAGCACCCACAGGGCAGAAGTCAGTCACAAACAGTGACATTAAAAATTCCGTTTGAAGGAACGTATGAAGTGAAGTTCGGTGTACTGACAAGAGGTGGAATAGTTTATGGTGAGCCGGTAACTTTTACTATTGATGAGTTCTATGCAGATTTCGTTAATCATGAGTTATGGACCTTTCTTACAGGTGGCGTTGGGAACTCGAAAACGTGGATTCATGATAATGGTGCTTATGGACTTGCCACAGGAGAAATGGATTATGCAGATCCTAGTACCACGGTTGAATGGAACAATTTTGCACCGAATTGGAGTCCAGGTAAAGGACACACTGGTGATGCCAATATTTGGAATAGCACAATGACTTTCTCACTTGATGGAGGTGCTAATGTCGCTATTCACAATACATCTGAAGGAGGTGCGGACGAATCTGGAACTTTTATGCTGGATGTAGAGAATCATACCATTACGTTGACTGATGCAAACATTCTGCATACCCAAAGTTGGGATTTCAAAACCTCGAACTGGGCAAAGAACCTTAAAATTCTTACGCTAACGGAAAATCAGTTGCAGGTAGCAGTGTTTCGTGAATTGGTTTCCGGCGAAGGTGAATGGTGGATGGTTTGGAACTATGTATCTAAAGAATACGCAGACAACTACGTCCCTGAAGATTTACCGGATCCTGTTCCTCCGATTGACGGCGACCCGAATGATGTGCTGACCACAACGAAAAGCAAGACATGGGTTCTTTCTCCGGACTCACCATATGACTGGGCAGACCTGAATGGCGGGTTAATCAATGACTTTACTGGTGGCGAGCCAACATATCTTGCAACTGGGTGGGCGGCTTATGATGCAGATATGATTGCTGCAACTAAATTTACGTTCTCATCAAGTGCTGGGAATAGCGGTACATTTGTGTTTTCCTCTTATAACAATGAGGACGTTGAAGGGGAGTACACCATTGATGAAAATAATGATATTACATTTGATCAGGGCCTCAGTGCAGTAATCAGTGAATCGGATTTTGGTTGGACAAGCACGATGCGCTTGAACACCACAGCAGAAAATAAACTCCGGATACTAAAAACAAAAACCGATGCATTGGGTTTGAATGTAACAGAGATGTGGTTGGGCCAACGTTCAACGGAAAAAAATGAGTATATGGTGTTTCATTTTGTACTTGGATCCGGCGCTGGAGGCGAAGTAGATGTAGCCAAAGTGCTCAAGAAACAATTGACGAATAATTCTTCTCAGACTTACAAGATTTCATTGGAATATCCTTTCACCTGGGCACGTAATGGGGTTCATGATTTTACTCCTCCTATGCCGGACTGGACGGGCTGGACAAATTCTGAAACGAATATTAATCAAAACGAAGATGTCCGATTTGTATTTAATACAAATGGTGATATGAGTTACACCGATAATACAGGAAGTACAACACAAGGGACGTTTCAAATTGTTCCTGCAGACGAGGGATATGGCGCGAATCTGATCAAATTCTATGGCGTTTCCCCTAACTATGAGATGACTGGTGTGGACGGTGGCTGGGTATGGTTCAATATGAATAATAATGATACTGATCCTCCGGTAGCTAATATGCCAACAGATACACAATTCTTTGAACTTTACGAATGGGAATTTAACGATGAAGGTGATGTTACTGGGTTATGGTTTGGTAAAGTGACAACGCTCGCGAACCATGCTACTGCTGACGAACGCCTGATTTACCATCTAGTGATTGAATGATAAAAGATTACGGTCGATAGAGTAAATTGGAGGCTGTCTCGGTTACGAGTCGGCCTCCTTCCTAAAAATATAGCATATGAAAAAGGTAATACGTTTATTATTTTTCCTGAGCACATTTTGTTTTCCTTCTTGTTCTGACGATAGCGAGGTTCCGGATGCAGAATTGATCATTTCAACAGAAGCGCTTTCCCTTTCAAAACATGGTGAAACAAAATCCTTCCACGTCAAATCAAATACCTCGTGGCAAGTTGCAAGCAGTGAAACGTGGTGTACGTTATCACCTTCAAGCGGTAAATCCGGAACAATAAAAGTGGATGTAACTGCAACAAAAAATGAAACAGCTGCAACAAGAACCGCTGTTATTACCGTAACCGCAGGTTCATTATCAAAACAGGTAACGGTAACGCAAAGTGAATCAACCATATTAATAGTATCACCATTAGAATTTGCGGTACCTGTTGAAGGGCAACAAATCTCAGTTGAAGTTCAAAGTTCTGCAGAATATAATGTGACAATTTCGCATGACTGGATCACCGTCGTTGATGAAAACCAAAGCAATCCTTCGTTTCAGGTAGCCGCTAATTCAGGGTTAAGCAACCGATCTGGTACGATCACGTTCGCTTTAAATGATGTTACACAAATTGTAACCATCAGTCAAGCTGGTCTTCCATTGACGATTCCTGCCGACAACACCGGCATGAGCAGTGATGCAATAACGCTTGCGCAAAAAATGACAGTCGGGTGGAACCTAGGGAATTCTTTGGAAGCAACCAGTGTAACCAATGGTGTCTATGCGGCAAGCGAAACACTTTGGGGTAACGCTAAAACCACAAAGACATTGATCGATGCTGTGAAAGCGGCAGGGTTTAATACGGTACGTATTCCGTGCGCATGGAGTGGTTATATTGAAGATACAGAAACACACCGCATTAAAGAATCATGGCTGGCACGTGTCAGTGAAGTAGTAGACTATTGTGTGGATAATGACATGTATGCGATTATTAACATCCATTGGGATGGCGGATGGCTGGAAGAACACCCACTCTATTCACATCAGGAAGAAGTGAATAAAAAACAAAAAGCACTATGGGAACAGATCGCTGTCTATTTTCGCGATTATGATGAACATCTTCTTTTTGCCGGAACGAATGAAGTTCATGCCGATTATAATAATCCTACTGCTGAACACATTGAAGTACAGGAAACATATAACCAGACTTTCGTTGATGCAGTGCGTTCTACAGGAGGAAAGAATGCATGGCGTAACCTGATTGTGCAGGGTTATAACACCAACATTACGCATGCAAATACACACATGACAATGCCCGAAGATGCTCCAGGTACAACGGACCGGCTGATGGCTGAAGTTCATTTTTATGATCCGTATGATTTTACCCTGGATGCAGCAAGTTCCAAATATTTGTGGGGAGCTGCTTACGAAGGAAATCCAAACCGATCTGACTGGGGACAAGAAGCATGGGTTGACGAAGCTTTCGGCTTGATGAAAACAAAGTTTGTTGATAATGGCATCGCGGTGATACTGGGTGAATACGGTGCTACCTATCGCGCATCTTTAACAACGGGACTGGCAGATCATATTGCATCCAGGAATTATTACCTGAATTATGTTACGAAGGCCGCAAAAGACAATGGTCTCGTACCCGTATATTGGGATAACGGCCACACAGGAGATAACAGCTCAGGATTGTTTAATCGTGCTACGGGAGCCATCGTACATCAAGATGCAGTTGATGCGATTATATCCGCGGTTGAATGATGTAAAAGTTATGCGCTATCTTGCTTATGCAGTCTGAGGGACCAAAATCCCTTGCAATATTTATTTAATTACCATGGGCTTAAGCCCGTGGTAATTAATCGCAATAAGAATGGGCTTTAGCCCAATGGAACTATGAAGAATCTTCCTTTTACCTGTAGAATACTCCTGTTGTGTCTTTTTGTAGGAATAGCAGTTCCTGCTTTTAGTCAACCGACGGACAATGAGTTGAAGCTTTGGTATACGAAACCAGCAAAAAACTGGAATGAAGCATTACCAATCGGAAATGGAAGATTAGGTGCCATGATTTTTGGTGGTATAGCGGAAGAACGGATTCAGCTTAATGAGGAATCTGTGTGGTCAGGTAAAAAAAATGATTTTATAAATCCCGCAGCAAGTAAATCGTTATTTGCTGTACGTCGGTTACTTTTTGAAGGCAAGTATACCGAAGCACAGGAATTGGCGCAGAAAAATTTAATGGGGGATAAAAAAATAGCCAGTAGCTATCAGACACTCGGTGATTTGAATATTACATTTCCCGATAGCCTTAACGTTAGCAATTACGTGCGCGAACTCGATCTCGAAACTGCCGTTGCTAAAGTGAGTTATAATATTGGATCAGTTTCGTTTACACGTGAGATCTTTTCCAGCGCAGTAGATCAAGCCATTGTTGTGCGTATCACTTCTAATAAACCTGGGTCCGTTTCATTCGGATTGGCGTTGTCCAGACCGGGTGATAATGCTTCGGTTGAAATAAAAGATAACGAGATGGCAATGCGTGAGCATGTTGGCAATGGAGTTGGCGTAAAGATGGTCACACGTCTCAAAGTGCTTCATACAGGAGGAACTTTGAAGTCAACCAAGAAAACAATAAATGTAAGTGCGGCGGACGAAGTTATTCTGCTGCTAAGCGCTTCAACTGATTATTGGGGAAAAAATCCTGAGATTGAATCACAGTTGCATTTGAATGGCGTTGGTTCTAAAAAATACGATGACCTGAAACAGGATCACATTCGTGATTATCAACAGTATTTTAATCGGTTGAAACTCGATCTTGGTGAAGATGGGTTTGATCTTCCAACGGATGAACGCCTGGAAGCGTTAAGGAAAGGTCAGGTTGATCCGGGATTGATCGAACTTTATTATCAATATGGAAGATATCTGTTGATCAGCAGTTCGCGGCCAGGCGGATTACCAGCAAATCTTCAAGGAATTTGGGCCGATGGTTTGAATCCTCCCTGGGATGCTGATTACCATATCAATATTAATATCCAGATGAATTATTGGCCGGCGGAGGTTACGAATTTGTCTGAATTGCATTTGCCTTTTATTGAATTTCTCAATGCGATGCGACCTGATGCGAGGAAAACAGCTAAAGAAATGTATGGAATTGATGGCGCTGTATCGCATTTCACAACAGATGCATGGCATTTCACGGAACCTTATGGGAAAACCCAATGGGCGATGTGGCCGATGGGTATGGCATGGAGCGCACAACACGCCTGGGAACATTTTTTGTTTACAGAAGATGTGGGCTTTCTGCAACGCTTGGGCTATCCGATAATGCGCGATGCGGCTGAATTTTGCCTGAACTGGCTCGTGCGACATCCCCAGACTGGAAAGCTCGTATCAGGCCCTTCGATCTCCCCGGAAAATACATTCAAAACAAAAGGCGGTGATGTAGCCACCATGGTGATGGGACCTACCATGGATCACATGATTATTCGTCATCTTTTTACAAATACAATCGAGGCAGGTAAACGTCTAGATATCGATGCTGCGTTTCGGAAAAAAATGGAAAAGGCGTTAAGTAAACTGGCGCCGACAACCATTGGAAGCGATGGCCGGATTATGGAATGGACGGAAGAGTTCGAAGAACCGGAACCTGGACATCGTCACATTTCTCATTTATATGGTTTGCATCCGGGAAATGAAATAACAAATCAGAAAAACACTGTACTCCTTGAAGCGGCGCGAAAAACAATTGAGTACCGTCTTTCAAATGGGGGAGGTCATACAGGATGGAGCAGAGCCTGGATTATCAATTTTTTTGCCCGGTTACAGGATGAAAAATCTGCGTATGAAAATCTTTTGGCATTACTTCAAAAGTCTACGCTTCCAAATTTATTTGATACACATCCACCATTTCAGATCGATGGAAATTTTGGTGCAACGGCCGGGATAACCGAAATGTTAATACAAAGTCACGCGAACGAAATTCACATACTTCCCGCGCTTCCGAAGCCATGGGACGAGGGTTATGTTCATGGCGTCTGCGCACGCGGCGGCTTTAAACTTGATATTACCTGGAACGATTCAAAACTTGTTAATCTTTTGGTGCGTTCAAAAGTCGGAAATCCATGTACGTTGCGTTATGGTGATAAGGTGATAAACCTGAATACCGAAAAAGGTAAAACATATGAATTAAATGGAAACCTCGATATCGTCCATTAATCGCGATAGACGTTATGGACTGCAGCATGACAAATTCGCTCATCTTCCGTTTCTGAAAGTCCACTAACACCAATACCACCGATCACTTTTCCATTGCTCATCACCGGAACGCCACCTCCGAAACCGGTAATCCCGCGGTCACCCCAATAGGCCTGCGGACGATGTTGGCCTTCCATAAATTCTCCCATTTCACGCGTTGTCTTTCTGTCACATGCTGATGTGTAGGCTTTGTTTTGCGCAATGCGAGATGCAGCAGGACTGACCCCGTCCATTCGTAAAAAGGCGATAAGTTCACCTTCTGGCCCTGTAACAGCAACAGCCACTGCCTTGTTGATCTTAGTGGCTTCCTGAACAACGACATCAATGAGCTGACGCGCTTCTTCCGAACTGATTTTTTCAATGGTGTACATGATTCTTTCTTTTTATGAAAGTATTGAATTTGGGTCATTGAGAAAATATCTTTTATCAATTGCATAAGGGATTATCTGTTTTTTTTCTGTTATCTTAATGGAACATCCATAAATCGGGTATCCACCTAACCTTATCTTATGAAAACCTTGTTGCTAACACCTGCTAAAATGGCTATGTCCTGGCTCACTATTATTATGGCAGGTATAGTCGCAGGTACATTGGATGCACTTGGTGCTATCGTCGTATATAGCATACCGACTGTTTCACTATTTCAATTTATAGCGAGTGCAGCTTTTGGCCAGGTCGCGTTTACGAGTGTATCGCCCTATTTATGGTGGGGCATTTTTTTTCATTATCTGATCGCTACGGTATGGGCAACCATTTTTGTTTTGTTTTATCCGTTATTGTGCCGGATTGCGGGAAGTTGGATAGTTCAGGGGATTGCTTATGCTATTTTGATCTGGGCAGTCATGAACCTTATCGTTTTGCCCATGACCCATTTAGCGCCGACGAAATTTTCGTTTCATTCAGTTAGTGTAGCAATGATCATTCTGATTGTAATGGTTGGATTGCCCATTGCATACATCGTCAATAAACGCATCCGAGCCTCAGACAAATGATATTGCAATAGTGTTTCGTTAAGATCGTGACACGAATCGCCTGATTAGATGGTGCAAGAAGTGACAGTCGTACCTCACGGCACTGTTGAAGATTCATGTTTTCTTTTTCTACCCATATTACGTTCCTAACGGAACTGCATTGAATAAACACAATTGAGATCATCAATTAAACCATCGTTTCTGCAAACCGATCCCAACCTTCATCAGCAATCACCCAGTTACTGCATCCTGAGCACGGCCCCTGTGCGCCAGACAGCAGCGAGCGAAGGATCTTACGCTACCGCGTAGAAAGAACTCTTGTATACGGGAGGGTAAACCTACTATTGCGCGAATCTTACACCATGAGACAAAAACGATTCGTACATAAAACCGCTGTCCGATTGACGGATGCACCGATTTTATTTATCGTTTAATATAATATCTATATAAAGATCAGGTCAAAAGATATTGCAAGCGTCCACCATTATAAACTTTGATGTTAATTTTACTTCCTGTTCGATATTCAAAGAAAGAGATAACCCGTTTTGGTACTCATGTTACTACTTAAGTCTTTGATTATATTACTGGATTTGCCATTTTGAGGAAGCTTAAACAATTTAATAATGAGTGAGTCTCCAAAAATCAGAATACTGCTTGTTGATGACCATGCGTTAATTCGTGAAGGCTTGAAATCAATATTGAACATACCTGATATTGAAGTCGTTGGTGTTGGATCAAGCGGGGAAGAGGCGATTACTCTCGCGCAGGAATTATCACCTGATATTATCATGATGGACATTGTGATGCCCGGCATTACAGGTATAGAAGCAACACGGTGGATTAAAGAACAGAATAGTTCAATCAAAATTATTTTGTTGTCCATGGAGATCAAAAAGGAATTTGTCTCGGCGGGTATTCAGGCCGGTATTTCAGGCTACCTTCATAAGGATGTTCCAAAAGAGACGTTGCTTGAAGCCGTTCAGCAAGTATCACAGGGCGGAAAATTTTTTAACGAAGCGATTACCAATCTGGTGTTTGAAGACTTTTATAATCGTACCAAAACGACGACTGCACCAGTGAAGGTTGAAACCGTTAGCGAACTGACAAAACGGGAAGATGAGGTGCTCGCACTCGTTGCACAAGGACTTACGAATCGGGAGGTTTCAGAGAAATTATTCATCAGCGTTAAAACCGTGGAGACACACAAGGCGCATATTTTGGAAAAGCTCGGACTAAAAAATACGGCCGAACTGGTTAAATATGCGATCAAAAATAAGCTGGTACCCTTATAGCGCCATCAGGGTTTCCCTGATGCCAACCTCGTTTGTTTTAAAATTTCGCCGCTTTTATTTCAGATTACCGCGGGATCCTCAATTCTCCTGATTTATTCAAAATCAGGAGAAGCACTGATATACTAGGTTCTGATGATCTCGAATTTTGATCTACTCAAACGAATAAATACCATGAAAACAGAATCCTTTCAACTCCGGATTATTTTAATGTTCATGATAGCAATCGGCACATTCTTTCATACAACGGTAACGGCACAGTATCATTATTCTACGGAATGGTACTTTGGCGCAGGGGCATCACTGGGAACCAGCGTACAACAAGTCGCAAGCAAGCATGAACAAATTAATGGAATGAAACTCGCGCAGGAGGGTGGTTCTGTTTTTATTATGGGCGGTGTGCATTATTTAAGAGCTAAACTGGAAACTGGTTTTTATTCGTCTTCGGCGTCAGTTCCACATACAGTGGACCTTCTTCAGTTCGCGGGTAAACTGGAATTTCATCCCCTTCAATTGAAATCAAGATATTATAACAGGTGGAGTCCATATTTGTCAGTCGGTATTCTGAATAATAACCATAAGTTCCACGGCTTTTATATTCAGGATGCTGAACAAGCTTCTATTAACCAGAGTGTGGGGATTGAGCCATACCTTGGACAGGTGAGTACGACGTACACAACGGCCGGTATAGGTGTTCAGTACCAGGTTCCTTTTCAGCGTAATTTCCTCCATTTTTTTGCTGAAGTGCAAAATGGTTTTTCATTATCAACAAAAAGTAATGGCAAACTACAGGATACCTTTATATCGAACACACGATCAATCAATGTTGGTTTTGTATTCGGAATGCGTAGAAACTGATTTCAATAGTAAGAATAAAATGAATAGGCTCGTACCTCAAAGCATGACAACATACGTTGGCTCTTCGCGTACGACCCGACCCTTTAATAACACACGGGCCGGAATCTATTTTTCCTTCAATATGATCGAGATCTGATCGGCCAACCCAGGCACGGTGTTAAGATCCTGATCCCAGAATGTGATATTTCCTAATGTGTGCTCTACCAGTTTTTCAATTGGATAAGTCCATGCCTGCTCAAAAAACTTCAGCACATCAACAGAATCGTTCAATGGAATTGTTTCATCGTGATAAGCGCCCTTGTAAAATAGGATCAGGCTGGCTAACGCTTTGACCAGTCGTTGCGGTAAAGCGTTCTTGCGTCTATGGTATTCAAGCAGGGACGGTAATACGCGTACCTTGTATTTGGAAATCGAGTTCAGCGAAATGGAAATTAACTCGTGACGAATGAATGGATTTTGGAAACGTTCTAATACGTCTGCGGCAAAACCCTTAAGTTCTTCTGCGGGTAGGTCAAGGGTTGGAATAATCTCATCGTAGATCATCTCACGCACGTATTTACCGGTAGCTGCATCTTCCACCGTTTCCTGAACGGTGCGTAATCCCTGCAGATAAGCAACAGGTACCATGGCCGTATGCGCCCCATTGAGTATACGTACTTTTCGCGTTCGGTAAGGTGTAAGATCATCGACGAACTTTACCTGAAGATTTGTTTGGTGAACAGGGAAAGCGTCACGAACCTTTGCCGGTGCCTCTATAACCCACAGGTGAAAAGGTTCTGCCTTTACTACAAGCTTGTCTTCAAATCCAAGCGCCTGCTGAATTTCACCAATATTGTCTTTCGGGAATCCTGGTACAATACGATCAACCAAAGTGTTGCAGAATAGATTGTCCTTCCCGATCCATTCAGAAAATGTTTCAGGTAATTTCCAATGACTTGCATATTGAAGAATGGATTTCTTAAGAGCGTCTGCATTTTTTTCGATCAATTCGCAGGGCATCAATACCAGGCCTTTATCGGAAGCGCCATTGAAATACTGGAACCTGTGGTATAAAAATGTAGTGAGCTTACCCGGGAAACTTTCCGAAAGTATGTTTGGATCCTGATCTTTTTCATTGAATACAATGCCGGCTTCTGTAGTATTTGAAAGGATAAATTTCAGCTCGGGGTTTTCTGCTTCTTTTAAATACGCACCGAAGTTTTCAAAAGGATTAAGGACGCCTCTTACACTCGTGATCAGCCTTGTTTCTTTAGATGGTTTGCTGTTTTTTATTCCCTGGAGAACAACGTGGTACAAACCATCCTGTGCATTAATGGCATTGGCCATTCCGGATGGGAGTGGCTGTACAATTTGGATGGCACCGTTAAAGTCAGTTTCATCATTAAGTATATCAATGATCCAATCGGCAAAAGCGCGAAGGAAGTTTCCTTCTCCAAACTGAAGTACTTTAACCGGTCTCGTTTTGGATACAGCAGCAGTTTCTCGGTTAAGTGGTTTAAGCATTTTCGTAAGTGTGTTGAGGTGCAGGTGTAAAATTAAAATACGACTTTGCGTTGTAATAGCAAATGTCAGAAACGATTTTACCAAGCCATTTCTCGTCAGCCGGGAGTTCACCACGGGCAACATCATTGCCTATGAGCTGGCAAAGTATTCTTCTGAAGTATTCATGTCGCGGATAAGAAAGAAAACTTCTTGAGTCCGTGAGCATGCCTATAAAACAGCTGAGCAGACCGAGGTTTGAAAGTGCGTTGAGTTGTTTTTCCATGCCGTCTTTTTGATCCAGGAACCACCAGGCAGAACCGAATTGAATTTTTCCCTTGATGGAACCATCGTTGAAGTTGCCGATCATCGTTCCCATCACTTCATTATCTGCAGGATTAAGGTTGTATAAAATGGTTTTCGAAAGTTGGTCTGTGCTATCAAGTTCGTTGAGAAACCTGGCGAGTGCCTGGCTTTGCGTGAAGTCGCCAATGGAATCGAAACCGGTATCCGGTCCAAGCACACGCAACATGCGTTGATTTGTATTTCGCAGCGCACCCAAGTGAAATTGTTGCGTCCAGCCCTTGCTGTGGTACATCCGGCTCAGGTGAATCAAAACACTGTATTTGAAAAATTCAGTTTCTTTCCGCGTCAGCGATGTTAATGATGTTACTTTCGTAAAAAGATTTTCGATATCGTACAAATCCGGCTTGTCCGGATGATAGAGTTGCTCCAGACCATGATCTGACAAACGACATCCATGCGTGTGAAAAAAATCAATACGATTCTCCAGGGCGGAGAGTAGGGTTGAGAATGACCGGATCGTTACGCCACTGGCTTGCTGTAATTTTTCAAGATAGCGAACATAGTTTTCCGCATGCTCAACGGCGTATGCTTTATCCGGGCGAAATGTGGGCAGGATAGCTGTACTAAATTCGCTTTGTGCAAGCTTTTGATGGTCCGCCAATGTATCGGCAGGATCATCGGTGGTACATACCACTTCCACATTCATTTTTCGGAGAAGATGTTGTGTCGAGTAGTCAGGCCGTTGCAACTGATCGTTGCATCGCTGAAATATATCCGCACTTGTCTCAGGACTCAGCAATTCATCGATATTAAAGTAGCGTTTTAATTCAAGGTGTGTCCAGTGATAAAGCGGGTTTCTAACGGTATATGGAACGGTGTATGCCCATTTGTCAAATTTTTCTTTTGCTGAGGCTTTCCCGGTTATAAAGTTTTCTTTTATTCCGAGTGTGCGCATAGCCCGCCATTTGTAATGATCACCATCTAACCAGATGTTTGTTATCGTTTCAAACCTCCGATCTCGAGCGAGGTCTTGCGGCGAAAGGTGACAATGATAATCGATGATTGGAAGAGGCTTCGCATAGGTGTGATAGAGTTTTTTTGCGAATGCCGTATCCAGTAAAAAGTCGTCGTTTATGAAGGCTTGCATAGATTGATAAAAAGCAAATTATTTTTTTCTTAAGGAAGATTCACGAATGATGAGTTCAGGTTTCAGGACGATTTTCTGCGGAATGAATTTTTTGTTTCCAGCAGCAATTTCTTCAAGAAAGATTTCAGCAGCTGCATTACCAAGACGCATACTATGCTGGTCTACAGCACTTAGGCTGGGCTCAGTAAACGACGTGAAGATCTCATTACTGAAAGCTACAAGTGCAACATCGTGAGGGATTCTGATGCCACGTTCCTTCAGTACCTGCATGGCTCCCATGGTACTCAATGCACTCGACGAAAAAATCGCATCTGGTGGATTCTTTAGTTTGAGTAGTTTTTCCATACTGGTACGGCCGTCTTCAAGTTGCAGGTTACTTTCTACGACCATCGTATCACTGAATTGTAATCCATTATCAAGTAACGCTTCACGGTATCCGCGAAGACGTTCTTTAAAAATGGAAATCTTTCGTACGTTGGTGAAGTGCGCAATACGTTTGCAACCTTGTTGTATGAGATGCTCTGTTGCTTTGTACGCACCAAGGAAATCGTCAATAACCACATGACTTACTTCAATCTCATCGTTGGAACGATCAAAAAAGATGAGTGGGATGCCACGTTCTTTTACTTTCAGAAAATGATCAAAGTTCACCGTTTCCTTACCATGGGAAGCAATGATGCCGTCAACACGGGCATTGAGTAACGCTTCAACCGTAGCTACTTCTTTTTCATAGTTGTCATAGGTCTGGCAGATCATCACGTTGTATTTTCCCTTGTTCGCGATTTCTTCAATTCCACGAACCACAGAGGAGAAAAAACTTCGGTCTGCCGTAGGCACGATGATGCCAATAATGTTGCTTTTACCATTTCGCAGCGCGGCTGCAATATGGTTGGGTTGATAGTTTAGTTTCTGTGCTACCTTGAGTACTGCCTTTTTTGTTTCTGTACTGATTCTGGGGTGATCTTTCAACGCCCGCGATACGGTAGAAGCCGTAATGTTTAACTTACGCGCAATGTCGTGTATCGTTGCTCTTTCATTTTTCATAGTGGCGTACTAGATTTCATTCGCTGGCTTCCCAATGGTGGCGAGAATACCACCGTCAACATAAATGATTTGGCCATTCACAAAATCACTTGCTCGTGAAGCCAGGAAAACCGTGGCGCCCATCAGGTCATCGGGATCTCCCCAACGATTCGCCGGTGTTCTGCTAATAATAAATTCGTGAAAGGGATTGCCCGCAACGCGTAGGGGAGCGGTCTGTTCGGTAGCGAAGTATCCTGGTCCGATTCCATTTACCTGAATATTATACTTCGCCCACTCTGTTGCCATGTTTCGCGTTAACATTTTTAGTCCACCCTTTGCAGCAGCATACGCTGACACAGTATTACGACCAAGTTCACTCATCATCGAACAGATGTTAATGATCTTTCCGGATTTTCTTCCGATCATATAACGTCCGGCGTGTTTTGATACAATGAAAGGTCCTACCAGGTCAACATCAATCACTTCGCGAAAATCTTCAGCCGGCATATCGATCATCGGTACACGCTTGATAATTCCCGCATTATTGATCAGGATATCGATTGGTCCCCTTTCATCTTCAATGCGTTTAATAGCTTGTTCGACTTCTTTTTCATTGGTAACATTAAAAAGATAGCCGTGTGCATCGAAGCCCTGATCCTTATAAAAGGTGAGTGCCTTTTCCATTTTATCAGGAGAGTGTCCGTTGATGATAAGTTGTGCTCCTGCAGAAGCCAGTCCTTTTGCCATCGACATACCGAGACCGTGGGTTCCGCCGGTTATCAATGCGCGCTTACCTTTGAGATCAAATAAGTTCATACCGTTATTGATAGAGGATCATAAAAAAGTTAAATCTACATGGATAAAAGTCCGCGTCATTATTTCATATCCGTCACCTTAACGGCATCCATATCACTGTAATCAAGATTTTCTCCGGCCATTCCCCAGATGAAGGAATAATTGCTGGTGCCTGCACCACTGTGAATAGACCACGGCGGCGAAAGTACAGCTTGATTGTTTTTTATCCAGATATGGCGTGTTTCCTGTGGTTGTCCCATGAAGTGACATACCATTTGGTTTTCTTTTACCTCGAAATAGAAATACGCTTCCATTCTTCTATCGTGTGTGTGCGCGGGCATGGTATTCCAGACGCTTCCGGTCTTCAATTCAGTTAATCCCATTTGCAGCTGGCATACCTGAAGTACACTGGCCACAATGAGTTTACGTATAGTACGATGGTTAGAAGTTTCGAGCGACCCAAGTTCTACGGTGTCAGCATCGGCATGGGTTACGAGTCGCGTAGGGTAGGAGGTATGCGCAGGTGCACTGTTAAAATAATAAAGTGCTGTACCTTCGGTTGATGGATGGAATGTTACTTCACGCGTATCTTTCCCGATGTAAAGAGCTTCCTTGTATTTTAAGGTATACACTTTTCCATCGGCCGTTATGGTGCCTGTAGCCCCCACGTTAATGATGCCGAGCTCTCTACGTTGCAAATAATAGTCTGCTTTTAGTTCAGTGAAGGGTTCCAAAGTCAACGATTTTGAAACCGGTTTCGCACCGCCAACAATAAGTCGGTCATAATGCGAGTATGTATTAACGATTACATCGTCCTGAAAAAGATTTTCAATTAAGAAAGTAGTGCGAAGGCGATGGGTATCATAAGCCATGAAATCTACGGGGTTCGTAGCATAACGGGATGTATTCATTTGTACTTAAAGTTTATTTTTTTTCCGCAAAAATAACCTATCGTATACGCATTCCTTGATGGAATAGAAATTTTATAAGGCTACAATGCGTAATCGTTTGCGCAATATGAATAAAAATTTGATAAGAATGAAAAACATGGTTTCTCTTTTTTGTTGCCGGCAACATATTATTTGCTTTAAATATCAATGATGCAACTAATAAAACGAGATTTTGAATGTTTTAGAAAAAATATTTGGTTGATTTAAAAATACTGTTTAAATATGCAATCGATTGCGCATAATACCTGCTTTCGTTGTATTAGTAATCTTTCACGCCCACACTCGTAATGTTCCAATCACAAAAACCCAATTAGTATGACAGCGTATTTATCTATTGAAAAAATTTCCAAGGCCCCTTCGTGGTGGAATTGGAAAATGTTGCTCTCGCTAGCCTTATTTACAGGCTTATCTTCCACGGTAGTATTTGCCCAGCAAACAATAAGTGGAAAAGTAACTTCTTCGGATGACGGTTCTGCACTACCCGGTGTAACCATTTTGGAAAAAGGCACTTCCAACGGAACATCCTCTGATGCTGATGGTAACTTCCAGCTCAACGTCTCTGATCCTCAGGGAACGTTGGTGTTTTCTTTTATCGGGTACACTACACAGGAAGTACCAATGAGCTCGCGTACCAGTATTGATGTTTCGCTTGTAGCTGATATTACAGAGCTAAGTGAAGTAGTAGTTGTTGGTTATGGCACTGTAAAGAAAACGGATTTAACAGGTGCAGTGGCAACCATTGATCCGGAACAATTAACGAAGGTAGGTTCGGTAACACCGCTTGAAGGCGTTCAGGGGCAGGTTGCGGGTGTTGATGTTTCCAACCCAAGTGGCCGACCAGGAGCGAATTTTAAAATACAAATCAGAGGTCAGCAGTCCTTGATGGGGGGTGATCCTTTGTATGTAGTAGATGGTGTGATTACAGATGGTATAGATTTTCTTAATCCCCAGGATATTGAACGAATTGATATTTTAAAAGATGCTTCTTCTACAGCGATCTATGGATCACGCGGCGCTTATGGAGTTGTGATTGTAACAACCAAACAAGGTGCTTCTGTAAAACAAAAAGCAACGATCACTTATGATGGTTATTATGGTGTGCGTAAAGCAGCACGTCTGCCTGACTTTATGGATGGCGATACATGGTGGAATTACCGGCAGGATGCATATATCACCCCTGCATTAATCGGAGGTCAAAATTATGACCAGGATATTGGCAATAATACTGCGAACAAAGACGAACTGAGAAGGAGAGTTGCTGAAAAGGATTATACGGATTGGTCAGACCTTTTAATACAAAACGGAGCACAGCAGAATCATTGGATTGGTATTTCGGGGATGGGGGAAAACAGATTAGGTTATAACCTCGGTTTCGGCTATCAGCAAGAAAGTGGAAATATCATCAATGAAGGGTTTAAACGTTATAATTTTAAAGCAAATCTTAATCATACGCTAAATGATCAGTGGGCTGCAGGGGCAAACTTTAACGTCTCTATATCAGATCTGGAATCAGGAAGCTCAAATGCAATGATTAATGCATTCCGGATGAATCCATTGATGAGTCCTTATGGAACAGAAACAGGTGAACTCTTGATTCAACCTGGTAAAGATCTTCCCTATATAGATATGACAAGTTCTGTAAGTCCTCTTGTAGATATGAAGAATGCCAAAAACGACACACGCATATACAATGTGATCAGTAACGTTTACCTTCAATACACCCCAATAGAATGGCTTAGTTTCAAAACTACATTTGCGCCATCGTTCCGTTATCACAAGGCCGGTAGTTATGCCGGAACAAATTCCGAAGGGCGTGTAGGCTTGTTAGGAAATGCAAGTCTTGAAACGACTGAATCGTTCTCCTATGTGTGGGATAACCAGGTAAGTGTCAATAAAAATATTGATGATCATACCTTTAACGCCATGGCATTGTATTCACTGAACTCTTTCCGCGCCGATTCAACAATGCTTACAGGAACAAATCTGCCTTTTAACAGTGGTTATAATAATATCGGAAGCGCACCGACCACTGATCAACGCGCGGATACAGGCTTTGGTAAGTATACATTGACTTCTTTTGCATTACGTTTAAACTACTCATGGCGTAATAAATATTTTATAACCTTAACCGATCGTTGGGACGGTGCTTCTGTGCTGGCTGAAGGTCATAAATGGGCTTCATTTCCATCAGCTGCGGTATCATGGAAAATTTCTGAAGAAGATTTCTTGTCCGGTAGTAGCGTAGTGAATCACCTGGCTTTACGCGTGAGTTATGGTTTAACCGGGAACAATGCAGTCGATCCGTATTCCACTTCCATCATTGCAAAAAATCAGACCTATTATGATTTTGGAGGAAAGAATGCAGGCGGTTTTGGACCAGCGTTAGGTAATAGAACATTGGGCTGGGAAAAAACAAGTGAGTTTAATTTAGGTGTTGATTATAGTCTTGTTCGTGGCCGTGTATCCGGGTCTATCGATATTTATAACCGTGTCTCTAAAGATCTATTGGTATGGCGTGAGCTGCCTGCTGAAATGGGATATGCCGGTGTGTATGATAACGTAGCTACTGTACGAAACAGAGGTATTGAGCTTGCCTTAAATACCGTGAACATTTCAACCGATGATTTTACATGGTCTACGTCATTCAATTTTACAAAAAATGAGAATGAAATTCTTGAACTGTTTACTGATGACCAGGACGTGACAGGAAACAAATGGTTTATTGGTCATCCGATAAACGTCAACTATACATATGTATTTGATGGAATATGGCAAGAAAGCGAACGAGAGGTAGCCGTAGATGATTATGGGCAATCTCCGGGTCAGGCCAAAGTAAAGGACTTTGGTAATGATGGTATCAACGCAGATGATAGAAGAATCATTGGTTCTCCAATGCCTGACTGGACCGGTGGATTTTCAACTACAATAACCTACAAGGGCTTTGACTTCTCTGCTTCGCTTTTCACACGTCAAGGTGTTCAGGTTTATAGCCCTTTCCATGAAGAGTTTTTAAACTTTGATGACCGTGGCAGACAAAAGCTGAATGTAGAATGGTATATGGCTGAGAATGATGTTACGCCTACACGGGTGTCAAACAAATACCCGCAACCGAAAAATTTTGGACCGTATTGGAGAACAGAAAACGGTGTTGCGGCATATAAAGATGCAAGCTTTGTTAAAGTAAAAAACATTACACTTGGTTATACTTTGCCTGCAGGCTTACTCGATCGTTTAAAAGTAAAAAGACTTCGTGTTTACACGAATATACTTAACCCTTTCGTGTTTACAGATTACGAAGGTTTCGACCCGGAATGGGCTGACGCAACATTTTCAAGAGGCGGAATGAGTTCGGTTACTTATCAGTTTGGAGTGAATGCAAAATTCTAACCTTAGCATGAATACAATTCATATTAAGGAATAAGAACAAAAAAAACAATGAATATGAAAACATCAAAAATAATTTTGGCATTCGTAATGCTTTTTATAGTTACGAGCTGCAGTGATTTTATTGAAGAAGAAAATAAATCAAACATCGAAGCCGACAAATTTTATAAAACTAAAGAAGGTTACGAAAGTTTGATCAATAGTACATATAGTTCGTTGCGGAATGTTTATGACTTGCCCTGGTTATTTATGGCCGGTACAGACATGTATGTACAGGGCAGGAGCGATAACCAGCCTGAGTCACTGAGTGAATACAGAAATCTCACGCCAGCTGACCCGAATGTCGCTGCTTTCTATGCGGCGTGTTATGACGCCATTCAGCGGTGTAATACAGCGTTATACTATAATGATCAAACACAGGAAACTGACTTTCTACCGCAAAGAAAGGGTGAGGTAAAATTTTTGCGTGCCTATTATTATTTTCTTTTGGTTCAATCATTCGGCGGCGTCAGTATTGTTACAGAGCGATTTGAGGAACCTGTAGTGTCTTTTAGCAGGAATTCGGCGGAAGAAGTCTATAATTTTATTATATCAGAAATGGAAGAAGCGTTAACGTTGCTTCAACCCGTAACTACACCTGAATTTGGTCGGGTTAATGCGCGCGCTGTACAACATTATCTGGCAAAAGTTCATCTTACACGCGGCTACGAGGAGTTTGCTGCAACCGATGATTTTACAAAAGCAGCTTCATATGCAGATGCTGCTATAAACGGGGAAACTTTGTCTATATCGTTTAAGGATTTATTCTGGCCGGGAAAAGAAAAAAACGCTGAAGTTTTGTTTTCAATCCAGTATGATAAAGCATCGATTCAAAATTTGCAAAACGATGGCAGTAACCAAAATGCATTTTTTGGGCCATACATGGGTGGAGAAGGTGCTGTTAGGGGATATCCTTACAGAAGTTATACCTTAGTCCCAACCATGTATGTGTTTGATTTATTCACAGAAAATGATGCCCGGTTTGAAGGTACTTTTATGCTTACCTTTTATGATCGTTACTATGATTTTTATGATAAGAATACTAGTCTGAATACGTTGAAAGTATGGTATTACTATGCGCCATCTTGGGTTGATGTAGACGCGTGGAAAGCAGAAAATCCAACATTGCGAAACGAAGCTATAATTGTTCCATACGCAGCCGGATGGGAAGCCAATACAGGAAGTCCGGACAGGGCTACGCCTGCGGTGAGGAAATTTGATGACCCCACTGCTGTTTTTACAGGGAATACCAACGGTAACAGCACACGCGATATTTATCTGGCGCGCCTGGGTGAAACGTATCTGATAGCGGCTGAAGCTTATTTTATGGCTGATGATGCCGCTACCGCTGCGGATAGAATTAATGTAGTGAGAGACCGCGCTGATATTTCAGGTGAGGATGAACTACAAATTACCGCTGATGAGGTAGATATTGATTTTATTCTGGATGAGCGGGCTCGCGAACTTGTAGGGGAATATCATCGCTGGTTTGACTTAAAACGTACAGGTAAACTTGTGGAACGAAATGAATTATACAACACTCCGCTTCGGGAAAAGTATTTTGAGAATGGTATCGATGCTTTTGAGGGTCCAGATGGTGCACGTAAAATATTACGCCCCATTCCACAGAATGCAATTGATTTAAATGAAGCAGTAATTCAACAAAATCCGGGATATAATTAAATAATATTTGGTTTGGGAACGATAAAGCATTTCCGCAGGTGCAACGGTTGCCCTGCGGGGACTTTATCTAAATTTTTTTAGCATGCAGATGAAATATAGAACACTTCTAGTACTTACAATTTTTTTATGTTTAACAGCTTTTACATTTCAGAATGAAAAGCCCCGCATCTTCCTGATTGGTGATTCCACCATGGCTAATAAAAAACCGGAAGCGGCACCCGAAACCGGTTGGGGTATGATATTTCCAGAATACATTGATGCTGAAATAAAAAATCATGCGGTAAACGGCCGAAGTACAAGAAGTTTCCGAACACTGGGGCACTGGAAGAAGGTGGTGGATGAATTGAAAGCCGGCGATTGGGTGTTCATTCAATTCGGACACAATGACCAGAAAGAATCGGATACCAGCCGGTACGCTGCAGCACAAACTGATTACAGAAAAAATCTGGTCCGTTACATAAAAGAAATCAAAGCAAAGGGTGCCAATCCGTTGCTGATCACGCCTGTAATGCGAAGGAAGTTTGATATCAGCGGTGTGTTTATAGATCAGCATGGCGAATACCCTGGCGTGGTAAAAGAAGTTGGGAAAGAAATGAAAGTCCCTGTTTTAGATCTTCATACCACAAGCAGAAAGGTAATAGAGCAGCATGGTGTTGAAGGCTCTAAACGAATGTTCTTAAATTTAGAAAAAGGCGTATGGCCTAATTATACGGAAGGAAAAGAAGACAACACGCACTTTACGCCTTATGGTGCTTCGGTTATAGCTGCGTTGGTTGCTGAAGGCATACAGGAACTAAATCTGCCATTGGCGCATACGCTAACATTATCTCCTTATCCTGGTAAGTATGCGTATGAAATACCTGAAGTCTTACCGGTATCGTTTAAAAAAGATACTTTTAAGATTACTGATTACAACGCACTGGCTGATGGTATCAAATTGAATACAAAAGCAATTCAACAGGCCATTGATGCGTGTAGCCATTCCGGTGGAGGAACTGTACTGGTATCAAAAGGACTGTGGCTTACCGGGCCCCTGGTACTAAAAAGCAATGTGAACCTGCACATTGACCAGGATGCTGTATTGCAGTTCAGCGATAATCCGGATGAATATCCACTGGTTCAAACCAACTGGGAAGGTCTTGAAGCCATTCGGGCGCATTCTCCGATCTATGCGAAGAATCAGCATAACATCGCCATTACCGGTGGTGGTATTCTTGATGGCGCAGGTCAGGCATGGCGTCCGGTAAAGAAAAATAAAGTAACACCACCAGAGTGGAAACAACTCGTTGCTTCCGGCGGTTTTTTAAACGAGAAGAAAGATATCTGGTATCCGACTGAGCGTGCATTGCGTGGTTCTACTGAGACCCGTGCAGGCGTTGTGGCCCAGGGATACACCATGGAAAAGGCAGAAGCGATTAAAGAATTTCTACGTCCGAATATGGTTAACCTGGTAGAATGCAAGGGTATTTTACTCGAAGGCATAACCATTCAAAATTCTCCGGCGTGGTGTCTGCATCCATTGTTGAGTCAACACATTACCTTGCGTAACATTACAGTACGCAATCCCTGGAATGCACAGAATGGTGACGGCGTAGACCTGGAATCATGCCGGTATGTGCTAATTGAAAACTCTATGTTTGATGTTGGTGACGATGCGATTTGTATTAAATCGGGCCGCGATGAAGAAGGAAGGAAACGAGGTGTTCCTACAGAAGATGTTATTGTTAGAAACAACACCGTATTTCATGGTCATGGTGGTTTTGTAATTGGCAGCGAAATGAGCGGAGGGGCCCGAAATATTTTTGTTACTGATTGTAACTTCCTGGGAACGGATGTGGGCTTGCGTTTTAAAACTACGCGTGGTCGTGGTGGTATTGTTGAGAAAATATATATTAGCAACATCCGTATGGCTAAAATTGGTGGTGCTGCTATTTTGTTTGATATGTACTACATGGCAAAAGACCCATTGGCAGTATTTGCTGGGGATGATAAACCCTCTATCGAATTTCAACCGGTTACTGAAGCCACACCACAGTTTCGGGATTTTCATATCAAGAACGTAGTTTGTTACGGAGCTGAGACGGGAATATTTGTTCGCGGCTTACCCGAAATGAATATCCGGAATATTTCCCTTGAAAACATTTCAATGCAAAGTGATAAAGGTTTTGTTTGCATTGAAGGCGAAAATATCAGTCTGAAGAATGCGACACTCCATACCCCCGATAAGTCGGTAATTTTTATTCAGGATAGCAAAAAAATAACGTTGGATAACATTCAGTATAAGCCGGGCGAAATTCTCATGACTGTGAATGGTAAGCGATCTAAAGATATCCGGCTGCTAAATACAGACGGTACTCATGCAAAAAAAGAACTTGAGCTTGGTGCAGGTGTTTCACCAAAATCCATTCAAAAGAAATAATGATGATGTTACGTTGCTTTCGGATAACAGTAGGTATAGCCCTGATAATAATTCAGACAACGTGCAATGCACAAAACGCAACGTGGGCCGAACGTATGGTGAGCTCGTTCATGAATACATATCCGGATTCGATTGTGGTAAAGAAGTACACGACACATGGTCCATCCGAAGAACGAATTGATAAAATACCGGATAGTCCTGCTTCCTGGAATTATGAACTTGGTGTTGTATTAAAAGGGATTGAACAACTATGGCGACAAACAGATGATAAAAAGTATTTTACTTACCTGAAAAACAATATCGATCATTTTGTACAGGATGATGGTACAATTCGTACCTACGATCTCCTGGATTATAACATCGATGACATTGCAACCGGACGTATAGTACTAACGTTGTATGAACAAACTGGTGAATTAAAGTATAAAAAGGCAGCGGAGCAGTTGCGTGAGCAACTTACGTGGCAACCCCGTACAAAAGAAGGTGGCTTCTGGCATAAGCACCGCTACCCCTATCAAATGTGGCTGGATGGCCTTTATATGGCCGGACCATTTTACGCTGAGTATTCAGCAGTATTTAATCATCCTGCCGATTTTGACGATGTGATTAACCAGTTCACCTGGATGGAGCAGCACGCACGTGATAACAAATCGGGATTGCTTTACCACGGCTGGGATGAAAGTAAACAACAACGGTGGGCCCATCCGCAAAACGGTACCTCACCAGAATTCTGGAGTCGCGCCATGGGCTGGTATGCGATGGCATTGGTGGATGTGCTGGATTACCTGCCGAAGGATCACCGAAGACGCGATGAGGTTATCTCCATTCTCGGGCGATTAGCTGCTGCACTCAAAAAATATCAGGACAAAGATTCAGGGGCCTGGTACCAGGTAACAGAAAAAGGGTCTGTATCCGGAAATTACCTTGAAGCTTCCGGAAGCTGCATGTTCGTATATGCGCTGGCGAAAGGCGTACGGATGGGATACATCGATAAAAGCTTTTTTGCTATAGCAAAGAAGGGCTTTGACGGGATTATTAAGAATTTTATCGAAACCGATAAAAGCGGCTATGTTCATTTGTTGAAGTCCTGTAGTGGTGCCGGGTTGGGTGGTAATCCTTATCGGGATGGAAGCTTCGAATATTATATTAAAGAGCCGATCCGAACAGATGATCTGAAAGCGATAGGGCCGTTTATCCTGGCCAGTATTGAACTCGAATCAAAATCAAAATCCAATTCCAAATAGCATGAGCAAAATTTTGTTAATCGTATGTTTAATACTTTCTGTTACCGTAGCTGAGTCGCAGTCATTGGAAAAAGAGTTTCCGCTGTCACTTACATTGGAGGTAACCAATCCGATCGATGTGGCGCGTGAGCATGTTATGGTGATCGTGCCCGAAGAACAAATTAGAAAGAGAAACAGCGATTTCAATCCCAACGGATTTGTTGTGGTCGACGGTGAAAAGGAAATTGCGAGTCAGTTTAACCGGAACGATAGCCAGGCCAAAGGAATTGTTTTTGTACTCGATAAAATGTATGCAAATGAAAAGCGCAATGTGCTCATCCGGTACAACCCCAAGGCTAACATAACACGAGAATATACGAAACGCACTCAAGCGGAACTTTCCCATAGAACAGGAGGGAAGTGGGTGAACCGCGAATACTTAGACGGTGAATTTAAAAATGTGGATTTTTTACAGGTTCCCCCGGAGCACAAAGACCATTCCTGGTTTATCCGATATGAAGGTCCAGGCTGGGAATCGGATAAAGTTGGCTACAGGTTTTATTTGGACCAACGTAATGCTACCGATGTATTCGGAAAGAAGACGTCCGACATGATTCTGCAGCAGGTGGGGCAGGATGGATTCGACTCTTATCACAATATGCAGCCATGGGGAATGGATGTGATGAAAGTTGGGAATTCGCTGGGGATTGGTTCAATTGCCGTATTGCAAAACGGTAGCGCTATACGCGTGGAAGAAACAGACAGTGTGACCTGTGCGATTGCAGAAAACGGACCTGTTTACTCGTCTGTTGTTACAGATTACTATGGATGGAAACATGCTGCTGCTAAAATTTCGTTAAAATCAACGCTGATGATCCATGCCGGCTCCCGGTTAACACACCAGGTGCTCAATATCACCGGCAAGGCAGATCAGCTTTGTACTGGTATTGGTAAAGACAAGTTGGCTACAGTGAGTAGCAGTAAAGGTGATAAAACACGTTTTGGTTACCTTGCTACCTATGGAAAACAGAGCCTGAACAACGATGGCCTGGGAGTTTCGGTATTCTTTGCACCAGATGACGTGATTGCGTTTACCGAAGATGCGCATAGCCATATCGTGAATCTGCGTGCCGTTAACGGAAAAGTACACTATTATTTTCTTGCAGCATGGGCGTTAGAGCCAGGTGGAATAGAAAATGAAAAGCAATTTAAGGACTACCTAAATCAGGTTGCGCTAGAACTTGCAAATCCTGTGCGGATAAAAATAAAATAAAGCCCGGATTGTTCAGAAACAGGTATACCGGTTGCATATCATTGCTGATATACTATAAATTCATATAAAAGCCCTTTCTTCACGATTCAATCGAATTCGCTTTAAAAAAATTACAATATTTTCCCATCCTGTAGTTGGATTTAACAGGTTAAAAAGTATATATTGCGCAATCGATTGCACATTTTGATTGATACAACAAAAACAGCATTCGAATCCTAACCTGTGGTGCGACAAGACAACCCATATGATTTTTTTGCAAAGACCTTTACAGGAAGGGATAATACACGCGGCATTTTTAATCTATACCCAATTAATTCAACGAATACAATGATTGGTAACAATGAATCGGGCACGGTGTCCGATGTTTTGTCATCAGTTTTATTGCAAAACCAAATTAACCTATGGTAAAATTCTATCCCCCAAAACTGTGTTTCCTGGCGATTCTTATCGCTGTGTTTACACTCGTGATGCAAACACATACCGTGTATGCACAAAACCGAACTGTGACTGGCAACGTGAAAGGCGATGACGGATCCACGCTACCCGGTGTTTCCATTGTAGAAAAAGGTAGTACCAACGGCACCGTTAGTGATGCTGAAGGAAATTTTTCTATCAATGTATCTGTGGATGGCATTCTTGTGTTCTCGTTTATTGGCATGAAACCGCAGGAAGTTATCGTTGGAAGCCAAAGCAATATTAATGTCGTACTTGAAACCGATTTAACAACATTAGACGAGGTTGTTGTTGTTGACTACGGCTATGGAACTGTTAAGAAAGCAGATCTAACGGGTTCAGTAGCAACATTAGGGGCAAAGGAACTGGCAAAAATTCCAGTATCGAGCGCAGCACAAGCGTTAACAGGTCGATTGCCTGGGGTGAATGTGACGACCACTGATGGCTCTCCAGATGCGGATATCATTATTCGTGTTCGAGGTGGAGGTTCGATTACTCAGGATAATTCACCATTATATGTCGTTGATGGATTTATAGTTAGTAGTATCCGAGATGTTCCTCCGACTGATATTGAAAGTATCAACGTGTTAAAGGATGCTGCAGCTACAGCCATATACGGAGCCCAGGCAGCAAATGGTGTGATTGTGATTACAACCAAAAAAGCAGTCGCAGGTAAAACCGTTATTTCTTATAGCGGTTTTCTGCAATCTAAACAGCTTCCTGGAAATAGAAAATACAGCGTGCTATCGCCTTATGAATATGCAATGGCAAACTATGAATATGCAAAGCTTCGTTCCGAAACGGATGTAGAAAACTTTGAAAAATATTTTGGAAAATATGATGATCTCGAACTCTATAGAAACAAGGAGGCTACAGATTGGCAGGATGAACTATTTGGCGATCCAAAGTTATCCCAATACCACAACTTAAGCGTAGCAGGTGGGACGGATAAAACTAAAATGCGGCTGAGTCTAACCAATAACAAGGATGAAGGTCTAATGCTTTACTCAGGATATGAGCGGAATGTGATCAACTTTAAATTAGATCATGAGATATCAAAGGCACTGAATTTTGAGATTTCTACGAGAATAACAAATACGACTGTTGATGGGGCGGGAACATCCAACAATGCACAAATCAGCATTAAAGATGCAATTCAAACGCGGCCCGTTAATGGCATCGCGGATGAACTAGACATCGATTTGGGTCAGGTAAACTCTGAAGACGATTTTCAATCGTTTTTGCTAAGTCTTATTAGTCCAAAGGAATTAGCTGAACAGGATTGGCGTAAACGAACTACAAATTCGTACGTTATAAATGCAGCATTAAACTGGTCAATTTTTGAAAACCTCGATTATAAAACGACCATAACATCATCAAAAGACTATGAAGAGATTTTGCGATACTACGGACCTAAGACATCAGAATCGTTTAACAATGGCTTTAATCTTCCTGTAGGCGTAAAGAATAATACAAGTGATTTCTCTTATCGTTGGTTAAATTCGATCTCTTATCAGTTAAAAAATCTTGGTCGTCATAATGTTGACTTTTTGGTTGGTCAGGAACTTTACTCGTCCGGTGGTACGGAGAATTCGTTACGCGGTATAAAGTACAGAGAGTCCATTTCTCCTGAAGATTTGTTTGCAAATATGCAATTAGGCACAATTCAGAATGCGTCAACAAAAGAAAATACCGACATCAATCGATTCTCACTTTTTGGGCGAGCCAATTATCAATTCAATAATAAATATCTTTTTACTGTGACCCTTCGCTCTGATGCGTCAAGCAGATTTTCAAAAGACAACCGTGTTGGAATATTTCCGGCGGTAGCTTTCGGTTGGAAACTTAATGAAGAAGTATTTATGAAGAATACCAGCTTTGTCAATGACTTAAAACTAAGAGTTAGTTATGGGCAAACAGGAAACGATAGGGTTCCGGCTACTGCTTCGCAATTTTTATTGAAACCAGAAACAACACGTGGTCCTGGATTTGGAAACACTGAGAATGGATTTTACATTCCTGAAGGCTCGACGCTTTACAATCCTAATTTGAGATGGGAAACAACAATTAATAGAAATGCAGGGTTGGACTTCTCTTTATTCAACAGTAGGGTTGATGGGAGCTTAGATTTATATTATAATACAACCAAAGATTTATTATTAGAATCTGCGATTCCATCTAATACCGGATTTTCAAGACAATGGGATAATGTTGGTTCTACATCCAACCGCGGCGTTGAATTGGGGCTTAATGCATATTTAATCGAAAAGACAGATTTCGCTTTGTCTGCTAATTTTAATATTGGAGTTAACCGTGCTAAGATTGAGGAACTTGATGGTACTACTGAAAGATTTGTTATGTCAAACTGGGCAAGTACAGATTTGAACAACATCAATGACTTTTACTTAAGGGTCGGAGGTACGCTTGGTGATATTTATGGCTACGAAACTGAAGGTATGTATTCAGTAGATGATTTTGAAAGCTATAATGAAGAAGAGGATGCTTATATATTGAAGGGGGGTATTCCGAGTTCCGGTGCGGTAGTTGGAAATACAAATATAAGGCCTGGTTTTCTAAAGTTGAAGGACCAGATTACAGTGGATACAGATGGCGATGGCAAACTTGATTCAGGCGACGGAATAATTGATGCCAATGATAGAAAGGTGATTGGAAATACTTTGCCAAAATTCCAGGGTGGATTCGGAATCAATGCAAGTTATAAGAATTTTGATTTTTCAGTCTTCTTCAACTTCCAGTATGGAAACGATGTATACAACGCAGGTAAAATTCAATATACGCAGTTTAGAAGGGTAACATATGGTAACCTGTTAAATACTATGAATTCGGATAGCCGGTTTACTTATATCGATGTAGATGGCAATTATACAGGGACTCCGGGTGAGGTGGTTACAGACCTGGAGCAGCTCAGGGAAATGAATGCAGGAAAGACAATGTGGTCTCATAACAGTCATGGTATTGCTGGTGCAGTAATTCATTCGTGGGCAGTTGAAGATGGGTCTTTTATTAGGTTGAATAATCTTTCTATAGGTTATTCTCTGCCGTCAAGTCTAATTTCGAAGGTATATATGACGCGATGCCGGTTTTATGTTACGGGCAGTAATCTTCATATCTGGACAAAATACTCAGGGTATGATCCGGAAGTTAGTACGAATAGAAACTCCCCTCTTACTCCAGGTGTTGACTATTCGTCTTTTCCGAGAAGTCGCTCTTATACGTTTGGTGTAGATATATCCTTTTAATTTTGATTGAATCTTAAATCAGAAGTTATGAAATTTATGAAGTTTAAAAATATACTACTTGCAGCATCTGTGTGCTCTCTGCTAGCTGCTTGTGATGACTTTCTTGAGCCAGACTCACGTTCAACATTTGATACGAAATATGTTTATTCAAATATTGAAGACGCGAGGAAGGGCGTAAATTCTATCTATTCACATTTTAGTCAAGACGCTTTTCGTTCAAGGTTGTCAAATAATATGGCAGGAAATACGGACATTGAACGTCAAAGTGGTTGGTCTAGTTCTAGTGATCGGTATCAAATCTGGGATCTAAATGCGCTCCCGACTAACAGAGATTTGGAAATCGTTTGGACATATGCTTATGCGGCTATTCGTGATGCCAATATTGCGATTGAAGCAATTAACGCTAGCGCGGCGCTTACGTCATCTGATGTATCTATTTCTGGAAACATGAATCATCTATTAGGCGAAGCGTACACACTACGTGCCTATTGGTACAGCATGCTTATCTATTATTTTGGTGATGTTCCGTTTATTAAGACAGCGCCAAAAGCTGGCGATGATTTCTATTTGCCTAAGGAGAATCGAAATGTTATCCTGTCTTCTGTAATTCAAGATATGATTGATATAGAAGAAAAGATGTTTTGGGCAGAGCAAACATCTTATGGAATTGAACAGGTAAACAGGGAATATACGTTAGGTATGATTGCTCGGCTAGCACTGCAACGTGGCGGGTGGTACTTAACGGAAGGTCTGACTATGGAGAGGGAGGGTGATTATATAACCTATTATGAAATTGCTCGAGACTATGCAAAAAAACTTATTGATTTGAAGGATCGCCCTTTACCATCCGATTTTAGGCAGGTGTTTATGAACCAATGTAAATTCATTACACCTGTAAATAGCGATATTCTTTTTGAAGTTCCATTTTCCAACGTGAGCGGAGATGTGGGTTGGAATATCGGCATCACTGTCCAGGGAGGACCTACTGCATTACATGATTACGGATCAGGTAACAACTATATGTCAATGCCACCTACTTACTATTTTTCATTTGATCCCGCTGACATTAGAAGAGATGTAACATGTGGATTGTATAAAGTAAACACAAGTTTTGAAGAGGAGTTTATTGGTGTGGGAGCAGGGTCAAATCCGATTAATATATCGCAGGGAAAATGGAGCCGTCATTTTTTACCCACTACACCAGGTAAGGCTTCAGCCAAAGGAACTGGGATAAATTGGCCGATGCTTCGATATGCCGATGTGTTATTAATGTATGCTGAAGCAGAAAATGAAATAAATGGACCTACAGGTGAAGCGCAGAATGCACTAAGAAGGGTGCGTCAACGTGCTTTTGATGCGGCAATGTGGTCTACGAAAGTCGACGGGTACATCAGCGATGTTTCCGGGAGCAAAGAAACATTTTTTGAGGCCATTGTTGACGAAAGGGCTTGGGAATTTGGTGGCGAAATGATTCGTAAATATGAACTTATTCGCTGGGGAATCTACTCAGAGAAAATGCAAGAAACTGTTGAAGGCTTAAAGCAAATGACAGATGAAGCTGTAAACGGCACTACGCAGCTTCCAGATTATATTTATTGGAAGCGCGATGAGAGTGGGAAATTTACTGTACTTAATCCAGATACTAAGTATATAGGCACACCGGATGAGAGTTGGACGCGGAGCCCGTTTATTATAGAGATGGAGGATCCTACAACAACCTATGATGAGTGGATTTTGAAGGATTGGGCAAATTACACGAATGGTGTTGTACGATACATATTTCCGATTCCCACAAGCGCAGTAGATAATAGTAAGGGAGTTTTAAAAAATGATGGTTATGGCTTTGGTGGTTAATAATAGTCATCCATCAAAAAAAATATTTAAAAAAATATGAAAACGATGAATTTAAATAAATACACAACTTTACTGACGCTATTGGCAATTGTTGTACTCGTTTTTTCTTGTAAGGAGGACGATGAGTCCTTTCCTGAAACGCGCATTTTTAGACCGGTGTTAAGTGAAGACCTTTCCTCTGTAGGAAACTCAATCATTGTAAATATGGGAAAGCTTAAAAAGGCAGTTTCCTATACCCTCGATGTAAGTAGAGACACATTTAAAACAATTGATTACACCATTGAGGCCGATACAAACTACGTTGTAATTGATGATCAATTATTGAATGGCGATCCTCTTTTTTGGAATACACTATATCAGGTCCGCGCCATTGCGCATGCATCGGATACTAAATTTGATAGTAAGATTTCTGACCTGGGAAGTGTTAGGACAGAAAGATTTCCTACCATTTTAAATTTACCAGCAAGTTATGATGTCACCGATGTGGCAGCTCGTGTGCACTGGATTGTTTCAGGTCAGCCTGTTACAGGGATTAAAGTCTATGCAGCAACTGATCTTAAGCTAACCACGCCAATATTAGAATATGATCTTCCCGTCGAGGATCAGGAAGCCGGCGAAACTATTTTGGAGGGACTGGAGCCTTCAACAGAATATCAGGTAGCCATTTATAGTGAAGAAACGCTGCGTGGTTGGGTAAATTATCAGACCTTGATTCGGGACTTGGACCCAACATCCGCTGGTGTGATTGATATAAGGGCCGACGAAAGTCCAGATGCGGTGATCAATGCTGTCGCGTCTGCAGCAGATGGTGCTATAATTCTTGTTAAACGAGGAATGACCTATAATCTTCCCTCTGATCCATTAGACAAGTCTATCACTATTCGAGCAGCATATGGATTTGGTAAACAAAAAGCTAAACTGTCTACAACTGGTAATTGGAATATTGCCGGTGGCTCCACGATCGATCATATTCGATTTATTGATCTTGAACTACGTGGTGAGGATTATACCGGAGATTACATTTTTAACCCTTCGGTTAATGATATTTCTGTTGAAGAACTATTATTTGAAAATTGCGAAATAGGAACATTACGTGGCATTTTACGAATCAGAAACACCAACGTGCTGATTAATAATTATAAAATTCTTAATTGCGTGGTAGATAGTCTCGGAGGATATGGTATTTTAACGACGGATACCGACCCAAATGCGGTTACACCTACTGCGCGAGTGAATAATATTATTTTGCAGAACAGCACATTCAATAAATTACAAGCTGGCATTACATCTAGAAATAATTCTCAATCTATTGTTATCGACGGCTGTACTTTTAGCAATTTCGTTTTAGGAGGAAGTAGCAATTACATTTTCAGATACAGAGGTGGCGAAGGTAATAATAATGTGTTAAATGGAATATCGATTAAGAATACGATTATTGGCCCCGGTTGGGATGAAGCTGGCGCAGATAATCATGCTGTGCAGGGTATCCAGGGGTTAGCTGAAACGGTATTTGATATTACAAACACCTATACTACGTCTGATTTTTCGTTCAGCGGATCAACAGCTATTGCGGCCCTAGTCTTAGGTAACTACAATGGAAATCAAGATGCCCTGTGGGTTGATCCACTTAACGGCAATTTTAATTTTAACGACACCGGATTTATTGGACGATTCAGTGCAGGTGATCCTCGCTGGAGAGTAAAACTATAATAATCGGATGCACCTATTCTTTCCATAACGGGTGCATCCTCTCCCTGAATTTACTATTCAACTATTTCATGTCTGTTTATGAAGATACTTTGTTGTCTTTTTTTTATTGGTTTTTCACCTTTTTTTCTGGCGTGCAAAAGTTCTGACAATGACCCTGGACCAGAAGACCCGAGAAATAGCAAACCCATCCAGGTCGAAGAAGACGCCTACGCCTTTCCTGGTGCTGAAGGTTTCGGTCGCAAGGCTACCGGTGGACGCGGTGGGAAAGTACTCTTCGTTACCAACCTGAATGACTCAGGGCCTGGCAGTTTACGCGCTGCTGTTCAAACCAGTGGTAAACGATACATTCTTTTCAAAATATCCGGAACTATTGATCTAAAATCGCGGCTTAACATAACCAATGGCGATCTAACAATTGCCGGACAAACAGCTCCGGGCGATGGTGTTACAATCAAAAATTATCCCGTAGACATCAATGCAGATAACATAATCATTCGTTATATGCGTTTTCGCATGGGTGACGAAGCACAACAGGAAGCCGATGCACTTGGTGGCCGCTTTCATAAGAACATCATCATCGATCATTGTTCCATGAGTTGGTCAACCGATGAGTGTGTTTCGTTTTATGCAAATGAAAATACTACCGTGCAATGGTGTATTATTTCTGAAAGTCTGCGAAATTCCGTTCATGATAAAGGTGCCCATGGTTATGGCGGCATCTGGGGTGGCAAGCATGCATCATTCCATCATAATTTACTTGCACATCACGATAGCCGTAACCCAAGACTGGGTGAAGAGGCCGGAGCTGCTTTTGCATTGACGGATCTTGTCGACCTGCGAAATAATGTAATCTACAACTGGGGTAACAACAGCACGTATGGTGGGGAAGCCATGAATGTAAACATTGTCAATTGTTACTATAAACCCGGACCGGTTACCACCAAAAAGGAACGAATTATTTCTATTGATAAAAACAAAGTAGACGGCACCGATGTTTTTGACATCTGGGGGAAGTTCTATATCGATGGCAATGTACTTGAAGGTAGCGCCAGGGCGACTACAGATAACTGGACATACGGTGTGTATAACCAGTTTCATGGAAGTTATGGTACCGTTTCGGAAGAAGACAAGACAGCGATGCGGTTATCCGAGCCACATCCCATAAACAATAACGTAACCACGCACACAGCGGAGGATGCGTATGACCGTGTGCTCATGTACGGTGGTGCGAGTTTTGTGCGTGATGCTGTTGACCGACGCATCATCGATAACGTTAAGAACGGAGACTTTTCGTTTGAAGGATCGAACGGAAGTACAAAAGGAATTATCGACACCCAGGCTGATGTTGGCGGATGGCCTGAACTTGAATCACTAATCCCACCGCTGGACACCTCCAACGATGGTATTCCGGATGACTGGCAAATAGAAATGAAACTTGATCCATTGAAAGATCAGGCAATCGGAAGAGACCTGAGTACGGCATACGATAACATTGAGGTTTATATCAATAGTATTGTTTCGGATATAACCGCAGCACAGGTGAAATAATTAGTATTTTAAATTTATGAACATATTAACATCGTCATCGTGAAGAAAATTAAATGTACCATACGAATTATTTCATGCATAGCGATATCACTTCTTTTTATTCGTTGTCATGCGCAAAAAACAATTGCGTTTCCAGGCGCGGATGGATTTGGTAAATACACGACTGGTGGCCGTGGAGGAAAGGTGATCATTGTGACCAACCTAAATGATGATGGCCCCGGAAGCTTACGTGATGCCATTCAAAAAAAATATCCACGCACGATCGTTTTTGCTGTTTCGGGAAATATCGAATTAGTTTCGCCCCTTGATGTCAATAATGGTAACGTTACTATTGCCGGGCAATCTGCTCCTGGTGATGGCATCTGTATTAAAAATTATCCTGTGTCTGTAAAAGCCGATAATGTGATCATTCGGTTTCTTCGGTTCAGACTTGGTGATGAATCCAAACAACAGGCCGATGCTTTTGGCGGTAACAAGGGAATGTCAGGTATCATCATTGATCATTGCTCCATGAGTTGGGCTACAGATGAGTGTGCTTCCTTTTACAGGAATAAAAATTTCACGCTGCAATGGTGTATTGTTTCTGAAAGTTTAAATCATTCGATTCATGAAAAAGGTGATCATGGATATGGTGGAATCTGGGGAGGAAAAGGTGCATCATTTCACCATAACCTGATTGCAAATCATACAAGTCGTTTGCCACGGTTTAGCGGATCGGCATCAACACCAAATTCGCCCGATGAATTGGTTGACTTCAGGAATAATGTAATTTACAACTGGAAGGGTAACAACACATATGGTGGCGAAAAAGGAAGGTATAATATGGTTGGAAATTATTATAAACCCGGACCGGCGACAAGTGATTCGAAATTTTACCTTGTGAATCCCTCGCAGCCTTATGGGAAATTTTTTCTTGAAGGAAATATATTTCATGGTAACGATGCAATAACGCAAAATAACAAGCTCGGAATAAAGACCGACCATGTTGATTCAACGTTGGTTAATCGTCCATTTGAAGTAGAAAAAATCAATGAACAATCAGCAAAAATGGCTTTTGATCTTGTACTTACTTCTGCAGGAGCAAGCCTCTATCGCGACAGTGTTGATAAAAGAATCGCTGGAGAAGTTCGGACTGGTAATTCTGTTTCCGGTAAAAATAAAAACGGCATCATTGATTCTCAAAACGATGTTGGTGGGTGGCCAATGTTAAAGAAAGGTTTACCGCTGAAAGACACCGATCAGGATGGCATGCCCGATGCATGGGAGACGGAGAATAAACTTAACCCCAATGATCAAACTGATGCCATTAAAAAAACACTGGATGCTCAGTATGATAATCTTGAGGTCTATTTGAATGAACTGGTGAAAGATATTATAAATTAATATTCAATGTCGTTTACTTAAGCTTTCGTCAACCTTCTCCTTCGGAGAGGGCAGGATGAGGCAAAAAACAAACAAGCTTAAGTAAACGACATCGCGAGGTATTGATGTCACGAAGATACAAAGACACAAAGTCTATGGAACAACAAAATAGCAAGCCTGTACAGCGTAACATATTAAAATTTTACAGCAACTCATGGTGTGACTGGTCTATGAATGCCAAGAAATTTTTATTGTGTTGTATGTTGCTATTTTTGATTTTTGAATCTACGGCGCAGTCAAACCGTTACGTTTCGAAAGTCTGGGTTTCAGATCTTGGAAATGGGTGGTATAAAAATCCGGTACTGCATGCAGACTATTCGGATCCAGATGCGTGCAGGGTAGGAGATGACTTTTATATGATTGCATCAAGCTTCGATGCGGTTCCAGGGCTTCCTATTCTTCACTCCAACGATCTTGTAAACTGGAAACTGATAGGCCATGCGTTGAAGCGTCAGCCGCCGTTTAGACATTTTGAAAAAACGCAGCATGGTAATGGGGTGTGGGCGCCTGCAATTCGTTATCACAACGATGAGTTTTACATATATTATCCGGATCCTGATTTTGGTATTTACCTGACAAAGGCAAAACATCCCGAAGGTCCGTGGAGTGATCCTCTCCTTGTAGAGGCAGGTAAAGGATTAATTGATCCCTGTCCATTGTGGGATGACGATGGTAATGTTTACCTCGTTCACGCCTATGCTGGTAGCAGGGCAGGTATAAAAAGTGTACTCGTTGTGAAACAGTTAAATGCTGAAGGAACAAAAGTCCTTACTGAAGGAAGAATAGTCTACGATGGACACACGGTGGATCCCACCATCGAAGGACCCAAGTTTCACAAACGCAATGGTTACTACTACATTTTTGCACCTGCAGGTGGAGTTTCAACGGGATGGCAATTGGTATTACGGTCAAAAAATATTTACGGACCTTATGAACGCAAAGTTGTCATGGAACAGGGCGGTACATCCATCAATGGTCCGCATCAGGGCGCATGGATCGATACTCCAACAGGAGAGGATTGGTTCCTTCATTTTCAGGATAAGGATGTATATGGACGCGTTGTTCATCTTCAGCCCATGAAATGGATAAACGACTGGCCTGTTATTGGCGTCGACGAAGATGGTGATGGAAATGGCGAGCCGGTACTAAAACACAAGAAGCCAGAAGTAGGAAAAGTTTATCCTGTTCAAACTCCTGTTGAATCTGATGACTTTAATGGACATACACTTGGCTTACAATGGCAGTGGCAGGCTAACCCGCAGGCTACCTGGCTTTTTACGGGTAATGGGCTCTTGCGTCTGTACACGCAAAAAAATTCGGACAGTGCGAGCAATCTCTGGGATGTGCCTAATATTCTGATGCAGAAAATTCCCGCACCCGAATTTACAGCTACGACAAAAATGGATTTTTCTCCTAATACAAAAAACATCAATGAACAGGCAGGACTGATGATGATGGGTAAAAGCTACGCTTCGCTTTCGCTGAAGCAAAATAAAACTGGCCTGGATTTGGTTTACACTACATGTATGGATGCGGATAAAGGAAAGGAAGAACAAGAAGTCGTGATCGCCAGCGTCAATAACGGAACGATTTTTCTCCGTATCAAAATGGACGAGGCACAATGCAGATTCAGCTACAGTTTCGATGGTAGAAAGTTTGTTGACGTCGACAAATCATTTAAGCCTGAAGCGGGAAAATGGATTGGTGCTAAGCTTGGAATTTTTGCAACACGTAAAAATCAAACCAATGATTCCGGATATGCTGATTATGATTGGTTCGTAATCGAGAAATGATAGAAATATATTTGAATAGAATACCGAATTTTTAATGATCATAAAATGATACAATTTAGATTAAAATTTTGTTTGGTAATTTTAATGCTACCCGCCCTGGTGTTTTCACAGTCAGTTGAAAAGAAAATATCCGAAAAGGCGCCGTGGTCGGTGAGAATGGCTTCATCAGAGATGAGTAGAAACCCCGATGCCGCCTATCTCGATTTTAGCAAAGTGCCAAAATGGAATTATACCAATGGATTAGTATGTAGTGCAATTCAACTGGTTGGCGAAAAAACGAATGATCCGAAGTATAACGACTACATCAAGGCGTATGCAGACAATATGATCAATGACGATGGTTCCATAAAAGGATACAAGCCGACAGACTATAATATCGACAAGGTGAATTCTGGAAAATTTTTGTTTGGCCTGCTTGAAAAAACCGGAGATCAGAAATATGCGAAGGCCATTCACTTATTACGCGAGCAGATGAAGACGCATCCGCGCACATCAGAAGGCGGGTTTTGGCATAAGAAGATTTATCCACATCAAATGTGGCTTGATGGCCTTTATATGGGCGCACCGTTTCTTGCACAGTATGCCAGCGTTTTTAACGAGCCAGCACTTTTCGATGATGTGGTTTTACAAATTGAGCTTATAGATAAGTATACTTTTGATCCAGCAAGTGGGTTGTTTTACCATGCCTGGGATGAAAGCAAGGAGCAACGGTGGGCAAATAAAGAAGATGGCAAGTCACCGCACGTATGGGGAAGGGCGATGGGATGGTTTGCCATGGCCCTG
>DASPIZ010000152.1:0-20745 GCA_035628875.1 Ohtaekwangia sp. | reverse complement strand
AATGAGGAACTGCAAACCACTAAACTTTCCTTTAACGCCACCATCGACCTTCTTAAATTTGCTAACGGTGGCATCGGGTTACGCAATGTTCGTATCTCAGAAGGGCCCGGCAAACTCATTGGTATCATGGGTGCCAGTGGCGCCGGAAAAACCACCTTACTCAATGTACTGGCAGGACTTGTAAAACCTACCGAAGGACAAATACTCATCAACGGATTCGATATTCATCAGGAGAAAGACCGCATCCATGGTGTGATCGGGTATGTTTCTCAGGACGATCTACTCATTGAAGAACTTACCGTTTACGAAAACCTGTACTACAACGCAAAATTATGCTTTGCTGATTTCACGGAAGAACAACTTCATGAACGTGTCATGGAAGTGTTGCAGAATCTTGGGCTCGATCAGCGTAAGGATCTTAAGGTGGGTAGTGTGCTTGACAAAACCATCAGTGGAGGCCAGCGAAAAAGATTGAACATCGCGCTGGAGCTGATTCGCGAACCTGCTGTAATGTTCCTGGATGAACCGACTTCGGGTCTTTCGTCACGCGACTCCGAAAATGTGATCGACTTGCTGAAAGAACTTTCACTAAAGGGCAAACTTATCTTCGTCGTTATTCACCAACCTTCGTCTGACATCTATAAGATGTTTGATAAGATGATCATCATGGATACCGGCGGTTATCCGGCTTATTACGGACCTCCGGTAGAAGCTGTGACGTATTTCAAAAAATCGACACATCAGGTGGATAGTAACCGCGGCCAATGTGAAACCTGTGGTAACGTAAACCCCGAGCAGATTTTCAATATCATCGAAGCCAAGGTTGTTGATGAATATGGGCAGCCCACATCAAAGCGGAAAATTTCACCTCCGCAATGGCATGACCTGTACAAGGAGCGCTTTAATATTCCGGCGGTGGAAGATGTGCGCGAAGAACCACCACATTCGTTAAGTCTTCCAAATCGACTTCGTCAAACAATTATTTTCGCCACGCGTGATACACTTTCAAAATTAAGTAACAAACAATATTTACTGATCAATTTACTGGAAGCGCCGTTGCTTGCGGCTATTCTTGCTTTCATCATTAAATACAAAAGTGCACCGGGTGGGAAAGAATACATTTTCAGATTCAATGATAACTTTCCGGCATACCTGCTGATGAGTATTATCGTTGCTTTGTTCATGGGGCTTACCGTAAGTGCGGAAGAAATCATCCGCGACAGGAAAATCCTCCGAAGGGAATCGTTTCTTAACTTAAGCTGGAACAGCTACCTCACATCCAAATTAATGATTCTCTTTTCGCTGTCGGCGCTACAGACGATACTGTTTGTGTTCGTTGGCAATGTTATACTGGAAATTGAATGGAGCATGCTTCTACCCATGTGGCTGGTGCTCTTCACCACCTCCTGTTTTGCAAATGTATTGGGATTAAATGTTTCCTCTGCTTTTAATTCGGCAGTTACAGTTTATGTTATGATTCCGCTGCTACTTATTCCGCAAATGATCTTAAGTGGATTGCTGTTCAATTTTGACAAGCTGAACAACCTGATCAGTACAAAAGGAAAAGTGCCTGTTGTAGCAGATCTCATGGCGTCGCGATGGGCATATGAAGCCCTTGCTGTACATCAATTCACGAGCAACTCTTATGAAGCACCATTTTATCTTCTTGATAAATATGAATCTCAAACCGATTTCCATTCATCCTTCCTGGTAACCGAATTGGATAAAAAACGAAAATTCATTTTTGAAAACAGGAACGAAAAAAGTGATTCAGTACAGCGGATTGTGCAAAAGGATTTATACATCATTCAACAAACATTACTGAAAGATCACTTTAAAAAAGGCCTTGAAAAAGAACTGGCACAACCGTGGACACCAGCGATGTTTACACCACACTTCAACACAAAACTTGAAGGCTTTTTCGCCGCATATAAAACTTTTTATCAGAACGCGTACAACATGACCGTTTCAAAACGGGAAGCGCTTGCCTATAAAATGGAAAATGAGGCTGATGGCTACACACTGAATGAGGCCAAGAACCGGTTCTTCAATGAGAGCCTTGCAGACCTTGTGAAAAATATCTCTGAGAAGGATAGAATTATTGAATTTAAGGGTGAATTAATACAGCAGATAAACCCGGTTTTTATAGATCCTAAACCCGATCATGCATTAGATTACAGGACGCACTTTTTTGCTCCGGAAAAGCATTTATTTGGTCAGTTTGTAGGCACCTTTAGTTTTAATTTAATGGTGATCTGGCTCATGACAATCGCGCTTTACTGTACGTTGTATTTCGAATGGTTGCGGAAGTTTATTGACCTTTTTGACAAAGCATCGCGGCAGTTTAAAGCGGCCAAGTCGAATGGTGTGAAAAAGAAATAAAGCATTTAAGTAACTTTTTGGCTGCGAACGGCGAATTTTTAACTTTGTGAACCTCTAATTTTATGTTTATGAGAATCTTAATTATCGGGCTCATTGTGGCAATTTTCACAGCCTGTGGATCCAGTAAGAAGTCTGAAGACGAAGCCTTTTTGCAAGGTCTTGATTCAGCACAAGCAGAAGGTCCAGCCATCTCGGAAGAGGTGATTGATGGTATTCTTCAATCCATTCCGCAACCGCTGGAGATCTCGATGCTTTTAAAAGAATCCGGCAAGAAATACAATGCAGCTTATCTTAACTCACCTGATTTCACCTCAAGGTATAACACCAATTATAAACGCGCATTAAATCTTGGAATTTATGGATGCGACCTGGGTTACACCAACATCTATGAACAGAATCAAGATGGTGTGAAGTATATGGCAGCGATCAAGGAAATGGCAGATGGTTTAAATATCGGACGTTTCTTCGATATCGAAACAATTGGCCGTCTTGCAACGAACAGTAAGAACCTTGACTCTCTCCTGCTCATCACAACACAAAACTTCAACGATATCAACCACTACCTGCAAACGCAAAACCGCGCTAACTTAAGCGTCCTTCTTCTTACCGGAGGCTGGCTCGAAGCGTTGCATATTACAGGGCAGGTTTCGGTTGCTAATCCAGATAACAAAGAGCTTCGTGAAACAGTGGGCTCGCAAAAAATCATTCTGTCACAGATCATTCAACTGCTGTCATTCTATAAAGATTCAGACCAGGGGATGGCATCATTATTGACCGACATGGAAGAACTGCAAAAGGCCTTCGACGCTGTGAATATCACGTACACATATAAAGAATCTACTTTTGAAATCGTAGACGGTGTTATGATGATTAAGGATAACAGCACAAGTACGATTGAGATCACCGATGATGATCTTAAACGAATCGCAGACGTTACCTCCGACATTAGAAAGAAAATAATAAGCTAAGAGTATAATTAGGCGCCTTATGAAAAAAATAATTGTTATTGTTCTCTCGGTTTTCATTCTGAGCACACTGGAAGTGATCGGGCAGTGCAACTCTGAATCGCTAAGCAATCAGTGCATTCCAAAACTGGCAACAGGTTTCAACTTCCTCAAAAGCTATAAGATTGAAAAAGGACAAAAAGACTATGTTGAGTACTCCTACGTTTTTACAAAAGGAACGCAATACATGATCAACATCTGCGCTGAAACGCAACCAACAGATGGTATTGTTGTGAGCTTGTTCGACTCCAACAGGAATAAAGTGGCTACGAGTAAAATCAACGGTCAGTTTATTTCAGCCATTGCTTATCCTTGTAACACAACAGGCATTTATTATATCCAATATTCTTTTGACGGTTCAACCGGATATTGCGGCGGAAGTGCACTAGGATTTAAACGATAACACATCAGTACCCCACGTAATAGGCTGCTTCAAATTGAGGCAGCCTTTTTTATTGATAACGAAATCCTGTCTTACTTTCTTTTCACTATTGTACTGCTTGCCTGTGCCGTTGGAAAAACCGTGATATCTGCCAATACAACATGCGCCGGTGCCTGTAACGTATACAGGATGATATCTGCAATGTCTTCACCGCGCAAGGGTTCAATTCCATGGTAAACTGTTGATGCTTTTTGTGAATCCCCTTTGAATCTTACCAGCGAGAATTCAGTTTCGACCAGCCCTGGATTGATTGAAGTTACTTTGATTTGATGTGTGTTGAGGTCAATTCGCATACCGCGTGTGAGCGCGTCTACAGCAAACTTACTGGCGCAATACACATTCCCGTTAGGATAGACTTCCTTTCCGGCAATAGAACCTATGTTGATAATATGGCCTTGCTCACGCGCAATCATCAAAGGCATCACCTCCCGCGACACGTACAACAATCCTTTAACATTGATATCAATCATCGCATCCCAATCCTCTACATTACCTTGTTGAACCGGATCGAATCCATGCGCATTGCCGGCGTTGTTGATCAGCACATCAATATTCTGCCATGCCGGTGAAAGTGATTGCACCGCCTGATGAATAGCACCCCTGTCGCGTACATCAAACTGTAAAGAAGTGACGTTGGTTTCCGCGGAAAACTCCTGAACAAGTTTATCGAGCCGATCCTGCCTGCGTCCACAAATGATAAGATCGAAATTGTTTTTTGACAACAGCCGTGCCGTTGCTTCTCCAATACCAGATGTTGCACCGGTAATGAAAGCAATGCGATTCTTTTTCATGATAACAAGTGACTTTTTATTGGAAAAGGAAATAGATGGTAATCGTATTCGTATTTACGCGATCCAATGGGGCTCCAAACTCGTTTGTTGAATTCTTTAACATATTCAGAATGCCATGTGAAAAGCGGATCTCCGGAGAAAACTTGAATAAAGGATAGTACAGATCAAATCCGAAACCAGCCTCGAGGCTGAGGTTATTTTTTTTCATTTCAACAGTGGCTTCTTTCGATTCTTTTTGACCGGATGCTTCAATTCCGGGTTTAATACCACCAATCATATACATCCGGATATTTCCCCTTCGTTCTGATTTATACTTCAACAAAAGCGGTAATTCAACCACTGTAGTTTCAACAAGCTTCGTTGTGGTAGGCGTATTGTCTACATAGTTATAATTCAGCTCATGCTCGTAGAACGCCACCTTCGGTGTAATTCTGAAATCAAGCTGTTCATTCAACCTGTAATTAACAATAAATCCGAGGGAGAATCCGTACTTCCAGTTAGGTACAACTGAATGAATGCGGTCCATATCAGGCGTTACAAATTTATCGGCATAATTAACCTGGTACGTTGTTGTATGAAGCCCTATGAGAAACCCATACGTTAAGGTACGATCATCGTAATTGGGATTGTTCTTTTCCACCCAGCGTTTCTTTTGCGCATGGGCTTGAGAACAACAAAGCAAAAGAAGCACGGTAGCTGCAATTATTTTGCAGCACTGTAAATTGAACTTATTCCAAAGGTTAGCGCTTTGCATTGCGTACTTTTAAATCCAACATGTCGAAGTATCACCATAAAATTCTCGCCGTCAGGAAACGCCTTAACGGATTCGGGAAGATATGTGTAAGCTGCCTTGTCACTGGATATTAAACGGCCTACTCGCGGTAATATGGTGCTAAAGTAAAAATTATATATCTGCTTAAATGGAAAACGCCGCGGTTGCGAAAATTCTAACACGATTATTCTGCCTCCGGGCTTCAAAACACGGTAAATTTCCTGAAGCCCCTTTTCAAGGTTCTCAAAATTTCTTACACCAAAAGCAACGGTAACCGCATCAAAACTATGTTCGGCAAAGGGAAGACTTTCTGAATCCGCATATTTTAACTCGATTCTCTTCTCTAGCGACTTGGCCCGGATTTTTTTCCGGCCAGCTTCAAGCATTCCCTCAGAAATGTCGATACCTACAATCTTGTCAGGATTGAGTTCCAGCGCCTGCAGTGCAAAATCACCGGTTCCGGTAGCTACGTCCAGCAGTAAAGCGGGCGGATTCGATTTCAGTAAGGAGATCGCTTTTTTTCGCCAGATTTTATCAATGCCCAGGCTCAAAAAGTGGTTAAGAAAATCATACCGGTGACTGATATTATCAAACATCTTTGCCACCTGGTCTTTCTTACCCGACTTCTCTTCTTTGTATGGAACTACCGTCATGGAGCTTATTTATCCAATAAAAATAAGCGCCAAGTTAGTCTGTTTGATAGTCGTAATGAAATTATTTGCCGTGATTAACCGCTGTTATGCAGGTTCGGACGTTAATTAGAGAGCACTTTGAATTCCACCCGGCGATTCAGTTCACGCCCATCAACTTCATCATCGTTGCTCACCAGTGGCCTGCTCTTTCCATATCCCACAACTTTGATTCGACGCGTATCAATTCCTTTTTTGGTGAGATAATCCTTAACGGCCTCTGCCCGCTTCCGCGAGAGGAAGATGTTGTAATTTTTAGTACCGATCGCGTCAGTGTGCCCTCCAATCTCCACGGCAAGGTTTGAATTTTGACGCAGCATCGCTTCAAGCTTATTGAGTTCCTCATAAGACTCAGTCTGAAAGGTCGCTTTATCAAAATCAAAGTAGATATTGCGTAACACGGATGTCACATTTACCACCAGCTTTCGTAATTCAATCTTACGATTAACTGTTTTTTCTTCCGTTGAAGCCCCGTCAAGCTTCACATTAATATTCTGAAATGCATAGCCATCCCGTTCAACAGAGAGCCGGTATTCCTTCGCTGTTTTATTGTTAATGGTAAATTCATAAATGCCGTTGCCGACACTTTTCGCCGCGACAATCACATTATCCTTCGCCCCGGTTAGCTTTACGCGTGCATCAAGCGGTGTTTCATTTGTCGCGTCAACAACAGACACAACATAGCGGAGCGGGATTAAAGCCTTCTTTGGCTCTTGCTTCGGCTCCTGCTTCGGTTCTGTTTTCACTTCCGGTTTAGTTTGCGGCGTTGTATTGGTCGTAGCCACTACCGGGGTTTCCTCCGGTTCTTCCTTGGGTTGCTCTACAGGTCTTTCTGCAACTGGCTGTAGGTTATTTAACCCCTCCGGAATAGTGATCACATAAATATCATTGTATCCCATTCCGTCTTCACGCACAGAACTATAATAAGCACGTTTTTTATCTTTGGATGTTACGAAATAGATATCATCATCTGGACTGTTAATTGGATAGCCCAGGTTTTCCGGTTCACTCCATTCATTCTGATTCGGGTTGTACATTGATTTAAAGACATCGAACCCACCCATGCCTTTGCGTCCTTTGCTACTGAAATATAACGTGACGCCGTCGTAGTCGATAAAAGGGCCATCGTCGTCCTGGTCAGAATTAATTTTAGGTCCGAGGTTTTTGGTGTTGGACCAATTGCCTTTGGTGTCTTTGGTTGCTTTGTATATGTCGAGCCCGCCATATCCGCCTGGCCGATCACTGGAGAAGTAAAGTGTTTGCTCATCACTCGATATGGTGATCGATTTTTCTTCGAAGCTTGAGTTGATTCCGGGAATAGGTTCCGGAGCGCTCCACACGCCATTCTCCTGGCGGCTATAATAGATGTCGCCGTTGCCATCGTCGTTAAAGAGGAAAAGCGTGTTACCATCAGCAGACAACGCAAGGTTACTGTTGTGATAAGGTGTATTGATCGGCGGGCCGATGTTCTTAGCATATTCCCATTTACCATTTACTTTTTTGGAAATGAAAATATCTTCCCAGGGTTTGTTGTCTTCGGCCACGTTTTCGTTTAAGTTTCCATCGCGACGTCTGGTCGTAAATACGATCTGATCTTCATTTTCATTCAGCACAGGACCATAATCGATATACTCCGAATTAATTTCCCGACCAATGTTAACAATAGAGAAATCTCCCGGACGCGAAACGAACTCCAGCCCGTTCTGACATTCAAAAATAGCACGGTCTACCTCCGACATATTTTGTTTATCCTTACCCTGATAATTTGGTTTGCTTTCTAATTTCTTCTTGTAGCGGTTGTAGAACTCAAGCGCCTTTTCAAAATCAAGCCCCAATTGATATCCTTTTCCGATCCAGTATTCAATGTCAAAGCTGTAATCCGGGTCCTGCCTGTAAACACGCAACAGGTATTTTACAGCCATTGCTTTGTTGATGGTAGCCAGGTGCATATGACCTGCTTCGTAGTTCGCCTTGAGGAAAGTGGTATCAAGGTCTGCGGCTGTAACCATGATTTCACGCGCGTCATCCATGGCTTTGGTTTCACTCAAAATGAGCTCCGCCTGCATCATGTATTCTCTCGCAAGTTCTTTAGGATCTTGTTGGCTAAAGCCTGGTTTAGAAAGGGCGAGTAACGTCAAAAAAATCAGTACACTTCGGATACTGGACATTGCTTAAAAAATTTAACACTAAAGTTAGGTACAAAACGGATGTTAATATAGCACAAAAAAAAGAAAACTGATGCTTTCGATGCACAAATGTGGCTGCATAAAGCATTCAATTCTTACATTCTTACTATTTTGGGCTTCAATCATTACTTTAACGATGAAGATAAGCACTGCAGAATTCATTTCAAGTTACGCCGATGTGAATAAATGCCCTCCTCCTACCATGCCTGAATTCGCTTTTATCGGAAGATCAAACGTGGGTAAGTCATCGCTGGTCAATATGTTGACCAATAGTAAGAAGCTTGCCAAAACATCTGGTACCCCCGGAAAAACACAAACGATCAATCACTATCTGATTAATGATGCATGGTATCTGGTCGACCTTCCAGGTTATGGATATGCCAATGTTAGCAAAAGCCTTCGCGCCGGATTCGGAAAAATAATTGAAGGGTATGTGTTGAAGCGCGAAAATCTTTCGTGCCTGTTTATTCTGCTTGATTCCAGACTGGAGCCACAAAAAATAGATCTTAGTTTCATAACCTGGGTTGGCAGTAAAGGAATTCCGTTATGCCTGGTCTTTACTAAAACGGATAAGCTTGGTAAAAATGACTTGCAGAAAAGCATTAGCCGATATAAGAAAACTCTGCTGAATGAATGGGAGGAAATGCCGCCGCTTATTATTACGTCTGCCGAAACAAGAACAGGTAAAGAAGACATTCTCCAATTCATCGATGATGCCATCACACACTGGGAACAAGGAGAAGACGGAGAAGGAGAAGAAGAAAATGAATGACGTGTTTGGCAAACGACGTTGTTTGCTCGATTTTTTATGGCTTCACCCTGCCGATCTCAGGAGGAGAGGGTTAGTGAAAACTTAACTAAACGACATTGATTTGAATAATCTAATGTGATGATCTAGGCATTATATCTTTTAGATAACTTTATTAGCTTTGCGCCAGTTTATAAAAACGACGCTTATGACATTAGCAGAAATAGCAACCATATCAGGAAAAGGAGGTCTTTTTAAAGTAGTAGCACCAACTAAATCGGGCGTAATTCTTGAATCGTTGGATGAAACAAAAACCAAACTGGTTGCTACAACAAGTCACCGCTTGTCGTTGTTGAATGAGATTTCAATTTACACGACTACTAAAGAAGGTACCGTTGCCCTCGCCGATGTTTTGCGTAAAATCAAAAAAGAATTTGGTGATGATTTAGGTGTGGATGCAAATGCTGATGCTTCAGAGCTTAAAGCGTTTCTGAAATCCATCCTTCCCGAATACGATGAATCCAGGGTGTATGTATCTGATATCAAGAAATTAGTGAAATGGTATGAGATCATTTCAAAGTATGCGCCCGAATTGACAGCGGAAGAAGAAGCCAAATAGGATTCAATCGTTGAATTAAGCTTGTTGTTTTATGCCCTCACCCTGCCTCTCCAAAGGAGCCTGAAACCAGAGGGAAGTTCGTGTTATTGTCAAACCCGTGTTTACTAGCGACGATTGAGAAGGCGAATGCACAACGTTAGCAATGAACCACTTCCCGCCTTTTTAAGGCTCCGGAGGAGAGGGTTTGTGGAAGCTTAACGCACCGTCCTTGAAATTGGATTAATTATTTTCCGATCGCGTTGTTCACCATATTTTTAGAGCCTACATAAAAAGGCGTACGCTGGTGTAAGCGCTCCGGTACAATTTCAAGAATGCGTCGCTTACCATCTGATGCCAGTCCACCGGCTTGTTCGGCAATAAAGGCGAGCGCATTGCACTCATAAATCAATCGCAATTTTCCATTGTTATCTTTTGATGTTGTGGGATAAATATAGATTCCACCCTTTAAAATATTCCGGTGAAAATCGGCGACGAGCGAACCGATGTAACGGGCGGTATACTTCTTGTCTTTACAATATTGAATATATTCCTTAACGGATGGGCTAAACGAATTTGCCAATCCTTCATTAATAGAATAAACTTTTCCATCGGCAGGAATGGTCATGTCGGGATGCGATAAAAAATATTCACCCAACGTTGGCTCGTAAGTAAATCCATTCACACCAAAACCAGTGGTATATACCAGCATGGTGGAGGATCCGTACAAAACATAACCTGCTGCAACCTGTTCTGTTCCCGGCTGCAGGATATCAACGGATTGAATCGGCGTTCCCGTCTGACTCTTCCTTCTGTATATGGAGAAAATCGTTCCAATAGAGACGTTCACATCGATATTAGAAGATCCGTCCAGCGGGTCGATGGCTACAACGTATTTTCCTTCATTGTTCAGATCCAGAAACATATCCGATTCCTCTGAAACCAGTGCACACACCTCTCCTCCTTTTGCCAGCGCTCGTGCAAATCTTATGTTGGCCAGCACATCCAGCTTTTGCTGATCTTCGCCACCCGTATTCTGCGAGCCGGCATTTCCCATAATGTCAATCAAGCCTGCTTTATTCACCTCGCGGTTTACTACTTTTGAAGCCAGGGCGATGTCGCGAAGTAGTTGCGATAATTCTCCGGTAGCGTATTGAAACTGATCCTGGTTGTTCTTAATAAAACGATCAAGCGCTGCACCAATCGGTTGTGCGATGCGAGATGCTTCAATACTAGGCGTGGATGGGTAAAGTGAATTCAACATATTTGATTTTTCAAGGTAATACAACTTCCCTCAAAGTTATAATGCAAACGATTTAGTACAATAAAAATGAAGGTTTTTAAATTTGGAGGAGCTTCTTTAAAGAATGCAGCAAAAATAAAGCAGGTAGCATCTATCCTTGCGTCGATACCAAAAAATCAACTGCTGGTAGTTGTTTCAGCCATGGGCAAAACCACCAACCTGCTTGAGCAGATTCATACATATGCTGCTGAATCTTTACCTTACGAAGAATTACTCAATACCTGTAAACAGTATCATACCCAAATCATTACTGAGTTATTTTTTGAATCAACCGAGGTAACGAAAGAAGTCGAGGATCAATTCACACTATTAGAACTGCAATTGAAATCTGGTTTGCCATTCGACCAGGTCTATGACCAGGTGGTGTCAAAAGGTGAAATTATTTCTTCGATCATCGTACATCACTTTCTGCGCCAGCTTGGGTTTCCTACAGCATGGCTTGATGCGAAAACATGTATTGCTACAGACCGCACCTTCCGTGAAGGCAAAATTGACTGGCAAAAAACAACAGAAAATATCATTCACATTGAACCGCTTCTTCAACGTCATATCGTGATTACCCAGGGATTTATCGGCGGTACGGAAGATCAATATACTACCACGTTGGGGCGCGAGGGGTCTGATTTTTCCGCGGCTATATTTGCATCTTGTTTAAAAGCAGATTCGGTTACCATATGGAAAGATGTACCGGGCGTGATGAATGCTGATCCGAAACGGATGAACGCTGCTGTGGTGTTTGACGAACTTCCCTTCCGTGAAGCAGCTGAAATGACTTACTACGGAGCTTCCGTTATCCATCCGAAGACTATAAAACCCCTGGCGAACAAAGGCATTTCGCTCTACGTGAAAAATTTTGATGACCCAACCTTACCAGGAACACATATACATGAATGTATTGTCGATGACCTTCCTCCGCTCATTGTTTTCAAAGACAACCAATGCCTTGTTTCCTGCAAAGTGACCGATTACAGCTTCATCAATGAAAATCAGCTTAGCACGATATTCAGCTACCTCAATGAACTTGATATCCGTATTAACGTAATGCAAAACTCCGCCATCTCCTTTTCTTTCTGTATCGACTTCCGGGAATCAAAATTAAAGGCATTAATCCAGAAGTTGCAGCGACATTTCGAAGTATATTATAATACAGGGCTTACGCTGATCACCGTAAAAAATTATGACGAAGCCACATTCGAAGCCTATCGTAAGAAACCTGGTGTAATTCTGGAACAGTCGTCACGATCAACCTTACAGGTACTCATGAAACTTTAGCGCGCAATTCTGTGGTTTTGAGGTGCGTAATAAAATGATCCAGCGTGCGGTCCAATACATCAAAGACATATTGAAAGCCTTTTTCATCACCAAAATAAGGATCCGGAACATTTTCATTTCGCATCACCGGATCAAATGATCGCATGAGTGCAATTTTATTTCGATGGCTGTGAGCGTTTGGTAACCGCATAACGTTTTCGAGATTCTGGTTATCCATCACAAAGATGTAGTCGAAGTTCTCCAGATCTTCGGTTTGTAATTGCCGCCCACAATGATCTATTGTAACGCCGTTTTGCAACGCATTAGCTATGGTTCGGGGGTCAGGAGGGTCGCCAAGATGGTAATTCGAGGTTCCGCAGGAATCCGCCTCAATAAATTGTGCTAAGCCCGCTTTTTTTATTTTTTCCTTAAAAATCGCTTCTGCTAATGGCGACCGGCAAATATTTCCGAGGCAGACGAATAATACTTTTATTTTCTTCATTTCTAATACAAACAAGTTCTTCCTTAAAATCGTCGAAAATAAGTGGAAAAGCCGGTTACATAAAAGCGCCTTATCGTATAAATGACCGGATAGCACATTTAATCCGCCTTTTGAACAGCCCTGTCGGTTTACCGGCGGGGCTTTTTTATATCTTTGATCTGCAAATTGTGATATGAAATTCCCATTATAGAAGATTCACGCAAAGGCAAGACTATTTACATGGCTATCCCATCTATGCCTTAAAAATCAAACACAACATAAACGGATGAAATTACGTGTGCTTAAAGTTTTGACGTTCCCTATTCTTATTTTATTACCCTTCATCCAAAGCTATTTTTCGAGCTGCGCCTATTCGTCCACCGCATCAGACAGTACTACATGGGTGCACAGCATTGACCTTTTACAACTCGAAGTGCAACGTGAGAAAACAAAATTCACGCTTACCAATTCATCCACGGCAGTTGCGCATTGGGAATTCAAGATATTGCGCGCGGATAATGGAAAGGTTGTACAAACTTCAACGCATGCCAATCCTTCATTTTCATTGCCAATAGGTACCTATGATGTGCTGGTTACTGCAACAGGTAAAAATATACTTACGCGTCATTACCGGAGATACATCACTGTGTTGCCAAAAGTTTTTAGCGAACGTGACGCCGATGAAGTCATTGATTTATCGAAGGTAAAAACAAATTCCCTGATAAAGGATTTCGGAAATAAAGTCCGACCAGGTTACAAAATCGTCATCAAGGGCGCCTTCAAGGGTCGGGTTCGGTTTACAGGCTTACGTGGCACAAAAAAGAAACCTGTTCACATCATCAACAAAGGACAGGTGTCCATACATGCTGAAAACAACAGTTCACCGTATGCTTTTCAATGGAGTGATGACAATCAATATATTTTACTGGATGGAAAGGCGGATCCAGAAATTCCTTATGGATTTGTTGTAACAGGTCATCCCGAAAAATCAGGACAAATATTTTTTGTCGCCGGCGTGTTCAACAAGGGTTTTGAAATGTGTGGGTTTCATCTGATTGGTCGTCAGGGACAAACCCATGGCGCTTCTGCGATCCAGGTGCAAACTGCGTACACAAAAGAATGCAATGCAGAAAACTGGAACTTCGAATATTTTAAAGCGCATCACAATAAGATCGAAAACGCCTCCTCTGAAGGGATGTATATCGGGTACTTTACGGATGAAGTTCGTGACACGGGTTTTGTTCCGTTTCGTATGGGTCAGGTGTTGGTGTATCGCGACAGTATTTTAAATTCCGGCTGGGATGGTATTCAAATCGCTTCCGCGGATGAATTTGAAGTACACGATAATTATGTGGATGGTGCAAGCCTCAGTGGTAAACGTAGCCACAGTTCGTTTTTTAGCTGGAACAGCGGCAATGCCAAAGGATGGTGTTACAGGAATACATTTAAAAATGCTGCTACGGCCATCTCACTTTTTTATGGTGAAACCGGAAAAGAGGCCTACATCTATTCCAATCTTTTCGTGGAGGGTACCTATCCAGAGATCATCACCTCAGTTAATTTTTTCTTTAGTAAAATCAATAATGAATTTCAGGATCCATTGTTATACATTTTTAATAACACCATTATAACGTCGCGTATCCCGGTAAAGATTGATTATAGAAATCAAAAACCAGACGCACCCATGCCGGTAATTTTTGCAGGCAACGCCATCGTTCTCAACCGCATCAACAAGAAAAAATATCCTGACATCGCCTTTGGCAGCAACCTTACAGACAGTGCAAGCTGGACAGTAAACAATGTATGGCGCATGAAAGAGCAGGAGCATGAATTAAAATGGACAGAAGATTTTTATCCCCAGTCGGATTCTCCCCTGCTCGGCTCCGATTTTACTATTTCAAAATACATGAAAGAAATCCGCGGAGGATTTTATGATCGTGACGGGTATCCGCTTTTTCATGATAAATATGGATATACGTATGGTTGTTACAGCGCATATCAGCGCGATAAATGAACGCTTATATACCATTCTTACTTTTAAATCTGACTCAGAAATGGTTGAAAATAACAGCTATTTTGCAAATGATAAACTGCATGGCACAAACGATATGTTTCGGCACTATTTGAAGGTTTACTCCCAGATTTTAAGGAATCAATATACTTACGGGCGAATGAACGTGCTGTTGTCATATACGTGGTTACTTATCAGTGCGTTCTATCATGCAAAACGTTTTTCAAGTCCAAGCAAACAATATTCAATTAAAGTCCTGGGATACTTTATCAGGTTTCAGGACCATGCCGAGTTGATTAACCTGTTTGAAGAAATTTTTATTTTTGAAGTCTACCGTTTTAGAAACAACGTGCTACCAACCTGTATTGTAGACGGTGGTAGTAATATCGGACTGACAATTCTCTATTTTAAATTAAAGTATCCTGACACGCCAGTGAAGGGTTTCGAGCCCATTCCCAATCTTTTTCAACTCTTGTCATTTAATATCTTAAACAATAACATATCAGGTGTCGAGGTGTTTAACGTTGGGTTGTCAAATACAGCGGAATCGATTACCATGTGTCGGAATTCATTCAAGTCAAACCTAAACTGGAGCATGATTTACGAAAATCCGGAGTCTCCAGTTACTACGGTCCAATCGGCTTTATTATCATCATTTATTGAAGAAAAAAAAACCTACGCACTAAAACTCGACGTTGAAGGCTCGGAGATAACTATAATCAACGAGCTAATCACGTCCGGAAAAATCAAATATATACGGGAACTAATTATCGAACTACATCCCATCATTAATAAGGAATGTATGCCGTCAATGCTAAATCAACTTAACAACAATGGATTTCAATATGACATCGTCAAAGATTTACTCCACGAAAGCAGCACAGAGTTAATGGTTTATGCATCTATGCAAAGCTAAGCGATGGAATCGAAACGTTGCGACGCTACTGCGAATGGAAACACATGGTAATACAAAAAAGTCATTTACAACTTGCAACGCATACCTTGTCACTTTTCAGGATCCGTCGAATCGGTTGCGCTTCTTTCGGTTTCCAATTTTTTCAGGCGTTCGTCTAGGGCGATAAAGTAAAGTGTCAATTCTTCGGTCTTTTTTATTAACAGCGTGCTCATCTCACCTGTATCGATGCCCGTCTTCCTAATTTCTGTAGAGCTAGGAACTTCGGGCAGATGGCGTTTTTCCTTTACAAATTTTTTCAACTCAGTAAGAGGCATCAGATTATAATTCTTTTCGAACACATAATCCGGCCAACGAGACTTAAGTGCAACGGTTGCACCTTCAACAATCATTTTGCCATCTACCGATAATTTGTACCCGTTTGCGGCCATCGGTGTACCAATAGTTACGCCGCCATTGCCATCACAATAAATATTTTCACATAGGCCTTGGATTGTCAGAACATGGGCGACGGTATCTCTTACGATCGGACATTCCACATTTGTAGGTTACAATCAATATGACATTATACTGCCCTGCATTCTGAAATATGTGCACCGGGTTCCCTCGGATGACGTCTTTCCGTTTCCGAAATTCCAGTTGTATGTCACCTGGCAATTGGTTGCACCGGCGCCAAGAAGCGGTGTAAAACTAAATCTTGCGTTTGACTTTTGGATGTTAAAATCCGCAGGAGTAAAAGTCGGACATTCAGTTGATTTCTCATACGCCCCAGCATCCAGCGAGTTCGATCCATTAATTGAAACAAAATCCACAGTGCGTTGAGCGCCGGAAATATCCTCAACAATTGATGCTGGCAATTTGCTGCCATCGCCAATATCGACTGCAGGAGAACCGTCTTGTAACCTTAAATCTCCATCATCATTAAGAAGATCGTTATAATCCCATACCCAAACGCCACCTCTTGGATATTCCGTTGACACATATAACTTGTTATCGACCGAATCAATTAACGGAAGCAGTATTTGTTTCCGGCATCTGTGGAAATGCAGTTTATCTCAATTTATTTACCTGCGTATTCTTTGTTTAGTCCTTCCAATACTTGCTGTGTTATGTCTAGTTCCTCATCCGCGTAGGCAATATTTCCATATTCAGTTGCCGCTATCACAATTTTATATCGGTTTTTCTGTCCATACTTTTTTAAATAAGCACTAATCTGTGTTAATACTTCTCCAGTCATTTTCTGATCTTCCTGCTTCGCCTGGGCATTCAGGGCTTGTTGATAGTCCATCAACTGCTTTTGCTTTGTACGGATCAATTCTTGAGATAACTGCTTTTCCTTGACAGAAAGCTTCTGTAGATCTTTCTCATAATTCATGATTTCCTGCTGAACCTCAAATGTAAGAGTGTCAATATTTGCTTTCCATGACGACGCCTTCTGTTGATACGATGCGCGTGCGTCCTTCATTCCCTGGTATTCATTCACCAGCTTCACAGAATCAACGTAAACAAGCTTTTGTGGAGTTACGAAAATGTAAATGGACAATCCAATACTGCTAACAGGGACAGAATACTAATCCCCAAACTAATTCGTTGAGACATCGTGTTAAGTTTAAGCTGCTCAAATATAAATAGCTGTCCGGTAATAATCTAGTAAACCATGTAAATATTTCAGGGCGATAAAAAAACTGTAATTTATTTTGAAAACAGAGGCTGGTCCGAAATGTTGTCGTTGTTGAGTGATTCTTCAGTCATGATCTAGTACCTCTGATTAGTCAATTATGGAATCATTAAAACAAACAAAAAAAAAGCTAAGAGGTCACTTAAGAAGGTATAGTATTCAATTTTAATATGCAAGCTGTGCCAGGTGAAAACCGCTCTATGTACTAATCGTCGTTAAATTATCAAAAGAAAACTCGTCTATTAAAATAAACTCTGTACTCCTTTCATTTTAATTTTCAATCAAAGACAAATTTTAATCACTCGGCCAATTCCGACACGCAATAGAAATGGAGCCCGTTTTCTTTTGCAACGTTTAGAATTTGTTCAAGAAACATGACATCAAACGTATATGCATCGGTGGTATCTGTGCCCGGACAGTGAGCATAGAACAACGCGACTTCTTGCTCTTCAACGGCTTTGTGTATGGCTTCCTTAACCTGCTCTATGGTAAGACGCGTACCATAATCAAACCCGAGAGCCGAGAACACATTCTGGCCTTCAGACGCAAACATTTCGTCTACTTCAATTATTGTTGATTCGCCAGGTTTTGTTGCTACGCCCCGAAGCACTTTGAATCGTTTTAGTAACAAGAAATCCGTAAACCAATATTTAGCACCGTAAGGATAGGCGAATGCCGTGGGCTCGAGATCATGAGTGGCCATGGATGTAATACTTTGGTCAACCTCGCTTTGCAGATATTTAGCATACCCATTTTCGCTTATGTAGTTCTCGGAAATCACGTGGAGAGCTCCATGACTACCAATTTCATGGCCTTTCCCCTTTAGTTCCTTTAAGATTTGGATTTCTTGTTCATGGAGAGAGTCAAATTGGGTAACAAAAAATGTGACCTTGGCATTATATCGATCAAGAAGACCGGATAAAGTTTTCCATTCGTGGATGGATCGATCATCGAATGAGATACAGATTCCTGCTTTCCTTTTGGTTTCAGATTGACACGCACTTAGAAATATAACAAAAGAACTGAGTAACAGGGAAAATAAGCAGATAATTTTTCTCGGCTTCACGGGATTGACTAAAAACCTATGTAAGATAGCAGGATTATCGGAATCGCTGCGACAACTTAACGCGATGGGGGACAGAATCAATCTTGTAAGGATATGGATCCATGTATATCGAAATAGCTTAACAGGGTAAGAAAAAAAAGAGGCTGCATTTTACACAGCCTCTTTTTATGAACTTAAACACTTAAACATTATCGAATGCTGAGTCCAACGCCTGCGGTAAGCGCACTGTACTTTTGTAAAGTATAATCAGCATGTAGCGTAAGGATCGCAAGCTTCAGGCGAAAACCGGCTGTTACGCGAGGACCTGATGCCGCAAAGTCCATACTCACAGGATTTGTAATTTCTACGCCCTCTATATTGTAAGTTCCTTTTACTGCGATGTTTGACTTGGCAATATTATAACCCAGGCCACCATATAATGTCAATACCGAAATCTTCTTGGAAATAACACCCTGAATTGTAGTAGCATTCATTTCCAGTTCACTTCTTTGGTTACCATCAAAACCTTCCTGTTCGTGTTTCATCTCCATATTCATACGGGTATATCCTACAAACGCTGAAAGATCGAATGGTAAAAGTTTAATACCCGGAATCCACTGCTTAACATCGTGCATGACACCTATCCCAAATAATTTAAATTGGAAATCGCCATCTTCAAAGTCGAGTGTTGGAACATACCGGAATTTAAGATCTGTTCCTTTAGGTAAGCCGATACCAATCTGAGCAGTCGGCATGGGTACAACATTTCTTCCAATCTCTTCCTTTAATCCAATACCCGGAGCCCCTTCAAAAGTTTCACCACTGAGTTTTTCTCTAAATACAGGTGTTTCGTCCTTTCCAAAAATCGTCGGTACGCGATTCCCAGTGGGTGAAGAAGGATCGATCTCAATATTTTTAAGATTGAGTTTATCAACATTAAACGAAGTTTGTCCGTTAGGAATAGTTAACGCGCTTACAGATACAGTAATGTCTATGCCGATTAACTTGTGCGGCTTCGCTGTGTTATACCATCCTTGATTTAAACCGACACTAGCCGATTTCATCAATGGTGAAATATAGGCGCCGATAATTTTCTCACTATCATCAAGGTAGCCGTCGCGTAAAAAATCCTCCAGGTCCTGTGAAAAGGCGGCAGTTGAAAAAAGACTCAGTGCAATGGCACAGGTAAGCCGTTTAAACGTGTTAATCTTCATGTTAGGTTAGGTTTTTTTCCTTTTGTCGAATTATACAAAGTAATCGAAAACAATTATCCGGTATTATTTAACTCTGCTTAATTATTGTACATGTGTAAAATCCCGTCCAAGATTAATACTTTTGTCATCCCATGGTCATTTTTTATAACCTTTCCATCTGGTTAGTAACCATCCTCATTAAACTGGCTAGCCCTTTTAATGCAAAAGCAAAGCTTTTTGTAGCCGGAAGAAGGAAAATCATTAAAAAAACGCAGCAATTATTTGCCGGAAACACGTCAAAGGTAGTTTGGTTCCATTGTGCCTCGCTGGGTGAATTCGAACAGGGAAGACCAGTCATCGAGGCCCTAAAAAGTGAATTTCCAACGGTTAAGGTACTGCTCACTTTCTTTTCGCCTTCGGGTTATGAAGTAAAGAAAAATTATGAAGGGGCAGATTACATTCTATATCTACCCTGGGACACCCGGTACAATGCAAAAAAATTCATTGAGACGACAAAACCGGTTCTGGCCATCTTTGTTAAATATGAATTTTGGTATCATTACACACATGTCTTAAAAGATAGGGGGATCCCCGTCATTTCAATATCTTCCATTTTTCGTCCCGATCAATTCTTCTTTCACTTTCTCGGTGGCTTTTATCGTGGCATACTCAAGCAGTTTACTTACTTTTTTGTTCAGAATGATTCGTCGGTAAAACTTTTGCATTCTATTGGTATTCAGCACTGCGAACAGGCAGGTGATACGCGTTTCGACCGCGTATATCAAATTGTTAATCAGGCAAAAGAGATCCCGATTGCAAAACGTTTTAAAGCCGGACAAAAAGTGTTTGTCGCCGGAAGCTGCTGGAGTGAAGACATGGAAGTGCTCATCCCGATGATCAATGATCAACGTCTGAAGTTTATTATTGCACCTCACGAGATTTCTGAAACGTTTATCTCTTCCATTGAGCAATCGCTGATGGTGAAATCCATTCGTTATTCTCAAGCAGAAGGAAAGGACCTTGAGGATTACAGCGTTCTCATCATTGACAACATTGGGTTGCTTTCACGCTTGTATGGTTATGGAGAATTTGCTTACATCGGCGGAGCGTTTGGTAAGGGGTTACATAATATTCTTGAAGCAGCTTGTTACGGGGTTCCCATCCTTTTTGGAAATCGGAATTTTCAGAAATTTCAGGAAGCAACCGATCTCATAAACCGGGGAGGTGCATTTGAAGTTGGTGATTACACCGACCTGAAAAC
>DASPIZ010000151.1:0-110261 GCA_035628875.1 Ohtaekwangia sp. | reverse complement strand
AGATAATGTTATGCGACAATACCAGTATGCTGAAGGATGGTGTGGGTGTGCCCTCTTTCTATGAACGATCAAAATAGTTTGTTTTACGATTCTAATGTAATTTTTAACAATTTTTCATTTTTTCCCGGACACTAATAACCTCAAACCTCAAACCTCAAACTTCGAACAATTTTCGCAATCCCATCGTAATGACAAACCAACTTTGAACTTTGAACCTAGAACCTTGAACTTTAAACTTTGAACCTATTGATAAACAGCATCGCGAAACTTTTTGTGTAACGCGCGATCAAACGGAAAAATCTGAACAAACAGAACTGCGGTTAATTCGTTTTTAGGATCTACCCAGAACAACGTGGTTGCTGCACCATCCCAAAAGAACTCGCCTATGGTACCCACATTTTCTTCAGCGCTTTGAGCATCCCGAAGACGTACCGCGAAGTCTATTCCGAAGCCTACCTGGCCTTTACTTGGAAGCCACATACGTTCTGTTACACTATCTGGCAAATGATTGGTAGCCATTAGCTTCACAGTTTCTTCTTTCAGAATCGTTGCGTTTTCGCCTTTTCCTTCATTCACCAGCATCTGCGCAAATTTCATGTAGTCATCTACTGTGGAAGTAAATCCATATCCGCCAGGTTTCAAGGGCCATGGTTTTTCGTTGAAGGAATTTGCCTCTTCATCCGGAATTCTCACAAGTTTTCCATCTTCGCCTTTGCGGTAAACAGCAGCAAGCTTATCCGGATTTTTTGTTACATACGCTGTATTGTTCATGCCCAGTGGCGTAAGGATATTTTCATTGACGTATTGATCAAAAGGTTTGCCTGATAACAATTCCACCAGATAGGCTTGCACATCAACAGAAACGCCATAAGACCATTCTTCGCCGGGATGAAACGCAAGGGGAAGCTTACTCAATTTTTTTGCCATTTCGGCAAGTGTGTTTTCTTTGTTCATGACATCCGCTTCCAATACCATCTTTCCAAGTTCCGATTGTTCTGCACGCGCAAATCCTGCTGTGTGCCGGGTAAGATCACGAATGGTTATGGGGCGTTTTGCAGGTTCAAGTAAAATTTTACCGTTTGAATCGGTACCATTAAAAACCTTCATGTCACTAAACTCAGGAGCATATTTAGCTAATGGATCATCGAGCTGGAACGCACCTTTTTCATATAGTTGCATAAGGGCAACACCGGTGATCGGTTTGGTCATGGAAAAAATTCTTACTACGGTATTGCGGTCCATAGGTACATCGGCTTCCCTATCTGCTTTTCCAAAAGCATTGAAATAAACCTCTTTGTTGTCTTCCATGATGAGCGCAGATACGCCTGCAATAGCGCCTTGATCCACGAAGGATTGTAAAGTGGAATCGATACATGCTTTTGTATCGCTGTTAACGATAAGCGAATCAGCATCCTTTGATTCTATTTCTGCGCCTTTCGGATTACAGCTACCAAGAAAGATTACAAATGATAAAAAAGCCGCGGACTTGTACATGATCATAATAATTTAGTTAAACCAAGGTATACAATTCCTGCCAACTGAAAAGGATTGTTTTCCATTGATGGTTTCCAGGACAACCGAAAGGTTAGGAGAGAAATTTTCCGGTGTAACGATGAAAGTTATTAACCCCTTTACTTGATTATTTAATTGAATCCAATTACTTATGCGGAACGCAATTAGTCTGGTAGCTCAGCTGGTTTAGAGCGCTGCCTTGACAGGGCAGAGGTCATCGGTTCGAACCCGATCCAGACTACTTTCTGTGATTCTTTATAGACGGGGCTTTTAGAATAGCTTCGAGCTATGGGCTTCAAGCTGCAAGGCATGGGTGATATTTTTAGGAGATTTTTCTAGAGCTTCGAGCTATTAGCTGCGAGTTTGTTGGTCAATAACTTAGGAGTTTTCGATATAACGAAAACTCAGGTTGCTTTCGAGAAACATCAAAATTATATCAAATCAACGCCGAACATCAAACCTCCAATATCAACAAATTCTGTAGACCCGATTTTTCCCGCGCTTCAACATTGAACCATGAACCCCTTTTCGTTACCGTCGTACATGCGCGTATGTGCATGCAGAAGGATCTCCCATGCAAAGCGCTAACCTTGGATTCAACACCTGGGACTCACCTGACAGATAAATACGTTTTGGGACGCAAAAAATAGAATTATTCCAAATCATTTGCGGCGATAAGGTTCACAGGTTACTTTTGTGTTTAGATTTAGTCTAAATAGTCGTCGATTTACTGAAATGGGTATCCCGCAATTCGTTAGCAAGTTTTTGAAATCCATGATTTGTATGCTGTTTCTGATATCCTTAACATGGGATATATACGGACAGGAAACAGCTGTCGTAACAGGTACGATCAAGGATCAGAATGGACAGGAAATACCTCATGCGTGGGTTGGCATTCCGGCGCTCGGGATAAACACGGTATCAGATATTTCGGGAACGTATACGTTAAATGGCGTTCCGCCTGGAAGTTATACTGTTGTCGTGAGGTCCGTAGGGTTTGAAACATTTTACGTTTCTATTGCGATTTCAGCTGGCGAAGAGTTTACTCAAGAGATCATACTTACTGAATCCATTCAGGAGCTCAATGCCGTCACTGTTACCGGAAAATCTGTGTTAACCGAAACTGCTGAACAGCCGTATGCAGTCACCGCTATATCAACCAAGGCTTTTGCTAACCGTTCCGTCGATCTTAATCAGATACTTGGTCAGTCAACCGGTATTCGCATTCGGGAAGAAGGCGGACTCGGGTCGAAATTTCAATTCTCATTAAATGGTTTATCGGGCCGCCAGGTAAAATTCTTCATTGACGGTGTACCCATGGAATATCTCGGTGATGCTTTTCAACTGAATAACATTCCTGCCAATCTTGTTAAACAGGTTGATGTATATAAAGGAGTTATTCCCATTGAACTTGGGAGCGATGCGCTCGGTGGCGCCATTAATATCGTCACAGATCTATACGCGAAGCCTTATCTCGACGCGTCATATAGTTTGGGTAGCTTTGGAACACACAGAGCCGCGTTTAGTGGTCTGTATAAAAGCAATTCTTCCGGCTTGCTAATTCGGGCGAATGGATTTTTTAATCGCAGTGACAATGATTATATCATGGAAGACATTAAAGTCTATGACTATCAGAATGGCAAAGATGTGCGCAACGATGTCAGGCGTTTTCACGATGCATATCAGTCACAAATGGGGCAGGTGGAAGCAGGTTTTACTGGTAAGAAATGGGCGGACCTTCTCATGTTTGGAGTAACCATGGCAGGGATAAAACAAGATGTGCAACATGGCATATTCGGAAATCCGGTCGGGGAAGCTACAGTTGAAGAACGCAACCATCAGATAACCTTACAATATCATCATGCGGGATTTGTTTCTGGCAAGCTTGAAGTTCAAATTCATGCACAGCATAACTGGTTAAACAGTGTTAGTATAGATACATCTTCCAACCGTTACGATTGGGCAGGCAGAGTATATCATATAGCGAAGGATGGCCTGGGAGAAATTGTTCGTGAAAAAACCATTTTTGATTATAATCAATCCCTTTCCGTTTTGCGAACTGGATTCAGCTACACCGCTCATCAGCATCATAAAATAAAAGCCAATGTTGTAGGAACGCATTTGTCGCGTGATGGCGTAAACACTTTAAAACGCGACAGACCTGGTGTGTTTACATCGCCCAACACATTAACCAAACTGGTATCCGGCGTTGCCATTGAAAGTAATTGGTTAGATGAAAAAGTTTCTACCATTGCCTCGCTTAAACATTATGCTTTTGATATGCTTACAAGAAACGCAAGGGGTGACGAAGAAGGAAAACCGGTTATAGATGATATCCAGACATCGTTGAGTAAACCAGGATTTGCCTTCGCCGCCAGGTACTTCATTACACCTGATTTGTTGCTTAAGAGCTCAGTAGAAAAGACCTACCGTCTCCCTGAAGCAAGGGAAGCCTTGGGCGATGGCTTAAGAATTATCGCCGCACCATTGCTTAAACCTGAAAGTAGTTTGAATTTAAATGGTGGACTACAATTCAGAAAACATCTCCGCGAAAGCGAAATTGTGATGGAAGGTAATTATTTCTATCGCAATGTAAGCAATTGGGTTTATCTGGAGTCATACGGTATGCTCAGCCAGCACACGAATGTCATGAATGTATTGGTTCACGGCCTAGAGATGGATACGCGTTTTACCTATAAAAATCGTGTTGGATTATTTGCTAACGTTACTTACCAGAATGTGTTGAATAATGAAAAATATGATGCGAGTAAATTAACCAAAACAGAGAATCCGGTTTACCGCGATCAGTTAGCTAATACCCCTTATTTTTTTGGTAATGCAGGCATCGACTTCCGCTTTAAGAAATTGGCGAACGGAATGGAGTTCTCTACGTATTACAATGCCAGTTACGTTCATTGGTTTTACCTGGTTTATAAAAGCGCTTCTGTCAGGAAAAATACTATTCCTACACAACTTATTAATAACGCTGGTATAACATGCTCCAGTGCCAATCATCGATACAACATTAGCTTTGAGATTAGAAATTTTCTTAACGAAAAGGCGTATGATAATTTCAAAATGCAGAAACCAGGAAGGTCCTTTGCTTTCAAGGTCAGGTATTTTATTAAATCATCTTAACTTATTATAAATGAATTTTTATCCTTTTTACAAAATGAACAGACTTAAAACAATTTTATTTGCATCCATCGCGCTGATATCGGCCATGAGTTGTGATGATGAAAAAAATGATCCGGTACTTGATCGCGATGCAAAACATATCCTGGCATTGAGCTTACCCGCAATAGAATCTTATCCTTTTCATCTCATTGGTGATGCAACTTCAGGAACTGCTGACATCAGTCAGTCACAAGAAATTCCTAATATTCCGGATAATGTTCCCGTAACAACCCAACAAGGTTTTATATTCCTGAACTCAGCAGACCGGCTTACAAAATACAGTGTGGATGCAGATGGTTATCTTCAAAACGAAGGTGAACTCCCTAATTTAGGTATTAGTGGCGGTCCTGTCTACGAATTTTTAAGTAACAACCGCTTGTTAATCTCAACAGGCCCCCGCGCCAATGAAAGCGGAGTTTTCGATTACCAGATCGTCAATACAACCACAATGACAGAAGAGAGCAAAGGAACAATCGCACTTCCCATTGATGAGAATTCAACCGCTATACCAAGCAATTATATTCTGAAAGAAGGAAAAGTATATGTGCCTTATATACACACGGACTTAGACTATGCTGCATATGATAAAGCTCCTGTAGCTATTTTTGACGCAGTGACCATGGCGTATGAAAAAACCATCTATGAAGAACGCACGGCAAGTCTCGGATATAGCGTTGTGTCTTCTCATGGCTTTGCTGAAAATGGTGATCTCTATTTGATTTCCTGTAACTCAAATTACTGGGCAGCCAATGAAGAACTTCCTTCCGGTATCGCGCGAATCAATGCTGGCGAAAGCGAGTTTGATGAAGACTACTTCTTTAACATTACGGCGAAGGTAGACGGAAACCATACCGGAGGCATGCTGTATGTTGGAAATAACAAAGCGATAATTCAGGTGTTTAATGGAGACCTTATCACAGAATACCGTGATTACCAGAACGCTTATGTAATAGATTATTACCTGGCAGATTTAAGCGCACAGACAGTAGAAAAACTCGATTTGCCTACCAGCAAATACCCACGCAAAGCACTTGAACTTTTGAAAGATGGAACAGCTGCTATCGTGATCAACTCAGAACAAGATAATGCCATTTATATTTTTGATCCTGCGGACAACTCCGTTACCAAAGGACTGACCTACACAGGAGCAGAATACATTAATGCTTTTATGACATTTGAGTAATTTGAAATAACAACGAGGCCAGGTAAATACAATTGTTTTTTGTGTTACCTGGCTTCTGTTTTATCACCATAGGCCTGGGCTAGGGAATGAAAACTAATCAAAATCATAACACGGAGCGATCTGGGACAAGGAAGAAAGCAAAATCACGCTTTCGACGGGTCAATGACTGGCTTCATCTGTGGCTCGGACTCGCATCCGGTATTATTGTTTTTATTGTTTGTATCACGGCATGTATCTGGGCATTTAATGAAGAACTTATACGGTTGTTTCAGCCGGAAATAAACGTGGAGATCCAGGATAAGCCTGTGCTTATCCCCTCAGAGATTCAACGGTATTCGCGTGCCATTTTTCCTGATAAAAGGGTAATCTATGCGGATTATCTTCAGGGAAGAGCTATTTATGCAGGGGTGGGGGAGAAAAACGAAGAACACTATATCCTTAAACTGCATCCTTATACCGGAGAAGTGCTTCGCACAGAGAAGTACGGCGCCGGCGAAAATGATTTCTTTTATTTCATTTTACAGGGACATCGGTTTCTCTGGCTCCCTTATCAGATCGGAAGACCGCTGGTGAATTACGGTACTTTGGTTTTTGTAATTATTCTCATCACCGGAATCATTTGGTGGTATCCAAAGAAATGGAATAAAACAAAAGTAAAAAAGAATTTTACCATACGTTGGAATGCCTCATTCAAAAGACTCAACGTTGATCTGCATAATGTGCTTGGTTTTTATGCGATGCTGGTACTTTTGGTAATGGCTCTCACCGGAGTTGTCTGGGGAATTGAATGGTATAACCGTGGTGTTTACTGGATAACTTCAGCAGGAAAGGAGCTGCCGCATTGGGTAAGGCCCGAGTCAGATTCACTCGATGCGAAGACCGACTACCCAGCAACGCAAATGATGGATAGTGCCTGGCATAAGGTTATTGCCGAATACGCTGAAGCAGAAGGATTTTATTATCGTTACCCCGACACAACAAATATCACTTCTCCGATCAATATCATTGTGTATCCAATCAGTACACAGTTTTACAACGCCAGGACATTTGTTTTTGACAGGCATACCCTTGAGCCTTTACAAAGTGATGTTGTTGCTGAAACCGATTATGATAAGGCATCAGCAGCGCAAAAACTTCGAAAAATGAATTTCGATTTACATGTAGGGAGTATTCTTGGCTTTCCAGGCAAAGTGTTGGCCTTCTGTTGCAGTCTCATCGGTGCTTCATTGCCAATAACTGGATTGATTGTATGGTTGGGAAGAAAAAAGAAAAAGAAGTTCAGGAAATCAGTTCCATCTTAATAATGCTTTTTTATTAAAGCGCCTTATTAATAAAAAAGTCTTTTGCGCCATAGGCTTTGTTGCTTGTCCAGTCTAACGCTGGTGCTGACCAAAAATGGGTCATTCACGGGAATACCCAAAGGTAAAAAAGCAACTGTACAGATGTAGAGACTGCGAGTTGAATCCAAAGTATCTTACCGCGATCTAATCATTTTATAATGTTAAAGCCATGAGTAGGAATTCTAAAGCGTTATTATGGAATACAAAAATCGAGCAACGGTGGAAAGTTAAAAGGAAAAACGTTCAGGCAGATTCAGATTGGTGCTTCGAATATTTTAAAAAGCTAAATTACCGGCATGGGACATTTGCCTGATTTGATTAGAGATTTAGCGCTGATATTAATCGCAGGCGCGGTGATCACTTTAATATTTAAACGAATAAAGCAACCCCTGGTACTGGGCTACATCATTGCCGGTTTTTTGGTGGGCCCGCATTTTCATTTTTTACCCACGGTTACCGACAATGTAAACATCGACATACTCGCTGAAATTGGTGTGATCTTTCTCCTCTTTGGGCTTGGACTGGAATTCAGTTTCAAAAAGTTGATGAAAGTAGGTGGCGCAGCATCAATTACCGCATTCGTTGAAATCGCGTTCATCACCGTAACAGGTTATTTTGTCGGCAAATGGCTTGGGTGGTCAACCATGGACAGTTTGTTTCTGGGTGGTATGCTGGCCAGCTCATCAACTACAATTATTATCAGGGCATTCGATGAACTTGGCGTCAAAACAAAACAATATGCGCGCATTGTATTTGGCGTTTTGGTGGTGGAAGATATTGTCGTCATACTCCTCATGGTTTTGCTTTCCACTATCGCTGTTACAAAAGAATTTGAAGGCACTGAAATTATTTTAACGATTGTTAAGCTGGTTTTTTTTCTGGCACTGTGGTTTATCGCAGGGATTTTTCTTTTGCCCACATTACTCAAAAAGGCAAAAGCGCTTCTCGATGATGAAACCTTGCTGATACTTTCCCTCGGCCTTTGTTTAGGTATGGTTGTATTGGCGACACAAGTCGGATTTTCAGCAGAGCTTGGTGCTTTCATCATGGGGTCTATTATCGCCGAAACTACTTCGGCAGAAAAAGTAGAACATTTAACCAAGCCCGTGAAAGATCTGTTTGGTGCAGTGTTTTTTGTTTCCGTCGGTATGATGATTGATCCCGCAGCGATCATCGAATACGGATGGCCTGTGATTTGTATTACATTCCTGACGTTATTTGGGAAACTTTTCAGCACGACTATCGGTGCCATCATATCAGGGCAGCCACTCAAACAATCAGTACAGGTAGGCATGAGCATGGCGCAAATCGGTGAGTTTGCATTTATTGTTGCCACCTTAGGTTTATCATTGGGTGTTATTTCAGATTTTCTATTCCCCATCGCTGTAGGTGCTTCTGCGATAACAACTTTCACCACACCTTATCTGATCAAGTTTTCCGAGCCGTTTTATCTTTTCTTAGAAAGAATATTACCGGTATCCTGGGTCAAAAGATTAAATAATTATTCTTCCGGCACACACAGTATCCAGGCAGAAAGTGATTGGAAACGGCTGATCAAATCATACATCAACATCGCCCTTACGAATGGAATTATTCTTTTGTCGCTCATTTTGCTTTCAATTGAATTTCTTGCGCCCTTTTTGAATGAACGAATTGCTAATCCAACCATCGGAAGTGTTATTACACTGGTTATTTCACTGAGTGTCGCTACGCCTTTCTTATGGGCCCTCATGGCTAAACGACCCGACAACATGGCCTACAAAGAAATGTGGCTTGAAAAAAGATACAATCGGGGTCCGCTGTTGGTATTGGAAATATTCCGGGTTATGCTGGGTATACTCGTTATCGGATTTTGGGTTTTCGAGCTGGTTTCAGTAAGGATTGCAATTTTTGTAGCTATACCAATAATCATCAGTGTTGTTTTTGTTTTTGCAAAGCGTATCCAAAGTTTTTACCAGCGTATTGAAGGCAGGTTTCTTGGTAACCTCAACGCAAGAGAAGAAGACGCATACAATACCGCCACAGCGTATGTGTCCCGGAAAACAGCAGCCATCCAGACAGGATTATTGCCATGGGACGCGCACATTGTTCAACTTGATGTTCAACCTCAGGCAAATTACATTGGCAGAACCCTCCATGAATTAACATGGCGCGAAAAGTATGGTATCAATATCGTTTATATTAAACGTGGAGAAAAAATAATTCATGCCCCTGGCCGTAATAACATCCTGTTACCTTTTGATCAGGTGGGCGTGATAGCAACAGATGAACAGCTTCAATCATTCAAGCCAGTCTTTGATTTAACTGAAGCTGTTGATTCAGATGTTGATGTATCCGACATTGTGTTGGAGAAGATCATCGTGGATGAACACACACAACTGAAGGGCAAAGATATTCGCAGCTCCGGTTTACGCGAGCGCACCAACGGACTGGTTATTGGTATTGAGCGAAACAACGAAAGAATATTGAACCCCGAGTCCACAACAGTGTTCGAGTGGGGCGATATCATCCTGATCGTTGGCGACAAGAAAAAAATAAACGAACTAAGCGGAGCACATAATTAATATGTATTCCTTCGTGCCCTTGTGCCTTTGTGGCAAAAAAATGATGAGGCCACGAAGTCACGAAGAAACCGAAAAAAATGCTTTGTATTGCTTCGTGTCCTTGTGCCTTTGTGGCAACGACAATGGGGCCTTAAGAAGAAGAAGTGAATATCCATTTCATTACAACGTCTATTTTTATAAAGAGTTGGGCGTTCCCCTTCGTTCCTCAGGGTCGGGCTGTCCAGGGCTCCGCTTCGCTTCGGTACCGCGAGGCGCGGCACTAAACCCTTACCATCCCTAACGCGAGGCTTTCATATCCTGAAATAGGATAGGGACAATGCCGAAGTTGCGAAGAAACCGGGAAAAATATAATTTCTTATGGCCTTGTCGTTCAAAAAAAAATGCCCTTTTTTAAAATGTATATACAGTGCAAATCAGTAACTTGATAAAAGTTATGTTTTAATTATCTCAAGTTGTTGGGTACTATAATGAAACGTTTAAAAATATTTTTACCACTATTCGTATTTCTCGCTTGTGAAAAAGAAGAGATAAATCTTCCGGAAGTATATGTTTTCAGGGGTTTTGAAACCGGAACAGTTCGTGTTTTCACCAAAGAAGGGGAAATCACCAGCGATTTATTGTCCGGTAAATTCATTGCGAATAACGATTACTTTGTTGAGCAAAATTCATTCGAGCTGCCTGATTTTTCCCAGGATCTTGAAATTATTTTCGAAACAAAGGGCAAGGCTGTTTTTCAGGGAGCCGATACGGTAATGACGGCGAATGCAACGCGCGTAGCAAATAAGATTTATTTTGAATCCAACGATACCTTATACTCGGATAATTCCTTAATTAATATGAGGGATCCCAGATTTCAATTTTCGCCGATAACACAAACCGACGTTGTTGAAGCAGGCTTCGGTGGTTTCCCACCTGTTCATAATTTTATTTACGGGTATCGCTCATGTGTTTATGCAATCGATTATGGGCAAGAAATCAAGGTTCCATTTATAAATATACTGGACAAAAAATGCCCTCCTCCCGATGGAATAATTGTTTGTAATGCGAGCGGTGTTGCGAATATAAATAACGCATTTAATGAAAATTACTTAAATGTGATAAAGAACTCGACCTTTACCTGGGTGGATACACTGATTGTTCAACAAAACTACGTTGTATTTAGAAAGGAATAGGAACTTGTTATTCAATGTTGTTGAATTAAGTTTCCATACACTTTCTCCTTTGAGAGGGTAAGGTGAGGCTATAAAAAACCAAGCTTAATTCAACAACATTGACTTCTTATTGGCATTTCTTTGTACCCTTGAATTTTCGTTCCAAAAAAGTTTGTTGATAAACTAGTCCCGAGCAAAAGAAATCAGCGGCTCAATATTACCCGCATCGGCAGTTTTCAATGCGGCAAGGTAGGTGGTGCGGGCATCACCGGAATTTTGAAATTTTGAAGCGCCCCAGGTAAAAACGGGCAGTTTAAAAAGGTCTTCTATAATAATATCAGCCATGAGTCTGCTGTGTCTGCCGTTGCCATTTGGGAAGCAATGGATACTTACAATACGGTGTTTGAACCGGATGGAGATTTCATCGGGTGCATAGGTTTTGTTGTTTATCCAGTACGTTATGTCGTCCATTAAATATTGAAGTTCGGTTTCGACCTTCCAATAATCGATGCCAATGTTTTTGTTGGTTTTTCTAAATACACCCGCCCATGCCCATACATCGCCGAACATTTTCCGGTGTACATCTTTAACAAAATCTCCTTGCAGCACCTGCCCCTGTTTAAATTTTCGTTCGAGGGTCCACTGAATGGCCTGCTCAATATTTTGTTGTTCAAATTCATCCAGTTCACCATGGGTGGCAATGGTGGGAATGAGCAGGCCATCGGCTTCATCTTCATCCAGTGGTGTTTGTCCCGGGGTGTACGCAATCCCTAGTCCCATAAGATTTTCGGCATTTCATTTTTAATAACGAGTGCTCTCTCTTTAATGGCTTTTTTAATCCGCCGTTTTGAATTTTCCTGGTCTTCTAGTTTCATGGTATTGGAAGTTCGCAGCACAATTTGCGTTGCCAGCGCTTCTGCTTTCCGTTCGATCAATGCATCCAGTGAGCCATCATTGGGAACAAACCCATAAACCAGTTGCATATCCAATGCATTTCCGGCTTCACGAAGCGCTTTGAGGGTAATGGTTCCTTCTTTCTCACGCTTTTCAATATCGAGAACACTCTGTTTTGTTATTGACAACTTGTTTCCTAGTTGCTGTAGTGAAATACCCAACGCAGAACGGATGGCTTTTATCCAGCCGCTGGGCGGGAAAGATGTTTTTTGTAAGTCTGGGAAAGCCTGCATTCTTGCGTTTAATTGCTGTATCTGTAGGTTATTCTTTTTCATGAGTAAGTCTATAATATTACAAATATATGATAAAGTAATATTATAACATGACTATGATGCAATTTAATAAGGCTCTAGTATGACTATATTGAGTTTTTTAGACTATATCGTGTCTTAACTTACTAATATACAGTGGTTTACACGATCGGAGTCCGCGCATAGGACCATGAAATTTAACTGCGATTCACGCGTACAAGGACAATAGCTAACCAAACGTGAATAAAGCACACTTTCATTTTTCCTTCTTAACGTAAGGCACCGAATTTTTTCTGTCTGCCGAAACTTAGCAAATGGAATATCAAGATAAATATTTATGGTGGCAGTATGGCGTTGTTTACCAGATTTACCCGCGCTCTTTTCAGGACAGCAATAATGATGGTATTGGCGACTTAAAGGGAATAGCCAGCAGGCTTGACTATCTGCAATGGCTTGGTGTGGATGCTATTTGGATTTCTCCAATTTATCCTTCGCCCATGAAAGACTTTGGTTACGACATATCCGACTACGAGAACATTCATCCGCTCTTTGGTAACATGGATGATTTTGATCGGCTCATCAACGCAGTGCATACACGCGGAATGAAGTTGATTCTGGATTTTGTTCCCAACCATACGTCCGATCAACACCCGTGGTTTCTTGAATCCAAATCGTCGCGGAATAATCCCAAAAGAGATTGGTATATCTGGAAGGACCCGCTACCGGGTGGTGGTTTGCCAAACAACTGGCTCGCTGCTTTTGGCGGTCCGGCGTGGGAGTGGGATGAGCAGACACAACAATATTATTACCACGCATTTTTGAAAGAACAACCGGATCTCAACTGGCGAAACAAAGAGGTACAAAACGCTATGCTGAACGCCATGAAATTCTGGCTTGACCGTGGGGTTGATGGCTTTCGCGTCGATGTGATGTGGCACATGATCAAGGATAATCAATTTAGGGATAACCCGCCCAACCCGGAATATCAACAGCACATGGCAACATACGATCAGCTTTTGGCTGTATATTCAACTGATCAACCTGAAGTACATGATATTGTACACATGATGCGAAAGCTTCTTGATCAATACGATGAAAGAATGATGATCGGAGAGATCTACCTGCCCATTCAGAAACTCATCGCCTATTACGGTGTTGATAAAAAAGGAGCACATCTTCCTTTTAATTTTCAGTTATTGACACTGCCGTGGGATGCGCGTTTTATTTCGATCGCCGTTACCGAATATGAAAAAGCGCTTCCTGAACACGGGTGGCCAAATTGGGTGCTGGGAAACCATGATCAACCGCGTATCGCTAGCAGGGTAGGGATAGAACAAGCTAAGGTTGCCATGGTGTTGCTCCTTACGCTGAAGGGTACTCCGACTATGTATTATGGTGATGAACTTGGATTGAAAGATGTTCCGATATCAGAAGATGCTATCCAGGATCCACAAGGACTAAACATGCCGGATAAGAATTTGTCAAGGGATCCTGCGCGAACGCCCATGCAATGGAATGATAGTGTAAACGCCGGCTTCTCTAATACAACTCCATGGCTACCGGTAGACCGCCATTACAGGAAAGTTAATGTTGAGGCAGAGAAAGCCGATAACCTTTCCATGTTATCGCTTGTTAAAAAACTTGTTACACTACGAAAAAATGAAAAAGCATTATCGGTGGGAAACTATGATCCTGTATTTTCCGATCATCAATTGATTTCGTTTATTCGCCATGAGGATGAATCGCCACGTTTTCTAATCATCCTCAATCTAACGCACCGGCCATGTTTCTTCAGGCAAAAGCAAACAGCGTATGCCGGTACCGTTGTATTGTCGACATCACCTGACATCGAAAATACCTACGTGGGAGATACCATTACCCTTGCCGGAGATGAAGCGATTATCGTTAAACTTGATAGCTGATCACTAAAGAGATGACAACAGCATCAAACAACACAACCGAGCGATTCATATTGTCGAATCCTGTCGGTACTACATTGATTTCTCCAGGCGTATGTCACTTCAAAGTTTGGGCACCACTGAAGGATAATATCGTTTTGCATTTATTCGATCCGGATGAAAAAATTCCTTTAACAAAAGATAAAGAAGGTTACTTTACGGTAACGCTGCATAACATAGCGGCGGGAAGGAAATATTGCTATAATATCGATGGTGCGGAAGGCGTGCCGGATCCGGCGTCATACCATCAACCCGACGGTGTTCACGGGCCTTCGCAGGTTGTTGATCACAACCGTTATCAATGGAACGACGATCAGTGGAAAGGAATTCCTTTCAAAGATCTTATTCTTTATGAAATTCATGTGGGCACCTTCACAGCAGCAGGAACTTTCGAAGCTGTGATACCTTGTCTCGACGATCTTGTGGATGTTGGCATCAATGCAATTGAAATTATGCCGGTATCGCAATTCCCGGGTAACCGGAACTGGGGATATGATGGTGTATTTCCCTATGCTGTTCAAAATACTTATGGCGGACAAGAAGGATTAAAAAAACTCGTTGATGCCTGTCACCAAAAAGGTATTGCGGTTTTTCTTGATGTTGTTTACAACCATGTTGGTCCGGAAGGAAACTACTTGTCGCTTTATGGCCCCTACTTCACCAATACATATTGTACCCCCTGGGGTGATGCCATTAATTTCGATGGCGCGTGGTCTGACGCTGTGAAAGAATATTTTTGTAACAATGCGTTATACTGGTTTCAATGCTTCCATATTGATGGATTGCGGATCGATGCCGTACACATGGTGTTTGACAATAGCGCTGTCAATGTTTGGGAACACCTTCATGAAAAAATGACTGTCTTGCAGGAAAAAACCGGAAGACCGCTTCACTTGATTGCCGAAAGCGACTTGAATAATCCAAAGGTGATTCGTGATCCTGCATCTGGAGGTTATGGTTTCAGAGCGCAATGGTTGGATGATTTTCATCATGCATTATATGTAATGCTCGACTTCAACGGAAGAGAACGGTACATTGACTTTGGCCGCATGGAACAATTGGCCAAAGCGTATACTGATGGATTTGTACACAGCGGTGAATATGTAAAATTCCGGAGACGCAAACACGGTGTCTCATCGGCAGGCGTTTCCGGAGACAAGTTTGTTGTATTTATTCTCAATCATGATCAGGCAGGTAATCGTCCTATGGGCGAGCGATTATCAATGCTTGTTGATTTTGATAGATTGAAACTGGCTGCTGCCGCTATGTTACTTTCTCCCTATGTTCCCATGTTGTTTATGGGTGAAGAGTATGGAGAACAATCACCTTTTTTTTATTTCGTTAGTCATTCTGATAAAAAACTCATTGAAGCTGTAAGGAAAGGGAGAAAGGAAGAGTTTAAAGACTTCAATACAAACGGGGAATCACCTGATCCGCAAGATGAAAAAACGTTTAACGATTCAAAATTAAAGTGGCATCTTCGAAAAGAAGGACAACACTTCGTTTTACGGAACTGGTATAAAGAACTCATTAGTCTCCGAAAAAAAATACCAGCGCTTCAAAATTTCTCCAAGAACGATACCCGAACGCAAATCATTGGTCAGTCGGGATTGATTCTCCTGCGATGTGAAGAAGGCGGAAAAAGTCCAATGGTCTGTTTATTTAATTTCAGTGAAAAGGAGCTGGACGTTTCTATTCCGTTTTATGGCAAACGCTGGATTAAAATCCTCGATTCCTCGGATGCGATGTATCAACCCGTTAAAAGCAAAACGAAAGGTGTTCCTTCGGAAGTATTGCTCCATGAAATATTTACACTCCCAGCTGTTTGTGTTTGCGTCTTCGTAGCAGGATTTTAAGATTTACAGGATTATCAAGACCGGGATGAAAGCTATGCTTTCATCCCGCATCCTGCAAATCCTAAAATCCTGCCATCTTTTCTTTTATTTTTTCCTGAAGTATGTGTCCTGTGTTCTGCAGCGCGGCATTGTCTCCTTTTTTTACCGACGATGCCAGCGATGAAATATTCTTCATCAGGATGTGTTCGGGGAACAAAGAAATTTCAGGGTCAGTGATTGCTTCGATCAGAACGGGCCTGTCTGCTGTAAGCGCTTGCTGCCACGCATCGGCTACCTGCGCAGGTGAATCGATTCGAATGCCAATAAAACCGATTGAACTTGCATACTCTGCATAGTTGAACTCGGGTACTACCTGTGTCGTGTCAAATTTTGGATCACCTTCCATCATACGTTGTTCCCAAGTTACCATGTTGAGGTCGCGGTTATTCAAAACACAGATAATAATGTTTGGAGTTGACCACGATTGCCAATATTTACTGATGGTGAGCAATTCGAGATTTCCATTCATTTGCATGGCACCATCTCCTGCAAAAGCAATTACCGTTTTGTCCGGGTAAGCAAATTTTGCAGCGATAGCATAAGGCACAGCACAGCCCATCGTGGCTAAATTACCGGAGAGCGATGCCATCATGCCTTCACGAATTTTAAGTTCACGTGCATACCAGCTGGCAGACGAGCCGGAATCCGCGGTTAAAATACAATTGTCGGGAAGAAGAGGAGAGAGTGCTGTAAATACAAGCTGTGGATTCAACGGATTAGCTTCCCGTAACGCCATTACTTCCTGCTCTTTTCGCCATTGTTTTATTTTGTCTTCAAGCTTTGATTGCCATTCCCGTGAAGGCTTTTGGTGAAGAAGCGGAATCAATCGTCGTAGAGTTTCTTTGCTATCACCGAGTAAATTCACTTCAACAGGATAACGAAGGCTAAGCATCCGCCCGTCGATGTCGATTTGTACGGCACGTGCCTGTCCTTCTTCCGGTAGAAACTCAGCGTATGGAAAGCTTGTTCCGATCATCAATAACGTATCACATTCCTGCATCATCAATTCTGTGGCTGTTGTTCCAAAAAATCCAATCGTACCAGTAACGAATGGCAAGTCGTCGGGCAAAACAGTTTTCCCCAACAACGCTTTGGCTACACCTGCATGCATCAACCCGGCGAGCTGAATAATTTCGCTGGATGCATTCATCGCACCTGCACCCACCAATATGCCGACACGATTACCAACGTTAAGGATATGCGCAGCCTCACGCAACGCTTCATCAGTTGGTATTGTATACGACGAAGGATGCCCCACACCGGTATGTATGGAGAAATGTTCATGTGGTGGATACTCCACAGCATCCATGGTTTGGATGTCGTTCGGAATAATCACACAGGTAACCGTTCTCTCTGCCCGGGCAATACGAATCGCCCTATCGATTAAATGTCTGATTTGAGTGGCATCGGAAGCCATGTGGACATACTCATGCGCCACATCCTTAAACAAACTAACAAGATCAACTTCCTGTTGATAATGACCACCGATCGCCATTCGTGCTGTTTGTCCGATGATCGCAACCACCGGCTGATGATCCAACTTGGCATCGTATAGTCCGTTGAGTAAATGAATTGCTCCCGGACCAGATGTTGCCATGCATACACCAACTTCACCCGTAAATTTAGCATGCGCACATGCCATTAATGCAGCCATCTCTTCGTGGCGTACCTGGGTGAATTTTATCGCTTCGACTGATCTGCTCAACGCACCCATAATACCATTGATTCCATCACCAGAATATCCAAAAATTCTGGAGATACCCCAGCTCGCCAGCCTTTTGATAATGAAGTCACTTACATTAATTGTCGCATCTGCTTTCGGTAAGTTTTTCTTTTCCTGCTTTTTCATATTGGTTGCTTTCGTGGTGTTCTTTCATTTGGTGAGCCACAGGAAAAACCGGGGCGTCACGTCAAGGGGATACTCAATTTATATACCATGGATCAGGATTTTAAGGATGTGCAGGATGAACAGGATGGTATGAAAGCAACGCTATCATACCTGAAATCCTGACAATCCTGCACATCCTTAAAATCCTGATCCGGGATTGGTTTTTTTTTGGAGCATTACTTAAGTTTACAAGGAGTATGTTGTGTCTATAATTAAACCGTTATTATGTTAAGTCATGAAGATCGTAATGATGGGGTAACCTATCAGATTATTGGTTGTGCCATGCGTATCCATAACACTTTGGGAAATGGTTTCCAGGAAGTGATTTATCAACGTTGTCTTAATCTGGAATTGAAGGCAGAGGGGCTTTCTTTTGAAAGAGAAAAGGAGACACCAATTTTTTACAATGGCACTCATGTTGGGACCCGGCGGGCGGACTTTATTGTGGCTGATAGAATTGTTGTCGAATTGAAAGCCGTAATAAGATTAGAAGATGCGCATCTTGCCCAGGCTAAGAATTATGTTGTAGCGTATAATTTTCCTAAAGGATTGCTTATTAATTTCGGGGCGCGGAGTTTGGAGTATAAGCTTGTTTTTAATAATCGGTATGGATCAGGATTAGCAGGATTGAAGGATTAGCGGGATTGAAGGATTAGCAGGATTGAAGGATTAGCAGGATTGAAGGATAATAAAATTTAAGGATTAACACGATTCAGGTTGATATCCATAAAATCGGCCCATGATCCGTTGGGATTTAGTTGCTCCCATCTTCCTGAAAATTCTTTGTGATCGCTTTTAAATCCGCCGGTAAACTTAAGTGAGTCTCCCTGAAGTGTCCAGTTATTACCGATGTGAGTTGCAGACATGAAACCTGAGTTTCCCTGGCTGTCGTAGTGTTGCATTGTGTAGATGTTTTTTTCAATGTCAAAGCCAATTATTTCAAACGTTTCGATTTTTTCGTCACCCATTAAGACATTTGCTTTATGTAATAAAAAATATTTACCGGGTAACCATTCGTAAGTGTCTGTACCACTTATTTTGATTTCGAGTGTAGTTGCAGTGGGAAGAATTTTACCTGTGGTATTCCATTGTCCGACAAACTTATCTAATTGTTGAAGTGCTGTACTGTTGTTTTTTATCATGATAGTGATGTTTCTCGGAAAGCATTTTTTCTCCATATTGTTCGACTGATGTACGTCAGCTTAACCACCATTTGGATCGACTTGCTGGTTAAAACTTTTTATGGTTTACATCTAATAAATGTACAAATAAAAAACTTTTTCTATCTGACGAAAATATTTACATATGGTGCCGGTCTTACTCGTTATCCGGATTTTTTATAGTGAATTGAACTTACCCGCAACCGGCTGTGTTGGATAAGCAACTTAACAAACTGACATGCATAAGAATCTTAAAGACATTCCGGTATCCATTCTCGATCTTGCAAATACTATCCAGGGAGATCATTCAATCGGGGAGGCGTTTAAAAGAAGTCTCATCTCAGCACAGCATGCGGAGAAACTTGGCTATAAGCGTTACTGGTTTGCAGAGCATCACAACATGGAGAGTGTGGCCTCGGCAGCAACGGCTCTTCTAATCGGTCACATTGCTCAAGGAACTTCAACGATCCGCGTAGGTTCTGGTGGCATTATGCTTCCCAACCATGCACCGCTGGTTATCGCCGAACAATTTGGAACGCTTGAGTCATTGTACCCCGGTCGTATTGACCTTGGGTTAGGTCGTGCACCTGGAACTGATCAGGCTACAGCCTATGCATTAAGGAGAAATTTGCACAGCGATGTGGATGCATTTCCCAATGATGTCGTTGAGCTACTTCAATACCTGGGACCTGAAGATAAACAAGGTAAGGTGAAAGCCATTCCTGGTGTAGGAACAAATGTACCGGTATGGATCCTGGGTTCCAGTACGTTCAGTGCACAACTCGCGGGTAAATTAGGATTGCCCTTTGCTTTTGCTTCGCATTTTGCACCGGCGCAGCTATTTCCGGCACTTCAGATATATCATTCAACCTTCAAGCCTTCGCAATTTCTTAACGAGCCTCATTCGATGGCCTGTGTAAATATCATTGCTGCTGATAGCGATGAAGAAGCGCAGTTCCAGGCAACCTCTTTGCACCAGCTAATACTGGGATTAATTCGGAATAACAGAAAACCGCTGCCACCACCTGTACATGACATGGATCTATTGTGGAATGCTGATGAACGCGCTGCCGTAAACCAAATGCTCTACTATTCTTTTATTGGCAACACAGAAACAATCTCCTCCGAATTACAATCATTTATTCAGAACACTGGTGTTGATGAGCTTATGGTTACCACATACATGTACGATATTCATGCAAAGATCCGTTCACTGGAACTTACAGCGTCGCTGTTCAAGACGACATAATTTATACGCCAGGAGATTTATACAAAATAACCGACCTCTAAAAGGCCTTCTTCATAATAAGATATTGTGAGGAAGGCTTTTTAATGAAAGATCTTTTCAGTATGGTTTTTTAGGCAATGTAGTTCCTGATATTGACGTTCCTATATTAATGTGGTTTTAAAAAAAAAACGGATATTTGCAACATACTAAACCACAATGCTATACCCTCTTGTCTCAATCTTCCGCTTAAACCGTTTTGTTCAGCTTCATGTATTGTTCGCAATTTTATTTCTGGGCTCACAACGTTACGCCGTAGCGCAATTTAATGATCTGGGTGTCCATGGGATATGGTTTGACGGAGAGATCACGCTCAACGACTTAACATCACTGAAAGGTTATGTTCAATACAATGACAAACTTGGGCTGATCAAGTTTAAGGCCAGTCAAGAGGACGATGAACGCTCCTTTACGGATAAGCGGATCTTGCAGATGGAGTTTTTTGATACACAAAAATCGACTTACAGGAAATTTGCAACCTTTAACCTTAAAGCAACCGATTCAGGTTGGGAGGGAAGCTTGCTTTTTGAGATTGTTATGGAGTTCCGGGACTTTGCTGTATTATCCAGAAGATTTCCGGCCGACCCCGCACTCCGGAATGTGGGCGATTTTTATAATCCCAAAATTGTTAACATTGGATATGATCTTACGGAACAAATATGTGTGGCTGGTACTGACGGAGAAGTAGGACTGGTACTACAAACAACCGATACAGAGCTGGTCGGGTCAAAGCCTCTGATTCACCGGAAGGTCAAGCCTGTTTTATTTGCAGGGGTGATGATAAAATACATGGGAATAAAATGGAAGCACGTCAGGACCTTTGTGAAGGCAAACAAATTAAAATTAACTGAACGCGAAGATTTGATGAGCGCATTTGCCTATTATGAGCAACTGATACAGGAGGAAGAATAAATTAAAAACTATTTTCTGTTGGTTCACCGACTTACCAGTAACAAAGCGTGTTATATTTATAACTTGCAATAAAATGTATTTGTTCTATTTAGCATGAGAAACCAGGGAATATCTGCAATTTGTAATTAGTTTAATATGTTCCGCATAATAAGGATAATACTGCTATCTGCGTTTTTTTCTATGAATGCTTATAGTCAGATTGATTCGCAGGTTGAACTTGCATTCGAAAGTTTGAATCAATTTATCAACGTCAGGGATTTTTGTATTTCCAATGACACGACTGAAGTTTATTTTACTGTGCAAAGCCCGTCCCAGGAGATTTCTCACATTGCCTACATGAAAAAACGCAATGGCATATGGGATGAACCGCAATTGATTTCTTTTGCCGATCAGTATTCCGACCTTGAGCCTTTCCTTTCTCCCGACCAGATGAGATTGTGTTTTGCTTCGAACAGGCCAAGGGATGGATCGACTCAACCCAGGAAGGATTTTGATATTTGGTATGTTGTCAGAAAAAACAAAAATGAAAAATGGTCTGATCCGGTTAACATGGGGAGCCCTGTGAAATTCAGATAATAACGAATTTTATCCGTCGTTGTCTTTGAATAACAATTTGTACTTTACTTCTGATGCGGTTACTGGAAAGGGAAAGGATGATATCTACGTTTGCAAATATGTTGAAGGTGCTTATTTACGGCGTGAAATACTTGGTGATAGTATAAACACGGAGGGATATGAGTTTAATTCATTTGTGTCAAGAAACGAAGAATTTCTGATCTATTCGAGGTACAATAGTGAAGACGGCGTTGGCAGTGGAGATTTGTATATTTCTTTTAAGGATAAAGGCGGTTACTGGAGTACGTCGAGACAATTAGGAACTTCGGTGAATACAAAATACATGGAATATTGTCCTTTTTATGATGAAGAGAATGGTGTTTTATACTTCACCAGTAGGAGAGAGGAATTAACGCCAATGAAGTTTGACGACATTACACAATTCAAACAGTACGTATCCGGGGATCGAAATGGCTTAAGTAAAATCTATAAAGTTAAGATTAAAATTGAGCGATAATTTGGATCTCGATAATTGGTTTATAAGGAATCATAATGAATCACCTTTCATAAAATGAATTTTCGTATTATAAAAGACAAGGCGGAACTTGAAGGAACTGCGTACTTCGAATTTTTGCCAGGAAAGTACAATGGAACATGCTGGAACGACAACGCCATATTCCTGGATGAGGATTCAATGGCACTTGTTGAAGAAATATTTGAACGAAATGTCGAACACTATGATCACTTTGCATTTTCGGAAATAGATAAGGTACAGGGAAGTCGTATTCTGGCTGATTTAAAAAAACTTGAAATCGAGATCACTTCCAATAAAAAAATTTCAGGTGAAACATTTTCAGATGAATATTATAGTGTATTGAATGAACAGATAGTTGCTAATAAAAGTAAGGTCGTTGAAGTGATTTCAGAACTGAGGCAATGGTTAGATGTTACCCTGGAGAAAAACGATTGTGTCTCTATACTTGGGTTATAGAAGTGGGAATCGGTCTAGCGTTTGAGAGCGGAAAGGGAAGAGAAAATATCCGTGACCGCAATCCACTATAACGGCTAAATAACAGAGGGCATGAACACTACCGCATTCATGCCCATCCCGTTAATAAACCAAATCTTTAAATTGTTATTTCCTAAGATTTAAAAATTCGCCAGCCAGTAAATTATTCCCAGCCGCCACCAAGTGCTTTGTACAGATCCACTACTGCGTTCAAACGGTTAAAGCGGGCATTGATCAGTGCGAGTTGTGCATTCAATGCGCTTTGTCGCGCAGTGATTACTTCAAGATAATTTACGAGGCCGTTGTTTAATAACTCTTCTGAGTAGACAACAGCGGTATCATAGGCTTGTAGCTCCAGGGTTTTTAAATCAATTCTTTCCTCCGAAGCTTCAAAAGTGTATAGGGCATCCGACACTTCTCTGCTGGCATTCAAAATGGATTGCCTGAAATTAAGGTAAGCAATTTCCTGCTGTGATTTGGCAACTTCGTATTGCGTTCTTATGCGCCGTCCATTTAAAATCGGTTGCGTAATGCCACCAACCACCGTAGCGAAAATTGAATTCACACTGAAGAGTTTATCCAATTCCAAACTTTGTATTCCCGCCGTGGCTGAAGTGATGGTAAGAGAAGGGTAGAAGTTACTCTTTGCTACGTTCGTTAATTCAAAGGCATTCACGAGATTGTATTCGCTTGCAATAACATCTGGTCTTTTGCGGAGCAGTTGTACGGGGAATCCAACTTTTAAATCTACCTCAGCAATTTGCTGCTGGTTTATACTGTTGCGTTGAATTTCTCCGGGCTCTTCGCCAAGTAATATCGACATTGTATTTTCCAACAGCTTGATGTTCTGCTGCGTTTCAACCACCAGAGCTCTTGCAGAATGAAGTTGTGCCTCTGTTTGTTTAACACCAACTTCTGTAACATTACCGGCATCTTTCAACGCTTTGGTAGTTTCAAGACTGCTTTCACGATATTCGACAGTCTGTTCAGCGATGCGCAACTGTTCATCGAAAGCGATAAGCTGAAAATAAACAGAAGCGATGTTTGCAATCAGTTGTGTTGATACCGCCTGATGTGCTGCCACGGATTGTAAGTAGGAAGCCTGCGCTGCTCTTTTGTTACTTCTGATTTTTCCCCAGATATCTGCTTCCCACGAAAGTACACCAGAGAGTTCATATTGTGTTATGGAGCCACTGAAAAATGATCCAAACTGGCTGTTCTTGGATAACTTCTGATAGTTCACTCTTCCCGCTGCATTGAGGGTAGGGAGGTAACCTGCTTTTCCCTGATTGTAGTATGCGTTTGCAGTGATGACCTGTTGCATTGCAATCCGGATATCCGTATTGTTTTTAAGGCCACGCTCAATGTACGAAGCGAGTAAGCTATCGGTGAATAATTCTCTCCAGGAAAGATCCGCCAGCGTAGTACTATCCTGCACAGTTGTATCCATTCGGTAATTGGATTGTTGAACCACTTCAGGTCTTGAATAATTCTTCGCTACAAAACATGATTGCAGTGTGATGAGTATTAATGGAATAACTGCAAACTTGAATATCTTGTTCTTTTTCATTTTTAACTTTCTTACTTTGAATAACTAAACTCCGGCATCAGGTGATTTTTTTCTACTTACTTTTTCCTGTAACCATTGGAACAAGATGTACAATATCGGTATCACAAATACACCGAGGATTGTTCCGATCAGAAGACCGCCAACGGCTCCTGTACCGATCGATCTATTTCCTGCTGCCCCGATGCCTCCGGAAAAAACCAACGGGAGCAAACCAATAATAAAAGCAAATGAAGTCATGAGAATTGGTCTGAGCCTTACCCTTGCACCTTCCAGTGCGGCGTCGACAATAGAGAGACCCGCTTTCCGTCGTTGCATCGCAAACTCTACAATCAGAATGGCATTCTTAGCCAATAAACCCAGGAGCATGATCAGGGCAATCTGGAAATAAATGTTAGCCTGGAGCCCGGTTAATTTAGTTGTTACATACGCACCCATTATACCTATCGGTAGCGATAGCAATACCGCAAGCGGTATCAAATAACTTTCGTATTGCGCTGCCAGAATAAAATAAACAAACAGGATACTCAAGATAATGATGAAAGTAGTTTGATTACCTGCCGCAATTTCTTCCCTTGTTAAACCAGAGAAATCGATCGTGTAATTTGCCGGCAATGCGTTGGCACTCACTTCCTGGACTGCTGCAATCGCATCACCAGAAGAATATCCAGGAGCCGCAGCACCGTTTACACTTGCCGAGTTAAACAGGTTAAACCGTGTAACCGATTGCGGTCCATATACTCTTTTTAATTCGACAAATTCCGTTATCGGCGCCATTTCACCGTTGCCATTACGAACAAATAAAGCATTCAGATCGCCAACGGCTGCCCTATCCTCAGGTAAAGCCTGTACATAAACGCGATACTGTTTTCCGAAGCGTGAAAAATCTGCGGCATAGATTCCACCGATGTATCCCTGCAACGTTGCAAAAATACTACTGATGGATACGCCAGCTTCTTTGGCTTTCGGAACATTCAGGTTGATTTCGTATTGCGGATATTTGGTGTTGAACGAACTCTGCGCATAGAGTATTTCAGGTCGCTGCATCAACTGCATCAGATAGTTTTGTGTCACCTGATCCAGGTCGGTAAAGTTTCCGCCTAAACGGTCTAAAACCTTCAACTCAAATCCGGATGACAAACCAAAGCCCGGGACGCTTGGCGGTGCGAAGAATAGAATATTCGCATCCGGTATTGTTGCCGCGGCCGCGAACATTTGTGCGATGATTGCATCTGCAGACATCGATTCATCTTTACGTTCACTCCATGGTTTCAACTTAAGGAAGCCAAGACCGTAGTTGCTTCCGGCTCCGCCGATGAGGCTGTATCCATTTACCAATGAACCACCTTCAAAACCAGGTATTTGTTTAATCTTATCAAACAGTTCTTGTGTTACAGCCACCGTACGGTCTAACGAAGCGCCGGGAGGAAGTTCAATGTTCGCAAAGATCATTCCCCTGTCTTCTGTTGGAACAAAACCCGTTGGTGTGGTTTTAGAAGCCCAGGCGATTCCACCTATAGCCGCGATTAGAACTACAGCTGTGATCCATTTGTGTTTGTACAAAAATGAAAGTGACTTTGTGTATTTTTTTGTCGTTACTTCAAAGGCAATATTGAAAGAGGTAAAGAAACGTTTCAGAAATCCTTTCTTTTCTTGTTTCCCTTCATGATGTGACTTAAGAAACAAAGCACACAATGCAGGGCTCAGTGTAAGTGCATTCACGGCTGAAATTGCGATGGCAACCATCAGCGTAACACCAAACTGTTCATAAAAAACACCCGTTGGACCGGTAATGAAAGTCACGGGAATAAACACCGCCGCCATAACGAGTGTAATGGAAATGATCGCACCTGTAATTTCTTCCATGGCACTGTGTGTTGCCTTTAATGCGCTCTTAGCACCTTCTTCGAGTTTCGCATGAACGGCTTCGACAACAACAATCGCATCATCCACCACGATACCAATGGCAAGTACAAGGGCAAACAGCGTAAGCAGGTTGATTGAATAGCCAAATAAGTTCAAGAAGAAGAAAGTTCCGATGATGGAAACCGGTACTGCAATCGCAGGGATTAGGGTTGATCGGAAATCCTGAAGGAAAATAAAAACCACCACAAATACCAACAAGAAAGCCTCAATCAAAGTGGTGACTACTTTTTCAATGGATGCGTTTAAAAATTCATTGGTATCAAAGTTCACCATCACAGACAATCCTCTCGGGAAATCTTTCTTTAACTCGTCAAGCTGTGCATGGATGTTCTCAATGATCTCCTGTGCGTTTGAACCTGGTGTCTGGTATACCCCCATACTCACGCCAGGATTATTATTTGTGTATGATATAACAGAATATCCCTCTGCATCGAGTTCCACCTTGGCCACATCTTTTAACCGCAGATACTGGCCATTACCCAGGGCTTTGATGATAATATCTTCGTATTCGGATTCATTATTATATCGCCCGCCATACTTAATGACATATTCGAATGCCTGTGCATTATTTTGTCCCAATGATCCTGCTGCAGCTTCAAGACTTTGTTCGTTTATTGCTGCGGTAACATCGGAAGGTAATAGATTATATGCTGCTAATTTTTCCGGCTGGAGCCAAATGCGCATGGCATACGTCTTTGCTCCAAATACATTAACATCACCTACACCGTTGATCCGCTTCAACGTCGGGATCACATTGATATTGATGTAATTCTGAATGAAAGTTGCATCATACTCTTTGTTTTCTGATAACACAGTAAAAAACATCAACGCACTGGTCTGTTGTTTTTGTGTTAATACACCTGCCTGTGTAACCTCTCTCGGAAGTAATGGCGTGGCTCTGGCTACCCTGTTCTGAACGTTAACTGCTGCGATATCGGGATCAATGCCTTGTTTGAAAAAAACCTGGATCGATGCACTACCATTATTACTGGCGGTGGAGGTGATATAACTCATGCCTTCTACACCGTTAATCTGTTCCTCTATTGGAATGATCACACTTTCTAATACGGTCTCTGCGTTTGCACCAGGATAATTTGCCATTACCTGAACCGTGGGCGGTGCTATATCCGGATATTGTGTTACAGGTAGGGTGGTAAGACCCAATATCCCGAGAATAAGTATGACGATGGAGACAACTGTAGATAATACAGGTCTGTCAATGAAAATCTTTAGCATTATATTTTCTTAAATTCTATTTAAAAACTACTTTCAATGAATTGGCAATGCTGTCGAAAGGAACAGGCTGAGGCCTAATTGGCGACTGATCTCTTAGTTTGCCAATACCTTGTGCGACAATCTTTTCTCCGGCTTGTATGCCTTCCTCTACGACATACAGATTCTCCACCCTGTCTTTAATTGTGATTGCGGACATCACGGCGAGGCTATCGCCCTTAACCTGGTAAACATAAATCTTACCCTGCTGTTCGAATGTCGCCGTTTGTGGAACGACCACAGCATCCTCATGTACTCTTGGAATCAGAATTGTTGCGCTGTTGCCATGTGCAAGCAAACGATCAGGATTAGGAAACGTAGCCCGGAAACTTACGGTACCTGTAGATTGGTTTACCTGGCCAGTGATGGTTTCAACTTTACCGGGTTCACCATAGGGCGTACCATTTACCAACTGCAGTTTTACCGGCGGAAAATTTTTAATCTTTTCACGAAGATTTTTTCCTTTTGTGTTTTGCAGGATGTCAATGTAATCACGCTCGTTCACGGAGAAGAAGGCATATACATCTTCTACATCCGTCACAGTTGTTAATGGCGTTGGATCTGAGGGGCTTACCAAAGCGCCTTCACGAAAACCAATAGCGCCTACGTTGCCATCAATCGGACTTTTTATTGTCGCATATCCGATGCTGGCAGTTATGCTTTTATAATTTGCCTTTGCCTGGGCAAGTCTTGCTTTGGCAGTTTCAAGTTGAACCGAACTAATAATTCCTTTGTCTACCAGGGGTTGTAACCTGCTCACTTCCACTTCAGCCGCATTTACGTTTGCCTGTGCAGCGCCAGCATCCTGACTCAACGCCTGCGTTTCTAAAGTAAAGAGTGTCTGGCCTTTTTTTACCGGTTGTCCTTCATCAACCAACACTTTGGTTATGTACCCTGGCACCTTCGCTCTGATTGCACTGTATACTTGTCCCTCGACGCTTACCGGGTATGACGTAAATCCGGTAACATCTTTTTTGGGGACTTCAACCACGGGTACAGGCGTGGCTGCCTGAGGTGGTCGTTGTTGCTGTTGATTGTTATTGCAGGATACTAAGAATAATAAGGTTACGGCCAGCGCCGCGTACGTTAATTGTTTCATTTGTCTTAATAAAAGGTTACTTCAATGATATTTTGTTTTCTTCGGTCGGTGTAGTGGCGATTCCGTCCCAAAGGATTTCGATTATGTTTATCAGGTCTGCCTGATTTAAATTGATATGCCCAAATGAATGAAGCTTTGCAGCAGCTGATACACTTCCTGCGAACAACACCAGCAGGATATCCAGCTTTGTTGGCTTCATCAGGCCGGAGTCGATGCCATCAGCAAAAAAATCGTGCAATGGTCGTTCTTGCAAAACATCCGGTTTTTTTTCCTGGTTATATGGAGAATTGATATACTGTTCAAAGAATATCAACACGTTCGGATGGCCTGTATAGAACCCGTACAATGACATCCAGATTTTGAAAAATTTATCCTTGAATGCATTGTCTTCTGCTAAAGCTTCCTTTACTACGTGAATGATTTTACTTTTGTTGTACACATACATTTCATTAATTAATTGATCTTTACTATTAAAATAATGATAGATGGTACCAGCGGCAACGCAGGCATTCTTTGCAATAAGACTCATGGGTGCGCCGTGAAACCCATGTTCCCTAATCAGGCATAACGTACTTTCAAAGATTGCTTTTTTCTTATCGGCGATATTTTCCATACCAAACTACATGTTTAAACCCGCTGTTTTGAAGGGTGCAAATGTAGTAGATTGAACGTTCATTCGGTAAAAAAGATCCATTTTATTTGAAAAAAAATAATCAGATATAATTAACTGTCCATCAGCATGATATGGTGTAAAAGGCATCAAATGGTGTGGGTGTCAGCGGCTTTGAGATGGGAATTAAAATGCTGTTCAGATCGGCGTGCCGCGCTTCACGTAATAGCAAGAGCAAGGTTTCCTGTTGTCTGATGAATTCCGCGACGACAGCAGGCGCGTTCAATTCGGATTGCGGATTATATCCCTTAAATGTTTTGATTTTCTTTTTTCCTGTTGCCGGATCAAGCATCCGTGTGAATTGATTTCCGAGCCAGCTGCTTTTAAACCATGGATGCGGCGATGTGGTCTTGTTCAGGGCTAACCGTTTCTTTATCTCCGGCAAATAGTAGTTACCATACCGGTTTAGATGTTCCAGACACTGTGCTATACTCCAACCTCCGTCAGTTGCAGGTTTAACAACTGCGGTTCATCAAGGTTTTGAAAAACCTGCACAGCTTGTTGTAAATGGATGTCCACTTTTTCTTCCAACGTAGTTAATAAGATGATCGTATCGATGCGGTTCATAGCAGTTTTGATTTTGATACGACAAATGTAGGACGGGCTTTCATCAGAAATATTGGTAAATACCAAGAATTAGATCTTTACCTTGTTGATAAGCTTACTGAAATTTGTGGGATCTATTCCGATGTAATTGGCCAGGTATTTATGCGGCACGAGGTGAAGAATATGTGGACTGCGTTGTAATAATTTTCTAAAACGTTCTTCCGCAGAAAAGCTTTGCAACTCCACCATCCGTTCCAATACACCAGATAATGTATGGGTAATGCCCTTTTGCGTCATCACCGAAACTGCGAGGCGTGTTTCCATGAGTTGGAGAAGGTCCGTTGCCGAGGCGCGAAGAAAGTTTGATGGTGTTAATGTTTCATAATAATACCGTGATGGTTGTTGTAAAAGCATGGCATCCAGTACACCGCCAAAGGAAGGTGGATACATGAAGACAATTGTCGCCTCACGATTTTGGTCGTCCATGTAGTAGACGTGTTGAACACCTTCGAGGACAAAGTAGATGAATCGTTCTTTTTCTCCCGCCTGCGTGAGCACTTCTTTCCGCTTTGCTGAAAACGGACTCCAGATTGCGGCGAATGCCTCCCAGTCTTCCTCCGGAAGTTTATGAATGTCGTTTACGACAGCAGCGAGTTGTGTGAATTCTGGAGACATGGTTAGTTACGTTACTTTACGTGTTTTCGATAAGCGACAAGATACAAGGTGCAAGCTGCAAGTTGTTTTCGATATTTTATAAGTTTTTCGAAAGACTTCGGGGGGTGTTGCGTTACAAGTTGCAAACACTAACGCAGAAATTGAAGATTAGATGTAATGGCAATTAAAAGCTCAAACATGAAACAATTTTTTGCAGCATCATTGAATTCGTACCATCAGTTTTGAGATTTTAGGTTCTTCAAGCGAATCACTTTTTCCCTCTGTTCCGGGGGATCCTTCAGCATGCACGTGCTTTGCACCTGCGCTTACCAATGACAACAAAGGTGACGAATGAATGACGAATAAGTCGATAAGGACATGGTTTTGGATTTCCTGTCGACCGGAGATTTCCATATTGTGTGCCGTAGACGCTTTTCCCTGATCTACAAGCATCTGTGGCACAATTTAATACCGGAATATGAGCCACGAGCTGCGCTCATGGCTACCCGCATTTAGCTCCTCCGGAGCATTGATTTAGTTAGCGAAGCGATTGTTCAATCTGTCGAAAATTCTTCAGTATGCCTTACGCGAATTGTCATTTCAACTTTTTGAGCCGCAGGCTTAAATTCTCAGGATGACGGTAACAAAGGGAGAAACAGCTTCGAGCCACGAGTTTGTTGGGAGGTAGTTCAAGGTACGAGGTAAGAGATACAAGTACAGCAGTACAAGGACATTACGAGGGAACAATTGATTACAGCTCCAAGTTTCCTGCGAAAGCTTATAAGTTAGCGAACACCGTAACGTCAAACATCAAACCTCAAACCTCAAACAACTTCGTTAACCATTTCGTTATCGAAAACCAACCTTGAACTTTGAACCATAAACTTTAAACTCCTAAATCTCAATCTCATAACTACCCTTGCTCATTTTTTGTTGGTATTCTTTCGGCGTTAGACCGAATTCGGCTTTGAAACATTTGGAGAAATAGGAGAGGTTGGAAAAACCTACTTCGTACATGATTTCAGAGATATTTCCCTCTTTATTCTTGAGCAGCAACGAAGCTTTTTTGATGCGATAGCGTTTAATAATTTCGTTGGCTGAAAGCTGCGTAAGGGATTTGAGTTTTCGGTAAAGGTGTGTCGTACTCATGCCCATTTCTTCACTTAATACTTCGACACTAAAATCTGAATTGGAAATATTTGCTTCAATTGTGTTCATGGCTTTCCTCAGGAACTTATCATCTTCATTTTCTTTTCCTGAAGGATTAACCGGTTGCGTAATAAGCTCGTTTTTAAAGTATTCGGCAAGTTCATGTTGCTTTTCGAGAAGCTGATCAATGTGCGCTTCGAGCAGTTCGATCTCAAATGGCTTTGTCATGTAGATATCAGCACCTGATCGGATGCCTTCAACTTTTTGCGATGTAAGACTTTTTGCCGTAAGCATTATAATGGGGATATGACTGATGCGTATATCCTGTTTTATTTTTTTACACATGGTTACGCCATCCATCACGGGCATCATAATGTCGCTAATAATAAGATCAGGTACAAAACTATGGGCTTTAGCTAACCCTTCTTCACCGTTATCAGCGATGATAAAGGTAAATCTTTCCTTTAAACTCAGTTGAATGAAATGGATCATGTCCCAATTGTCTTCTACCAGAAGAATTAAAGGTTTTGTTGCACGTAAATCAAACTGGTATGTTTGTTTTGCTGCTTCTTTTTCGGTGAGAGTCTTCGTTGCCACCAGGTCGATTTCCTTTTGTAATTGGTTCTTGTCAACCGGGAAATGGGAATCGCCCAGCGGCAATGACACGGTGAAACAAGTGCCAATCCCTTTTTGACTCTCCACGCGGATATCGCCGCGATGCAGTTTGGTGTATTCGGCCACTAAGGTTAGACCAATGCCTGAGCCATCTTCAATTTTGCGTGAATCTGGTGTCTGGTAAAACTGGTCAAATATTCTGGCATGCTCTTCTGGCGCGATACCTGCACCATTGTCTCTAACCCTGATTTCAACAGCGCCATGTTTATACTTCGAATTCTGAGGTGTTTTCGAAATGGCGAATTCTATGCGGCCTTTTTTCGGTGTGAATTTAAAGGCATTGGATAACAGATTAAAGATAATGATTTCAAGTTTTTCCTTGTCGGCCCAGAGCGGACATGATTCGAGGTCGGTTTCGAACACAAAATCAATATCTTTTCGTGCAGCTTTATCTGTAAATAATGTATAGAGTTCTTTACTAAAGTTTACAACGTCGAACCAGGTAATGGTGAGCGATTGATTTTCGTGTTCAAGCTTCCTGAAGTCAAGAATCTGGTTGATGAGTCGTAAGAGTCGTTGCGCGTTTTTTTCTGCTATGGAAATCAGGCTGTGGGTTTCTTCATCAAGGTTACCTTGCTTTATGATTTGCTGGATTGGCGGAATGATCAGACTGATTGGTGTGCGTAGCTCATGCGAAATATTGGTGAAGAACTGTTGTTTTGTTTGAACAATTTCTTCGGCATGAGCTTTTTCGATACGAGCCAGTTTTAATTCGTTGTTAAGGTTCACCCGGGCGAGATAAATGCGCAACGCAATAACCACCATCATGACAACGATGAGGCCATACGCAATCAAAAACGGTGGACTTAAAAACAGGGGAGGTTTAACAGTTATCTGTAACTTTGCAACAGCATCATTCCACACCCCGTAATTATTTGTTCCTTTCACGACGAGCGTGTAGTCGCCGGGTGATAAATTCGAGTAAACAGCAAAGTTTTTTAAACCTGAAACGTAATTCCATTCCTTGTCAAACCCGTTGAGCTTATAGGCGTACACATTCATATCGGGTTGCCAGTAATGCAGCGCTGCAAATTCAAATGCGATTGAACGTTGCTTGTAGTCAAGGATAATTTTATCGGTAAACGAGATGTCTTCAGTTAATAATATCCGATCATCGACATGCTGATCAGCAAAAACCGGCTTGTTGTTAATTTCAATAGCCGTAAGATAGACATCGGGCTTGTATGCATTAGGGGATATATTTGTATTCAGACTGATGAAGCCATTATCGCCACCAAAAATAACCTCGCCGTTGTTCGTCTTCGTTACGCAATCCGGAGAGAATGTTTTTAGTGGGAGATCTTTTTCCAACGGAAATATTTCGATCTGATAATCCTGGGTTCTGAATTTCAGAATCATGTTATTCGCAGCAGCCCAGATGTTGCCAGACTGATCGCTCGTGATGTTGTTGAGGTCGGTATCGTTACCTGTTATAATCGGATAAAAGATCGCAGAGTCTTTTTGGACTTTATATTCAATAAGGCCATTTTGTGTTCCTGCCCATATACTTTTTTGCGGAGCGTAATACAAGCTGCGAACATCTTTACCTTTAGCGATTGTATTAAAGGTTTTCATTTTTACAGTGACATATGAATTGGGATCAATTCTGAATAACTCGTTATTGTGAATGGCCCACAAGGCGCTTAAGGCATAAGTGTTTTTAGCGGAGGAAAAATCACCAACATACTCGAATCGGATATTATCCAGATCATCAAACCCATGTACAATCTTAAACAGACCACCTTCCCACGCGCTAACCCAGAAGGAACCATCCTGACCTTTTGTAAATTTTGAAATGTAGTTTGAGGCCAATCCATTTGTCGCATTCGCTGTAATGGAATACATCTTTCCCGATTTTTCATCCCACACATTGATACCACCTGCTGTTCCAATCCATATCCTGCCTAAATCATCCTGGCTGATGGTTGATACATTATTTAACAGGATTCGTTTTTGTGGTGGTGAATCGATGTCAAAAAGTTCTTGTTGACGTGTTTCCGGGTTCAACCGGATTACACCATGAAGTGTTGCGATCCAGATGATACCATCGCTGGTAACCAACATTGATTTGATCTGATTCCCGATCGTTTGATCTCCTATTCGGTGTGAAATTTCATGATAAAGGTAAAAATTTTTATGCTTGTTAGTCCTGCTTAGTCCATTGGAGGTGACCAGCCATATTACATCACCTTCGTCTTCCATGATTTGCCATATCACATTGTTGCCAATAGAATAGGAGAGTTGGGGATTATGAAAGAAAGTGCTTATGGAATCCGTTTCCGGGTTGAAGATATTCAATCCAAAATCTGTACCTAGCCAGACATTGTCTTCGGGATCGGTATAAATACTTTTGACTACCTCGTTACTTAAGCCAAGGTTATGACTTCCATAGTGAATGTAGTTGCCGGTATATATATTGAGCTTGTATAACCCGGTTTCTGTTCCGATCCACATCAAGGAGTCTGTATTTTTTACAGGTTTAATGTCGCATATCAAATTATTTTTTAATGTAGGCTTATAGTTACCCTTTAAATTATAAGATTGAAAGGTTTTGGCGCCTGGAGAAAGCTTATTCAATTTATCATAGGTGCCTACCCACAAGTTTCCAAGTTTATCTTCATGAATAGCGCGCACGGTATTGTGACTAAGCTTATTTGCTTCTGCTGTATAATTAACGAATTGGTTATTGTGAGTCGTGTGTTTGATTAATCCGTCTGTGGTTCCGATCCAGATTGTATTGTTTTTGTCTTTGTACAGCGTACGGATGACATTTTTCCCTTTTAAATCAATACGACTGATTTCAAAAGTGATTGTATTGATTTTGCATAGACCGCGCCAGGTTCCTACCCACAGATAATTGCCATCTACCAGGAGGGCACTGATTTCATTATCGGGAATCGTTTTTTCAGATTCTTCACGTTTAAAAGTCTTAAAGCGGTAACCATCATAGCGGCACAAACCATTGCCGGTACCGATCCAGAGGAAATTATGATGATCCTGCGCGACAGCGCTTATGTTATTTGAAGGCAAGCCGTCACGCGAAGTTAATGTAGAGAAAAACGGAGATTGCGCATTGGTGTCCTGAACCAACAAACTGGCGTGTAAAACCAGGAGTAATCCAAAAGCATAACACCGAAACATCATGAGCACCTTGTCTGAGAATTACTTTAAATCGACCTTTTAATTCTGTTTGCCAGGTAAAAATTTTACCGAATCACTTTTTACACGAATGATAAATTCCGGATTTCCTTTAAAATCGGCGGCAAAGCCTTGTAAACTATGTAATTATCCAAAAAAGAAATGTTTTTATCGGCTTCTTGTATTAAAATTTTTGTTTCCTGTATGATTTTTTTCCTTTTCAATAAAGGTTTAAAGATAGATTACAATCGTTTGTAATTTGAAATCAATGCCGTTGAATTAAGCTTCCATAAACCATCTCCTTTGGAGAGAGCAGGAGGAGGCCATAAAAAAACAGCTTAAGTCAACGACATTGAATTTGAAATGCTAAACCTGGTTTATTTAATAAATCACGTTTGAATTGGTCTTCTCATGCGATATAGCCTGGAAGCCAAGCCAATAAGAACGATCGGCTATGAACTCGACAGTTCGTTTGAGTTGCGGTACCAGGTTTTAACACAGCTAGAAAGATCATACGCTGTTTGTACAGTTTATTAGAATAGTAAAATTGATTCCAGCCTTTCCCTCACGCTATGAAAAACCATGAAGGAAAAAGGCTTCATATTTAAATAAATTATAATGAAACGTAACCCACGTGTAATGAGCCTGTTTCTGTTCATCATCCTTAGTATTCTTTCATGTGACGACGATGAGAAAAAGCCCGGGCCGGTGGTGGATCCCCCGGTAGATACCGATTTTTATTTCGGTGCAGACCTGTCATACGTCAACCAGGTGGAGGATCATGGCGGAGTTTACAAAGATGAACAGGTGGCGAAAGATCCTTATACCATCTTTAAAGATAACGGAACAAACCTTGTGCGTCTTCGGCTTTGGCATAATCCCGCATGGACAAAAGAAGTATATGGTGATGCCGGCACACAGATGTATAATGACCTGAATGATGTTGCTGAATCAATTGCCCGCGCAAAAGAAACAGGCATGCAAGTATTATTGGATTTCCATTACAGCGATGTATGGGCAGATCCGGGCACGCAGAAAATTCCAGCGGCGTGGAAATCAATTATCGATATTGAAAAATTGCAAGACTCGGTGTATAACTACACGCTGGCTACATTACAGTATCTTAATGAGCGCGATCTTCTGCCGGAATTGGTTCAATTGGGAAATGAAACCAATTGTGGTATGCTCTATACCGATGCTCCGGAGGCATTTCCTTCCTGCAATGTTTGCGATGGAGAATGGCAGAATATCGGTAAGGTATTAAACGGCGGTATTCGGGCGGTTCGCGAGGTGACCGCTTCAACCACAATAAAAACAAAAATTGTGTTGCATGTAGCTGATCCAAAAAACGTGCAATGGTGGTTTGATAATATCAAAAGTCAGGCCGGTGTTACAGATTTTGATGTCGTCGGGTTTTCATACTATCCTTTATGGCACACCACGGTACCCCTGGACGAAGTATCTAACTCAGTCGCATCTTTTAAACAGCGCTATAATAAAGATGTAATGATCCTGGAAACTGCTTATCCCTGGACTACGGAAAGCGCAGATAGTTACAACAATCACTTTGGAGACAGTAATCCGATTACAGGATATCCGTTTTCACCGCAGGGACAATATGATTTTTTGACCCGGCTTACAACGGAAGTTATGCAAGGTGGAGGGATTGGTGTGGTCTATTGGGAACCGGCCTGGGTTACATCAAATGTTAAAGACATGTGGGGCAGCGGGTCATCGTGGGAAAATAATACTTTTTTCGATTTCACTGGAAATACACATCAGGGAATCGAGTTCATGAAGTTTAATTATGAATGATGGTGTACATATCATCAGGAAGATACACTCAATCTACAACAAACGTAAGGATGCTTCAAATGAGGATTAATCTTTCAGTGTAAGGGAGGTAAACATATTTTGCCTCAATGTTCAATAAAATGAATGGCGAGTGCATAATATTATTTAAAAAAATCAGAATCATAAATTATGAATTACAAATCTAAAAGTCTTTCCGTTAGTATACTTTGTATGGTGTTTTTCATTCTGGTAACCAGCGTGTATGCACAAAAACGCAATGATGTTTATGTAGACAAAAATGGTGTAATGCGTTGGGGAATGACGAATGAAGAAGTACATGGGTTTGGTGTGAACTACACAGTGCCATTTGCACATGCTTACCGCGCGGCCGAGAAATTAGATATTAATCCGGAGCAGGCAATTGATGGTGATGTATATCATTTCGCGCGGCTGGGTTTTGATGCCTTTCGTATTCATGTGTGGGATACCGAGATCAGCGACTCCGTGGGTAACCTGTTGGAAAACGAACATCTCCGTCTATTTGATTATGCGTTGATGAAGATGAAAGAGCGTGGAATAAAAATTATCCTTACACCCATTGCCTTCTGGGGGAATGGTTATCCTGAGCCCAATGAAAAAACGCCTGGATTTGCAACTAAATATGGTAAAGACAAGTGCCTCACGGAAGAAGGCGCGATTAAAGCACAAGAGCGATATTTGTTTCAGTTTCTTAATCATGTAAATCCCTACACAAAAACTGCCTATAAAGATGATGCCGATATTGTAGCCTTCGAAATAAGCAATGAGCCACATCATCGTGGTACACCAAAGGAAGTCACACGGTTTATTCAGCGCATGGTTAAATCAATGCGCAAGACAGGTTGTGCAAAGCCGATCTTTTATAACGTGAGCCACAGCATTCATTTGTATGAAGCTTACTATAAGGCCGGCATACAAGGTGGTACTTTTCAATGGTATCCCACAGGCCTTGGTGCACAGCACGAACTCGGCGGAAACTTTCTGCCGAACGTAGACCAGTATGTAATACCGTTTGCGGATAACCCAGCCGTTAAGAAGACTGCCAGGATCGTGTACGAATTCGATGCTGCGGATGTGGGCCGTTCTTATATTTATCCTGCTATGGCACGAAGCTTTCGTGAAGCCGGCATTCAGTGGGCAACGCATTTTGCTTATGACCCAACATATATGGCATACGCCAATACAGAGTATAACACCCATTACATGAACCTGGTTTACACACCTCAGAAAGCGATCAGTTTAAAACTTGCCGGAGAAGTTTTTCACGAAGTTCCCATGTATAAAAGCTTTGGGCGGTATCCGGCTAACACAACCTTCGATTCATTTCGGGTTAGTTATGAGAATGACCTGGCTGAAATGGTTACCGGTAAAAAGTTTATATATACCAACCATACAACGACTACTCCACCAGCTCCGGCAAATCTCGAAACCGTATGCGGATACGGTAATTCGCCTGTTGTTTCTTATGGTGGTACCGGTGCCTATTTTCTGGATAAGATTGAACCAGGCGTATGGCGACTTGAAGTTTTGCCGGATGCAATTTGGATTGCTAATCCATTCGGAAGAAACAGCTTGGATCGTAAAGTTGCCATTGTTAACTGGCGCAGCTGGTCCATGGAGATCACCCTTCCTGATCTCGGATCTGATTTTCAGATTACGAAACTGAACGAAGCCGGCGATTTTAAAAGCACTACCTCAGGGACATCGTTTTCAATTAAGCCAGGTACTTATCTTTTGTCAAAAAAGGGCACAACACCAACCGTAACGGCCAATAGCAAGTGGAAGAATATAACACTGAACGAGTACGAAGCACCTCAGGCAAATTTGGAGCACGTACATGTATTGCACGAGCCACTGGTTGAAGTTCGTCAGGGAAATGCACTACCAATTCATGCTACAGTGGCCACAAAGGATTTGCCAACGTCAGTTAAGGTTTATGTTTTTAACGGGTTTCGTCCAACGATCCTTAATATGGAACACATTCATGGATATAACTATCAGGCGAATATACCGGCTGAAATGGTCAAAGAAGGATTTCTGGCGTATTACATTGTCGTTGAAGAACGGGACAAAACAACGACCTTTCCATCAGGGGAAAGCGGGCTTCCCACTGACTGGGATTTTGAAACCACTAATGCCTATAGGGTACCCGTTGTGAATGAAAGTAAAGCACTATATCTTTTTGATGCGATTTCCGACCATACAACATTGTCACGTCAATGGAGAGTAGGCAATGCCCTGGTACCCACAGAACAGGGTAGGGCTAAAATTGTAATTGCTCCGAATGAATTGTTTAGTCCTGATCCGGAAAACCCTAATGGTAAAGCAGTATTCGATTATTCCATGCGCTATCACTTCGCTGGAAAGGTTGAGGGTCGTAGGGATGAAATAAAAGACTTTAAACGCATTGTCGTGAAAGGGAGATCATTGCAGGATAAGCCGTGCAAAGTACAGATCGCCCTGGTCACAAAAGCAGGGGTTACACACGGGTCGACGGTTACACTTGATCCGCAGATGGATGAACATACTATCGAAGTTAATAATATAAAGGCGGTACTTCACGTAACGTTACCGAGGCCATATCCAACTTTTCTGCCCTATTATTTTAAAAACGAAACCACGCCTTTTAAAATGGAAGAAGTAGAAACAATCCAGATCTCAATTGGGCCAGGCATAGAAGGTCAGGACTTAAAAACAAAGCATGGCATTGCCATTGAAAGTATACGATTAGAATAATTTTTTTGGGGTTTGTTTAATTTTGTAAGGACCGGGACTACACCGGTCCATTTTTTTTACGTTTATCAAGTAGATACTTAAATGCTATTTAACATGGCGAGCAAGGTTTCTTTTCGTTCCTTGGAAACTGGTAATACGGTATTGTCAACCAGCTCGACACTTCCAATCTTTCCTTTAATGTATTTTTTAACGTAGCTTAAATTGATTAGGTGTGACTGGTGAATTCTCAGAAATGAGTTTGCAGGAAGAATATTCTCGTATTCTTTTAATGATTTACTAACGAGATATTCAGATGCTCCCAACAAGAAAAAACGTGTGTAGTTACTATCGCTTTCACATCGAATGATGTCGGATAATTTAATTACAATGAGACTATTATGGGTAGGCAATACAATTTGTGAAATTGTTGAAGCACTTGCCATGTTGGCTTCAAGTACGGAAAGTCGCTCATTAATTTTCTCTTTCGACGACACTTGAAAGAGTTTATGAACCACCCGGGATAATTCTTCAATATCAATGGGTTTAAGCAGGTAATCCAATGCGGAAAGTCGTATTGCCTGTAGCGCATATTGATGATGGGCTGTTGTAAATACCACATCGAAGTCTGGAAACGGAAAGTATTTCCACAATGTAAGTCCAGACTCGCCGGGCATTTGAACATCCAGAAAAACAACATCGGGTTTCATTTTCAATATAGCATGGTGAGCATCCTGAAGGGAACTATAGGTGCCAACTATATTTATCTGTGGAGCGTGTTCACGAATAAGCAAGCTTAGTGTTATTCTCGCATTTTCTTCATCATCAATGATTATCGCTTTCAAGTTGAGACGTTTTTTATTTAACAGATAAGGTTACTTAAAAAAAAATAATTTACCTTTTTAGCTACGTTACGTAGTATGGTTGAATTTATAAATATAATTCAACCCGGGTTCCCTGTTCGTTTCCTGCTTTATCGATAATTCGTAACTGGTAATTCTTTTTATTCCGCGCACTGAGAATATTTAGTCGCTCCCGGATAAGTGTAATGCCACGTGAAACGTGATTTTTAACCGTGTTAAAATTGCGGCCCACGCCATTATCATCAATAGTTATTTTTAACTGCTCATCAAAGCGTTCGAAACGTAGCGTTACCATCCCACGACTTTCAAGAAATCCCAAACCATGAATGATTGAGTTTTCGACAAACGGTTGTATGATCATAGACGGTATTGTCTCCATGGCGATATCAATCGATTCATCGATTTCTATCGTGTAACTAAATTTTTGATTAAACCTAGTCTGTTCAATTTCAAGGTAATTCCTTAAAAAAGCAATTTCCTCTTCTATTGTAACAAAAGTCTTTGATGTGTTATCCAGCGTCATGCGCATCAATGTACTGAATCGGCTTAATAGTTTATTTGCCACTTTTGTTTCGCTTGACATATAATATCGTTGTACCGTATTCAATGTATTGGATATAAAATGGGGATTCATTTGCGCTGTAAGTGCTTTAAGTTCCGATTCAAGCAGTCTGTCATGTAATACAACTTTCCTGTAATTCGCCTGGTAAATTTTCCTGACAACAAAGATTACGATGATTATGCCGGTAAGAACGATAAGTACCTGCGACCACCAGCGCAGCCAAACTGGTTTTTCGATTACGAGTCTGAAACCTGCCGCATGTTGATTCCATGTTCCATCAGTATTTTTCGCCTGGATCTGAAAGTGATAGTTATCAGGGGGTAGGGAAGGAAATTTTAATTCCGATGACCGGGTGTAGGTCCATGTTGTATCTGCTTCAAATAGTTTATAACGAAATTGATTGCTTCGGGAGGTAAACGATATTCCTGAAAATTTAATGAGGAAATCATTTGCATCGTGGCCTACTACAAGAGGTAGTTTTGGAGATGCGAAATAGTCGCGGTCATTAATGACAACATTCGTAATCTCCACATTGATTATTCTTTGTTGGGCGAACGTTTTTGGAATAGAAATCAGACCAAGCTCTGCGGCAATCCATACGTGAGTATCGTCCACCCAGATGTCATTGAGCGTTTCTGTGTTGAAACTCATGATTGAATTAACCACCAGGCGGTTGCCTTTTTTCTGGATATGGCCTACACTGTTATGCGTAATGAACCAAACGGTGTTGTTATCGTCGATATAGAACTGTTTGCAATAGCCATCATCAAAACCATTGGTGTTGTCAATTACACTTGCTATCTCCAGGGATTTATTAATCAAGACCAGTCCGGTTGATTCTACTAGAACCCAGGTGTCGAATTCTTTGTCCTGATCTATTTTAGATATTCTATTATGAAGATACGGATGAAGGTGCGACAACCTGGATACCTTTCCATTTTTCGAAATTGCAAGTCCTTGTTGTGTGCCGAACCACACGCAATGTTCAGATACATCGGCGTGGATACCAAAAGTACGTTCTGACGAAATAACATTACCGCCAACAAAACCAAGATAAGTTTCAATTGGAATAAGATCAGGAATGAAATATTGTCGCAAGCCGGCCGGGCCGGCTGAAATCCAAAGAGAATCATGCTTCAAAACAAACGACTTAACACTTAATGTTTTAAAGTAACATCTTCGTTTGTCATTAAATACGTTTAAAATTCCCCCGGAATTAATGGCCATCCATGCAACATCACCGTGCACGGACAATTGTTCAATACTATTGCCAGGAGAAAACAGGGGGGAATATATTTTGACTTCCTGTCGATCAGGCTGGATAATGCCATATTCTCCATTCGGGTAAGTAATCCATACCTTTCCATTGTCACCCGCAACTTTACTTACTTCAGCATTATTAGCCGCTTTCGGATGAAGAAATCTTTTAATTTCAAGTGAAGGCGTGTAGTATACGCCTTCTTTAAGAGACGTAAACCACATTCCGCCGTTTTTATCTTCCAATAAGTAAGTCAGTTTCTTTCCCGGGAGCATGTTTTTTGGTACGTGATCTTTGTTATTTTCCCAATGGAAAGCACCTTTGTCATGATAAACATATATTCCACCTTCGCGCAACTTCTGAACACCCATGGGAATTATTTGATTATACTGATGTGAAACAATATTATTTTTATAATGAATAATATTGATACCGCCTACGCGATCAGGACTGTAAACCAGATTTTTTGTTGTGTCAACGCATACCTTTTTACTTATATCGGTAACCAGGGTGACAGGCAAAGGTTGGTATCTATATTTGTTCGGATGGTTAATATTAAAATAAAAAATCCCTTTTAACCCAAGCGCGAGAATTTCATTTTCATCTTGCCAGATATGCATGATGTTATCGGTAAGGGAATCAAAACTGATTACTTCGCCACGATTGTCGCGTACGATGATACCTTCCCACGCACCGAACCACAAACGTTGTTTAGAATCCTGAAACACGCAACTATAAAAGTCATCCACGGCCAAAGCTTTAAGCGAAGGATCAGTATTAGAATTGAAAAATTTTCCATCCTTATAATACGATACCCTTCCATTAAATGGCAAGAACCAGATCCTTTCGGTAGCATCTTCTTTTATTTGGAATACCTCATTATCCGAAAGGCCATCTTGTGGTGTAAAAGTTTTAAAATTAAATCCGTCATAACGACAAACTCCGGCGTCGGTTCCAAACCAGATAAAGCCGCGCGAGTCTTGCATAGCATAATAGACGGTATTGCTGGGTAAGCCAGTTTTCAATGTATAATTAATGAGCAACGGTTGTTGTGCTGATACTGACCCAGAATATGCAATAATTAAAAAGGCACAGAAAAACACTTTTCTTGCAAGGAAGATCAGGGTGAAAGGGATGTCTGTTCTTTCTGAAAGCACTTTTAATATTAATGCAAATTATTTGATTGAACTCGCCCTATACTAAAAAAGTTTTTCTAGGGCATTGTACTAAAATGTGTCTAAACAAGGTGGCGTAGATGCTCATTCAGATCATGTCAATACACAACGAGATTCGCTTAATGCTAGGTTTAAGTGTCAGGCCAGAAATGATAAAATAAGGTCCTTTACCTTTGAAATATGCAAACAGATTCATACATGATCGTACGTGTGGATGTTTCTAATAAGGCGATTGCATCTGAAATGCAGTGTTCAGTATGGCGGTATCCATTTCTAAAAATTACACTTAATTAAACGCTAATCATACTTACATTTAAACTTCTACCTAACATGAAAAAATTTCAAATACTCGTTGTCATTTTATTGCTAATAAGTTGCAAAGATTCTGATGACCCTAATCCTACAAATGAATGTACCCCTGCCAGCGAGCTTCTGGAAACAATAACGTCTAACGATAGCTTTACCAGTTTTGCATACGACAATGACGGAAATATTGTCAAAGTTGAAACGATGTCACCAGGAAAGACCAGGTTATATACAGAAGAGACATTTGCATGGGTTTCAGGAAAGCTCACTGGTTATCAAAGACTATCCAATAGTTATGGTGAGTCGTCGGATACACCGACAAGTAGCTTCATTTCAGAGAAATGTACGTATGAATACAAGGGAAATCAAATCGTAAAAATCATCAGTCAGTTCAGAGATTTTCCTGAAGACGATTTTGAGACGGACGAAATTGAGATAGCCTATAATGACATGGGCCTTCCTTATTCGTTCCATTCAAATAAACAAGGCCTATTCAACTGGATATATGTGGATGATCCGGAAAAGATCAATGTTATTCATATTACCAAAGGGGAGGGTGCTTATGTTTTGGACCTGACTTATTCAGACTTGCGCAATCAATACCCTGAAACCTACCAATACGCCCGGGTGTATAAACGATATGGTATGTATGATGCTATTTCGGCTAATGCTACGTCCAAATATATATCGTATTCTAGCAACGGTAACGTAAGCACTACTATTAACTACACGTACACAACTGATTCATCGGAAAGAATAATTACTTTGACCCCTGAAGTTAGTTCTTGCATGTCGTGTAACGGGAAAAACACGCTTACATATGCATGTGTTGACTAATGTAGTTGTATCGAAATAAATTATTTAAAGAGAAATACCTAATTCGTCAATTGAGATAAAACCCAGGTTGAATTAATTTATCTTTTCAGCCTGGGTTCAAATAAATTAGGAAAATCTTATCGACCGGAAAAAAAGTACATATGATCAATGTAAATATTCTATTCGTTAGTGGGCGCTAGTTCTTTATAAATTTCCTATAGATAACCTTTTGCTCATTTTTAATTTTAATAATATATAACCCGGATTGTAAGCCAGTCATGTCGATCAAATCATTCTTTTTTACTGTCGGATATTCTTTACCGGAGGAATCGATGATGACATATTCACCTCTTGGAAGGCCGAAAGTCTTTAAGTTTAAAAACGTATCCACAGGGTTGGGGTAGAGGTGAATTGAATCTGAAATTTCATCTTCCATGTCCGTAACAGGATGAAGCGTTTCGTCGATAACCCGTAACAGGGCTTGTTCGCCTGAAGCATCATGCGCAAGTTGCCAGATCATGATACCGCCATAGCCTTCACTTAAGACGTGTTCTGTTTTTTGTTTGATGGTAGCCACACCGTTGTAATAGATGGTATTACCAGATATATCACGATCAGCTGCACCCGGGTACCTGGCAATAAGTTGAGCAAACGAAATCCCCTCATTAAAGTCTTCTCCAAATCCATAGCCATAAAAGGGGACACCTAGCACCGCTTTCTGTTTAGGAAGACCGCGGTTAGTCCAATAGGCCAGGCTTTCGAGTGCAAAATCATAAGAGGAATGTTGTCCCGGGTTATCTGGATTCCAGGGACCGGTTGCATCGTACGCCATGATATTAATGAAATCGAAAAGAAGCATGGCATCATTGGGTACGCTGGCAGCATTGTTGGCATGTGTTAAGGCTGAGGTCAGCAGTTTATTGTGCGGTTTTAGCGCAGTTGCAAGTGCAGTAATAAATTTTCCATAGTCCTGATTGATCGCGGAGCCTTCGAGATCAACATCAAGACCATCGAACCCATGATAGTTAAGGTAGGATACAATTTTTTCGACAAACCCGGCTCTATTGGCATCATTGATCAGCGTAAAGTAGCGCAGCTGTACATCTGCATCATAAGATGCAGAACCGCCACCTATGGAAACCAGCACTTTTTTTCCTTTCGCATGGGCTTGCTGTAGATAGGATGTGTTGACGGCAGCATAGGATAGATATCCGGCATCATCCGGATTTTCGAAGGCAATATTCAGATGTGTAATACGGGAATAGTCTACCGTAGTGAGCTGGTTGTTGGTAACATATCCAACCACCTTTAATTGTGCCTGTGAAGAAAAATTCACAGAAATGATCACCAAAATGATCCAAATGGTATTTCGTAACATAATCACAAGATTACGTTTACGAATCAATACGATCGTAGATAAAGTCAACTGGCAATTGAACATCGGCTCGTTATAAAATTGAAAATGTTTATTCGTCTTCAGATGGAAGTGTAAAGAAGTAAAGCGCCAGGTTATCCAACGCTTTACCCTAAGATGATATAACTAATTACCTAACCCGGTGTAGGCCGTTTTAAGTAATGACTTTACCGGATCTTTTGTGTCGCTCTCCAGGCTCCACATCATTAAACCACCAAACTCCTGATCAACAACATAAGTTGCTTTTTCTATAACGGCCGGATGACCGTCATAGAAAATTCCGTCATCAACAGCGATGAGATTTTTTGTATGTGCATCCGGATCTGTGGCCAATAGACTTTTGAAACTCTTATAAGCTGTAAACTGCCAGAGGTTACCCCAACCTACTACTGTTCCGTCGTCGGGAAGGAAGTAATGCAGGCCAAAAGCTGGAAAGCCGATCACGATTTTTTCTTTCGGAACACCAAGCCCCATCCATTGGGCAGCAAGATCCGCAGCAGCCCATTGTGGCGAGTGTGATACTGGCGTAAGATCTTCATAACGGAATGCCTGGATGTTGATCCAGTCTATCGCATCAATCTTTGAAACGGGAGCAAGGGTTTGAGTCGTCCAGCCTCCAGGTACTGTAGCGGAATAGAAGAATACACCATTGGGGCCTTCCGGTAGTGCATCGGGGATGGCTTCAAAGAACGATTTAACAACAGCCTGATCAAGACTTCCTTCCGAAGTATTATTCAAGAAGATGTTAATGCCATCAAGCTTATTATCTGTTGCAAATTTTATAATCGTATTAATCGCTGTGGTACGTTTTGCCGGATCGGCAATCACGTTGAAAAATGCATAGTCGGCATAGAGTCCACCACCTGTGAGATTAACCACATTTCCGGTTACGTCGAGCATTACATAGACGCCGGCGCTATGCGCAGCGGCTACAATCTGCGGAATGTTCATTCCGGTAAAAGTTGTATCGACGAGCTTACCCTCTACTTCACCTACTACGGCAGACGAGATCACAAGGTGCGTAAGGTGAGCGAAATCAATATCACTCAATGAACCATCACGGGTCAGGAAGCCAATCATTTTCTTTTGGTATGGCTTTGGCTCAAACGGTCTGTCTTCCGTTACATTAACGATAGCTTGTCTTGAGTTCACTACATTGTTTCGTGTCACAACAAACTTGATGTTATATTCTTTAACTTCATCAAATTCGATTTCTACGCGTTTATCGGTACTGATCTCAACGTCATCTAAAAACCATTGATAGGTTGCATCATTTGCCGGTGATATCGTAAAGTCGAGAACAAGGGAATCTTCGATATCTACAGAAAAGGCATTTCCCAGTGGCCATCCGAAAATGCGGGGCAGTTCATCGTCGCCAAATACCGGGTTCTTTGCGGTGTCTTCACAGCTTGTCATCGCCAATGCGAATAACATGACCGGGATATAAAATATATATTTAATTTTTTTCATACTTCATGATAACTATAGTGATACAAAATTAGTTGAACGTAGGCTTACCCACGCTCTTTTAGATTTGTTTGGCAAGGTTACTCAGCATCCCACCATACGCGGTTTAGCCAGCTGTCTGTTGCTTCCGGCATACGTTGTATCGCTTCATTGACACTTGCTGTGTTGTAGTCAAGTTCCTCCTGTGGATATTGCATGCGTCTTGGAATTTGTCCGTTAGATTGGTTTACACCGGGATCACGGTTGGGGTACACGATGGCCGGAAAACCAGATCTTCTCCAGTTAGCATAGGCCTCCTGACCGTTCAGGGCAAAGTTGATCCATAGTTGTGTATTGATCTGTTCGAGTTCCTGTCCATTCACCAGCGGATTGTCATTTACAAAATCTGTAACGACGGAAGCAGATACATCAGGAGCGCCATACGTACTCATTTGATTTACGCCGGCCTGTAACGCGGTACTGAAATGTTCTTGTGCAGTCCGTCCGGTAGTCCATGAACGAAACGCAGCTTCGGCCATCCATAATTCAACCTCTGCATAGCTCATCATAATATACGGTGCATCAATTGCAGCAATGTAACGTGAAGGCTGAAGGCATTGGTAAAGTTTTGTAAGTTCAACTGTTTCGCCGTTTACATCAATTATGATTGGTGTACCCAACTGCGATGCTTCCCATGAAAATGTACTGGGTGGCAAAGCCATTTCATGATAGCTTCCCAATTCATCATACACCAGGTCTGTAACATCTGTTGGTCTGTTTGATTCTTTCAGATAACTGCGTCCAAAAATCGTTAACCTTGGGTCGCCTGTGTCGATCATGTAGTCGGCGAAAGTGCTGCACATCCGGAATACACTTTCGTCCGCTGTTGTGGAAGTATTCATAAATGCATACGAAGTTCCATTGCCTCCAAATGTTCCGCCTTCCCAAGCTACATTAATGTGTTTCATCACAGCCATGTCGGCGTTGCTTTGCATTACACCAAGTGCTATAGCAGCTTCTGCCTCTGTTTGGGCTTTGTTGATATTGACCTTTGTAAGTCGCATGGCCAGCCGTAAACGCAGGGAATTACCAAACTTCTTCCAACGTGCAATGTCACCGTTGTAATAGAAGTCTTCTGTAATTACGTCTTTGGAAGGATCAAGTGCTTTAACGGCTGCATCCAGCTCGATAAAAAAATCATTGTATATATCTTCCTGGCGATCATATGCAGGTGTAAATACCCTGTCATAATAGCCTTTTCCTGCTCCGAAATATGGTATGTCGCCATACAAATCCGTTAAACGGGAAAAGATGTAGACTTTCATGATGCGTGATACGGCGTTAATATTTGATTGGGTGGGATCATCTTTAGTACGCTCAACCATATCTACGACATTTTTTACTTCGCGTGGATATTGTGAAATCCACAATGCACTCATGTACTGATCGGATCGTACACCTTTACCACCAAACTCAGTTGTGGAATATTCGCCTGTCCAGTGTTGCATCCATTCGCCGGAGTAGATGAACCCATTACGAAGTTGTTCGAATTGCCCGCCGGATAGTTGCAACTGAATGTTCGATAACATCAGGTTAGGATCCATGTCAGTCGATTTGGTTGGGTCCTGGTTCATTTCTTCAAAATGGTCGCATCGGATTAACGCCAGACTGAAGAGCATTGTAAAGATTATATAAAGTATTTTTTTCATTGTGATGTCGTTAGAATTTTACATTAAGACTAAGTCCGTAGCTTCTTCGCGATGGAATTGAGCCGTATTCGAAACCTTGTCCATTGCCATTGTTATAGCCTGATTCAGGATCAACATTGGGAATATTGCTGTAAAGCAAGAACAGGTTTCGTGCAACAAAAGAAACAGAGATACTCTGAAACGGTGTGCTGGTAAATACCTTAGATGGAATATTATAGCTTAGTGTAACCTCGCGCAGCTTGGCATAGCTTGCGTCGTAGATAAAAGGCTCCGGAGAATTTTCCAGCAATGAACCCCAATAATCTTGCGGATTTACGGGTTTGGTGTTTTCGACATAGACAGGTTCATCGCTTGTTCCTGTATTCACGACACCCTTACCAATATATCCGCCTGTAGGAATCCAGGATTCTTCACTAACACCTGCAGCCAGTCTTGCTTCCTCAGACGCATACCATGCTTCACGGCCTTCCAGGGTTGCTTCCGCTGTGCCATTCTGGTGTGCCAAAGCATTACTCATGGAATAGATGTCGGCACCAACTTTAATATCAACCAATGCACTTAAGCTAAACCCTTTGTAGGAAATGGTGTTTGAAATTCCCATCATCCATTTGTGTACACCGTTGCCAAGTACAGCCTGATCTTCGGCACCAGTTGCCATGGGTAATCCTGCGGCATTATGAATGATGTTACCTTCATCGTCGCGTTTCAGTTTACGTCCAACTATAACGCCATAGGCATTGCCTTCCTTTGCCTGTATTACTGCGCCAGCCCAACGCGCGGCCGATAGTTCATACGTTTTAACCTGCTCATGTAGTTCCTTTACTTCGTTGATGTTTCTTGTGTAGTTTACCATCACATCCCACTTTAAATCGTACGAAGTAGATACTGGCGTAGCTGAGAGGGACAATTCTACTCCTTTGTTAGTGATTTCACCAGCGTTTATAATCGCTGCATTATACCCGCTTGTTGATGGGATCTTTAAGGCAAGGATCTGATCTACTGTTCTGGAATTGTAATAGGTAGCATCGATTCGGATACGACCATCCAGAAAATGAAGTTCCGTACCCAGCTCGTAAGAATATGTTTGCGTAGGCTTTAAATCGCGGTTTGGAATGCTTGTGTTGGAGATTTGACCCAATGGTTTATCAAGTAGTGAAAAATCCAGTAGCCCATACGTTAAGTTTAGCTGATATGGATCGGTGTCACCACCCACTTCTGCCCATGATGCTCGCAATTTTCCAAAGGAAAGGAAACGTTGGTCCGGAAGAAGATTAGAAAATACCAGGCTTCCAGAAACAGAAGGATAGAAATACGAGTTCATGCCTTTGCGGAGGGTAGAAGACCAGTCATTGCGGAATGTTCCCTCCAGGTAATAGGTGTCCTTATATCCTAACTGCGCTGATCCGTACAGTGAATTTATCTGCTTTTCATAAAATGCGTAGCCACTCCGTTGTCTGGTAAAATTTGTTATCGGATGGATATCTTCAAGCACAATGTCTAGTCCTGTATTACTAAACTGTTCGCGTCTATAATACATGATGTTTCCACCAGTATAAACATTCAAGGTTAAATCATCCGCTAATTTTCTATTGAATCTCAATAATGCTTCGTAATTATTTTCAGATACAGTATTTATAATTTCATCCAATGAGCCAGTATCCCGTGTAGGGGTGCCACGAGGTGAAAAATTAGTGTATCTGAAATTGGTATAGTCTGTGCCGCCTCGCAACTGCAAACTCAACCAATCTGTAAAGTCATAATTGAGTTGAAGGTATCCCATGAGGCGGTGTTTCAAGGATTCATTTTCAATTTCATTGATTGACCAGTATGGGTTGATCCGGTAAATATTACCACCGTTCCAGTCAACGTAGTTTCCGGTCTTGTCTTTATATCCTTTTGATAACCACTGTTGATCAAAATTGGGGGCTATACCTAAAAGTGCCAATCCTACGTTGTTCGGATTATCGGAAAGGGCAGGTCTGTTGTTTACGCGTTCATTGATATAATTGGCCTTACCGGAAATGGTAAGTTTTTCTCCTAAAGTAACCGACGTATTGATCAGGAATGTGTTGCGCTGTAATCCCGTATTTGGTACGATGTCTTTGTTTCTTAAATCGGATAATGAAACACGCACAGAAGCTTTGTCTGATCCGCCGGACAGTGAAAGTGTATTGGTGGCAGTGGAACCTGGACGGAAGAAGCTTAAGATATTATCATTGACCACGCCGAAAGGTTTTAATTCACCGTTATAAATGGGAACTGAAATGGATGGATCTAATTTCGCGCCCCAGGCTACCTGTGTAGTTTCTGCATTGTCAATTGTAGGAAGCTCACCATCACGACCCATGCCATACGTTGTTTGGTAATCATCGAATTTTGAAAGTACCTTTTCAACGGTGTAGTTGCTGGTAAACTCCACGCCAAGTCCTTTCTGTCCTTTACCTGATTTGGTTGTAATCATGATCACACCATGCGAAGCGCGCGCGCCATACAAGGCAGATGCCGAGGCCCCTTTAAGTACAGAGATTGATTCAATGTCATTTGGATTAAGGTTAGCCGCACCGTTGCCCATGTCGTATCCACCCCACATGCCGGCACCTTCTCCCATATCAGAGTTGTCCATGGGTACACCATCTATTATGTAGAGTGGCTGATTGTTTCCTGCCAGCGAAGAATTGCCACGTATAACCACTCTGGATGATCCTGTTGGTCCTGCAGTGGTTGTGGAAATGTCGACACCGGCTACTTTTCCGGATAATGAATTAATTACGTTGACTTCCTGTGCTGTTGAAACCTGGTCTCCGGACAATTCCGAAACAGAATACCCAATTTCTCGTTTGTTACGCTCAATGCCTAAAGCCGTGATGATCACCTCTCCCAGATTCGTCGCGTTAGAAATCATTACAACATCTATTGTGGTTTGGGTTCCTGTAAGAATTTCCTGCGAGTCCATTCCTACGAATGAAAACACAAGTACACTCCCGGGTTCCGCTTTAATGGAATATTTACCTTCAGCATCTGAAACTGTCCCGGAAATTGTTCCTTTGATTACAATGGAAGCACCGGGTAAAGGTTGATTGTCATCAGCGGAGGTAATCTTACCTGAAATGGTAATGGGCGAGTCCTGTGCCCAGGCGAGTTGCATGGGCAGCAACACCAGGATAATCCCGGTGATTCTTCTTAAAACAGTAGATAGTCTTATCATAGGGTTGGGGTTAATTAATTGCTTGGAATGAAGAAAGGGTGATACAATATTTTGTTTTTTGGTCATTATATGAAATTATTAAGGGCTACATGAGGACCTACAGCCGATTACAATGAGGCTACGTATGCGTAGTTTTTCGCAGTTTTTGTGTGTAAATGCAGAAATTAAGGGCTACAAGGAAATAGTTGCGAGTTGCGAGCTACGAGCTTCGAGTTTGTTGGGAGTGAATTAAGGTACGAGATACAAGTACGATGAACGAAATACAAAGTACAAAGGGCCTTGCGAGCTTACAATATGACTACACAACCCTCACACCTCAAACTTCAAACTTCAAACCTCCAATTCGAACCTTGAACTTTGAATCTGAATTCCTACAACGTATTCAAAAATATGAGGATGTCCTCGTCGGGGGCGAGGGAGAGTTTTTTTCGTAGGCGATAGCGCGCCATCTTTACGCTGGATTGAGATATTCCCATTGCTTCGGCGATGTCTTTAGTAGGAATGCCAATGCGATACAAGGTGCAAAGCCTGAGATCGTTTAAAGTGAGATCAGGAAACTTTTCTTTCAGGTTTTCAATAAATCCCTCGTGTACCCGGTTGAAATTTACATTAAATTCATTCCATTCTTTTTCCGGACTAAAATTTTGATTGATCAGCTTAACCAGGTTTTTAAAATCGCGTAGGTTGCTCGTAGCGGGATGCCGGATTACTTCTTTTAGTTTGGTTTTCAGATCACCAAGTAATTTGTTTTTCTGGATAATGAGCAGCGTGTAATTGGTAAGCTCCTTGCTTTTGCTCGTAATTTCATCCTTTAGTTTTTGATTGGCCAGTTGGGCATTTTTAATCTGTGTTTCCAATAAGAGTTTATTTTTCTCTTCGATTTCAAGTGTACGCTCATTTACCAGGGAGGTCAGCATACTTTTTTGTCTTTTTATGGACCTGATCTTCAATAGATAAGTTCCATAAATTCCACTCACTATAATAAGCATGGCGGTTAGCTGAAACCAAAAGGTTTTCCAGAAAGGTGGTGTAATGATGATCTGAACTGATGCGTAGTTCTCGTTCCAGATGCCATCATTGTTCGAGCCTTTTACCTTAAACTGATAGGTTCCCGGGTCGAGATTAGTATAAGTAGCCTCATTTTTCTGGCCAACATAATTCCAGTCTTTATCAAACGGTTCTAGCTTGTAAGCAAAACTGTTCATTTCAGAATGGGTAAAATTAAGCGCAGCAAATTTAAAACTGAACACATTTTGTGTATGGTCAAGCTTAATCTCTGATGTTTCCGTAATGGATTTTTGTAAAGGCGAATCTTGTGTAATGCTTACTGATTTATTAAAAATTGAAAAATCGGTTATTACAATAGGAGGGCGATACAGGTTCTGCTGGATATGATGAGGAAAGAAAGAACAAACGCCGGCTACATTTCCAAAAAACATTTTACCGGATTTACTTTTAAAAGCGGCGCCAATATTAAACTGTGAACTGGGCAATCCGCTGTGCGTATCAAAATTTCGGATTTCTTTTTTTAGCGGGTCCAGCCGTGAAATCCCTTTGTTTGTACTCATCCAGATATGGCCCAGATCATCTTCCAGTACACCGTATACAATGGTACCTGCTAATCCATCCTTCTGCTGAAAACTCGTAAATGTGTTTGTGCGATGATCATATTTATTCAATCCGCCACCGAGTGTTCCCATCCATATATTTTTTCCTGCATCTTCGTAAAGACAAAGTATGTTGTTGTCGCTTATGCTGTTTTCACCGTCGTGGTGAAAGAATGAAGTAAATGTACTGTCTTCGTTCATTCTGTTTAACCCGGATACGGCTCCAATCCAGAGGTTGTTTCTGCTGTCTTTTAGTATGCAACGGATGGTGTTGGAACTGATGGTTCTTTCGTCTTTTAGTGTATTGGTGAATTGACGAAATGTTTTACGCCTGGTATCAAACATGTTTAGTCCGCCGTTGTTTGTTCCGATCCAAACGACGTCGTTGTCCAAAAGGATGGCCCAGACACTGTTATCATTCAAGCCATTATCGCGGGTATATGTTGTGACTTTTCCGGTTTTCATATCGCGAACAGACATACCGTTAGCATAAGTGCCGATGTACATTAATCCTTTCACATGGTCATACGCCTGACACAGAATGGTATTGTCCGGGAGACTATTGGGATCGCCGGCTTTTTTGTAATGCCGAATTTCTTTTCCTTTTTTCTGAACCAGTCCACCTCCATCGGTACCCAGCCACAAAGAACCTTCGCCTTCCATGATGGACAACACGGAATTGCTCTCATTAGAACCGTTAATCTTTTGATATGGTGAAAAGTTCTGAAATGTTGTATCCGTCTTATCGAACAGGTAAACGCCGCCGTGATAAGTTCCTAACCATACATCTCCTTTTAAATCGTTATATAGCGAAAGAACCACCTTATCGCTTTCTTCATTCTTATCCAACAACGGAATGAATTCTTTGCGTTTCTTATCGAATAAAAATGTGCCACCCTTATCCGTTCCAAGCCAGAGATTATTTTCCTGGTCTTCCATTAGAGTTCGGATGGGATATTGTTCGTTGAGATGAAATTGCTCGATGGTTTGTAGTGTGTTATCGTATCGAATCAGTACGCCATGCTCATTACCGATCCAAACATCTCCGGTATGATCCAACGCAAGACACGTTATGTTCTCCAGGGCATGCGTTGCGTTTCCTTTTACCCGAATGGGCAGAAAAGATTTTGTATTGCGATCGAATTGCATTAACGGCCCAACGGTAGGTGCAATCCAAAGTTTTCCTTTTTGGTCTTCACATATGGCCCGGATAGAGTTTGCATTCTGGATGCTATCATTGACTTTATAGTGATTAAACGAACCGGTTCTGGTGTGAAAAGAAAACAGACCACCCGATGCGCCAATCCAGAGTTCGTCTTCCGATTTGGAGCCTAATATGCACCACACCGGTCGCATGGTGTATTGACCACCCTGCTGATAATCAAAATTTGAAAAAGTATTTGTATCACGGTTGAACCGCGATAGTCCTGATCGTGTTCCAAACCATAAGTTCAGGTCGCGATCTTCAAAAGCGGCATATACATCATTGCTGGAAATGGTTGTTGTATCATCAGCGTTGTGCTGAAAAACCGTAAAGGTCGCGCCATCGTATTTATTTAGCCCGTTCTGTGTGGCAAACCACATAAAACCCCTGCTATCCTGAAAGATGGTGTTAATGGTGTTTTGCGACAACCCATCGTCAATCGAGAGTTGCTGGTATACAACATTCTTTTGCGCGACTATATTGTATGAGAAGAAGCATAACAGAAGAAGAAACCATATTTTTCGCGGATCCATGATATTCTATTCCTGTAGGTTTCGGAGTTCGAATGCCCAAAATATGAAATTCTGTGTTTTTAACAGTGCATGTTAGTCGGTTTTTTCCTTGATGATAGTACACATTACACAAGCCCGAATTTCAACGGATCCGCTACACTACTACGCTACTTGGTTTACCTGAAGGCATTAATTAAGGTTACAGCGAAAATTTCACAATATTTTGCAACATAGGAAGGTTACCAGGTTATTTCTAGCTGAAATTGTTTACCACAGGATTCCAATATGGCAAGTAATTTGAAATATCCGGTTTGAATGGGATAAGTGTTTGTCGCTAGGGCAGAGAAAGAGGATAACAAGACAATTAGCGCGAATTAGTATGTACAGCGCTAAATCGTCGTGGTGAATTATGAACCAGCAGGACCTAGTCTATGTCAGACGCGAAACAAATAGGGGGCAGTCCAGGCTAAATCACCTTATCCCCATTGTTAAATATAAATTCTAAACCTGATATTTGTTTTATTGATTTTACCGTTGAATACCATTAACCCTTAGAACCGCTTTAAACAAAAATAGTACTTGCACTTATCCATGAATCCTAGTCTAAAAAAATGGGTAGTTAGGCCCTTACTTATCGGAATCATTTCACTTGGTGCGCTTCTGTGCGCTGGATTTATCGTGCTTTCAACGCAGCAACAGCGACTCGTAAACCTCGCGGTACGCGAACTTAATAAGCAGGTAAAGGGCGAGTTGGCGATAGAGGACAGTAAAATCTCCCTTTTTAAAAATTTTCCATACATTTCTATTGGGTTGCACAACGGGCGTTTCTTTGCCGACAAAACGCAAACAGGCAATCCGATTTGTGCTTTTGATAGGCTTTATATTGGTTTTAGCCTACCAGACCTGCTACAACAGCAGTACGATGTCAGGATCCTGTTTCTCAAAGGTGGTTACGTTGATCTTGTACAGGCGAAGGATGGTAAGATTAACCTGGTTGAAAAAATCAGTCCGCAGAAAGACTCTACGATTCAGATTGCTCAGGCAGATACGACTTCATCTTTTGCAATAGACCTTAAAAAAATCGTTATCAAAGAAATGCGTGTTTCTTACCAGGATATGGTGAGTGGGCGAAAGTATAATACACAAATCAGTAAACTGGTTTCGTCGATCATGATGGACAGTAGCCAGGTAACCGTGGCTGTAAATACAAACATGGTGCTGGATGTGACTGGAGATACCGCCACAACGCTGTTCCGCCATAAAGCTTTTCAACTTGATGGTGTGGCTGACTATCAATTTCAAACTCAATTGTTTAATATTTCAAGTTGTAATTTTATGCTGGAGGATGCCGGGTTCAGTGTTACTGGTTCTGCCGACCTGTCTGATACAACAGATGTGGATTTTCGGATTAAAGGAAATAAACAAGACTTTAATCTTTTTACGGCTTTTGTTCCTGCTGGTTTAAAGGAAAGTCTAAAATCTTTTCAGTATGACGGAAAGCTCTTTTTCGAGGCAACCGTAAAAGGCAAAGTCACAAAGGAACAGCAGCCCTTGATGGAAGTTTCATTCGGGTGTGAAGATGCATGGTTCCTTAACACGAGCGCCAACAAAAAGGTCGATCAATTAGGATTCAAAGGCTATTATACAAATGGGAGTGACCATTCTCTTAAGACATCTGAAATCCATATCATCAACATTAGTGCAAGGCCGGAAAAGGGAATTTTTAAAGGACATTTCATCGTTCAGGATTTTACTAAACCACAGGCACTGGTACAGATCCATTCAGAGCTTGAACTTAAATTTCTTGGAGAGTTCCTCGGCATTCCGGGACTGAAACAAATTACCGGAAATATTAAACTCGATATGGATTTTAAAGAGGTGGATAATATCACTTTGCCGGAGGAATCGTTAAATAAGCTGAAAGAAGGCATTCAAAGCAAACTGATTGTGAAAAACCTGTCTTTCCAGATACCGGGGTATCCACACGCCGTTCAGGATATGAACATTCAGGCTGAAATGAAAGATGGCCGGGTAACCGTTGACTCCGCCTCATTGAGGATTGGGAAATCCGACCTTAGGTTCAACGCCAGCATCAGTGATGTTCGCGCTTTTTTACGTGAGCGTCATAAGCCTGTTAATCTGGCGTTAAATGTGGGAAGCAAACAGATCATATTATCGGATTTACTATCGTACGATACTGCGCTGGCTAAGGCATGGGATGAAGAAGTTCAAGGATTTAACGTCGGTCTTTCGTTTGAGACTACAGTTCAACAATTATTGAATCCTTCACCGTTACCGAAGGGAAAATTCGAAATGAAAAATTTAAGGGGGACGTTTAAGAATTATCCACATACCTTCAAGAATCTTGGTGCAACGGTACTGATTAACGACACTATTTTACGACTCCGTGATTTCAACGGGATGATCGATAGTTCTGATATTAATTTTAAAGGACGTGTAATCAACTATGCGCTGTGGTTTGATGAGGTTAAAAAAGGGAGGACGCAGATCGCATTCGATTTTAAGTCTAATCGGTTTGCTATGCGCGATGTGCTTGGCAGAGAGATTCGCAAATATATTCCGCGCGGGTACAGGCGTGAAGAGTTAACCAACGTTTGGCTACGTACAAAAATAGATTTGAAATATGATACAACTTTCAGATTCGCTAAAGCGCGTGTTTCAAATGTTACGGCAGATCTTAAAAATCATAAACTAAAGCTTCACGGGATAAGTGGTGGTGTGAAATACGGATCAAAAATTCTCAGCTTCGATACGCTAAGGGGAAAGGTTGGCAACAGTGATTTTGATATCAGCCTGAAATATTACTTCAAGGGCGTCGACCGGTACAACAATAAAATTGCCAACTCGCTCAAATTCACCTCAAAGTTTTTGGATGTTGATGAAATGAGTCAGTACGATCTTGCGCCGAAAAAGCGACGCTGGCGAAGAGACTCTACAGGTGAAGTTGTTGCCATCAAGCCTGAGCCCACACAGCATGCAGAAGCTTTCAATATTTTTATGGTTCCATTCTCGGATTTCAACGCCCAGATTGAAATTTCGAAATTAAAATACAACAGGCTTTGGATGAAAGATGTTGGCGCACGGCTCACCATGCTGCAGAACCAGACGATTAAAATAGACACACTCATGATGAGAATTGCAGGTGGTGCAATCAACATGCGGGGAAAATTTAATGGCAGTAATCCGGAAAAGATTTACTTCAGAAGCCGGATCAATTTTCACGACGTTGACCTAGGAAAAATGTTACTAAAGCTTGATCACTTCGGGCAGGATGTTGTGGTAAATAAAAATGTAAAGGGTCGTCTAAGCGGACAGATTAAAAGCTACGTACAGGTTCACCCTGATCTCGTGCCGATTATGAGCAATACAAGAGCTGAGATGAATCTGAAGATTTACAATGGCAGCCTTGTTGACTTTGCACCGATGCAGGCGATGGCCAGCTACTTTAAGGATAAAAATCTGCGGCTCATTCGATTTGATACCCTGCAAAACAAACTGACGTTTACCAATGGCGTGCTTGAAATCCCTGCAATGAATATCAATTCATCATTGGGATACATTCAATTATCAGGTAAGCAGTCACTGGATCTGAACATGGAGTATTATATCCGTGTACCGATGAAGATGGTTACAAAGGTTGGCTTCAGCGCCTTGTTTAGCCGAAAGCCTGAAGAGGTAGATTTAAACCAGGTAGATGAAATTGAATATATAGATAAAGACAAAAAGATTGCTTTCATGAATCTCAAGGTAACAGGCACGCCCAATGGTGAATTTCAGGTTGGGCTAGGTAAGGATAAACGGAAGAAGGTGTTGTGAATCACTTCAAAGCTTCGTATCTAAAGTAAATGCATGTCAGGTAGATCAATCGTTTTGAAAAAGCTTTGCGCAAGCCTGTTGATCGGCCGACCTGCCTAGTGCCATGCAATCCTCACCAAAAGTCCGAAGGACTTCAATAGTGTTAACCATCGGTGCAACCGGAATATTGTAAAACAATCCTCACAAGTCTGAAGGACTTCAATGTGTTAACCACCGGTGTAACCGGTGATCTTGTGAGAGAGAACACAGGCATAACCTTGATAAGGGTTAAACGCAACCCTCAACGCAGCCAAAAAACCAGGCCCGACTACCTGAGCAAAGAAGACAGCCATCTTGATCAACCGCGAAAGCCCGTAACAAATCACCAAATTCTACAAGTCCGAACGACTTAAATCTCAAATAGAAATACCATAAGCCAGAGACTTCTTTCGACGCATACAAAAGTCTATTAATTAAGGGCATTGCGTTCGACGAGAAGTTTTGATCTTGTGGTTTACATTTAACTCTTTCAGGGTTGACGATGCGGCACGTTCTCCGCCAGTTTTACCTGCGGTTACCTATAGTTAAGCCCTTCGGGCTAAGAATTCTAAATCATTTTAAAAAGCACGTACTAACCAGCGCGTTATTCACTTCAGATCACTGATCAAATCACCGTCAACGGTATCATCTTACAAGTTAAGCGACAAGTCCAAACGACTTAATACTTGATAACCACCGGTGTAACCGGTGGTTATCAGAACTTAACGTGTAACCCAATAGGGGTTAAATATCATCCCTCACTGCAGCAAAGAACTTGACAAATTAACAACGATGATTTAAGCCATCAACCTTTGATTCTTACTTTGATTTTGTTCTATTTTAAAACCGTACCGTCCTCATTAAAAAAAACATCACGGTCTCCCGTTTTACCATCCAAATCTACCAGGTAGAGGACCTTTCCATCTTCTTCGATTTTATCAACATCCTCGATCGTATAATCTTTGAATTCACTTTCGATTTTCTGGCGGATCGCTGCAGGGAGTTCGGCTTTTGGGAAATCCTCTTTGTGCTTCGTTACCTGACCCTTTGCGTCAATCCAAAGGTCGTGCTCACGTGTGCCAATTTCAAACTCGGCTTTATACAGATCTCCTTTCTTTTCCCATTCGAGGTCAGTAGCTTTTTCGTATTTCGATTGAAAAGTATTTAAAACAAGTGAGGGAACGTCCGACTGTGGGATATCCTGTGCTACAGCAGCGGTTGAAATGGTCGCTGCTAAAATAGAGAACATAAGTGTTTTCATATTGCTGTATTTAATTTGAATTATTATACGGTGAAGATCGAAAGCGATTCTGAAAACTTTTTGGAATCAAATTATGATGCCTCTTTATTTTGCGTTTTGAAATTTAATTTACGGATGGGCTGCCGGTTATTGTAGTCCGTGCATCCAGATCTATACGGATCTATGAAATGCAATTTTAAAGGAATGCTTTTGGGTTTGAGAATGGTAAGATATCTTAAAACCATAGAGATCGGCGATTGACTTAACGATTGCAAGGCCGAGGCCAGTCGAAGTATTAGCCGAGGTATTCTTATAAAACCTTTTAAAAATTTTCGATTCCTCAAGGGCTGATACTTTGCTGGTATTTTCGATCACTATTGCAGCGTCAATAATTCTGACCTCAACCGACCCACCCTCAAAATTATGCACGATGGAATTTTTTATCAGGTTGCTCAACATGATAGAAGCAAGCTCTGGATTCATCGTCTGCGTGAAGGTGGATTCATGTATACACAGAACCTGAACAGATTTATACTGCGCAAGATCTGACAGATCAGAAATCACCTGATCAGCCAATTTGTTCAGATCAACAATCTTTGTGTCTGTGAACTGCTTGTTTTCAATCCTCGAAAGAAGCAATAATGTTTTGTTTAACCGCGTTAGTCGCTGAAGCGTTTGAATCACATCACTTATCTCCCGAAGTTCCAAATCGGAGGTCGTCTTCTCTGCAAGCAACTCGAGTTTATTGATACCGATAGCCAATGGTGTTTGCAATTCGTGAGAAGCGTTCTCAATAAATTGTTTTTGACTGTGAAACGAAGTAGTCGTTCTTTCAAGCAGGGCCGTAACAGATTCATTCAGTACGTTGAACTCCGCTACTTTCGTTTCTATGTCCTTGGTGGACTCCTGACGTTCGACGTCAAAACCGCGAAGGCGTTCCAGGATGTGATAAAATGGTTTCCAGATTTTTTTTAGTAGCACATTATTGATAACGAGAATACTTACAAGAAGCAGGATATAAAGCCACCAAATGGCATAAAGAAGGTCTTCCATCAGATCGTCTTCTTCTACCATAGACGATATTACCTGTAGTTGATAATATTTTCCACTTGACAAACGGAAAGCTGATTTAAGCATTCGCACAGGTTCGAAATCTTTTTCATTGACCATATACATCGTTGAGTCGATATAGACGTCACGAAAAGCAGTTGCCTGGGCGGCAGAGATTTCATGAATTGCATAATTGCTTTCCATAAAATTTGTCCGGTTTATGATGGTACTGTCTTGCTCCGCCTTTTGAATGATTAATATCTTTGAGTTTTCAAGACCGTCGTCTATGCTATCATAAATCTCATCCAGCATATTCATATAAAAGAATGCGGCCCATATGCCGATCACCAGAAAAAATGCAATGGCCAGATAGGAGAGTGTATGGTTTAGTAATTTCAAGACACAATGAATTTATAACCGATGCCATAGACGGCCTGAATCTCAGCTTCCGCTGACGAGTCTTTCAACTTCTTACGAAGATTCTTGATCTGAGAATAGATAAACTCAAAATCATCCGATTGGTCAATGTTATCGCCCCAGATATATTCCGCCAAAGCGGTTTTGTTTATAAGCCGGTTTTTGTTGGATACAAAGTACGATAGTATATCAAACTCCTTGCGATTTAACACAAGGTGTTTGCCGTTGACGACCACGGTCCTGTCATTCATGTTAATAGACAGGTTATTCAGTTCAATAACATTTTGTCCATCAAGAGATTTTCTTCTGATTACCGATTTCACCCGGGCTGTTAATTCGGCCAGATGAAATGGTTTAGCCAGATAGTCATCCGCGCCGAGATTTAAACCTTTTACTTTGTCATCTACAGCATTTTTTGCTGAAATTATAATTACACTTCCGGATTTTTTTAACCTTTTAAGTTCTTCCAATACTGCTAAGCCACTGCCGCCAGGCAACATGATGTCCAGCAGAATACAATCGTAATCATACATGCTGATTTTACCCATAGCAGATGGAAAATCATGTGCGGTTTCAACAAGAAACATTTCCCGTTCGAGTGATTTCGAGATCACTTCCTGCATTTCAGCTTCATCTTCGATTACCAGGATTTTCATTGAATATTTTGCCTAATTTATCTAAAAGACAATATATAACGGCGATTCTGGAAACATTTAGGAAAGCACGATTCCATACTACCGACTTATTATCTGGTTAGTAATCGTGATATTTAAACTTTGAGGAAATGATTGTTCCCAATTGTTTCCAGATTGTCGTAATTCATTTGAATCAAAACTAACTTGAGTATTGGTTCTCTCCACCAATCGAAACTATTATGCAACGGTATTTTTTACTCCCTTTTTTCACCTGTTTAATGCTATCCGGATGCAACAGGGCAATTAACAATCAGGTGGCTACTAATTTTGAAAAAGGCAAACCACTTTCAGTACTCACGAATAAAACGCTGAAGGAAGCCTCCGGACTGGAATCAAGCATTCGCAATCCAGATCTGCTTTGGACCCATAATGATAGCGGCAATGAAGCATCGATTTTTCTGATCGATGAAGATCTTGATATTAAAATGACAGTCACCCTGGCAGGCATAGAAAATCGTGACTGGGAAGATATAACTGTCGGCCCGGGACCGGATTCATCACAAACATATGTGTATGTGGGCGACATAGGAGACAATGATGCGATTTATCCATACAAATATATTTATCGATTTCCTGAGCCGGTATTTTCAACTACGGATCATGTACAGATCACTGAATTCGATACCATTATTTTCAAGCTTGAAGGTGCTGTCAAAGACACGGAGTCATTGTTCATAGATGCGAATACCAGGAATCTATACGTTGTATCGAAACGTGAAGAACCTGTTTTTCTGTATATGTTAAAATATCCGCAGGTTAATGGAGATACCCTTATTGCGTCTAACGTTTTGTCGCTGCCATTTAAGGAAATTGTCTCGGCTGACATGTCACCTGACGGTGATATCCTGATGAAAAACTATACCACGATCTATTATTGGGAAAATAAAAACAATGAGGATCTTATTTCTCTGTTAAATAGACGCCCTGGTGAAATCCCGTACGAAGAGGAACCGCAAGGAGAAGCGATAGCCTGGGCGACTCGCAAACCAGGCTTTTATACGTTTAGCGAAAAGAAGAAAAAGAAGCCTTCGTACTTGTATTTTTATGCGAAGAAACCATAGGAATAAAAGTTTGAGGTTAAAAGTCCATGGTTCAAAGTTTTAAGGTTTTCGATACGATGGGTTTGTGGCAATTGTTTAACGTTTGATGTTGGTTTGCTGTCCCTTCGTTACAATCATCATCCTGAAAGAAATAGTGATTCGTTGATAAAATCGGGAATTATAAAATTCGCTTAGACGATCCGAAATAGAAAAATTTAAATCAACTAAACGGTGAAATAAGAAATAGCGTACTGTTCAACCATCTACTTAAAATCCATTCAGGTTATCCTCGAGCGCGACTAGAAGGCTATTTGGGGTACTGGGACAATTGCATATAGAGCCAGCGCAATCGTTGGTGTGTACGCAATTTAACCGGTTCTTGTCTTTGAATTCATCTTTCTATACATTTGGCGCTCGATGAAGCAGTTATTCATAAAATATTTCCTGTCGCTGGGCATTCTCCTGTTGAGCGGAAATCAACTGCATAAGCCCTCCTGTGATACTGATACGCCGGCGGTTTCATCTGAGCTTAATCAAAACACGACGCGATTTTCCCTTAGTTCGGAGAAAGTTCTGGGTTCGTTCAAGAAGATTGATTCTTCAGACAAAAATGAAACTCCTTACATTGAGGCCGCTGAAGTCAGGAAAGACGAGGACGACAAAGGTGAATTGGTTCCGGCAAAGAGAGACAAGCATCAGCGAGATTCCTTTTCTTTCGTTTACTGCGCACTCACACATGCCTACCTGTTAAGTTACGTCAAGCATACGTTACATTTTTGCAGGCATTTCTCAGATATCCCTTCACGTCATCTTTTATTTCGTGTTTTCAGGATTTAGAAACACGCAAAGGCAAATCTAAAAAAATTTGTCTCATCGTTTTACTTACCATTTTACTGTGTCCATAGGAAAAGCTGGTACACCGTCGTAAAGTAGTTGCACGTCTTTATTGAGGAAGCCCGTATTGGTGGGCCATTCCCATTTTTATGTTGTTCTCAGGCGTACAATGATTTTGCAATGGTGCACCAGTTGGAGGCAGGCTATCTATTGTTTTTTAATATCATAAAAACGTACGTGTGAAAAAGAAAATTTATACCAGGATAGTTCTTGTGGTTATATGTCTTTGTGTCGTGTTAGGTCACACAGGCTGTCAATCAGAAAAAGAACACCATGAGAAAGAATCGGAGACCCGGTTTTTAGTTACCAGTCCAATCAGGATGGACACTTCAGTTACCAAAGAATATGTATGCCAAATTCATTCCATACGGCATATTGAAATCAGATCTCAGGAGCGGGGATACTTACAGAAGATATTTATCGATGAAGGGCAGTTCGTAAAAGCAGGGAAACAATTGTTTCAGATTATGCCAACCCTTTATAATGCAGAGTTAAAAAGATCAGAGGCGGAGGCACGTCTTGCTGAAATCGAATACCGTAATACGAAATCTCTTGCGGATAGCAACATCGTATCAAAGAATGAGTTGGCTATGGCGCAAGCTAAGGTTGATAAGGCACAAGCCGAATTAAATCTGGCGCAAGTTCACCTTAGCTTTACAACAATCAAAGCACCCTTTGATGGCATCGTAGACCGGTTTCATGCACGGCATGGTAGTCTGATAGACGAGGGAGAACTGCTTACAAGTCTTTCAGACAACAGCCAAATGTGGGTTTATTTTAATGTTCCCGAGGCAGAATACCTTGAGTATAAAACCAAAGTAAAAAAAGACAGCATCATTCATGTATCGTTGTTGATGGCCAATAATAAATTGTTCGGTCATACCGGTAAGGTTGAAACGATTGAAGCAGACTTTAACAATGAAACGGGGAATATCGCATTCAGGGCAACCTTTCCAAATCCCGATGGATTGTTAAGACACGGTGAAACCGGGAATATCTTAATGGAGGTACCCCTTAAAGACGTAGTAATTATACCACAGAAAGCAACATTCGAAATCCTCGAGAAGAAATTTGTTTATGTGCTGGATGAAAACAACGTTGTGCACTCACGTGAGATTGTGATCAGTGCAGAAATGGAAGACCTGTATGCCATAGGTGGCGGCTTAAATGAAAACGACAAGATATTGCTTGAAGGATTGCGCAAAGTACAAGATAATGATAAAATCAATTTCGAGTACAAGGAACCCGTAGCGGTACTGACAAGTTTGAAATTATATGCGGAGTAACTTAAGCAATTAAAAAACACGAAAATGTTTAACAAGTTTATTCACAGGCCAGTGCTTTCCATTGTGATTGCAATTGCAATCATATTTATGGGCATATTGGCCATTAACACGCTTCCGATTTCGCAGTTCCCTACCATTGCACCGCCTACGGTAAATGTTTTTATAGCTTATCCGGGTGCGAGTGCAGATGTATTGGTTCAATCAGTACTCATTCCAATGGAGAAATCAATTAACGGTACGCCCGGAATGAAGTACATGACCTCTGATGCAACGAGTGCCGGGGAGGCCACCATACAAGTGGTTTTTGAATTAGGTATCGATCCCAGTCTGGCTGTTGTTAATGTTAAGAACCGCATTGAACAGATTACCAACAGACTTCCAATTTTGGTTCAACGGGAAGGTATAATCGTAACGCCGTCTCAACCTAACATGCTGATGTATGTTAACCTCTTCAGTAATGATAAAGGGACCGATGAAAAGTTTCTTTACAATTATGCTGCAGTAAACATTGTTCCTGAACTTCAACGACTCAGTGGTGTAGGCCGTGCGCAGATTCTTGGTAGCAGGCAATATGCGATGCGAATCTGGTTAAAACCGGACAGGATGCGCGCTTATAACGTTTCAACTGAGGAGGTCATGGAAGCGTTGGAAGAACAAAGTATTATTGGCTCACCTGGCAGGCTAGGTAGGGCTGATGGCAAACGCTCCCAGTCTCTTGAATATGTTTTGACTTACCAGGGAAGGTATAACGAACCTGAGCAGTATGAAAATGTAATCATTCGCGCCAATCCAGAAGGTGAAATTCTCAGACTGAAAGATGTTGCTGACGTGTCATTCGGAAGTGAGTTCTATGACATATATTCTAAACTTGATTCACATCCGTCAGCAGCCATTACATTAAAACAAAACTACGGCAGCAATGCAAGTGAAGTAATTGAAAGTGTAAAGGAAAAATTAAAAGAGCTCAAAGCCAATTCATTTCCTCAGGGCATGGAATATGAGATCAGTTATGATGTTTCCAATTTCCTTGACGCCTCTATGGAAAAAGTAATTCATACCCTTGCTGAGGCTTTCGTGCTTGTAGCACTTGTGGTGTTTTTATTTCTCGGTGATTGGCGTTCAACGCTTATTCCAACGCTTGCGGTGCCTGTTTCCCTTATCGGCACGTTTGCTTTCATGCAGTTTTTCGGACTCAGCATCAATCTGATCACTTTGTTTGCACTTGTACTAGCGATTGGTATTGTAGTCGATAATGCTATAGTGGTCGTCGAAGCCGTGCATGCCAAAATGGAAGAAGATAATCTTTCTCCATACCGCGCGACTAAAAAAGTTGTTCATGAAATAAGCGGTGCCATTATAGCCATAACACTTGTGATGACGGCCGTATTTATTCCCGTTGCATTTATGTCCGGGCCGGTGGGCATATTTTACAGGCAGTTTTCCATTACCATGGCCACCGCGATCGTTTTATCGGGTGTGGTTGCACTCACGCTTACGCCAGTACTCTGTGCTATGTTGTTAAAAAATCACTATGGAAGACCGAAGAAAAAATCGTTGTTAAACAGGACACTCGATAGGTTCAACAAAGGGTTTGAAAAGCTAACCGGGAAATATGTTGGGTTCTTACAACTGATTGTAAACAGAAGAGTAGTTACCTTTGGAATGCTGCTGGCCTTCTGCGCTGCAATATGGCTAACAAGCAATACGCTTCCTTCCGGATTTATTCCTGCCGAAGATCAGGGAATGATATATGCCATTATTCAAACTCCTCCCGGTGCTACATTGGAGAGGACGAACGACATAGCGCGAGAACTACAATCAATTGCTGAGGAGGTCGAAGGCATTGAATCAGTTTCAGCACTGGCCGGTTACGAAGTACTTACTGAAGGACGTGGATCAAATGCAGGAACATGTCTTATCAATTTAAAGAACTGGTCAGAACGGAAACATACGGCACCCGAAATAATAGAAGAGCTTGAAGAAAAAGCGCATGGAATTCCCGGAGCAACGATAGAATTCTTTCAACCTCCTGCAGTGCCAGGTTATGGCGCAGCGGGTGGATTCGCGGTGCGCCTTCTGGATAAAACCAATAGTGGAGATTATAACGCATTTGGAAAAGTAAATGATGAATTCATGGATGCGCTGCGGCAACGCAAAGAGTTGAAAGGCCTGTTTACTTTTTTTGCCGCCAATTATCCGCAATACGAATTGGAAATTGATAATCAGGCTGCCATGCAAAAGGGCGTTTCGATTGGCAAGGCCATGGACAATCTTTCGGTTTTAATTGGCAGTAGCTATGAACTGGGTTTTATACGATTTGGTACTTTTTATAAGGTGTTTGTTCAGGCTGCTCCGGATTACAGGAGATTACCTGATGATCTTATGAAGCTGTATGTAAAAAGCGAGCATGGTGAAATGGTTCCGTATTCGTCGTTCATGAAAATAAAAAAGACACAGGGACTCAACGAAATTACACGATATAATATGTACACATCAGCGGCGATCAATGGTTCGCCTGCAGCAGGATATAGTAGTGGAGAAGCCATTGAAGCCATTCAGGAAGTTGCTAAGAAGACATTGCCCCGTGGTTATGACATCGATTGGGCTGGCCTTGCAAAAGATGAGGTAGCGCGTGGTAATGAATCCCTTTACATCTTTATGATTGTATTGGCGTTTGTATACCTGGTGCTTGCAGCTCAGTATGAAAGCTTTGTTCTTCCATTGGCTGTTATTTTCTCATTACCGGCGGGAGTCTTCGGATCTTTTTTGCTGCTGAAAATAATGGGACTCGAAAACGACATATACGCTCAGGTCGGGCTAGTCATGTTGGTAGGACTATTGGGAAAGAATGCCGTATTGATTGTAGAATTTGCTGTTCAAAAACACCGTGAAGGTGCTTTTGTTCTTGAGGCGGCTATCGAAGGTGCAAGGGTTCGGTTTCGTCCCATATTAATGACTTCGTTCGCCTTTATCGCAGGATTGATTCCCTTGGTTTTTGCAACAGGGCCTGGTGCTATCGGCAATCGTACCATTGGCGCGTCATCTCTTGGCGGTATGCTTCTTGGTACAGCCTTCGGCGTTATAGTCGTTCCCGGTTTATATTATCTATCCGGTAAGCTGATAGAGAACCGTTCCCTTATCAGGGATGAGGAGGAAAATCCTTTGAGTGAAGAGTTTGCGCCGGATGAAGAAATCGATGGTTTAAATGATGAACTGGAAAAACAACAATGATTAATAAATATATATATCGAAACCTTGGTGTAGCCATAATTGCTGTAAGTTTTGCGGCTTGTACACCTGCCATTGTGCAAAAGGTAGTAAACAAAACAGTGCCGGATCAGTATAGTACCGCGAAGGACACAGCCAACGTTGCTAAATTAAAGTGGAAGGAATTTTTTGTTGATCCATATCTGCAAGCACTGATTGATAGTGCGCTAAAGAATAATCAGGAGTTGAATATTACTTTGCAGGAAATAGAAATTTCTAAAAGTGAAGTAAGGGTAAGGAAAGGAGAATATTTACCTTTTGTTGATTTAAAAGCAGGTGCCGGTGTGGAAAAAGTAGGCAGGTATACGCACCAGGGTGTAAGCGATGCAACCATTGAGTATAAGCCGGGAAAAGAAATGCCTGAACCGTTACCGGATTATTTTATCGGGGCCTTTGCATCATGGGAGGTGGATATCTGGCGGAAACTTCGGAATGCAAAAAAGTCTTCGGTACTGAAATTCCTTTCTACGGTTGAAGGAAAGAATTTTATGGTTACACGTCTTATCTCGGAAATTGCAAATTCCTATTATGAATTGATTACACTTGACAATCAGTTAGCAATTCTGAAAAGCAACATTGAGATTCAGGAGAAGGCCATGAAAATTGTGCAGATGCAAAAGTCAGCTGCACAGGTTACGGAATTGCCAGTTCGAAAATTTGAAGCTGAGGTGCTCAAGAATCGTGGTCGAATATACTACATTGAGCAAAGTATCATAGAAACTGAAAACAAAATCAATTTTCTGGTGGGCCGATATCCCCAACATGTAAGTCGGAATTTTCAAGACTTCAATACGCTGATTCCTAATGCTATTCAGAAAGGCATACCTTCGGAGTTGCTGGAAAACCGGTCGGATATAAAACAAGCCGAACTTGATCTTTCCGCTGCCAAGCTTGATGTAAAAGTGGCGAAGGCAAATTTTTATCCTTCATTAGGAATTTCTGCAGGTGTAGGATTACAAGCATTTGATGCTTCCTATCTCGTGAAGACTCCAGCGTCTCTGCTATATTCACTGACAGGAGACATAACTGCTCCGCTTATTAACAGAAATGCCATAAAGGCGTTCTATTATAGCGCCAACGCGAAACAGATTCAGGCTGTGTATAACTATGAACGCACCGTTTTGAATGCCTACATCGAAGTTGCAAATCAGCTTTCAAAAATCGATAACCTTGAAAAAAGTTATAATCTGAAAATGAAGGAAGTAGAAGCGCTTACAAAAGCAATATCAATATCAGATAATCTTTTCAAATCGGCACGTGCAGACTATATGGAAGTACTGATGACACAACGTGATGCCCTGGAATCAAAATTTGAATTGATTGAAACGAAGAAAGAGCAGATGAGTGCCATGGTCAATGTTTATCAGGCGCTGGGTGGTGGATGGAATTAATTAGAGCAAGGGTATTTTAAATGCTGTACTTATTTACGCTTAGAAAACAAAGACGCTAAAGAAAGTTTACCGGTAATGCAATGTGTACAGGCAATTGGTTCGATAGAAGATGGCATTAACCCATTTACTATCGAACTAATACGCTGCCGGGATCTTGCACAAGCTTGGTGACTGCAGTCGTTCAATGAGACGGCAAATGTAATCGTTAATGCGAATCGTTCTCATCTTGTGAAGAACACTCGTGTTCAAAATAACTGATGTAATAGGGGACTGGTGTAGTCGTCAATCGTAAATAGGAGGTTATCATTCCGCAGCTCATCGGCTGTGTGGTATGACGTTATACCAACAGCATCCATTCCCGCACGCAGGGCAGATTCAATTCCTTTGGGCGCATCTTCAAATACCACACAATGTTGTGGCGAAATACCAAGGTGATTAGCAGCTTTTAGAAATACTTCCGGATGTGGTTTACTCTCTACTACATCTTCGGGTCCGATAACTACAGGAAAGTAATCTCTCAAATTTAAATTATCCAATACAAAGTTAATATTAAGAACCGGGGCAGCAGTTCCGATCGCCAAAGCAATGCCGGTTGATTTTGTTTTATCGAGAAACGCTTTAAGTCCATCAATCAATGCTAAATGAGGCAAAAACTCTTCTCTATAGCGACTTTCTTTTTTGAGGGAAATGGCGTTGACTTCGGCTTTAGAGAATCTGCCGGGGCCGAACACACGGTCAAACATTTCATCTGCCCGTCCATATAATTGATGTCTCACCTGTTCAAGCGTTAAAGGCGCTTGCAATTGATTAACCAGGACATCGTGCCATGCCATTTCATGATAATGCATATCATTAATCATGGTACCATTCATGTCAAAAATAAAAGCCTTGTGTCGATTCATATTTCAAGTTTTTACTATGTAACATCTCCAATTTTGTTACAAATGCTTCTGACGCTTCGTTACAATGAATGGATATTTTTGTTCGTCGTAAATATTCGACGTCGCTAATCGCCTCGTAATCTGTCGTTATTACACCCCGACTTTTTATGATTCGTAAGGTAAATTTGTACTGATACATTACGCTATGATTGAAAATGAAAATGTATTAAAAGCAAACAACTTTAACAAACTAAAACCATTATGAAACATTTGGAATACACGATTAAAATTTCAGCTCCAGCGGAGAAGGTATGGAATATCATGTTAAATGAGCATTCCTATAAGCAATGGGTTGCAACAGCATGGCCGAATTCACTATACAAAGGAAAGTGGGAACAAGGAACCGAAATTTCCTTCCTGTCTCCCGGAGCTGGGGGGACCAAAGCGCGGCTTGATATTGTTAAGCCTTATGAACGGGTTTCGGCGACGCACATCGCGGTTCTGGATAAGGATGAAAACGAAGAGCGTTCAGCAGAACGTAGTAATGGGTGGATTGGCACCCTCGAAGAATATAGATTCAAAGAAGCAAATGGAAAAACAACGCTCACCGTATTGATAGAAACTGACCCCGCATGGGTAGAAATGTTCAACGGTGGCTGGCCGACGGCGCTTGAAGATTTAAAGAGCATGTGCGAAAAACAGTCCGTTGCCGTTTAGTTTAAGATTCGCGATTTTTTTAGCAATAGTGAAGCCCTGGATAATGTCCGGGGTTTATCATTTACGCAGCGTAAACAAATATTAAACGACTGGTCCGTGTAGAATTATTTACTGTATAGAAAGGCTTGTTCTTCTTTATGTCGAATTTTTTCATTACGACTTCAAGGCATAAGAATTTCCCATAATTCGGTAATAATCCAAGCTGCTATAAAATTTCAGTAATCGGATTGAGAATTATTCATCCATGACCAGATGTTATGAAGGAAGTCATTGAAAAAACGACCCATGCACCTGCTACCAATACGGTTGTCAAAGCAGGTCAACTGATACAAGTACACCTGACAATCAATGAGAAAAAATACGTCCTGGAACTTGAACCCTGGACAAGTATTCTTGATGCGCTAAGAGAACATTTGGATCTTATCGGAACAAAGAAGGGTTGTGATCATGGTCAGTGTGGCGCTTGTACCATACTGGTAGACGGGAAACGGATTAAATCCTGTCTCACATTGGCTGTCATGTATCAGCATGTTCCGATCATCACGATAGAGGGCCTCGCAGAAGGAGATAAGCTGCATCCGCTGCAACAGGCATTTATTGATCACGACGCATTTCAATGTGGTTATTGTACACCTGGACAAATTTGTTCAGCCATCGGCATGATGAACGAAGGGCGCGCCAAGACCAAAGATGATGTTCACGAATTGATGAGCGGAAATTTGTGCCGGTGTGGTGCTTACAATAATATTTTTGCTGCGATCGAAGAGGTAATGAAGAAAGAGGGTAAAGAAAAAATATGAATCGATTCAGTTATATCCAATCCAATACAGTAGCGGAAGCCCTCGATGAAGTTGTTCCAAACGACGGATCGAAGTTTATTGCGGGCGGAACCAATCTCATTGACCTTATGAGGGCAAATGTTGAGCGACCTGCTCATATCATTGATATAACCCATCTTGATTTACATACCATTAAGGAAATGGAAGACGGGGGTCTTCAACTTGGCGCATTAGTGAAGAATGCAGATACAGCGTATAATGAAAAAGTACAAAGCCGTTATCCTTTACTGGCGAAAGCTATTCTGGCGGGTGCTTCGCCGCAATTGAGAAATATGGCTACAGATGGCGGCAATCTTTTACAACGAACACGATGTTATTATTTTTACGATAGCGCTACCCCATGCAACAAAAGGTCTCCAGGTGAGGGTTGTTCTGCTATTGAAGGGTACAACAGGATTCATGCCATATTTGGTACGAGTGACCACTGCATTGCAACACATCCATCAGATATGTGTGTTGCGCTCGCGGCACTATCAGCCAAAGTTCATGTTACCAATAAAGAAGGCAAGCGTGAGATTCCCTTTTCGGAGTTTCACAGGCTTCCGGGTGACACTCCGCATATCGACTCTAACCTTAAACCAGGAGAGCTGATCACTGCTATTGAGCTTCCTGTAAATAATTTTCACCGGCATTATCAATATATTAAAGTTCGTGACCGGAGATCATACGCCTTCGCCCTTGTTTCTGTTGCTGCAGCGTTGGAATTAGAAAATAATGTGATCAAATCGGCGCGAATTGCGCTTGGTGGAGTTGCCCATAAACCGTGGCGGAACCTGGAAGCTGAATCATTTCTTTCTGGTAAACCAACCGATGAATCTGTTTTTAAGATTGTAGCTGACATGATTTTAAAGGACGCTAAAGGTTTTAAGTATAACAGCTTCAAAATAGAACTTGCTAAACGCACGATAGTCCGTGCGTTGACAGAAGCAAAAAATCGAACTGCTTCTGAACCGCTTGATTGTTATACCTATAATCGCCACGAAAAAACTTAATCAATTATTTATGTCCATGGAGTCGATCGACGCTAATACAAAGTATATTGGTAAACCTGTAAGTCGGGTTGATGGTGTTGCTAAAGTTACCGGAACGGCACGCTATGCCGGCGAATATAATGTAGCAGGCCTCTTGCACGGGGTAGTGATATCAAGTGAGGTACCAAAGGGGAAAATATTGTCCATTCACACAACGGATGCCCTGGCGGTAAAAGGCGTCACGAAAGTTTATTCACATGAAAATGTAAGCGGTCTTCCCTGGTTTGATCTCACTTACAAAGATATGAACATGCTTCCGGGATCGCCGTTCCGTCCCTTTTATAACGACGAGATTCAGTTCAGTCAGCAGCCTGTAGCATTGGTTGTTGCAGAAACGTTGGCGCTTGCGCGATATGCTGCGACCCTGGTTCGTATACAATATGAAAAAATAGATTTTGATACGAATCTTGAGGCGAATCTCGATAAGGCCTTCACACCAAAACGAGGTAAAGCTGGCTTTACAAAACCGAAGTCACGGGGTAACGCTGAAAAAGCTTTCCAAAAGGCAGATGCAAAGATTTCCGCGGTTTATTTTCATGGTGCAGAACATCATAATCCCATGGAAATGTTTGCTTCAACAGCGGTATATGAGAAAGACGGGGGAGTGACTGTCTATGATAAAACGCAGGGTGTTTTAAATAGCCAGAGTTATATCGCCAGAATTTTTAATATCAAACACAAAAAAGTTCGCGTTTTATCTCCTTTCGTTGGGGGTGCATTTGGATCAGGACTACGTCCACAGTACCAACTCTTTATGGCCGTACTTGCTGCGCTGGATTTAGAACTACCGGTAAGGGTAACGTTAACACGTCCACAGATGTTTTCATTTGGACACCGTCCCATTACCTGGCAGAAAGTCGCACTTGGCGCCGATAAGAATGGGATTTTACAATCCATCAGTCATACAGCGATTTCAGAAACTTCGCGTTTTGAAAACTATACTGAAAATATCGTGAACTGGTCGGGTCGGCTATATGCTTGTAAAAATGCGAAGCTTGATTACAAACTTGTTCCCTTAGATGTGAATTCACCATTGGACATGCGCGCACCTGGTGCCGCTACAGGCGTATTAGCATTGGAGTGCGCGATGGACGAACTGGCTTATGAAGTGGGTGTAGATCCACTCGAGCTGAGAATGAGAAATTATACGCTGGAAGATCCTGCGCAGAAGCAACCGTTCTCCAGTAAAAGTTTGCTCGACTGCTATAAACGGGGAGCCGAACATTTCGGCTGGGCGAAGAGATCCTTTTTACCCGGATCCATGGACGACGAGAAACACCACATCGGGTGGGGCATGAGCTCAGGGATGTGGGACGCGATGATGATGCCAGCACGGGCGAAAGCAAAGTTAACTCCAGACGGTAAACTAACCGTGAGCACTGCAACTTCAGACATTGGTACCGGCACCTATACCATTATGACACAAATAGCAGCTGATACGCTGGGTATTCCAATGGAAGATGTAACCTTCCTGTTAGGTGACAGCAAATTTGTTTTTGCGCCGTACGAAGGCGGCTCTTCAACCGCTGCTTCTGTGGGTACTGCTGTATTATATGTTTGCCAGAAAATCAAAGACCAACTGGTTTCCCTGATTAAAAAGGTTCCGGGATCACCGCTGGAAAACTTAAGCATGAAAGAACTCACTTTTATGAATGGGCGGATTAGTTCAAAGGGAGTGCCGGAAAACTTTTTATCCATCGGAGAATTGCTACAACATACAAATACAAAATATATTGAAGAAAAAAGCATTGATCTGGCCGCACTTTTAAAGCAACGTGGCTATTCAAGGAATACACATTCCGCGGTTTTTGCAGAAGTAAAAGTCGACAAAGATTTGGGAATGATAAGCGTAACACGTGTGGTGAGCGCAATTGCCGCGGGCAAGATTCTTAACCCCAAAACCGCGAGAAGCCAAATACTAGGTGGTGTGATCTGGGGTATATCTATGGCATTACATGAAGACTCGTTCCTTGATCACAACCACGGTAGGTTTATAAATCACGATTTGGCAGAATACCACATTCCCGTACATGCTGATACACCTGAGATAGAAGTGATCTTTGTAGATGAAGCGGATGCAGTTATCAATCCGTTGGGTGTAAAGGGTGTTGGAGAAATCGGAATTGTCGGTGTTGCAGCTGCGGTTGCCAATGCAATTTATCATGCTACCGGAAAAAGGGTGCGGGATTTTCCAATCACGATTGATAAGCTTTTGTGAGTTAGTTGGTGCTTCATACGTGGAGATTGTACATTCGAAATGATGGGCGTTTCGAAGGTTTCGAATCGTGAGCCACCTGCGCGTGTGATCCGACTGTAACTTGCGTGTTATCAGCAACTCGCGGGTGCTCTTTGAGCAGAACGTTGAACGCGGGTTTTTGATGCATACACCGCGTGATTCCACTAATCAATGGCAATAAGTAGAAAGCGGTATCCGACGCAAATAAATAAGTCTGCAGATCCATGCTTAAAAAGTTGGAATTAGTCATTTCACATCTTAATCTGTAGGCTTTTTTAAATTCTTACTGTGACGTTAACGATCGCGTAACTTTGAATTTTAAAGGATTATATTCGGCAAAGTAAAGAAACGTCAGGAAATGCAAATCCGAAGAAATACGAAATCATTCAAGGCCGTTCTGGAAATTATTTCATCCTGTCAGAACAGACCAGATCGGGGAAAATTAATACGGTTGTATATCACAAAAGCCGGACATACCATCGACGATAGAATAAGCGTTGACGCAATTCAGGGAGACGCTCAACTTTTCTACGAGATGAACTATCAGGCTGTATTGAACAACTTACAATCGCGGAACCATCAGCTCCATCAAAGTGACGACATTCCGGGAATTTATTTTTTTCATACCACATCCAATAAAGGTTGGGATGAAACGCCGTTTGAATTTGATGAAGCAATAAAAAAGGAATTTGCGTCGCTTCCGGATCTTCCACTCTTTAGAAAAAAGGAAAAGTCTGAGAAGTTCGTTTTTCCTATAGCAAAAGCTGAATCAAAACCTAGCAAAAGAAATAAGGAAGACACAAAAAAGACGGTTAAGATAATTGACAAAGGACCTAAACAACCAGACTATTCGCTTAAATATAAAATCGACTTTACCAATTTGAATAGAATCGTTTTTCGACAAGCGAATCTCACTAAAAAAGATATACTCGATTATTACGATCGCGTAGCACCGTACATGCTGCCTTTTCTGAAAGATCGGCGTCTTGATATTCAAACCCAGGCAAATACATCGAGAAGTACAATTTATTCAAGTGTTGCTGAATTGAAACAGAAGGACGTTAAAATGCCTGATTGGATTCAAGAGACTAAAGACTTGAAAGATAAGAGCCAGGCGTCAAAATTGCTTTGCAATGACAAGGAACATTTGTTGTTTTACGCTGAGATCGGATGTGTTCAATTTAATTCATCTCATTCTAAAACGAAATCTCCTGAATTTCCAGATTATATTATCATTGGGATTGAATCGCCCGAGGCTGAATTAGGAAGGGCCATTGAGGTTGCGCTTGGTGCAAGGAAAATATTATCCGGTTTGTTGTTACCTGCTTTTGTTAAAACTGATGGAAAGTCAGGTTTGCATATTTACGTTCCGCTTGATGCAAAAAGTAAAATTGCGCCATGTAAATCAGTGGCGGAATATATTTGCAAACTTATTCGTATCAAGATGCCGGAACTTGTTGCCATGGAAGGATATGATCGTCAAACCTATGGGAAAGTGTTATTACGTCATTTTATGAATCAGGACACATGTATAGCGCCCTATACGCTAATCGCCGGAGCGTCAGCAACGGTTGCGACACCGCTTTTATGGGAAGAGGTTGACGACAGGCTAAGGCTGGAAGATTTGACGCCTGAATTAATTATAAAAAGACTGAAGCATTCAGGTGATCCTCTTCAAAAACTTTTTAAGAAGAAAACAAATGCTACATCTCTGCTTGAAAGAATGGAGGCCAACTATTCATTTCTTTTGTGAAAAAAAATACTGTTATGATTTAGCTCCTTTGGAAGGGCGGTGCCATAAAAGAATACCTTCACTTGGTATATTTTCTGCGTGATTTTTAAGCCCACAAGCCCTCATAAAGGCCGGATGTTTTGCGTACACAAAATAAAGTGTATAGAACACAATTAATTTCAAAAAACGGTTTCTAAACATTATTTTTCGGTTAACTTTCTGAACTTAGTTCAGTCCTTTTGTAAACGTCCTTAAGTATTATTCTATGATTCGATTACATCGTTTATTCATCTATTCGTATTGTTTATTTCAAGCTGGCTACAGCCATGCACAACTACTGCAGCCCTTCGATTTAAAGGATGTACGCGTCTTAGAAGGTCCCTTTTACAAAGCGCAACAAACGGATTTGCATTACATGTTGCAGCTTGATCCCGACAGGTTGCTGGCACCTTATCTGCTTGATGCTGGCCTGCCGGTGAAAGCTGAACGTTATGGCAACTGGGAAAATACAGGGCTCGACGGACACATCGGTGGACACTATATTTCGGCGCTTGCCAATATGTATGCGGCTACCGGAAACGAAGAAGTGCTGAAGCGGTTGAATTATATGATTGATAATCTTGCTGCGTGCCAGAAAAAAAATGGAAATGGTTACGTCGGCGGGATTCCCAATGGTCAGGCCATGTGGAAAGAAATAGCCGCAGGCAACATTCGGGCAGATTACTTTTCGCTCAATGGGAAATGGGTGCCGTTGTACAACATCCACAAACTTTTTGCTGGTCTTCGTGATGCGTATGTTGTTGCAGACCATAAGAAAGCGGGGGATGTGTTGATGAAACTAACCGATTGGTTCGTGGAGTTAACGGCTCCGTTGACAGACGAGCAATTGCAACTCATGCTGAAAAGCGAGCACGGCGGGATGAACGAAATACTGGCAGATGTTGCAGTCATTACTAAAGACGAGAAATACCTTACACTGGCGAAGCGATTATCACACAAAACTATACTTTCTCCTTTATTACAAAAGCGCGACGCCTTAACGGGATTACATGCTAATACACAGATTCCGAAAGTGATTGGATACAAGCGTATCGCAGATATTTCAAATGACTCAAGCTGGTCTAATGGAGCTGAATTTTTTTGGGAAACCGTTGTCCAACACCGCACTGTATCCATTGGTGGAAACAGCGTTCGTGAACATTTCCATCCTGCAGATGATTTTTCTTCAATGGTTGAATCCAACCAGGGACCAGAAACCTGTAACACGTATAATATGCTTCGGCTTTCAGCCATGCTTTTTTTATCCGATCCTAAGGTACGGTATGTTGACTATTACGAACGTGCACTATACAATCACATCTTGTCATCGCAGCATCCCGATGGAGGATTTGTATACTTTACGCCGATGCGTCCCCGGCACTATAGAGTTTATTCGCAACCACAGGAAAGCTTCTGGTGTTGCGTAGGGTCAGGGCTTGAAAATCATAGTAAGTATGGCGAATTCATTTATGCCCACGATAACAATGCACTGTACGTAAATTTATTCATGGCTTCAAACCTCACCTGGAAAGAAAAAGGAATCACTGTAATACAAACAACAAAATTTCCATTTGAAGAAAAATCAAGTCTGAAGTTGACATTGGACAAACCGCAAAAGCTCTCGCTTTTTATCCGGTATCCGACATGGGTAAAGCCCGGTGCTTTAAAAATTGAAGTGAATAACAAGCAACAAAAGTTTGAAGGTTCGCCGGGAACATTTGTTGAAATAAATCGCACATGGAAAACCGGAGATGTAGTATCTGTAACCTTGCCGATGCATACTGAAATTGAATTTCTACCTGATAGCTCTTCGTGGGGATCCGTGATCCATGGTCCCATTGTATTGGCCGCAGCAACGGATACGACAGATCTTCTCGGATTAAAGGCGAACGATAGCCGGATGGGACATGTTGCAGACGGAACATTTTACCCCATTGAGAACGCGCCGGTGTTGATCAACCACGAAGGCGACCTTACAAAAGCGGTAAAAAAAGTGCCGGGCGAACCGATGACGTTTTCGGTTGCATCTGCTGTTTATCCGGATCGCTATAGCAATCTCAAGCTGGTTCCCTTCTTTACACTTCACGATGCCCGTTATATGCTTTACTGGCAGGTAACCGACCCAAAAAATCTCCAGGCGATGATCCAAACGATGCGTGAAAAAGAAAACGAAAGTTTAAAGCTTGCAGCACGAACTGTGGATGAAGTTGCCTCAGGAGAACAACAGCCTGAATCGGAACACAATGTAAAAGGTGAAGAAACTGAAAGTGGTAACACAGATGAAGGTCAGCGGTGGCGGATGGCACGTGGTTGGTTTAGTTATGATCTAAAAGATGAGGCCCGTGAAGGAAAAGTGTTACGTGTCACCTATGCTAACTGGGGAAGGAACCGAAAGTTTGATATTGTGGTCAATGGGCAACTCTTGCAAACAGTAACGCTGGACGAGTCACACGAGGGAAAATCGTTCTTTATCGACTATACATTGCCGAATCAAGTGCTGGGTAAGGAAATTGTCAGTGTTAAATTTTTGGCGCATAAGGAACATTCAACGGGAAGGATTTATGGAGTACGATTGTTGAAGTAAATAGCTACGAGTTACGAGCCGCGAGCTACCTTTTGGACTTCGATAGATACATCACTTTCTTTTGATCGTTGTTTGCCTTTTCAAAAAGTGATTAACGAGCGTAGAGTCAACACAGGACTCACCGCTACTTTTTTTCGGAGTGCGTCTTATCGCTTTGGTGATCCTGTTTCTGTCTTTATTGAGTAACTCTTATCATAGGAGAACACTTGCGATGCTTAGGATTCTATTAAAAATTTCGATTGTTTTCGGTAACTTTATCAACTTCGAAAATCAACCTCCAACATCAAATCGGAAACTTCGAACGCGTTCGAAATCTTATTAACTTGAGCCCAATCTGAATAGTTTATGAAATCAATAACCTCAATTCTCTTGTCCGTGATTGTTATGATAACGAATGGTTGCAATGAAAAGTCAGCACACGTTGGCGAAGCATGTGCCATACAACTACCGAAAATGCATTTTAGCCGATCCCTCAACAATGCGGCTCAGCATGCTACTGTGAATCAGGATAAAATCACGATTGTAAGCGAAGCGAAAAAAGATTACTTCAATGACCCTGAGGGAAGTACACCCACCAATACGGCGCCGATTCTTTTATCAGAAGCGGATAACACCAAACCTTTTACGCTCACTGTGAAGGTTACGCCTTCCTTTGACACAACGTATGATGCTGGAACGGTTTACATTTTTTCGACAAATCAGTTATGGCAGAAATTTGCTTTTGAAAGGGATGAGCGCGGCAGAACCAGGATTGTTAGCGTAAGAACGATTGACACCTCAGATGACAACAATCACGATGTTATTTCACAACCGAGTGTTTACCTGAAGATATCTTCTGATACAAAAAAGGTCGGGTTGTATTACTCAACGGATAACATCACCTGGAACCTTGCCAGGCTATACAAGAACAATTATCCTGAAACGGTTTGGTTGGGTATAAGTTCACAATCACCAATAGGAGGCGGCAACGCGTCCGTTTTTGAAGCGTGTTCTTTGACGGATAAGAGTGTGAACGATTTTCGAATGGGGATTTGAGTTGGAATACTTTGTGTTTCGATGAGCTTTATGTTGTAAGGTTGCAAGCTCCAATGGGATGTTTGAAAATAGCTGTGAGTTACGAGCTGCGAGCTGCCTTTGTTTTTGACAACTTAATTGGTTTCGAAGTGTTAGTTTTGATATTAAAAGTCAAACTCGGACAATCAGCATAAGCCCCCGTTTTTGAAAACCAACCTTGAACTTTAAACTCTTATATAACACACTTCCAAACGCAAACCTTCAAGGCGAGCCTGGATAATCCATTGCGTTTCTTGATTCCTAAGTCTCTCTCTCCAGGAGAGAGGAAGGAGTGAGGCCATAAAAAAAAATCAAGAAATGCAATGGATTCACGAGATGTTTCAATCGTCTTTTGTTCGTTCTCCTTGAAATTTACGTAAGCTATGAATTATCATAAAACCAACCTTGAACTTTAAACTTTAAACTTTGAACACTTTGAACCTCGAACCTCCCGCGTGAGCGATTGAGCGGCATGTCTGAGCCCGAAGTGGCATGTGGGTGGATTGGCGAGTAGCGAAAGCGCGACCTCGCCATTGGTAGCGTTTCAATGTCATATTAAATTTTTAATTTGATAGGTAACATTGACGTTAACGCAACATGGTAGGCGAGGGCACGCCCAAAATTGAATTCAATTCTTATGGTGATCACTAAATATGAGGAGGAGGGTGAGCACGCCTATTAAAAAAAATCCGACAACGAGGGGGAATACGCCATTCACCATGAGGTGACTGATGATGGAGCCGAAGGAAGACCCAATGAAAAAGAAGAACGTTCCGTATACAGCGGCGGCCATACCGGCGAAGTCTCCCATGGGTTCGAGTGCCAGTGCGCTGCTATTGGGTTCGACTGCGATATTGAGTGCCATGAGTGCAGCAACGGACAGGAAGAACGTTATCATGTGGGGTAGATTACCAACCGAAATTGCATGGAGCAGTAAACAACTTGCGACTACGGTATATGCTATAAGAAGCCAACGTAAGGTGCGTCGTGCGCCAAAGCGGGATGACAGTCGTGAATTAAGTAAAGAACAAAGAGACATAAGTAAGCCAATGGCTGCAAAGATCCAGGGAAACAAGTCCGGTCTTCCGTAAATTTCGCCAACAATACGTTCGGAACTTGCAACATATGAACTTAGCCCGGCGAATAGAATTGTTGTCACGGCGGTATATCGGAGAAAGGTTCGGTTACTCATTACTTTCCTGAGGGAATGAGTGATGCTTCTCCAATTTAGGGCGTTGCGTTTTTCTTTTGGTAGTGATTCCTCGAGTCGGAGTGACCAGATAAAAACAATTACGGCAAACAAAGGTGGTGTGAGGAATACCATTTGCCACGATGATAATGAAAGAATGGCGATTCCTAAAAAGGGTGCAAGTATTGGCGTGAACAAAAAGATGGTAAGAATGAGCGACATGACCCGTGCCATCTGGTCGCCGACGAAGCGGTCTCGCACGCCGGCGATGGTTGCCATGAACACAGCGGACGCACCCATACCTGCGACGAACCTCGCGGCGAACATAACACCCAGACTAGGGGCAAACGCCGCCACGATACCACCGATGATATAGAGAGGAAAACCGACCCTTAGAATAGCGATTCGTCCGAAACGATCGGATAGAATACCGAAAACGATCTGTGCAATTTGTCCCATGAAAAAAAACACAATGATCTGGGACGTTGCTGTTGACTCCGGCGAAAGGTTGAAGTGATCCCGAAGCTCGGCAAACACAGGAAGCATGATGTCAATACCAAGTGCCGTCAAGGTCATGGTGCAGGCTGACAAAGCAATGAATTCGGCGGGTTTCATTTTCATAGTGGGGGCAAAAGTAACGCTTCCGTGATATTTTAACAGGGTGTTTTTTGCATTTTCAAATGGTGATTTTGGACATTTTGAAATCCTGATTTTTAGAGAACATATTAGCATCTTCTGAAAACTTTTGTATTTTTCTCGTGGATCCCGGGCACAATGTCTGGCGGTTATCAAGGAAGTTATAAATAATTAATCAATGAAATCATCTTTTGGCTTACTGCTATGTCTGTTGTTTTGTGCTACCAATGCTGCGGCACAACAAAAAGTAATTCACCTTTATGACGGCGCTGCACCTGGTTCTGAATCGTGGACATGGAGTGAGGCGGAAAACGATAGTAATGCATGGCAAACAAAGGTGGTGTACAATGTAAGTAAACCAACCTTAACGGTATTCCAGCCCGAGGAAGGAAAAGCCAATGGTACTGCGGTAATCATTGCTCCAGGAGGTGCGTTTCATGCATTATCCATTAACAGTGAAGGTTATGACGTAGCGAAGTGGCTCGTTGAAAAAGGTGTTACGTGTTTTGTGTTAAAATACAGGCTGGCGCGCAGTCTTACAACGGACCCGGTACAGGAGGTTACGGCAAAGTGGGGTAAGAAAGAATTTGATGAAGCGAATGCTGCTGTAATTCCACTCGCCATTGCTGACGGACGGAAAGCCATCGCTTACGTTCGGGAACATGCTGATGAATATAATCTGATACCTAACCGGATTGGCATTATGGGCTTTTCAGCAGGAGGTACGGTAGCTTCAGGGTCACTGTTTGGCTACACGCGCGAGAACAGACCAGACTTTGCGGCCCCTGTATATCCTTATTTTCCAGAAGAAATGATCGGTACAATTGCCAGTGATGCGCCGCCGCTGTTTATACTTGCTGCTTCCAATGACGGGCTTGGTTTGGCGCCGCACAGTGTTAACTTGTATAGTGCATGGCTTAATGCAAAGAAGGATGCTGAACTCCATCTCTATGCACGCGGAGATCACGGTTTCGGTATGCGGACACAAAATCTTCCCACCGACAAATGGATTGAACGCTTCGCTGAATGGCTCGATATACAAGGGTTATTGAAAACTCAGGATGCAACACTTAAACCTTATCTGTACAGAGAGTTTGAATCAGCAGGAAATAATATACTTCCGTATCGCATCTTATACCCTGAGGATTATGATAAAAATAAAAAGTATCCCCTGATTCTTTTTCTGCACGGTGCAGGCGAACGTGGTAGCGACAACGAAAAACAACTTGTGCACGGTGCAAAACTTTTCCTGAAAGAGGAACACCGTAAAAAATTTCCCGCGATTGTGGTGATACCACAGTGTCCGGTAAATTCTTATTGGGCAAACGCGCGGGTTGACAGGTCGACACAACCGTTGAAGATTAGTTTTGATTATAGCGTGCCGGCACAATGGCCTTTGGTTGCTGCCAATGAACTCGTAAAACAAATCATAAAAGAGGAAGCTGTGGATCAATCAAGAGTGTACATTGCAGGACTTTCGATGGGCGGGATGGGGACATTTGAATCCGTTTACCGTTATCCGGATCTATATGCAGCTGCATTACCTATTTGTGGTGGCGGTGATGCAAAGGCCTACGACAAGCGCGTAAAGAAAACGGCATTCTGGGTTTTTCACGGTGCGGATGATGCCGTCGTTGATGTTAAGCTTTCGCGCGAGATGCTTGCTAAATTGAAATCTCTTAAAGTGGAAAACAAATATTCGGAGTATCCGGGTGTAAATCACAACAGTTGGGATAATGCCTTTGCGGAACCCGCATTTCTTTCGTGGATGTTTTCGCAAAGGAGGAAGTAGGCGAATAAACTGACGCATTGTTTGATCCAAACCAAGTAGGATGATGAACATCACCGTCCTAATTGATTATTAAATATTGAAGTCAATTGAGACTAGCAATTCCAATCCTTGTCTTCCAAAGAAAAAATATCGTCGAGACGGACTTTGAAAACACTTGCAATTTTCAATGCGAGTAATGTAGACGGCACATACTTTCCGATTTCTATGGAGTTAATGGTTTGTCGCGATACCCCGACCTTCTCCGCGAGTTCAGCCTGGGTTATATTTTGTTTTGCCCGTTCTACTTTTAAAGTATTTTTCATCAATCAATGCTTCAGGATATACAATCGGCTATAGAAAACAATGTTTGAGATGGCCAACGTTAGGATCAGGAAATGGTTGATTTCTAGCAGTTCAAAAGAGATTAAGGCGTGCTGATGTAAATTAGTCGTAATCATTTTGACGCCATAGGAAAGACAAAAGGCAAAGTACAATGACGTCGTTTTTATTTGAACGGATCGTTCGTCTGATGCCTTCTCAGTCGAGATTAACAGCGTAAATAATCCTACTAATAACGGTATTTCACGTCCGGAAGAAGTGTCAAAAAAAATAACCAATACCCCGAAAGCGATAAGGGTGAACGCCAGGTATTTGGAATAATAAAGAATTTTCGATGCGTTTTTCATAAGCGATTTGGCTGGTTAATCCGTGACAAAGGTAAGTTTATTTGTCAAAAAGACAAATAAACTTACCTTTCGGGAAACGATTTATCTATTTTGCGCCAATCTCTTTTAGAAATTGTTCCCGATGGTTTGAACCGATTGGGATTTCAATATCATCCATGATTACGCGATTGCCTTCAATGATTTTAACCTTTGATTTGTTGATAATAAACGAACGATGCACCCGAATGAATTGTGTTCGCGGAAGCTGACCTTCGAAAGCTGAAAACGTGAGCGGGGTCGTGATGGTGTTCTTGACTGTGACAACTTTCACGTTGTTACCCTGAGCTTCTGCATAGAGAATATCCGCCAAATTAACGCTGAGCATTCTTCCGTCAGATTTAAGAAACAATGAGCGGTTTGGATCCGACTGAAGAATGGATACGTCAGGCGTAATTATGTTTCCTTTGGCTTTGTCAACGGCAACAATAAATCGCTCAAACGAAAAGGGTTTAAGGAGGTAGTCACATGCATTTACATCAAACGCTTCATGTGCATATTCTTTATATGCGGTAGTAAAGATTATCTGCGGCGAATTTTTTAGCGTCTTCACAAATGCCAGCCCATCCAGAATTGGCATATTGATATCTAAAAATAGTAAGTCGACCGGCTGCGATGTTAATATCGTTTTGGCCTGTAAAGCACTGCTGCAAGAGTCAACAACTTCAAGTTCCGGAAGATGCGAACAGTACTTTTCGACAATTTGACGTGCAATAGGCTCGTCGTCAACGATCAGACACTTTAGTTTTACTGACATGGCAAAATTAAATGAACACGGTGTTCTGTTTTGGTTTGTTCAATACGTAAGGTGTACCTGTTTTGATATAAAAGATCGAGTCTTTTCCGGACACTTTCAAGTCCAAACCCGGAATGTCGATCCTTGCGTATTGATGGTTGTTCAATGGGTGAACAGGAATTTTTTATTGTGAAATTAATTTCATCCAATTTCCGATGGAGTCCGATTTCAATAAAAATGTTTTGTTCTGATACGTTCCGCGAATGTTTGAATGCATTTTCGATAAATACGACAAGTAACATTGGTGGTATCTTGCACGCGTCCGGAAAGCTCTCTATGTCAAGGTTGATAGACAGCCGCGGCTCAAGCCGGATTTTTTCAAACGCGATGTAGTTCATGATATAATCCACCTCATCCTGTATGGATACATATACCTCTTTAACGTCATAAACCGAATATCTAAGCAACTCAGAAAGTTTTAACAGTAACACAGGCACTTTTTCCGGTTTGGTAAGCGACAACCCATACAGATTGTTGAGTGTGTTAAAAAGGAAATGTGGACTAAGTTGCGACTGAAGTAACTGTAATTCGCTTCTACTTTGCACCATGGCAGCCTGGGCGAACTGAATCTTCGTTTTGTATTGATGACGTATAATTGTAACCACGGCAGCTACGGAGGCTGCCACGAGAAAAATAGTTAATACGGTAGCCGCGAACGGAAAGAGTGTTGTCTTTTCAATCATTGCATTCAGCAAAAAGGCGATGATAATAAAGCCAAGTATTATAAAGGCCAGAAGTATGGATATGGCTTGTACTGACTTCACGGAGGTAAGTGTGCGTAGCCAGACCAAAGTCAGTATGCGACCACTGGCAAAAGCTGATATCAGAATAATCGTAGTCCCAATAGAAAACGGCAGGGCAATTTCAGGCACGGCAATCTGAAAGAGCCGATTAAATAAAAAGAATATCAGCAGAGACAGGAGGATCCAAAATGCCAATTTATACTGCTTACTCATTTATGTGAAATATATCCAAAAATGAGTTAATCAAATGCGTTGATCCAATGTTTAGGGATATAAATGCTTTTGATACTGACGAAATAGTGTTTTTCCATGATAAAACACTTCATCAGGCGGAATCCACAATTGGACAGTCAAGGACTATCGTATGTCAGGAATATTTTTTTTTCATGAGATGCGTGAGCAGCTTCGTCTAAAAAAAACATGAAAGCATACCAGATCCTATTTGCGCCATTCAAACGAAACGAAAATCACTATGACGGCGTAAGACCGATGCAAATTTATCTTTTGCGCCTGGTGTTCTGCCTTACTTTTATTTTTGTGGGGATGGATTCATGGAGTAAAATTATTTCACAGAAAGAAGTATGGGACCCACTAAACGCAGTGGCTTACAGTGTATGGGGGGCGTATTCAGTGCTTTCGTTGCTGGGCATACTAAATCCACTAAAGATGCTTCCTATTATCATATTCCAGATTTTCTATAAGGTGATATGGTTGATTATGGTAGCCTATCCGTTATGGGCTGGGGGAACATTGATCGCGTCTCCTGCTTACGGTATGACGATCGCATTCATGTGGGTATTACTACCGATCATTGCCATGCCGTGGGGGTATTTTTTCAAAACCATCGTAAGGCAGGTCAACGGTAATACCCTTGGTTGATCAGATTGCGCAGTGATGGTTGCTAATCATCAGTGTTCTCTCGTTACTGCGGAAGATTTGATTTAATTTTTCTTCCGAATTCTATCCAGTTAAATCCGCTTTCGATTCGGTTGTGTCGTAATGTTGGAATCTGCGTTGTAATCAGCATCGTTGTCCCGTTGAGATCGGCTCGATGATGTTGTGGTGTTTCCAGTTTTGTTCCTTTAACCATTTGGAACCTGACGTTCTCAAAGCAACTCTGTATGGAATTTTTAAGCTTGTTGATGTTATCCATGCCATACATTAAAACAACGTCCGGTTTGTGTATTGGAATGTTTGTAAGAATGTTGCGGATGCGATCGTTGTAAACATGTTCCTGGTAGGCGTCACGTGTTTTGATGAAGTTCAATTGAGGCATATCGAGCCAGCTATAATACCACGCATGGTTGTGCGGGCTCGGCAAAGGAAATAATCTGATCAGTGCCTCCTGACAATGAGATGTTGACGCGAAAGAATGCTTCTGATAGTCGAGAACATCATAGACGTCTTCGTTTTTATAACCATGTACAAACGCAATAAGGTTTTTCCATATGTTGTTTTGTATGGCGTCAGTGCCGAACCGATATTCGAACAGTCTAGCAAATGTGGCTGCTTTAGGGCCATACCATCGGGCGTCGAGCTGTCTGTACATATCGCGGAGATCGCACAGCGTTGCGCTGGTGTTTTGAATATGGACTTTATGAAAATAATTAATTTGTTCTGCAACCTGCTCCGGTACATCACCACCACTTTCTTCATAACTAATAAACCAGAACTTCGCGTTCCACGAGCCGTATCCATAGAAATTATTAATCCAGTGGGAGAGTTTTTTTTCTTCGATGAGCATGCGAGAAATATAATAAATACAACATACCAGGTCTATGTTGTGATAAAAATAAATTCGATTTTTTTCTGGTGTGTGCCTGTGCTACGAAGAACCTGAGCCCTCTTGAGCTTTCAAATAAACCGCAATGATTTGAAATTTTTTTTATACTTTCAAAGGTATCGACTAAACCGGTTTTTAATATTTCACAGACTCCGCTCTCATGAGAAAATTTATTTGTGTTACCATTGTCTTGTGTTTAACATTTATGCAATCAAGCTTCGCCCAGGCCTCTGAAAAAAACAGGGTGATCATTTTGACTGATATCGAAGCCGATCCTGATGATACACAGTCTCTGGTTCGATTACTTTTGTATGCTAATGTGATTGACATTAAAGGTCTTATTGCCACAACTTCTTGCTGGCAAAAGACAAGCATAGCACCAGGGTCGATTAGAAAGGTAATTGAGGCGTATGGCCTGGTACAGCCCAATCTGGTTAAACATGAAGGGGGTTTCCCCACAGCTGAAATGCTGATGGCAAAAGTGAAAGATGGTATAGCTGCGTATGGTATGGAAGGGGTTGGTAAGGGAAAGGACTCAGAAGGGTCGGACTGGATCATAAAGACCTTGGATGAGCAGGATGAACGTCCGTTGTGGATATCTGTTTGGGGTGGATCAAATACGCTAGCCCAGGCGTTGTACAAAATTAAAAATACAAAGTCAGCATCCGAGACAACGAAATTAATCGCAAAACTCCGGGTTTATACCATATCTGATCAGGACGATAGTGGCTTATGGATCCGGAAGAATTTTCCCGACTTGTTTTACATTGTTAGTCCCGGTGATGATTATGGTAGCGCTACCTGGGCTTCCATTGGCAGGTTTATAAAAGGCATAGACAACGAAGTGATCAGTAACCAATGGCTGAAAGAAAACATTCAACAAGGCCATGGACCTTTGGGCATAATGTATCCTGATGTTGCCTACATTATGGAGGGAGACACGCCGGCATGGTTGTCCCTAATACCGAATGGATTGCATTACCCTTCACACCCTGACTGGGGCGGATGGGGTGGCCGTTACGAATTATACCAGCCCGAATTCGAGACACGAAAGAAGGGTGAATCGGGTGTTCCTTTTGAACCGGAATCAAGGGCAATCTGGACCGATGCCATGGATCGTTACACGCCTTATTTATATAATAAGCATGGACGGGCTGTCAGGCAGGATACAACTGAATTCGCTGACAACAAAGCAACGTTGTGGCGTTGGCGCGATGATTTTCAACATGATTTTGCAGCGAGAATGGACTGGTGCTTAAAGTCCTATCAGGAAGCCAACCACCCACCGGTTCCTGTATTAACACATGCTGAAACGATTACTGTTAAATCCGGTGAATGGTTTAAACTTGATGCGAGTGGATCTTCAGATCCTGATGGAGATCATATCAGTTACTTATGGTTTAATTATCAGGAAGCCGGTTCGTATAATGAATTGATAAAGATTGCATCCGCGGAGAACCTTCGTATAATCAATGTAAAGGCGCCATATGTTAAGCAAAAAGAAACCGCACATTTTGTTTTGAAAGTAACAGACAAAGGAATTCCCCAACTGTCAAGATACAAAAGAGTGATTATTACTATCGTACCTTGAATGCTGAATAACGTTTTATACTAGCCACCCTGTTCTATAATAGTAAAACCGGCACAGCGCAAGCACGGCAGGTACTGCCTAATGAATTCTATCCAAATAGCTTAAAGCGACAAAACCGGGTAGCGTAATTATGAATTGTTAATCCCGTTTCAAAATCCTCGTTGCATTGCGCAACACATTCAAACTTTTCTCCAGGATGCCACCTGTCTCTACTTCTTCATAGTTGGAAATTGTTGTTTCGGATGTTGTAGCTGGATAAATGAATACAAGGTTTTGGCTGGTAAATGTTTTTGCCATTTTTCTTGGAAGTATATCCAAAACCGGCGTGTATGAAATTCCCCCAGTCCGCGAGCAGATAAATGCTATCATATCGTCTTGTGTTACATCCTTTTGGAAGCCGTCCATGGAGCCATAATCAACGGAACCTTTATGTACAATTTCAATAATAAATTTATTGGTTGTTACATACTGATTGACATCTGCCATAATATCATTTGAGCAATACATGTTTATCCTCATGCGTAAATGAGAAGCTGTATTGAGCAATCCATGAAGCCATTTATAGAACCCTACTTCTTTTTCCGCGTAAACCGGGCAAACCACAATCAAGTTTCGGTGAATGTTTAAGGGTGCATTAAATCGCGTGATCCAAAGTGTTTGTGTTGTTTGCTTCACAAGGCTATCAAAGGTTCTTCCGAAAATAATATCGGCCAGGGTTTTTTCTTCGGACCACCCGAGAATGAGGTCGGTGATAAATTTTTCTTTTACAATTCTTTTAATGCCACTGGTAACATTCCGGTCAATCGTAGACATAATCTCCACTTGCTGATCTGCGGATGCCGCGTGAATAATCGCTTTGTCAAGTAATTTCTTCGATTGTAAAAGTTTTGCTTGTGCCTGGTCATCGTCTTTTACGACCGTTAACGCAATGATGGGTAAATTATCTTTTGTATTCTTGATTACACTGGCCAGGTCAATCAGGTTCTCCATCGTTTCAGGATTGGAAATTGGGACCAATACGCGCTGAACACTCGTGATCTGTTCCGGTTCTGCATCCATTTGAATGAGTAGTTCTTTTCCGGATTTTTCAGTGACCAACGATGCTACCACGCACGTAATGAGGATCAACACAACGGTGCCATTCAAAACGTGTTCATCAATTAGTCCGATATTGTAGCCAACCAAAATCACAGCCAATGTTGCTGCTGCATGGGCACTACTCAAACCGAAGATCAGGTTTTTTTCAACCTTAGAATATTTGAAAAGCATGCCGGTGCCGTGTGCCGCGATCCATTTCGCCAATAGAGCAACGCCGGTAAGCGTGAAAGCAACGACAAGTGCTTGCGAACCTTGTCCTAGAACCTGGATATCAATAAGCATTCCGACACTAATGAGAAAGAATGGAATGAAAAGCGCGTTTCCAACAAACTCAATACGGTTCATCAATGAAGATGTATGCGGGATTAATCGGTTTAATGTTAACCCTGCGGCGAATGCACCAATGATCGGCTCGAGTCCGGAAAGCTCCGCAAGGAAGGCGCAAAAGAAAATCACCGATAATACGTATATAAAGTGAGCATACTTCTCGTCTGCCAGACGTCTGAAAAACCAGGATGAGATTTTAGGGATCACAAAAACAACCACAATCAAAAAGACCGTAAGTGATACCGCCAAGCCACTCCAGAATTCGCTTGTGAGTCCGGTTTGATAGGAACCTGAGATTACAGCAAGAAGAATCAGTACAGCCGTATCTGTGAGGATCGTTCCACCAACAGCAACAGCAACTGCCTGGTTTTTGGCTATGCCCAGGCGGTTTACGATCGGGTAAGCAATCAGCGTATGTGTTGCGAACATGCTTGCAATCAAAAGGCTCGAGCTAAAGCCATATCCCAACAAATAAAAGCAAACCGGCACGCCGATAAGAATAGGGACCAGGAAGGTAAGAATTCCAAAAACAATACTTTTATTTCTGTTCTTTTTGAATTCACCTAAATCTAATTCCAGGCCGGCAATGAACATGATATACAATAGCCCGATGGTGGAAAAAAGTGTAACAGCAGATGACCGCGCAATCAAATTAAAACCATTCGGCCCGATGATCATTCCTGAGATAATTAACCCAATGATCCCGGGAACTTTGAAACGATTAAAAATGATCGGAACAAGAAGTATAATAAAAAGTATGACCGAAAAGACCAGCACCTGGTTCGTAAACGGTGTTTGAAATTCGTGAAACAGGTTTTCCCAGATTTTATCCATGCACGTACCCCAACTTTAAAAATAAAACCTCCAATAAGCAAATGGTTTACGGAAAATGCAAATTAATCACACGGCTGTAGTCGGTACTTTTTAAAAGTGTAATGGCAAGTGTATTAATCAAAATTAATCTGGCAGATAAATGATAACAATCAACGTAAATGATTGTCATTATTGCGAGAACATACGTTTGTAACCTGGTGGTTTCACATTTCAACAATCACGATATCACCAGCATTTGGCAGCGCCTGGTACATTAGATAATTACCCTGGGCATCGCTGCCTTTCACAAAAGGTATTGTTTGAGCATCTTGTTTCACAGAAAGGTCGCCGGCGCTCGTATCAATATAAGTTTTAAGTGTCAGGGGCAAAGTATATAGATTTTTGTCCAGATCGTGTGTGAGCTTAATCATAATCTCATCTTTTTTGCGCACTGCATTAATACGCGCATGCATTCTTTCACGCATATATTTGGTAGCGTCACGGAATGTAGTAACCCATAGACCGGATTCATGCTCCTTCATGTATGCAAACAATGCTTTTAATTCTTCATGTGGTTTGGCCTCCCAACCAACGCCGTCAACACCATGGAAAGTCAGGACAAGCCATACATTGTTGTGAGTCAAAATGGTATCGACCCATGACTTCATTTCATCAATGCCGTGTTTCTTTAACGGACCTTTTTGCCATTGTATGTATTCCTTCCTGTACGTTCCCGGATAATTTTTATTCCATCTGTTAAGCTCTTCCAGGTAGGGTTCTGGCATTCGGTTGCGAAGCGCAGGATGCAACCTGTAGGCATATTCCATCACTCTTTCATCTTCTGTTCCAAAGGGACATTCGGCAGAGAACGTTTCGTTTGGGCCAAGCTGCTTCATAAGTTCCTCTTTACATTTCTCCAACTCATACAACAGGTTTGCTTCATCGAGAACAGCAAGCCTGGGATGGGAAATGGTGTGATTTCCAAATTCATGTCCACGCTTTGCAAATTCACGAATCTCATCCCATGTAATTACTTCTCCTGTGAGGAGAACTGGTCTCACTTCCCTGATTATTTTATTTTCCGCTGCTGATGCAAAGGCGCTGTCTACTATGTTGAAAGCTTTTGTCAACGCATCTTGTTCGTATAGTGCACCGACCTCATTATGCAGCTCAACGGCGTTTTTGATATTCAAAAAACGAAGTGCTGAGGCGCGTTCAAATAAATTATTTTGATTGGTTGGCTGCGACTTTGATTCTTCAACAATTTCGTTTAATGGACGGCCAATGTATTTAGGCGGGAATTCCGATCCTGGAATATCCGCTGTGTTAATGTAAAACGTTCCTTTGAATCCAAGCGTATCCATGATCGGTAATGCCTGCCGGAACTGGTTGATTGTACCATCATCATAGGTAATTGATATGGCGGCCTTTTTGCCATTGTGCCATGGTGTGATTTCTGTTCTACCAGAAATATTCTCGTTCGAAACACAGGAAGATAACGCAATGGCTATGAGTAAAATGAAAGATCGTATATCCATGTTATGGCAATTATTATTTATGCATCTTTAAGATGGCTTTGGAAATAAACTGAGCGTACGGGTAAACAAAGTTAAAGATCATCATGAATTTATTGCATTTTTTATAGGTAAATGTAGTCGTTATTCTGCGCAGCTATGATTCCATATCCATATTATACACTATGATAGTTCATCTCATCGACGGTACTTACGAATTGTATCGGCACTTCTATGGTCTGCGTAGGTACACCAAAGGCCATGATAAACCATTCGGTGCCATGATTGGCCTGTTGAACGGTGTATTACAAATGATCGAAGAAGGGGCGACGCACATTGGTGTTGCGACCGATCATGTTATTGAATCATTTCGTAACTCGCTCTGGAGTGGATATAAAACCGGAGAGGGAATCGAACCCGCGTTACTTGCGCAATTTCATCCGACTGAAGAAGCCTTAACTGCAATGGGAATTGTGGTATGGCCGATGATTGAATTGGAAGCAGATGATGCACTGGCTGCTGCGGCATCTCTCGCGGATGTTGATCCACGCGTACAGAAAGTGTGTATCTGGTCACCCGACAAAGACCTTGCACAATGCGTACGCGAAGATCAAATCGTACAGATTGATCGCAGAGCCGGCGCAATCAGAAATGACAATGCAGTGTACAATAAATTTGGTGTAATCCCCGCACTGATCCCTGATTTCCTCGCACTCGTTGGTGATAGCGCAGATGGATATCCCGGTATCCCTGGTATTGGAAAAATTGGAGCAGCCCGGCTGTTGAACCAATACGGACCCATCGAAACTTTTCCTGCCCATGTATTAGGAAAGCAACATGATGCCGCGTTGCTTTTCAAAAAACTTGCTACGCTACGAAGTGATATTATATTGTTTAATAATGTCGATGAACTGCGATGGCGCGGTCCTTCTCCGGCGTTCGCAGCACTCACAAAAAAGATCGGTGAGCCAAGATTATTTGAAAGAGCAAATGCTATCGCTGGAAAAATGGCTTAGTTTGGTCTAGCATAAAAGTATTAGTTTTGAAACTACTTTCTTAACATGCTCAAAATTTTTTGTTCTGAAAAATACTTATGAGAAAATATATCCTTGTTTTAATTACGATTTTTATCACGCAACAATGCTTTGCTCAAGTTACGGCACTGAATGCTTCACGCCAGCGCATTCTGATTAACGATGGCTGGCGTTTTTTTCTCTACGATTCAACGGCAAAGGCAGACGATCTCATTTACGATGTTCGGCCAACAATTGAAGCTTATAAAGATGATAGCGCTGCAGATGCAAAACCAACGGAGGCGGTAGCTGTCGAGAAAAAACAGGAAGTGCTTAAGGCCTGGATACTTCCAACCGGAAATGAGTTTCTGAAGGACGAAACAAAACATCATTTACGTCCAGCAGGAAATCCCGGAAAGGATTTTTTATTCGTACAGCATGATTTTGATGATAGCTCCTGGGAACCGGTTACCCTTCCTCACGACTGGGCGATAAAAGGACCTTTTCTTAAAGGACACGGCGCCAAAGTAGGAGGTGGTATGGGGCGTCTTCCGAGTCCGGGAGTTGCTTGGTATAGGAAGAAATTACAGATCCCACCATCAGATAAAGGCAGATCGGTTTTCCTTGACATCGATGGAGCAATGTCTTATGCGATGGTATGGCTGAACGGACATCTTGTTGGAGGCTGGCCTTATGGTTACGCGTCCTTCCGTCTTGATCTTACACCATATATCGTTCCTGGCGGTGATAATCAATTGGCCATACGCCTTGACAATCCCCCTAATTCATCGCGGTGGTATACAGGTGGAGGAATTTACAGAAATGTGTGGTTAATAAAAACATCTCCGGTTCATGTCGCCAACTGGGGTGTCTTTGTAACTACGCGTGATGTTTCAAAACAATCGGCTACCATTGATCTTGAAGTAACAGTTAGTAACACCAGTGGAGTTGAAAATGAAATACAAGCTACAGCACAAATTTTCATACTTAACGAAAATGACACAAAAGATAAAGTAGTAGGCGAGATGAAGTTTCCGAAAACCGTTGTGGGTGCACGTAAACGTGCCAGCATAAGAAGTTCTCTCACAATTATGAACCCCCGGCTATGGGGGCCACCACCAACACAAGCTCCCCACCGCTATACTGTAGTCACTACGTTGCGATATCGGGGTAATGTTATTGATCAATACGAAACCAACTTTGGGATTCGATCATTAAAATTCGATGCAGCAAAGGGATTGTTTGTCAATGATGAGCGAATATTTATTAAAGGGGTTAACCAACATCACGACCTGGGTGCACTCGGCGCAGCATTCAATGTACGCGCTGCGGAACGGCAGCTGGAAACTTTACGTGAGATGGGATGCAACGCCATACGCATGGCGCATAATCCGCCTGCGCGTGAGTTGCTTGAGCTTACCGATCGCATGGGCTTTCTTGTCGTAGATGAAATATTTGATGTTTGGGAAAGAAAAAAGACACCACTGGATTTTCACTTAATCTTTCCTGACTGGCATGAACAGGATATTCGTGCATTTATCCGCAGAGACCGAAATCATCCCGCTGTCATTATGTGGAGCTTTGGGAATGAAGTAGGAGAACAGTATACTGAAGAAAAAGGCGCCGCGCTTGCCGCACGACTTCGTGAAATCGTAAAAGATGAAGACCCCACGCGTTTGACGACAGTGTCTATGAACTATGCTAAACCCCATATGCCTTTACCAAAAGAACTTGATATCATTAGTTTGAATTACCAAGGTGAAGGGATCCGTGATGCTCCGGAATATGCTGGACTTGAAGGCATACGGACTTCGCCGCTTTTTCCGGCTTTTCATAAGGAGTTCCCGCGTAAGGTAATTGTAAGTAGTGAGAATGCGGCTGCCGTGAGTATTCGTGGTGAGTATTTATTTCCAGTTATCCATGCGATTAGTGCACCGGTAAAAGACGGCTCAGGCGGAGATGATGACAATCAATACGTAAGTGCTTACGAATTGTATACGGTGCCCTTTGGTTCGTCAGCAGACAAAGTGTTTTCTTCGGAAGACAAACATCCCTATGTTGCAGGTGGATTCGTTTGGAGTGGATGGGATTACCTCGGTGAACCAACCCCTTATTACCTCTCACGCAGTTCTTACTTTGGTATTATTGATCTTGCCGGGTTCAAAAAAGATCGGTATTATCTTTATCAATCCCGCTGGCGTCCTGAATTCCCCATGGCGCACATACTGCCGCATTGGAATTGGCCAGAGCGCGTCGGCCTGGTTACTCCTGTGCATGTTTTTACCAATGGTGATGAAGCAGAATTGTTTCTTAACGGAAAGTCATTGGGCCGGAAGAAAAAACAGCGATTCGAATACCGTTGGCGGTGGGATAGTGTTGTATACAATCCCGGTGAACTAAAAGTAATTGCTTATAAGGAAGGTAAGACGTGGGCTGAAAAAACTGTAAAAACAACGGGCGAGCCGGTGCGACTGGAAGCATCGGCAGACAGAGATAGAATTGACAGTGACGGAAATGACCTTGCATTCATTACGATTCGCATTGCGGACAAGGATGGACAAACTTTTCCGCGTGCAAAAAACATGATCCGGTTCAGCATTGAAGGTCCTGGAGAAATTGTCGCGACGGATAACGGTGATCCCACAAACCTTGTTGCTTTTCCCTCACACGAACGAGAAGCTTTCAATGGCTTATGCCTGGTAATAGTTCGTGGAATTAAAGGAAAACCAGGATCGATTAAATTAACCGCAGCATCAGAATCACTTGGAAACTGCACGATTACTGTGCAGACCAGGTAATGATTTTCGAACTGGACATTGTGTTGCTGAAGCATCTTAATCAGCGCAACTTCCCCTTTCAAAGGAAAGGTTCAAATAAAGTGTTACGTGGGCTTACGCCGAATTTCTGTTTAAATGCGTAGCCGAAACTTGAATAACCATGATAGCCTGCTTCATGAAAAAATTCCTAAAAAATTCCTTTTGAAGACGGTTGTATTTGCGGATTTTCTTCGTCCAAATAAGTTTTTCGTTCCCTTAAGCATCTACCGGGGCTCGTTCCATAAATTTGGTAAACGATCGTTTAAATGTTGCGAAGCCTATGTTGCACATAAAAGTAATTTCTTCTAATGTTAAGTTACTGTGCGAATTCCTCTAAAAGCCATTCACTGCACTGGTGAACTTCCTTTACCAGCGCATTTCCCTTTCCTGTAATATTTCTATGCATACAATGTTTTTTTCTTAATATTGGAAGATACAGATGTTACAATTTTTGTGTCGTCTATTGTCGTGTAAAAAGAACAATGAAAGCGAACATAATCATCATCATTATTCTCTGCCTGTCGTGTACTTCTGTGAGCATAATGGCACAGATACCATTGGTTTACTACATTGAAAATACCGGTGACGGTGCAGTACCACCACCATTGCCAGCACTGGACAAGTTGCCTGTGATTGTTCCGTTAACGGATCCGTTTGTGTTTTCAGACGGCAGGCATTCAACAGATTTCAGTGATTGGAAACGAAGAAGAAATGAGATAAAAGCCGAAATTGAACATTATGAGATAGGTGATAAGCCGGGTAAACCAGATAACATCACTGCCAGTTACACACCTGAAAAAGATGCCAGCACAGGTACACTAACCGTAAACATTACAGTGAATGGAAAAACGCTAACCCTTACATCATCTGTTTCCCTTCCTGCAGGTAGCGGCCCATTCCCGGCGGTGATTGGAATGAACCGTCCGAATGGCAGTGTTCCTGCAGAAATTTTTACCGAACGGAATATTGCCATGATTACATATAACCACAATCAGGTAACGACTTATCCTAAGCCACAAATAACAGATCCATACTACAGCCTTTATCCTGACCAGAATTTCGAGAACACCGGACAGTATAGCGCGTGGGCATGGGGTGTAAGCAGGCTTATCGATGGAATGGAACTCGTGAAGGATAAATTACCAATCGATCTATCACACCTTGCTGTTACAGGATGTTCTTATGCCGGCAAAATGGCATTAATCTCAGGCGCATTAGACGAGCGTATAGCCCTTACGATAGCGCAGGAATCCGGCGGCGGAGGCGCACCGGCATGGCGGGTTTCTGAAACACTTGGCAAGGTTGAGAAACTTGGGGCAACAAGTCATGAATGGTTCCGCGAAGATTTGTTTCTGTTTTCTGGGGAAAATGTTTCCAGGCTTCCATACGATCATCATGAGTTGATGGCGATGGTGGCGCCGAGAGCTTTATTGGTTACGGGAAACACTGACTTTGAATGGTTAGCAAATCCATCACTATATGTTTCTGCAAGGGCAACCCATGAGGTCTACAGAACCTTCGGCATCGGCGATCGATTTGGATTTTATATCGATGGTGGCCACGGTCACTGTGTTATCCCGGCAAATCAACGCCCTGCAGTGGAGGCTTTTGTCGATAAATTTCTTCTCCGCAATACCAACGCTAACACCGACGTTACGATTCATCCGTACCCCGACATAGATTATACGCGGTGGTATAAGTGGTGGGGAACCGGAGATCCTATACTGGTAGATCGATAAACTTTACGTCCACCGTTTAATTGACCTTTATCCGGTAAAGCAAAAAGCCATGGTTGGTGCCATGGCTTGTAAACGAACGCGACGAGCTCGGCAACAATCTTGTTCCCGACTATCTTACACAAGTGAAGAGGGTGGATTTCACGGATGGCCTTCTCCATACTTCGGTAGCAACTTGATCTCAGGATCAAGCAGGAGGATCCAAAACCAGCGCTTGTTGAAACGGCATTGGTCCCTGACCTGCAACTTGACGCGCACAGTTCCTCCATGGGTTTGGTGTTTTACGATCAGGAAATGTTACCCGGCAAATATCACAACGGAGCGCTTATAGCCCAACAGATCATGGAACAGGTCTGAGTTTTCTGGCTATCGAACCGCGTTTGTTCCTTTCGAAAATGGTAGTTGTCAGGCCCTCGCCGAAGAATTTATTACTGGTTTATTTCTTATGCTGAAAAAGGAGAAGTGTTTGGGCGTCCTGTCGCAGTAGCAATAACAAAACAAGGCAACCTTTAATTACAGATGATTTAAGTGATATAGTTTGGTTCGTTAATAGAAAGTAAATTTTAATAAGACAAAAATTCGCGTCTCTTATTAGACCGGCTCATCTTTCATTCATAATCTCTAAACGACGTAAGTTTCTACATACGGGCTTGATTAAAAGGAAGTACACGCACCTTATCTGTCTGTTTATTGATAGATAATTAAGTGTATGTTATTTCGTTTGAATGAAATGAAGATTTAGTTGTAAAAAAATCAGGTCTATCGCCTCAGCCTGCATTTGGTTTCTGATTGCAATCTCAACCGAAGCCACAACCCTCGAGATCGGCTTTTTTAAAATCTATATTTTGACCGTCACAAGGCTATCCTGACGGAATCGTTAGCACAAACGGGATACCTCAGGACACCACTTTCTAATCATGAAGGTAAATTAGCTAACGTATTCTTTCCAGATGCGAAAAAACAACCTGGGAAAGACAGCTAAGCGCGTCCATTTTAAACTCAAAACTAAGCTAAATGAAAAATGAATTTTTACGATTTAATGTAAACCGGCTAATCGCTGTTATGTTGATAGTCCTCCTGCACGCCACGGCAGGGTGGGCTCAGGAACTACAAGTGAGCGGTAAAGTCACTTCAGCCGATGACAACAGTTCGCTACCAGGTGTCAACGTTTTGGTGAAAGGCACAACGAATGGTACCGTCACTGATTCTGATGGAAATTATGCGATCAGCGTACCTCAAAATGCTACACTTGTGTTCACCTTTATCGGTTATACTCCGACGGAGGTAGTCGTTGGGGGCAGAACAACAATCGATGTGGGCATGGAGGCTGATATCCAACAACTCTCGGAAGTGGTGGTAGTTGGTTACGGCACCGTGAAGAAGAGTGATGTGACAGGCTCCATCGTGAGTGTGGGTAGTGAGGAGCTAAGAGCCCGTCCAGTAGCCAATGCGTTGGAGGCATTGCAAGGGAAGGCTGCTGGTGTGGATATCACTTCTAATGAGCGTCCTGGGGAACTTGGTCAGGTCCGGATTAGAGGAACACGTTCACTATTGGCTACGAGCGATCCGTTGTATGTAGTCGATGGCATACCGCTAATGTCGGGAGGAATTGAAAATCTTAATACGCTGGATATTGAATCCATAGACGTATTGAAAGATGCTTCCGCCACTGCTATCTATGGTTCGCGTGGTGCGAATGGTGTAATTCTGGTCACCACCAAAAGAGGTAAGGCTGGCCAGATGACGATGAACTATTCAGGTTCCCTTACAGTAGAAAATATTCAGGATTTAAGCCCCATGATGGATGCAGATGAATACATTACCTGGAGACGGTGGTCTTATTACTACAGAGATCCTAATAACTATCCAAGGGGAGACGAGCCAACACAAGACAATGATTTTGCTATTTTCCTTGGGGCAAATGATCCTTTTGCGTGGGCAAATATTATGAAGGGCTGGGAAGGTGGTAACTGGGACGGGTCCAAAGTAAAAACCACGGACTGGTTGGGTATGGTGACACAAACCGCTGTTACCCAAAATCACACCATCAGTGCGAGTGGCGGAAATGATAAAGTAAGGGCTTTTGGTTCTTTTGGTTACCTGGATAACGAGGGCACCATGAAAGGACAATCATTTAAAAGATATTCAACAAAACTTAGCGTTGATTTAACTCCTAAGGAATGGTTTGAAATGGGTGTAAGTATTAATGCTTCGTATGGTGTTCAACAATATGGTCAGTCCACTACAGGTGGTCAGGTTTCTGGCCCGAATAGCATCTATGCAGGAGCCAGGGGAGTTTTTCCATACGCCGTTCCTTACGATGATAACGGTGAAAGAATTCAATCGCCTGGAGGTGACGACTATGTGAGAACAATTGTAGATGAATGGAAACTTTCAGAGAACCAACGAACCACAATACGTGCGCTGGGTAGTTTTTACGCTCAGGTTAATATTTTACCAGGACTAAGATATCGTGTGAACTTCGGTCCGGATTTCAGACAATACCAGAATGGAATTTTTATTGATGAAAAATCGGTGGTCCGAGTAGGTAATCCAAGCTATGCATCATTAACAAACGAAACTGATTTCTCATGGACACTCGATAATTTGATTTACTACGATAAAACAATTGGTAAACACAAAATAGGGGGGACATTACTGCAAACTTCTTCCTCACGGAATAGAAATTGGTCTAATATAAATGGAACGGATGTTCCCTATACAAAACAAAAATGGAATGCACTGGGTGCAATACCCCTTGAAAGTTTGCGAGGATATAGTTCTAACCTGGAAGAGCAACAGTTGTTGTCGTATATGGGTAGAATAACCTATGGGTTATCTGATAAATATTTACTCACCTTATCCGGGCGTTGGGACGGTGCCTCGCAACTTGCGGATGGCAATAAATGGTCGTTCTTTCCGTCAGCGGCTTTAGCGTGGCGTGTAACGGAGGAGGATTGGATGCAAAACACAACCTGGTTGGACCAGTTAAAGGTGAGAGTGGGTGTAGGAACCACGGGTAATGCGGCGATTCGACCCTATATGACTAAAGGAGGTATCCATTCTATGTTTTATCCTTACGGAGGTACAATCGCACAGGGGTATGCACCTTCTGAATTTCAGATTAGCGCAGACGCGATTATGGCAAACCATGCTCTGTCGTGGGAGCGAACCACGCAATATAACTTTGGTATTGATTTCTCGGTGTTAAACAGCAGACTTACAGGCACCGTTGATGTCTACACCTCGCGTACAACGGATTTGTTACAGGAAATGTCAATTTCTCCTATAAACAGCTATACAACTACCTATGCCAATATCGGCGAAACGAAAAACAACGGTATTGATATTACACTCAATAGTGTTAACGTAAAAACAGGTGATTTTACGTGGGAAACTTCCTTGAATGCAGCATGGCAAAAGAATGAGATTGTTTCTTTGGCTAATGGAAAATCCGATGACATTGGAAATCTCTGGTTCATTGGCGAGTCACTGGGTGTTGTTTATGGTTTTGATTCAGATGGGCTGTGGCAGGAAGGCGACGCGGATGAGATGGCGTTATTCAACGCAAATGACCGCAATTTCAGCGCGGGTATGTCAAGACCAGTTGACCAAAACGGTGATAAAATAATTGATGCTCGCGATCGCGTTGTAATAGGTCATACACAACCTCGCTGGACCTTGGGCTTAAACAATATGTTTCGGTATAAAAACTTCGACCTTTCTGTCTTTGTTTATGGTCGTTTCGACTACACCGTTAATACAGGCGGTGAATTCCAGGGTGGACGCTATACGCAACGTGACATAGATTACTACAACGAAAATAATAAGAACGCTGAGTACCAGAAACCTATCTATGACGTAGCAGGTGGTGATCCCTTCTTTAATATACTGGGCTATCGCAGTGGATCATTTCTGAAAATCAGGAACATCAATCTGGGATATAGATTACCTGAATCGGTTATCGAAAAACTAAAGATCAATAGCCTAAGGCTATACGTTCAGGCCAGAAATCCGGGTATGCTGTACTCGAAAGTAGATTTCCTGGATATGGATACAGGTCTTTCAACATGGAACCGTGGTTTTGTGTTTGGGCTTGATGCCCAGTTTTAATGATCGTTCCGTATAATTAACTTAAGAAGAATATGAAATACAATAAATCACTTTTAAGGATATTGGCGCTGGCAGGATGCATGTCTGTTATGAATGCCTGCTCCGATTTTCTCAATGAAGAATTGACAACGCAACGAGATACTGAGTATCTCAAGACGCCACAGGGTATTCGCGAACTTGCTGTAGGTATCTATTACAACCTCCGATATCATTTCGCCGGAGAATGGGCCTATACTTATACCAACTACGGCACAGACGAGTTTCGTACAGGTGGTGATGGTTCGAATCAGATGTGGAACAGCTATGATGGGAACTTTAGTCCAATGATTACGGCTGTGAATTCGAATACTGTTATGCCGCAAGCGTTGTGGGATAACATGTATATCGGCATAGGATCCGCTAATCTGTTAATTGAAAATGCTTCCGCTGGCTTGCCGGAGGGTGAAGAAAGAAATACTATATTGGGAGAAGGCCATTTTCTTCGTGCCTTTAACTACCAAAAGCTTGTGCGGCAATACGGAGGTGTTCCATTAAAGCTGACCCCGAATACAACACCTCAGCGTGAGTTTTCCCGCAACTCTGTACAGGAAGTCATGGAACAGGTTATTGCAGACTTTACAGAAGCCTATAACCTTTTACCGGCTACACCTTCGGCGCCCGGAAAAATAACAAAAGATGCTGCAGCACATTTTCTTGCTAAAGCATATTTATTCAGAGCCAGTGAGATTAATGATAGCTGGAATAGTACAACCAAGACGGCTGATCTCACTAAAGGATTGGAGTTTGCTGATGAAGTAATTGCCAACAGGCAATTGGCGCCTAACTTTGCCGACCTGTGGAACTATACAGGCATAGATGGTCCAAGCGAAAATCTTAATGAGATAATCCTGTCTGCACAATTCACGGCCGATATATCAACGCGAGGTAGAATGGGCAATCAACAACACTTATTTTTTCTTTCACAATATTTGAATTTTCCAGGCGGTGGACTTACGCGGGATATTGCGGGCGGACGGGAATACCAGAGACTTCATACTAATTATTACGCAATTGAAGTCTATGATCGCGTGAACGACTCGCGTTTTTGGAAAAGTTTTAAAACAAAATATGCAATCAATGCGCCAAAAGGCATTTATGCACATGGTGACTTAGGGGCTATGTATATCATAAACGATCCCGATGATGATCGATTCAATACTTCAGACGATCTATTAACCGTGGTTGATCCGATCACAGGAAAAGTTGTGCCGAACTTACTTGCTACGTACGTTGGAGGACAACGCTACCTGGATCTTGATGCAAATGCCAATCGTTTTCCATCTTTAAATAAATATCTTGATGGTTCGCGTGCAGGTACTGCAGATGTACCAGGTAACAGAGATGGCATCTTAGCTCGCCTTGCCGATACCTATTTAACGGCCGCTGAAATTTGTATTCGGCAGGGTGAGTACAGCAAAGCAATTAACGATTACATTAATCCTGTGCGTGCCAGAGGTGCCTATAAAGCGGGAGAAGACCGTGCAGCCTACACAGACGGTGGAGCTGCCTACCAGGGGCCCCCTCCAAACTCCTTCTACGATCGTAATTCTTATTATGAATCGAATGAAATTCCTGAAACTACAGATGCCACGGATTTGACCATCACAAGTTTTGATTATGCGGACCTCCCCGAAGAAGACCAGCGGGTTATTGACGAACTTGGTCATGCAGGCGATGAATATAAGCGTGCTTTAGATTTTTTATTGAATGAACGTTCCAGAGAGCTCATGGGTGAATTTTATCGTTGGGAAGATCTCTCTCGTACGCTCACATTGGTAGAGCGTGCCAAAGCTTTCAATAAAATGGCAGAACCTAATATTACTGAGAGGCATAACCTTCGGCCAATACCACAAACCCACCTGGATATCATCCAGAAGAATGGACGCGCCTTGACAGCCGATGAAAAAGAAGCTGAACAAAATCCTGGTTATTAATTTTATATAATACGATTCTAACAAAAGCCGCCGCTCTTTCTGAGGGCGGCTTTTGTTTTTTTAACCATTATTATGTCTAACATAAAAGATAACTTTTGCTAAACGATGTGATCTAAATATTTTTTGGTTTAGGTCGTACCATTTAAATTCGTTGAAGTAGCCCATGCCACACTGCAAATGGTACACCCTAAAAATTACACAATGCAAAAGTCAGGAAATCCTATTATACAAAACAAATTCACATCTGATCCTACAGCGGTTGTTTACGAAGACAGCGTTTATCTATATACGGGACATGATGAAGCACCTGTAGGGACGGAAGATTATGTAATGCATGATTGGCTATGCTTTTCTTCAAAAGATTTATTAAACTGGAAAGAATATCCTTCTCCACTGAAAGCGATCGATTTCGAGTGGTCATCTGGCGGTGCTTACGCAACTAAAATAATTGAAAGAAATGATCGGTTTTATTGGTATGTTTCTGTCAATCATAAAGCGGCTCACGGTACAGCTATCGGTGTGGCGGTATCCGACAAACCTACAGACGGATTTAAGGATCCAATAAACAAAGCGTTAATAACGAAAGACATGTTGCCGTCCACCGACAATATGAAAGCTAATTTAGATCCTTCTGTTTTGATTGACGACAACGGTGAAGCATATATCTTCTGGGGAAATCAAAAATGTTTCTATGCTAAATTAGGAGATGACTTAATAAGTATCGCCAGCGAAATTAAAGAAGTTGCGTTGCCGGATTTTGAAGAGGGAACGCACCTTCACAAAAGAAATGATTGGTACTACTTATCTTATGGTTATGGAATGCCGGAGAAGGTGGCCTATGCGATGAGCAAGAGTATTCATGGCCCATGGGAATTTAAGGGCATTTTAAATGAGATTGCTGGAAACTGTAAAACCAACAGGCCGTGTATTATTGATTTTAAAGGCAATTCATATTTCTTGTATCACAATGGCGCATTAAAAAATGGCGGTAGTCACCGAAGATCGATATGTGTTGATCGATTGTTTTATAATGATGATGGTACAATGAAAAGAATCGTAATGACTACGGAAGGTGTTTTTAACGAATGAAAGGTATGGTTGGACCAAAAGGCGAGTAAATTGAAATAGCTTTATGGCCATTTTACAACATCAAAACAGCTTAATTTTTCAATGACTAATTCGTTAAGACAAATTCGTAAGGATACCCTACATCTCTTGTGTCATCATTGACGGTGTGTGTACCTGCCTTTCCGTCGTTGGAAATGGGCCAGCTATAACGATCCTTCTTTATCTGAATATGAAATACGACTCGTTTATCAGGCATGATTTGAAGATACACATTCCTGTAACCCGGCGTATTGTGAACGCGGAAAGTTCCCTTCTCCTTTAGAGCAGTTGGCACGGGTTGTTGCAATAGCCACGTCCTGGCTCCGGTAAGATCATATCGAATGACGTAAAAACCATCGTTAATAGGGCCAACTTTCTGATATGGTTTTGGGCCCGACAATCCAAAAACATAAAAACTTTGAGCGCTTGGATCGAAAATAATATTTGAAAATGAACCTTCATCATGTTCCACTTTGTCAAATGTATCGTTTGCTTTTTCTTTATGATAATCGAGCTCTGCTACCTGGTAAAAATTGCTGATTGGCGACTTAATCGCATTGGCTCGTCTAATGAAGGTCTCATCCAACTTTGGCTCGATTGTAAACGTGCGAGTCACTTTTCCTTCTGAATTAAATCCGGCTATCGTAAGTGTGTATTTTTCCTTCCTGTAATCAATATTTTTTGAAACTAGAAATTTTTCTGCATCGGTTTGCCCGAGGAAGCTCCAAAAAACAGAATTACTTCCTTCCTCTATTTCCGGCAAATCCAATACTATTTTCTTGTAAGAAAAATCCTTTGCGTTAAATCGATTGAGAATTAATTTTTCCGCTGCCTTTTTTGATTTACTGAGTTCATTACCATTTTCGGTCGCGAGGTAATAAAGATATTGATCATCGCAAAAAATGGTTTGCACTTGCTTCCCGAATTCACTGCGGGCCTCAATTGTATTTTTTTTAGAAACGCCATCCTGGTTAAATTGTGTGACATACTGATTTTTTTTATCAATGCTTTCCGGATTGAGTTCAATGTGATACACCCATGAGCCACTATTACTTGCTACCAAGGCATTAGGGCGAAAATCATATACACCTAGATTGTGCCCTAAAACAATCCGTTTCTTAGAGTACTCTTTTTCCGCCGTTGCTTTCCATACGAAGCGATAGTCTTTATAGTAATACAAATGAGAAGTCTCACGTGAATACTCGTTGAATACCACAACATTTGAAGGGGTCATAATCAGATCGGGAAACTGAACAAAAGTTGAGTTCGGATCTGTCGTATTGGTTACAGGAATGGATAGCTTCTTTTCCTGGGCAGGAAGGAGGAAGCAAAAAGTACAGATCAATGTGATCAACATTATTATACGTTTTTTCATTTCAGGAAATTAAATTGCGTTCAAATCTAGACAGACTGAAAGTAGCATTTAATCTAGAAATGTGTTAAATGTTACATCTGTTGCACGCGCTAGTGACGTTCCGACATTTCTTACGTTGGTTTAGATCTATAATAGTAATGTACTTACTGGCAATTCAGGGAAGATCTAATTTTTTCATTTCAACACCTTACTCTATCTTTGCAACCAATCTTAACCTTTTAGTGATTTTGTGTCAACACGTTGTCGGCTTATTCTAGTGCTTGTTTTTTTAGGGGCATCGCACAGTGGTTTTTCTCAATGCGGCGAATGGGAAAAGCTTTTTTATTATAAGAACGTATCTATCAATGACGCTGCTTATGATAGATTCGGCAATACTTATATAGTTGGAAATTTCTCCGAAGGAGACTTCACGTTAGGACCGAACACATTTTCTCTTCCCCCAGGCGGATCGGGAGTATTTATTGCAAAATTTGATAAGCGCTATTCTCTTGTTTGGGCGATAAGTCCAACCGCGGGTAAGTGGGCCCAGGCTTACCGTATCGAGATAGCCCAGGACGATAATTTTATCGTTGCGGGTAATTTCGCCACATCCATCTCCTTTGGCTGTTCGAGCTTTCATGGAACAGAAAACGGTAACGTCTTTTTAGTCAAATTAACAGCTGATGGGGTTCCGCTCTGGTTAACAGGATCCGCAGGGGGCAATAGATGTCAGGTTGATCAAATCACCATGTCTCCCAATGGCAACTGTGTTCTCACAGCACGCTTTAGTGAAAAAAATTTATTATC